>NZ_JBHSIU010000046.1:0-494127 GCF_042653625.1 Dactylosporangium cerinum | reverse complement strand
CAGCATCGATCCCGGTGGCGGCGCCTCGACCCGGGCCGGCAGGCGCTGCTCGCCCTGGCCCACCTGCGCAACGGCGACACCTACACGCGCCTCGCCGCCGGGTTCGGGATCGGGGTCGCCACCGCCTGGCGATACGTGCGGGAGGCGATCACGTTGCTCGCCGCGGCCGCCGATGACTTGGCCGCGGCCATGGCACGCATCCGTGCCGTCGCCTTCGCGATCCTGGACGGCACGCTCATTCCGATCGATCGCGTCGCCGATCAGCGGCCGTACTACTCCGGCAAGCATCACCGACACGGGGTCAACGTGCAGGTCATCGCCGATGCCGCTGGACGACTCGTCTGGGCGTCGCCGGCGCTGCCGGGCTCGGTCCACGACCTGACCGCAGCCCGCACCCACGGCATCATCGACATCCTGACCAGCGCCGACGTCATGACGTTCGCTGACAAGGGCTACCAAGGCGCCGGCGGGACGGTCCGCACACCATTCAAGCGCCACCGGCACCGGCTGAGACTATCTCGCCGGCAGAAGGCGGTGAACAAGGCGCACGCCAAGATCCGCGCCTGCGGCGAGCGGGCGATCGCCGCCCTCAAGACCTGGAAAGTCCTCGCAAAGTTGCGTTGCTGCCCGCGCCGAGCCACCACGATCGTGCAGGCCATCCTCGTTCTGCACCACGTCGAGACCGGCCGCCACGCACGATGAAAGTGGCTCATTGGACACGAGACGTCACCTTCCTAGAAGACGACTCCCAGCTCAGGACCGCAACCGCACCACGAGTCCGGGACAGCTCCGCAACCTCGCCTAGAAACACCTTCTGCGGCATCTGGCAAACCGTAATCAAATCGGACACTCCCGGACAACACCGGCCGTGCCAGTGAACTGGGTATCCTTCGATTTGTCGGAAGGGTGCCCAGGTATTTATGGGCGTCGTCCACTCCAGGACCATCGGACGCTGCCGCACAGAATGTGGTGCTGACGAGGCGCAACCCTCGTCAGCGATACACGTCGCCTTATGAGCGTGGCCCCGAGCCCTACTTGGTTGAGCGCCCCATGCCGCCCAAGCCCGCCGTGGCGGTGATCTGTTTCATCCACGCAGCGATCTGGGGCTCGTCGAGGTCTTTCTCGGACGCCAGCTCCACGCCGCGGGTTGCCTTGCCCATGCCGATTGGAGTCACCGGCGGTACCGGGTCCAGCAGTGTCGAACCGTTGATGAACATGAGCTTCACGTGGTCGGCGAAGGCGCCGCAGCTGAAAGACCACCCCTTACCGACGCCGTAGTACGCCTGCCCCCATTTCACCGCCCGCTTGACGTCCGGCAACGTACTGGCCGCGAGAGCATCGATTTTTTCCGCGATACCCCGTTGGGGCTGCGGAAGGCTTTCGATGTACGCGAAGACCGGCACGTCGCCGACGGCCGCCTTCGCTGAGCTCGCCGCACCGGTCATGTCCGCCGGCAACGGTTCGGGGCCGGTCAGCGTCGCTCTCGTATTCGCCTGTTGTCCCTGGGGCTGGCCTGCCGTCGGCTCGTTCTTCCTCACAGGAGCTCCTTCTGTCTGTGCCCGGCGACGTCTGCTGCACCAAAGGGTGTATGACCGGGCTGCCACTCGGCAACACATTCGCCCGGCCGCCCAGGGGTACCGCACTTGCCGATAAGTGCGCGGCTCGGTCGGCGCGGAAGCCTCGGCGACCGGCCGCTCCACAGGTTTTGGTCGACAACTGTCCTACCTGGAGCCTCGCACCCATCGATCACCGGGTCTACCATACCTGCCCTGAGCTGCAAGATCAGCTTGGAAAGGCTCATTGTCCACAGCGGACTGCGCGGAGCTTGCTCATCAGTTCTTCCTCGCTGTCACCATCGCGAAGGTGAGGAACTCGCCGGCGTCGGCGGCGAGTAGGTCGATCACCGCCTGGCGATTGTTTGGTGAGCCAGTCCAGTCGCCTGTGTGCTCGGCCGCTGCCTGTGTCCATAGCAGCCAGTCCCGCCAGCCATCTTCCTGCAGTCGTGCCGATGTGACGGTCACGAGTTCGGTGACTTCCCACTGAAAGCGCCACCACTCGGCGGTGTGCCAGGCGATCGGCTCCCAGCCGAACAGTTCCTTGATGCGCTCGCGGATCGCCCCGAGTTCCCGGACCTCCTGGGTCATTCCCGGCGTCGCCACTCCGAGTTGGCCGCCGGGCCGCAGGAACCCCGCGAGGTATGGCAGGTACCAGTCAAACGCGCCGAAATACTTGAACGTGTCGATGATGACGATGGCGTCGAAGCTGTTCTTCCCGAACGGCAGGTTGTGCGCCTCGGCCCGCACGGCGGTCACCTGGCCAGAAACGCCAGCGTCGGCAAACACGGCCGCTGCCTCATCCGGCGCGATCCACCAGTCGGCCGCCACGACCCAGACGCCGTACTCACGGGCCAGGAACACGGACGTTGCTCCCTTGCCGGAGTCCAGTTACTCACCCTGCCGACAAGGACCTGCAAGGCGTCGATGCCCAGGCACGCCGTGCACCGACGGCCTGTCCATAGCAAGGTGTCGCGACGGCTCAGGACACGAAAGACACTGAAGAATGTGTCGCCATAGTCCCTTTTGTACGGTTAGCGAGATACAGGCGCCGCTGGTCCTGCCGCCGGATGGTGCGGTGCAGGTGCAGGTGTGGGTCGGTGGACCGCAGGAGTCGGGCCGGCGTCCGGTCAACATCTACTCCCGCCCCGAGACCGACCAGAGCGACGGTGATGGTGACGGTGATGTCTGGGTGCGTCACGCCACCGGTGTGGTGTCCCCGGCGATGCCGACGCCCGCGTTTGACTTGACGGTGTGGCCTCCGCAGGGCGCGGTACCGGTGGATGTCGACGGCGTGTATGAGCGGTTGGCGGAGTCCGGGTTCGGGTACGGACCGGTGTTCCAAGGTATGCAGGCCGTGTGGCGCCGCGATGGCGAGGTCTTCGCCGAGATCGCCCTGCCTGAACCGGCCGCTGAGGAGGCCGGCCTGTTCGCGATACACCCGGCCCTGCTGGACGCAGCCCGACATCCAACGTTGCTCGATGCCAAACAGCCCGACAGCGACGGTATCGACGGGGACTTGCGGTTGCCGTTCGCGTGGTCCGGCGTGTCGTTGTTCGCTGCCGGCGCCGCGGTGTTGCGGGTCCGGTTGACGCAGGCAGGCGATGACGGGGTGGCGCTGGCGGTGGCCGACGGGACCGGTATGCCGGTGGCGATGGTGGAATCGCTGGTGCTCCGTCCGGTCACTGCCGAACAACTGAACATCACGGGTGGTGTTGCCCCGGCCTTCGGTGACCGTCTGTTCCAGGTCGACTGGTTGGTCCCGGCCGGGGCTGCGGCAGTGTCGGCTGAGGCGCGGTGGGCGGTGGTCGGTCCGGACGGGTCGGGCTTGGCTGCTGGCTTGCGGTCGGTCGGGGCGGGGGTGCAGCAGTATCCGGACTTGGCCGGGTTGCGGCAGGCAGTCTCTGATGGCGCGCCGGTGCCTGATCTGGTGCTGGCCGCAGACATCCCGGTCCCTGCTGATGGTGAGACCGGCGAGCGAGTGCGGGCGGCGACGGGTTGGGTGTTGGAGTTTCTGCAGTCCTGGCTGGCCGATGACCAGCTGGTCGCGGCCCGGCTGGTGGTCCTGACCCAGAACGCGGTCGCCGTCGACGCCGGCGCCGCTGGGACCGGTCCTGTCAACGACAGCAGTGGTGTTGATGTGGTGCAGGCGCCGGTGTGGGGGTTGGTGCGTGCGGCGCAGTCGGAGCATCCGGATCGGTTCGTGTTGGTGGATGTGGATGACCGGCCGGCGTCTCGGCGGGTGTTGCCGACGCTACTGGGCGGGGATGAGCCGCAGCTGGCGATCCGTGACGGCAACGCCTTCGCTCCCCGGCTGGCCCGGACCACACTGGCACCCCGGGAAGGCATCGACGTCACCGAACCGCACGACAGTGCTGGTGGTGGTTTCGGCGCTGGGACGGTGTTGGTGACTGGGGGGACCGGGGGTGTGGGGGCGTTGGTGGCCCGGCATCTGGTGGTCCGGCATGGGGTGCGGCATCTGGTGTTGACCAGCCGCCGTGGCCTTGATGCCCCGGGGGCGGTGCAGCTGCAGGAGGAGCTGGCGGGTCTGGGTGCATTGGTGCAGGTGGTGGCGTGTGATGTGGCTGATCGGGGTGCGGTGGCGGCGGTGTTGGCCGGTGTGCCGGACGACCGGCCGTTGACGGCGGTGGTGCATGCGGCTGGTGTGTTGGATGACGGGGTGGTTTCGGCGTTGACCCGGCAGCGGGTTGATGTGGTGTTGCGGCCGAAGGTGGATGGGGCGTGGCATCTGCATGAGTTGACCCGGGATCTGGACCTGTCGGCGTTTGTGTTGTTCTCCTCGGTGGCGGGCACGCTCGGTGCTGCTGGTCAGGGCAACTACGCCGCGGCGAACACGTTCCTGGACGGGTTGGCGCAGACCCGCCGGGCTGCGGGCCTGCCCGGGGTGTCCCTGGCGTGGGGGTTGTGGGAACAGGCCAGTGGGATGACCGGTCACCTCAGCGACACCGATCTGGCCCGGATGAGCCGTTCGGGTGTGACGGCGTTGAGTGCACAGCAGGGTCTGGAGTTGCTCGACACAGCGGTGTTGGCCGGGTTGTCCGCGCCGGCGAACCTGGTCCCGGCGCTGCTGGATGTCAGATCCTTGCGGTCCTCGGCTGCGGCGGGTCCGGTCCCGGCGCTGCTCCGCGCTCTGGTGCGACGTCCAGCCCGCCGGGCCCAGGCCAGCACGTCTACGGGTGGGTCCGTCCTGGCCCGGCGCCTCACCGGAATACCCGTCACAGAGCAGCAGACGCTGGTCCTGGACGTGGTCCGCGGCGAGGTCGCCGCGGTCCTGGGCCACGTCAGCCCCGCCGCGGTAGACCCAGACCGGGCATTCACCGAGGCCGGATTCGACTCGTTGACCGCGGTGGAGCTGCGCAACCGGCTAGGGACCGTGACCGGGCTGCGGCTACCGGCCACCTTGGTGTTCGACCACCCGACCCCTGCTGCGCTGGCCGCCTACGTGACAAAGCAGGTCGCTGGGACGCCCCAGGGCGGCTCAGTGTCCGCCGAGCTTGATCGGCTCGAGGCCGTCATGTCGGCCGCGAACCCCGCCGATCTTTCGGGCATCACGTCACGCCTTGAGGCCCTCCTCGCCAAATTCAGCCAGACACCGGATGCAGATGGTGCGAACGTCGCGGAGAAGCTCAAATCGGCTACTGCCGATGAGATCTTCGCCTTCATCGACAACGAGCTGTGAGAGCTCGCCGACGCCCATGCCGTCGCGGTCATCGATGCCGCTGCGGATGTAGAACAGGTGGTGGTGCACCCGGGATGGCCTGCTCGAACAGCGTCCGCACCACCCGATTCTCACCCGTGGCGGCCGGCGCCAAGGGTGGTTCGTGACGTTTGCGGGTGGCCGTTGCGGGTCAGTGTGCGGGCATGGCAGATCTGTTCCTGGTCACCGGGGCGACCGGCAAGACCGGCGCGTACGCCGTCCGTCAGCTGCGGGATCGTGACGCGCCGGTGCGGGCGCTCGTGCATCGGGCCGACGCGCGGTCCGCGGAGCTGGCCGCGGCGGGTGCTGAGGTCATGGTCGCGGACCTGCTCGATCCGGCCGCGGTGAGCGCCGCGACCCGCGACGTCACGGCCGCCTACTTCACCTATCCGATCATCCCGGGGCTGCTGGAGGCGACCACGATCTTCGCGCAGGCGGCCGCGGAGGCCAGGGTCGCGGCTGTGGTGAACATGTCGCAGATCTCCGCGCGCCGGGAGGCGGGCAGCCACGCGGCGCGGCAGCACTGGCTGGCCGAGCGGGTTCTGGACTGGTCGCCGGTCGCGGTCACGCACCTGCGGCCGACGTTCTTCGCCGAGTGGCTGATCTCCTTCTACCAGCCCGACGGGACGCTGCGGCTGCCGTTCGGTGACGGGCGGCACGCGCCGATCGCCGCGGAGGACCAGGCCCGCGTCATCACCGCGATCCTGCGGGAGCCGGCGCCGCACGCGGGGCGGGTGTACCGGCTGTTCGGCCACGAGGAACTGAACCACCACGAGATCGCGGCGGAGATGTCGGCGGCGCTCGGCCGGGAGGTCCGGTACGTGCCGGTCAGCCTCGACGAGTTCGGCGAGCAGCTGCGCGACCGCGGTTTCGGCGAGCACATCATCCAGCACCTGCGGGCCGTCGCCGTCGACTACCGCAACGGGGTGTTCGCCGGTACCAACGACGTGGTGCGCACGATCGGCGGGACCGAGCCGATGAGCGTGCGGGAGTTCGTCACCCGCAACAAGCAGTACTACGACGACCGGTCCACGACTGCCGTCTGGTGATGCGGGTGCGGTGGCCGCGCCGGAGGTGCAGGTGGAAGGCGGCATAATCTGGGGCATGCCGTCGAGCCCGGATGAAGCGCCCGCCCGCGGTCGGCGTGGGCGCCGGCCGGGGCAGAGCGAGACCCGGCAGGCGATCCTCGACGCGGCCCGGGCCCGGTTCGCCGCGGACGGCTTCACCGCCACGACGATCCGGAAGATCGCCGCGGACGCCGGCGTGGACGCGTCGCTCGTCATCCAGTTCTTCAAGTCGAAGGACGAGCTGTTCGGCGCCGTGCTGTCCGTGCCGCCGGCGGCGCTGGAGCGCATGACCGACGCCTGGGGCGGCCCGGCGGACGGCCTCGGGGAGCGCGTCGCCCGCGCCTTCCTCAGCGTCTGGGAGCAGGACCCGGAGGCGTCCGGGCCGCTGCTGGCGATGCTGCGCGGGGCGATCGCCCAGGAGCAGGCGGCGGCGCAACTACGGGACTTCATCGAGGCGCGGCTGATGCGGGGCGTACACGCCCACCTGCGCGACGATCATGACACCAGGCTGCGGGTCGGTCTCGCCTCGGCCATGCTGATGGGCATCATCGTCGCGCGGTGCGTTGTGCGCGTGCCGACCATCGCCGACGAAGACCTCGACGCGATCGTGGCCACGACGAGCGGCGCGCTGCAGGCGCTGCTCGTGCCCTGACGCGTTCGCAGGCGGTTCACAGCTGGGTCACGGCTGGTTGTACACGTTCACCGACACAGTGGGTGCTGACCAGGCAAAACTGTGCGTAGTGAGCGGAGGAACGATGCGGAACCAGCCGACTTTCCAGGGGCGGCCGCTGGCCCGGCCCGATGAGGAGCTCGTCGACCAGGGGCTTGGGTTCGACCTCGGGACCCTGATGGGGCGCCGGCAGATCCTGCGGGTGTTCGGCATCGGCGCCGCCGCGGTCGGGCTGGCCGCGTGCGGCAGCGACCCGACCTCCGAGACGGGCACGTCGTCGTCCACCGGGTCCACCGGGTCCGCCGGGTCCGCCGGGTCGTCCGGAGAGATCCCGGACGAGACCGCCGGCCCATATCCTGGCGACGGATCGAACGGGCCGAACGTCCTGCAGCAGAGCGGGATCGTGCGCAGCGATATCCGGTCCAGCTTCGGCACCGCCAGCGGCACGGCCCAGGGCGTACCGATGACGCTCGAACTGACGATCAAGGACCTTGCCAACGGCGGCAAGGCGTTCGCCGGTGTCGCCGTCTACGTGTGGCACTGCGACCGGGAGGGCCGGTATTCGCTGTACTCCGAGGGTGTCACCGACCAGAACTACCTGCGTGGCGTGCAGGTCGCCGACGCTGCCGGCAAGGTCCGCTTCACCAGCATCTTCCCGGCCTGCTACTCGGGGCGCTGGCCGCACATCCACTTCGAGGTGTACCCGGACCAGGCCGGCATCACCGCCGCCACGAACGCGATCGCCACATCCCAGGTGGCGCTGCCGAAGGATGTCGCCGACACGGTGTACGCCACCACCGGCTACCAGGCGTCGATCACCAACCTCGCCCAGGTCACCCTCCAGGACGACAACGTCTTCGGCGACGACGACGGCGTCAGCCAGCTCGGCACCGTCACCGGCGACGTCGCGGGCGGCTACGCGGTCTCGCTGACCGTCGGGGTCGACACCGCCACCAAACCGACCGGCGGCAGCATGCCCGGCGGCGGCGCCCCTGGTGGTCCGGGCGGCTCTGGTGGTCCCGGTGGCTCTGGTGGTCCCGGCGGCCCCCGCCCGAGCGGCGCGCCCTCCTGACGGGCATGATCGGTGGCGATGCCTACTGACCGGAGCCTCCGCCACGACCGTGTTTCCGCCGCCCTCGCGGGTCGCACCGACGACGAGCTGGCCGCGTTGCTGCAAGCCGCGCCCGCCGGCGCCGTCGGTGTCGGCGGCGGGTCGTCGGTGATCGACGTCGAGGGCGTGCCGGTGTTCGCCAAACGGATCCCGATCACGGACCGGGAGCTGGCCCATCCGCACAGCACGGCGAACCTGTTCGACGTGCCGGTGTTCTGCCAGTACGGCATGCACAGCGTGGCCGGGCCCGGCTTCAGTGCGTGGCGGGAACTGGCCGCGAACCTCGCCGTCACCGAAGGGGTGCTCGCCGGTGAGGCTGAGTGCTTCGCGCTGCTGCATCACTGGCGGGTGCTGCCCGGCCGCCCGCCCGTCGCGGACGAGCACCTCGACGTCGACGCCGTCGTCGCCCACTTCGACGGTAGCCGGGCCGTGCGCACCCGCTTCGACGAGCTGGCGGCGGCGACCTCGAGCCTCGTGCTGTTCCTCGAGTTCGCCCCGTTCGCACTGCCCGACACGCTGACCGACGCGGTGGCGAGGGCCGCGACCATCGAGCGGCAGTTGTTCGACATCGTGGGCTTCCTCGGTACCCGCGAAATCCTGCACATGGACGGGCACTTCGGCAACATCCGGGCCGACGACGAGCGGATCTACCTCGTCGACTTCGGCCTCGCCACGTCACCGCGGTTCGACCTGTCGGCCGCCGAGCGCGCCTTCGTCGAGCGCAACCGGGGCCACGACGCCGACTACGCGGCGATGCGGCTGGTGAACTGGCTGGTGACCGAGGTGTGCGAGGTGCCGGTGGGCGAGGGCGTCGCGGCCCGCAACGCGTACGTCGACCGGTTCGCGACCGGCGACATCCCGCAGGACGTGCCGCCGGTCGTGGCGGAGATCCTGGCCCGGCACAGCCCGGCCGCGGCGCGGATGAATGACTTCATCTGGCGGCTGTACGGCGGCGACATCCACGCGGAGTACTCCAGGACGTGATGCACCGGCGCTAACCGTGGCTGCGGCGCCGTCCACGTGATCGACCAGCAGCTCCAGGTCAGACCGTGGGACGCCGCCAGGGCGTTCAGCCGGATGCCGCAACGGCGGGGCCGGTCACGACTCGGAGGTCGTGACCGGCAGCCCTGTCAGCGTTCTCTGGTCAGTTGAGCACCTCGGTGGTGGTGGTCACCTTGAACGGCGCCCGGATGGCGAAACGGGAGCTGCCGAACAGGTCCTTCGCCGCGAGCACGACGGCCGTGCCCGCGCCGCCGCCACCGGCGACCTTCATGACCTTCACGCCGGCGGAGCTGGGCAGGCCCGACGCACGGTTGTACACGTAGCGGTACGCGTCGCTGCCGGTCTCGGAAGCGGGACCGTAGTACCACTGCTGGGAGAGCTTGCCCGGGTCGCACGGCTGCTGGACCAGGGCGGCGCCGGACACGATGGCTCCGGCCACGTCGATGCACTGGCCGGAGTGGCGGGCCCGCAGCAGGAACGTGCCGCTGTAGCCGGCCGCCGGTGACGCCCCGACGCCTTCGAGCGAGAACTGTGTGTTGTGCTGGCTCACGTGGCTCGGCCAGGCAACGATCGGCTCACCGTTGATGGTGACGCCACGGTTCACGGCCAGGCCGTCGCCGCTGTGCTGCGCGGTGAGCGTGTCGTAGTAGGTCGTCGTGGTGGTGGCCGATGCCGCTGCGGCCTGGGACGGCTCAGCCGAGGCGGAACCGGTCACCAGCAACGCCGCCGCAGCGGCGGCCGTCAATCCGAAGAACACCTTCATGGTCGTGATTCGCATCCGGTACTCCGATGTCGTTGGGTGGGACGTTGACATCAAGGAGTCTTTGCGAAACGGGACTGAGCGTTCGTGCACAAGTACACGGAGCGACTGTCGCCGCCATCACACGGACCTGTGCTCGTGGAATCTGCCTCACCGCGGTGCCTGGCAGCACCCCGCCCAACAGCGAAGACGGCGCGTTCGACGGAGGCCCGCGATGGCGCATGTCACCCGGTGCGGCGTTGTCCCGCCGCGATCCGCTGCCTAGCCTCGCGCCATGCCCGCCGCCTGGACCCTCGCCGTCGCCCGTGACGATCTCGCCCGGACCGCCCTCGTCGAAGGACCGGTGCCAGAGCCGGCCGACGGCGAGGTGCTGCTGCGCGTGGACCGTGTCGGCCTGACCGCCAACAACGTCACCTACGCCGTGCTCGGCGAGTCGATGCGCTACTGGGAGTTCTTCCCGCCCGAGCCCCGCGGCCTCACCGCCGCTCAGGGACTGGTGCCGCTGTGGGGTTTCGCCGAGGTGGCGGTTTCCACGGTACCGGGAATCGACGCCGGACAGCGCCTCTACGGCTACCTCCCGCCGGCCAGCCACCTGGTGGTGCGCTCGGTCCGGGTCGACGCGACCGGCTTCCGCGACGGCGCCCCGCACCGCGCCGGGCTGCCGTCGCCGTACAACGCATACCGGCTGACGACCGGCGACGCTGCCTATCGCAGCGACCAGGAGGACCTGCTGATCCTGTTCCGGCCGCTGTTCTTCACCTCGTTCATGCTCGCCGACCAGCTCCTGGACAACGACTGCCACGGCGCGGCGCAGCTGCTGCTGTCCTCGGCGTCGAGCAAGACCGCCTACGCCACCGCCTTCGAGCTGCGCGGCCGCGGTCCGCAACTGATCGGGCTCACCTCCGCGGGCAATGTCGCCTTCACCGAGTCGCTCGGCTGCTACGACCGGGTCGTGTCGTACGCCGACGTCACCGCCCTCGACGTGGTGCCGACCGCCTACCTCGACCTGTCGGGTGCCCCCGCCACCCGCGCCGCCGTCCGCGAGCACTTCGGCGACCGGCTCGTTCGCGATATCGCCGTCGGCCTCACCAACCAGGTCCCGAACGCCGACGCCGCCGGCGAGGTCTTCTTCGCGCCGGACCAGATGCGCAAACGGACCACCGACTGGGGCCGCGACGGCCTCGACCGCCGTTTCAGCGAGGCCTGGCATCGCTTCGCGGCGGTCGCCGCCGGCTGGGTCGACGTCGAGACCGGCCACGGCCCGGAAGCACTGCGAGCCGCGTGGCTCGACGCGCTCGCCGGCCGCACCCCACCCCGCACGGGCAGCATCATCCAACTCTGAACGCCCCGCCACCGCTGAGCTGCGTCGGGCTCGGCCGCTTGTTGTTGATCGAAGTCGCTGGCTGGTTGCCGGGGTGGCCGCCCGGCTCCTTCGTCATGAGTTGGTGTGGGTGATCGTTGTTTGAGCTCTAGCGTGATCCGGCCAGTGTTGCGTTGCGGGGACGTCCCGATGCCGAATTGGGGCGGCCACCGCCGTCGAGGGTGTCGGTCGGTGGCGCCAAACAGTCGCGGCGATGATCAGGATGCATCGGACGAGCTGCTGCAGTAGGCCACGGTGGAACCTGGCTCTTGAACTACCTGGTGAATCACTGACCGCCGGTGGACACCGATTCACCAGGTAGTTCAAGATCACCGCTTCAAGGTGTTGGTATGGGCGATGGTTCTGAGGATCCATGATCTGATCGGTGGCAGGGTCGGGTCGTGTTCCTTCGTGCGGCGCCAAACGGCCCGGGCCGATGGCCTTGGTCGGCGGCTGGGCCGGGGGAGCGCTGCGCCTCGGACGGAGATCGTCGCGCAACGTCATGGCTGTCCGGGCGTGGGGTCTGGGCCGACTGCGACGCGGGCCGCTGCCACACCACGCCCGCCCGCCGCCGTGATCACGGAAGGTCGATGGCGACCCAGGCTCCTCGAGGCAGGACGCGGCCCGGCGGAGGCGGCGTGGTGGGTGCGGGCCCGGCGGGATACGCCCTGCAGGCCGCGGCGTGGTAGATGCGGGCCGGCAGGACGCGGCCCGGCGGGGTGCGGCCCGGGAGGGCCGGTGGCATCAGCGGTCTTCGGGACGCACCCACTCCCGATGGTCCGGTGCTTCGTGCTGCGACTCCTCCTCGTCGTCGGTCAGGCCGCACTCGTCGGCGAAGGCCAGTAGCTCGTGGCGCCGGCCGGTGTGTGGCTCGGCTGCGGCGAGTTCGGCGAGGAGTTGGACGAGCCGGTCGCGCTGGTCGTCGGGCAGGGCGAGGAGGTGCGAGACGACGCTCTCCTGCATTTTGACCGCCACGTCCAGGTCGATCTCGTCCTCGTCGCAGGCGCCCACCCACCATTGCACGTCGACGAAGATGCCTGCGACGGCGGGCAGGGACGCGGCGGCTGCCTTGCCGGCCTCGATGCGGGCACGTTCGTCGGCTGGCAGGCGGGCGAGCAGCCAGTCGACGCTGCGTCGCATGCGGGCCAGTGCGTCGGCGTCGACGTCCGGTTCGTCCTGATCGTCGGTGACGTGGGCGTCGAGCCACGACAGGGTGTCGGTTGCGAGGTGGTAGAGGGAGCGGGCGAGTGCGGCGTCGCGCTCAAGGGTGGTCATGGACGGTGCCTCGGATCGCGTCTGTGGGGGCTCTGGTGGCGAGGCGATTGTCGCGGATGGGTGCGGCGCTGCTCGCGGGTGAGCACGTCGATCTGGATTGCCGGGCGGAAGCTCGCAGCCGGCCTGCACCGGAGGACCGCCTGCAGGAGATGCCGGCCGGGACCAGGTCGCGCACGGACGGACGGCGCAGCACGGTCCGGGCCGTCAGCAGCAGCGGCACACGGCGCTACCCGGTCTGGTGCGGCCACAAGACCATGCGGTGGGTGGTTCTGGCGGCGTGGACAGGCGCGTTCGCTCATTGGTCGAGGATGTCGGTCACGTCGTCGAGCTCGGCTGAGGCCACAAGACCGTGCGCTGGGTGGTTCTGGCGGCGTGGACAGGCGCGCTCGCCCATTGGGTTGAGGATGTCGGTCACGTCGTCGAGCTCGGCTGCGGCTGCCAGACCATGCGGTGGATGGTTCTGGCGGCGTGGACAGGCGCGCTTGCCCATTGGGTTGAGGATGTCGGTCACGTCGTCGAGCTCGGCCGCGGCCACAAGACCGTGCGCCCGGTGGTTCTGGCGGCGTGGACAGGCGCGTTCGCTCATTGGCCGAGGATGTCGGTCAGGTCGCGGAGCACCTCTGAGGCGGTCACGTCGTCGAGTTCGGCGAACGGCAGCGTGAGGTGCTGGGGGAGCCAGTCGCCCCACGCGCGGTGGTTCAGCCAGACGGTGGTGACCTCCTGCTCGGGGGAGATGTCGAAGGCGCCGATCGGGATGCCCGGGTTGAGGTCGATGACGACGGCGCGGCCGGTCGGGGTGGGGCGCCAGATCCAGCCCTGGACACCGGCGTCCTGGGGCACACCGCGCTGCCAGCCGCGGCGTTCGAGACCGAGGAGCGTCGTCGTGGGCACCTTGCGGCCGGCGAACCGGGTGAGCTCGGCGGACGCCCGCTCCTCGGCGGTCAGCGCATGCACCGCGCGGCCCAGCTGGGCGAAGGGCTGGAGGATCTCGTAGTCGGCGAACACCTCCGCCCATCCGGCGACCTGCGAGCCGAGCTGCCGTGGGTGGGCGACGGCGACCGTCGCGGCGGGCGGCAGGTCGAAGGCGTTGTCGTCGGCGTCGGCGAAGGTGCCGTCCTCGGCGACCCGGAACGCGACCGGCGAAGCGTCGCCCGCGCCGCCCGGCGAAGCGTCGCCCAGGCCGACCGCGTCGCCCGCGCCGCCCGCGCCGGCCGGCGAAGCGTCGTCGGTGGAGGCCGTCCACACGAGGCGGCGCACGATGTGGCCCAGGAGGGGATGGGCGACGAGGTGGTCGCGGAACGAGGACGCGGGCCAGTGGCGTTGCGACACCATGGCGGCCTCGAGGCGGTGGATCTGGTCCGCGGCGATCGTGCGCACGTCCTTCTTCAGGCCGCTGTAGCGCAGGTACGCCGCCGGGGCGAGCGTCTCGTCGTCGCGGGTGCCGGGCTTCGGCAGGTCCTTGCGGCGGGCGCCGGTGGGGTCGGTGACGTAGGGCTTGAGGTGCTCGTCGAAGCCGACCACGAACTGCCGGGGGCCGTAGTCCAGGCGCAGGGTGCCGGTCGCGTCCAGGCCGAGGTCGGGGACGAGCCGGTCGGCCAGCTGCTCGGCGGTGAGGCCCAGGCCGGCCGCGACCTCGGCGACCTTCTCCGTGGCGCGCTCCTTGAGGCCCTTGAACTTCGCCTTCTGGGCGATGCCGTGCAGGTGGGTCAGCGCAAGGTCGGTGCCGATGCCGGCGAGCACGTCGAGGCCGGTCACCGCCTTGGCGTGGCCGCCCTCGCCGGGCCAGGCGCGGATCACCGGGGACAGCCGGCGGACGGTGTCGTCGTCGCCGAGCCACTGCAGCGCCTGCAGGGGCCAGGGCTCCTTCGGCGGCGCGCCGACGGACTGCCACTGCGTGAACAGGGCCCAGGCGAACTCGGCGACGGAACGCCGGTCGAGCTGGGGGAGCACCAGCGGCACGCCGGCATACACCTCGCCGGGCCGGGAGATGGCCAGCATGGTGCAGAAGTGCCGGGTCGGCTCGGTGCCGAGTGCGGCGGAGCGGTCCGCGAGCAGGATCCGGGGCAGCAGGCTCGGGTCCGCCCAGGCCGGCAGGTCGGGCATCCTTGCCGGGAGGGCCTCCAGCGAACCCTTGCCCAGCAACGACTCCAGGGCCGCGGCTGCGGCGGGGCCGTGCGTTGCGCCGGCGGCGAGGACGTCGTCGCGGTGCCGGATCGGGATCGCGCGCAGCGCCTCCTCGGCGGCCCGGCGGGCGGGGCCGGACGGGCCGAACGCGGCCGGGGTCAGCGCCCGGGCGGCGTAGGCCGGGTGCCGGTCGAGCCAGGCCAGCACCAGGCCGCGCAATGACTTGAACCGGACCAGGGTGGCGGCCATGTGCGTGGCGACGTCGGGGCTGGCGAACGGCAGCAGCAGCTGCGTGCACGCGGCCGCGTTCTTGCCGGCCAGGTGCAGGGCGGCGGGCAGGGCGGCCAGCTCGTAGCGGGCGGCGAGTTGCGGGAACCACTGCGGGGAGTCCCAGATCCGCTTCGGTTGCCACGCCGGCAGCAACGAGGCGATGAGCGCCGAAGGCCCGGTGATCATGAGGGTGGCCTCGTAGTGGCCTTGCAGGTCGCCGGCCCGGAACTGGGCAACGGCCGCGTCGAACGACCCCTCCAGGTTCCACCACGCCGCGGGCTGTGCGCGCATCGCGGCCCAGGTGTCGCGCTCGCCGGGCGCCCAGTCGACGACGGGCTCCGCGGCGGCGGTGAGTCCCTTGACGACCACCGGCTTGGAGGAGGCGCGCCGGGCCGTCCAGGGCGGCGTGACCAACACCTCGGGCAGCGCTGACGGCGGGGCGTCGGGGACGGCGCTCAGGTCGGCGAGGATCGCCTCGACCCGCTGCCGCGCGGGCGGTGGCAGCGCCGGCAGCTCCGCGGCGACGAGATCCTGGTTGGCGAGGACGTGGACGCGCAGCAGGTCGCGGGCCGCCCGGCCGTCGGCGGCGGCGAGGAGGCGCAGCGCCCGCCGCGGGTAGCGGCGGGCCGCGTCGAGGGTGGCGAGCGGCACGTACTTGCGGTCGAGGCGGGCGACCAGCGCGGCGAACGCCTCGTCGGTCGGAAACTGGGCGAGCATCCCGAGGAGCCGCTGCTGCACGTCGGCGGCGAAGGTGCCGGAGTCGAGCCAGGCAAGGGCGTGCGGGGTGACGGCGGTGCCGGTGCCGTCGACGGCGGTCGCGACGGCCTCGGGGTCGCGGGCCATCCACCAGCCGTTGGGCGGCGCAACCCGGTCCAGCTGCTCGGCGGTGTCGGCCGAACACCACAGCAGTTTGCGCAGATACTGCTGGTCGCCCCCGCCGAGGGCGGCACAGTCGTCATCGACCCACGATCCCTGGCCCGGGGCCAGGAACGACGTGGCGATGCGGCGCTGTAGCGACAGTCCCCGGTGGCCGTCGAGCGCGGCTACGGCAGCGGCGTGCTCGTCGTCGGCCGCGACGGCGAGGGCCGCCCGCACCCGCGTGGCGAGCATGAGCCAGTGCCGGGCAAACCCCCAGCCGTCGGCGCTGTGCCACAGCAGGCGCGGCGGGACCGCCTTGCCCATGTCCGTGTGCCCGCCGACCTCCACCCCGAGCGCCTCGACGGTGGCCTCGGCGGCGAACGCGACGCCGCGCGAAGCGATCCACAGGTCGGCGAGACCGTCAAGCCGTGCGGTCCTGTCCCAGCCCACGTGGAACAGCACCACCGCCGCGACGACCCCGGCGCCGGCGGCCGGCCCGGTGGCCGGGTCGACCTGATACGCCCGCCCGGCCGCGACGAGCCTGGGGTCGCTGTCAGCGTGGGTCAGCCGGGTCTCGATCACCGGTGCCGCCGCCGTGATCATGGCTGTCCCCAGGGCAGGGTCGAGCTTCAGTGCCGGCCCGGGCGCTCCGCCGCGGCGCGGGATGAACACCTTGCGCCACGCGGCGGAGAACACCAGCAGATCCTCGTCCATGCCGGTGACTGTAACGACGAGGTCTGACAAAAATCTCAGCCGCCGACGTACTCCGCCAGGTGCGTGCCGGTCAGTGTCGACTTCGCGGCCACCAGCGATGCAGGGGTCCCCTCGAACACGACCCGCCCGCCGTCGTGCCCGGCGCCCGGCCCGAGGTCGATGATCCAGTCCGCGTGCGCCATCACCGCCTGGTGGTGCTCGACGACGATGACCGATTTGCCCGAGTCGACAAGGCGGTCCAGCAACCCCAGCAGGTGCTCGACGTCCGCGAGGTGCAGCCCGGCGGTCGGCTCGTCGAGCACGTAGATGCCGCCCTTGTCGGCCATGTGGGTCGCCAGCTTGAGCCGCTGCCGCTCGCCGCCGGACAGCGTCGTCAGGGGCTGGCCGATGCTGAGGTATCCGAGCCCGACGTCGGAGAGCCGGGTGAGGATGGCGTGGGCGGCCGGAACATGAGAGGCCCCGGGACCGAAGAACGACAACGCGGTGGATACCGACATCGCCAGGACCTCGCTGATGTCCGAACCACCGAGCTTGTGCTCCAGCACCGATGCCTCGAACCGCTTGCCCTCACACACCTCGCACGTGGTGGCGACGCCCGCCATCACCACCAGGTCGGTGTAGATGACGCCGTTGCCGTTGCAGTTGGGGCAGGCGCCCTCGGAGTTCGCGCTGAACAGCGCCGGCTTCACCCCGTTGGCCTTCGCGAACGCCTTGCGGATCGGGTCGGCCAGCCCCGTGTACGTCGCCGGGCTGCTGCGCCGTGACCCCTTGATCGGGCTCTGGTCGACCGAGACGACGTTCGCCGAAGGGGGAACGGAACCGTGCACCAGGGAACTCTTCCCCGATCCGGCCACCCCGGTCACCACGCACAGCACCCCGAGCGGGATGTCGACGGACACGTCGTGCAGGTTGTGCAGCTTCGCGCCACGGATCTCCAAGACCTCAGAGAATGGGCGTACCGAGGATTTCAAACAAGAACGGTCGTCCAGGTGCCGGCCGGTGACCGTACCACTGGACCGCAGACCGTCGACAGAGCCCTCGAAACACACGGTGCCACCGCCCGAGCCCGCCCCGGGACCCAGGTCGACCACGTGGTCGGCGATCGCGATGACCTCGGGCTTGTGCTCCACCACGAGCACCGTGTTGCCCTTGTCGCGCAGGCGCACCAGCAGTTCGTTCATCCGCTGGATGTCGTGCGGGTGCAGCCCGACGGTCGGCTCGTCGAAGACATACGTGACGTCGGTCAGTGGCGAGCCCAGGTGCCGGATCATCTTCACCCGCTGCGACTCACCGCCGGACAGCGTGCCCGACGGCCGGTCCAGCGACAGGTATCCGAGGCCGATCTCCACGAACGAGTCGAGCGTGTGCTGCAGCGCGGCGACAAGAGGCGCCACCGACGAATCACCAATAGAGCCGACCCACGACGCCAGGTCGCTGATCTGCATCGAGCACGCGTCGGCGATGTTCTTGCCGTCGATCTTCGACGAGCGGGCCTCCTCGCTGAGCCGGCTGCCGCCGCACTCGGGGCAGACCGCGAACACCACCGCCCGCTCCACGAACGCGCGCACGTGCGACTGCAGCGCGTCGACGTCCTTGGACAGCATCGACTTCTGGATCTTCGGGATGAGCCCCTCGTACGTGAGGTTGATGCCGTCGACCTTGATCTTCGTCGGCTCCCGGTGCAGCAGGTCGTGCAGTTCCTTCTTCGTGTACTTGCGGATCGGCTTGTCCATGTCGAAGTAGCCGGAGCCGCTGAAGATGCGCCCGAACCAGCCGTCCATGCTGTACCCGGGGATCGTGAGCGCGCCCTCGGACAGGGACTTGCTGTCGTCGTACAGCTGCGAAAGGTCGATGTCGTTGACCTTGCCGCGGCCCTCGCAGCGCGGGCACATGCCGCCGGTGATGCTGAAGCTGCGGCGCTCCTTCACCGTCTGGCCGGCCTTCTTGATCGTGACGGCGCCGGCGCCGCTGATCGAGGCGACGTTGAACGAGAACGCCTGCGGCGAGCCGATGTGCGGCTGGCCGAGCCGGCTGAACAGGATGCGCAGCATCGCGTTGGCGTCGGTGGCGGTGCCGACGGTCGAGCGCGGGTCGGCGCCCATCCGCTGCTGGTCGACGATGATCGCGGTGGTCAGCCCCTCCAGGACGTCGACGTCGGGCCGGGCGAGCGTGGGCATGAACCCCTGCACGAAGGTGCTGTAGGTCTCGTTGATCAGCCGCTGCGACTCCGCCGCGATCGTGCCGAACACCAGCGAGCTCTTGCCCGAGCCGGACACCCCGGTGAACACCGTCAGCTGCCGCTTCGGGATCTCGATGCTGACGTCCTTGAGGTTGTTCACCCGCGCGCCGCGCACCCGGATCAGCTCGTTGCTCATCTCGTCTCCAAATCCGTCCGACTCCCGTCCACGCTATAAGGTGCGCCGTGCTCGTCCGCAACAGATGACAGCAGACGAGACCCGACGACCCGAACCGTGTGTCGCAGCTCAGGACCCCCGACGACCCGGAACGGCACCGGCAACGCCGCCAGCTGTTCGGCATACCACCACGGATTCCCGGTCGTCCCGGTGAGGCGGCACGTGTCCGCGTCGACTTCTTCGAGTTTCCCCAGCGCCCGCGGTACGCGACCCGCCACCGCCGACAACGGCGCGGCAAGGATCAGCGAGACCGTGTACTCCCAGCCGACCGCGAGATGCTCCTCCAGCACGGCCACGGGGTCGAACGGCGCCGGCGGCGCGAACCCGTCGGCTGACACCTCCACCCGCTGGACCCGGTCGATCCGGTACGCGCGGCGCGCCCCGGCGGAATGCGACCAGCACACCAGATACCACCGCCCGTGCCGCACGACCACCGCCCACGGGTCGACCAACGCGTCCCACGAACTGCCGGAGCCGGTCCGATACCACACCCGCACCTGCTGGAACTCCGTGCAGGCCTGCACCAGCGTGCTGGTGGTCTGCGGGTCGGGCCGGGCGGCGGCGCGGTCCGGTGCCGGTGCGGTGGCCTTGCGGACCGCGTCCGCCTGCGCCGCGACCTGCGCCGGCAGCGCCCGCACGATCTTGCCGAGGGCCGCGCCGACCGGGGTGGCCGGGTCGCTCGCGTCGTGGTGGCCGTCGAGGACCGCCATGACCAGGCTGAGGGCCTCATCGGCGGTGAACGTCAACGGAGGCAGCCGCAGGCCACGGCCGACGCTGTATCCGCCGTAGGGCCCGCGGACCGACGAGATCGGGATGCCGGCGTCGCGCAGCACCCCGACGGTACGCCGGGCGGCCCGTTCCGACACGCCGAGCCGGGCGGCCAGCCGATCGGCGGTGATCCCCGGGTTGGCCTGCACGACCTCGAGCGCGAGCAGCGCCCGCGCGGCGGGACCGGGGCCGGAATCCACTGCATCACCTTAACCGGACGCGAAACGTCCGGAACCCGCCCTACGGTGCGACGCATGGCCTTCCTGGATGAGCCGTCGGCGACCGCCGGCGAGACCGAGATGCTGCTGTTCGCCCTCGAACGATCCCGCGCCCAGTTCGCCTGGAAGAGCGGCGGGCTGGACGCGGCCGGGCTGCGCCGCCCCCAGCCGCCGTCCACGCTGACCCTCGCCGGGCTGCTCAAACACCTGGCGCTGGTGGAGGAGCTCTACACCATCGACTTCACCGGCGAGGCGCCCGGGCCGCCGCTGGACGCGCCCGAGGCGAGGACCGACCCCGACTGGGTGTGGCGCAGCGCCGCCGACGACACCCCGGAGTATCTCTACGGCCTGTGGCACGGCGCGGTCGCGCACTCCCGGGCCGCGCTCGCCGCCGCGCTCGCCGACGGCGGCCTGGACCAGCCGGCGAAGTACACGACCGACGACGACGGCAACCCGCCGAACCTGCGGCGGATCGTCGTGGACCTGCACGACGAGTACGCCCGCCACGTCGGCCACGCCGACCTGCTCCGCGAGGCGATCGACGGACTCGTGGGCGAGGACCCGCCTTTGGGAAAGCTTTCGTCCGCGTGAAGAGTTGCGCATGCGCCGTCACATGGCTTGCCGAAAAGGTTTTCGCCCAGTTGACTCCTCCGGCATGGACCTGCACGGCAAGCGCCGCTTGATTGTCGTTTTCGGCGTCGGTACGGCGGCAGCCATCGCCCTCGCCTCGACCGTCTACTGGTTCACGGGAGCCGGCGGCGACGACGGGACGCCGCAGGCCCGCGCCCAGCAGGCGGGCCTGCCCTCCGAGGGCGCGCAAGCCCTGGGCGCCGCCGCCTCAGGATCCGTTTCGCCGTCGGCCTCGACCGCCGGTGCGTGCGCCCGCCCGGTCGGCGCGGCACCGGCGGTGAAGGTCACCGACGTCCCGGTGGGGGCGGGCGTCACCGGCTACGGGCGCGAGGGCGACACCGACCCGCTGCCGATGGCGATCGCCGCCCGCCCCGACGGCGGGTCGTGGCTGGCCTGGCTGGGCACCGACGGCAAAGTCCACCTCGGCCGGCTGGACTGCGCCGACAAGCTCGTCGGCACCCCGACCACGTTCACCGGCATCGACCTGCAGGACGTGCAGGCCGACGCCAACGGCGGGGTCCTGCTGCTCACCCGCAAGGGCAACTGCGGCGGCGGCACCCTGTGCGGCGGGTCGTCCAGCCCGTGCAACACCATGCACATGATCCGGTTCGACCTGAACGGGCAGCAGGTGTGGGAGCGGCAGGTGACGAACCTGACCGGCGGCCGCACCGGCTACGACGACGGCGCCCGGTTCGTCTGGTGGTATCAGCACCACGGCCGGCTCGCGTACGACGGCACCAACTACGCCGCGTACTTCGGCGTCGCCATCACGGTCAGGAACGGCGCCTGCGTCGACATCCACGAGGGTGACCGGATGCAGGTCGTCGGCCCGAACGGCGCACTGGTGCCAGGCCACGACAGCTTCGAGGTCGGCTGCAGCCACAGCTGGACGACCCGCATCGCGTGGGACCCTCGGACGAAGCACTTCGCGATGGTGTGCGCCACCGACAACGCGTGCCGCATCGCGCAGCCGAACCCGTACCGGACCGTGGCCGCCGGCACCTGCGACGGCACCCTGTTCGGCGGCGACCTCGTCCTCGCGCAGGCGAAGGGGTACTGGACCGCGTGGAGCCAGGGCGGGACGGCCCGCCTCGAGCACTTCAGCACCGGCGCGTCCGACCAGCGCGTCAGTACCGCGGCGAAAACGGCACATCCACACCTGGTCGCCTACGGCAGCGGTCGCATGCTGCTGGCGTGGGAGTCCGGCGCCTCGATGACCGCGCAGGTCTACGACACCGCCGCCGGCAAGACGGTTGGCGGCACGTTTCCGATCGGCGTGAAGGACCACGCGTATCAGGCGTTCAAGGCCTACGCGGACGGCAGCGTCGCCTACCCAGCCGCCGGCAACGCCACCACGATCAGGGTCGCCCGGGTGATGCCGATGGGCTGATCGTCGCCTGCACGTCGCGGGGTGTTCACCGACGTACCGCGATGATGGACGCCATGGTGTTGAACAGACGCGACGTCCTGGCGGTCACCGGTCTCGGCCTCGTCGGCGGCGGGGTCGGTGGCGCGTTCCTGAGCCCCGGCCAGGCCGCCGCCGCGCCGGGCGGGAACGGCCGGCCGATCGACGGGTACGGCCCGCTGAAACCGGCCGGCCGGGAGCTGGCGCTGCCCGCCGGGTTCAGTTACCGGACGTTCGGCGCCGCCGGCACCAGGATGAACGACGGCCTCGTGACGCCCGGCTGCCACGACGGGCAGGCGCTGTTCGCCGCCGGCCGGGGCAGGGTGCGGCTGATCCGCAACCACGAGCTGGACCTGGACATCCCCGGTGTCACGCGGCGCGCGCTCGGCCCGCGCGACGCCTACGACCGCGCGGCGCCGGCCGGGTGCACGTCGTCGCTGTACGACATCGCCGCCGGCCGGCTCGTCGAGAGCTTCCTCGTGCTCAACGGCACGCTGTCCAACTGCAGCGGCGCGCCGACGCCGTGGGGCTCGTGGCTGACGTGCGAGGAGACCACCGACGGTGTCGGCGCCGGATACGAGAAGCCGCACGGTTACGTGTTCGAGGTGCCGGCCGACGCGCGGGGACCCGTGTCGCCGGTGCCGCTGAAGGCGATGGGCCGCTTCGAGCACGAGACCGCGCCGGTCGACCCGCGCACCGGGATCGTGTACATGACCGAGGACAACGGCGACCCGGGCGACGGCTTCTACCGCTTCGTGCCCAACCGCACCGGCCGGCTCGCCGCCGGTGGGCGGCTGCAGATGCTCGCCGTCACCGGCGACAAGGACTACGACACGGCCACCGGCCAGCGGGTCGGCGAGGTCCTCGACACCCACTGGGTCGACATCGACGAGCCGGACCCGACCGACGCCGAGGACAACCCCGGCGCCGTCTACTCGCAGGGCCGCGCCCGCGGCGGCTGCCGGTTCCTCGGCCTCGAGGGCTCCGCGTGGGCGGACGGCGGCGTCACGTTCGTCGCGAGCGAGGCCGGCGACGGCGGTAACGGCCAGGTGTGGCGGTACGTGCCGGACGGCCACGACCGCGGGACGCTGCAGCTGCTGTTCGAGTCGCCGAACCCGAAGACCCTGAACCAGCCGGACACCGTCGCCGTCGCCCCCGACGGCACGATCCTGCTCGCCGAGGACGGCGACGGCGAGGACGAGGACGGCGGCGACAACTGGCTGCGGGTGCTCACCCCGTCCGGCGGCATCGCCAACCTGGCCCGCGTGATCGAGCCCCTGGACCTGCATTACTGGAACCCGGAGGACTTCCCGAATCCAGGGCCGACCGGCGCCAGCGAACTGGCGGGCGCCGCGTTCACCGCCGACGGCCGGCACCTGTTCATCAACGTGCAGTACCCGGGGGTGACCTGTGTGATCACCGGCCCGTGGCACAACGGCCGGCGATAGGGCTGCCATCCTTGCGGGATGGAGCAGGGGTACCGGCGCTCGGCCGGTTCGGCACGGGGCGAGGCACGGCGGCAGGCGCTGCTGGAGTCGGTCACCGAGGACCTGGCGGAACACGGCCTGGTGGACTTCTCGCTGCGCCGGGCCGCCCGGGCCGCCGGCACCACCCACAAGGTGCTGCTGTACTACTTCGACGGCGTCGACGACCTGCTGGTGCAGGCGGTGGACCGGCTGCGTGCCCGCCGCATCGACAACAGCATGGCGGCCGCCGCGCTGCAGGCCGGGCAGGGCACCCTGGCGGCCCGGATCGAGGCACTGTGGCCGGTGCTCGTCGACCCGCGCTCCGGGCACCGGGTGCTGGAGCAGTCGACCGGGCTGGCGATGTACGACCCGGCCCGCTACTCGAAGTTCGGCCGTGAGGCGACGCAGCAGTACCTGCCGCCGCTGCTCGCCCTGTGCCCGCCGGAGTGGTCCGAGCGGCGCCGCACCGAGGTCGCCGAACTGATCCTCGCCACGCTGCGCGGGCTGCTGCTCAACCGGGTCATCGGCGCGGACCCGGCGAGCGTCGAGGCCGGTTTCGCCGCGCTGCTGCGCGCCCTCGAACGCGAAGAGGCGGCAACCTGACCCTGCGCTGTTGCGCGCCCTCGAACGCGAAGAGAGGCGGCAAGCTGACCCTGGCCGCAATGTGAACCATGTGGTTCACTTGGTGCATGGCCGTCATCGAACTGTCCGCGGGAACCATCGACTACCAGGACACCGGCGGTGACGGGCCGGTCGTCCTGCTGCTGCACGGGCTGCTCATGGACGGCTCCCTCTGGGACGCCGTCGTGCCCGAACTCGCCGGACACCGGTGCGTGGTCCCGACCCTGCCGCTCGGCGCCCACCGCCGCCCGCTGCCCGGCGCGGACCTGTCGCTACCTGCGGTGGCCAGGCTGGTCACCGAGCTCGTCGAACGCCTCGACCTGCGCGACGTCACTCTCGTCGGCAACGACACCGGAGGCGCGATCGCCCAGCTGATCGCCGCCGATCCGACCAGGACAGAGCGCTTCAGCGGCCTGGTGCTGGTGTCCTGCGAGGCGTTCGACAACCTCCCGCCCGGGCTCACCGGCCGGACCCTCGCCGTCACCGGCAAGCTCCCGCCCGCCGCGTTCAAGGCGTTCATGCAGCAGATGCGGCTCAAACCCATGCGCCGGCTGCCGCTCGCGTTCGGCTGGCTGACGAAACGCGGCGACGCCACCACCGCGCGCTGGATCCGGCCCGTGCTCGACGTGCCGGGCATTGCCGCGGACACCGTCCGGGTGCTGCGCGCCGCGTTCGCCGACCGGGACCTGCTGGTCCGCGCCGCGGCGGGCCTGCCGGCGTTCGACCGGCCCGCCGTCGTCGTCTGGGCGGCCGGGGACCGGGTCATGCCACCGGAGCACGGCCGCCGCCTCGCCGGGCTGCTGCCGCAGGGCCACCTGGTCGAGGTCCCGGACAGCTACACCCTGATCCCGCTCGACCAGCCGGCCCTGCTCGCGAAGGTCGTGCGGGAGCTCACGGCCTGACGTTGTGGTTGCCGGCGAACAGGTTCCCCGGGTCGAACCGGCGCTTGACCGCCGCGAGCCGCCGGTAGGTCTCCGGCGGGTAGACCGCGGTGACGTCCCGGCCGGAGAGGAAGTTCGCGTAGGCGCCGGTGACGTGCGGTGCCAGCCGGCCCCAGATCGCCGCCAGCCCAGGACCGGCGGCCTCGACGACCGGCGGCGGACCCACGACCGTGGTCGCGACCATCAGTTCCGCGCCGCGGTGCGCGTAGGCGGTGGCGTCCGCCGGGACGCGGGACACCGCGCCGCCGACGCTGCGCACGGCGATGATCGGTGCCCCCGCCGACGTGGCGACCTGGGCAAGGACCGCCACGGCCGCCGGCACCGACGCCGGGTCGACGAACGCGCTGCGGGTCACCAGCCGGATGCCGGGCGGCGGAGTCCCGCCGTCGACCAGTGTGTCGGCGTACCGCTGCAGCCTGACGTCGTCGTCGAGCACCGTGCCGAGCCGCCGGATCGGGTCGATGGCCTGGGCCGCGAGCTCCGGGTCGTCGCCGTCGAAGGTGACGAGGACCTCGACCGGCGCGGCGGGCCCACCAGCGAACGGGTTGGCGAGATTCGCGATCGAGGTCAGCTCCTCGGGGGCGGTGCGCAGGTGATCCGCCCAGCCGCGCAGCACGGCCGCTGCCTGCGCCGCGGGGAACGTGATGCGGCCGTGGAACACGTCGGTCGTGCGGTGCGCCACGAACTCGAACGCGGTCACGACGCCGAAGTTGCCGCCGCCGCCGCGGATCGCCCAGAACAGCTCCGGGTGCTCCTCCACGCCGACCCGCGCGACCGAACCGTCGGCGAGGACCAGGTCCGCGGCGACCAGGCTGTCCAGGGTCAGGCCGTGCTTGCGGACCTTCCAGCCGATGCCGCCGGACAGCGTCAGCCCGCCGACGCCGACGCTCCTGGTGTCACCCGAGGAGATCGCCAGGCCGTGCGGGTCGAGGGCGGCCGTGACCTGACCCCAGGTGGCGCCGCCGCCGATCCTGACGAGGTGCCGGTCGGTGTCGAGGACCTCGACGGTCGCGAGGTTACCGAGGTCGATCACGACGCCGCCGTCGTTGGTGCCGAAGCCGGCGAAGGCGTGCCCGCCGCCGCGCACCGCCAGCGGCAGGCCCGCGCCGGCGGCGAACCGGACCGCCGCCTGCACGTCACCGGCCGTCTTCGGGCGGAGCACGTAGGCCGGGCTCCCCGACGCGAGGACCGTGCGGCTGGCCGCCGCGTACTGCGCCGCGCCCGGTTCGATGATGTCGCCGCCGAAGTCGCGATCCAGAGATGTCATGAGCGGGTTCCTTCCATCAGAGGGAGTTCGCTCAAGTGACGCGGGCGGGACGGCTCGTGTGACCACGCCGCCGTGTGACACACGACATCGGCCGGGGCTGTCACAAGACGGCGCCCACGGGCGTCATGTGCCCGGCACCGTCACATGTGGAGGAACCATGGACCCGGCAACGGAGGCGTTCGTCGCGCACCGCAACCTGCTGTTCACCGTCGCCTACGAGATGCTCGGCTCGGCCGCGGACGCCGAGGACGTCCTGCAGGAGACCTGGCTGCGGTGGGCGGGCGTCGACCTCGACACCGTCCGGGACCACCGGGCGTTCCTGGTGAAGATCACCACCCGGCAGGCCCTGGACCGGCTGCGCGCGCTCGACCGGCGCAAGGAGTCCTACGTCGGGCCGTGGTTGCCGGAGCCGCTGCTGACCGCGCCCGACGTGGCGGAGGACGTCGAGCTCGCGGAGAGCGTGTCGATGGCGATGTTGTTGGTGCTGGAGACCCTCGCGCCGACGGAGCGGGCGGTGTTCGTGCTGCGGGAGGTGTTCGCCCTGGAGTACGAGGAGATCGCGGAGGCGGTCGACAAGAGCCAGGCGGCGGTGCGGCAGATCGCGCACCGGGCCCGCGCGCACGTCGCCGCCCGCCGCCCGCGCGGGGCCGCGTCGGCGGCGCAGGCCCGCGACGCGCTCACCGCGTTCCAGCGGGCGGTGGAGACGGGCGACCTGCAGCCGCTGCTCGACATCCTGGCGCCGGACGTGGTGTTCATCAGCGACGGCGGCGGACGCCGGCAGGCCGCCCTGGTGCCCGTGGTCGGCATGGACCGGGTCGCCGAGGTCCTGGCCAGGATCCCCGCCCTGACGTCGCTGCGGCCGGCGCACGTCAACGGCTACCCGGCGCTGATCTTCCACGTCGACGGCGAGGTCGACACCGTCGTCGCGGTCCGCGTCGACGACGGCCGGATCACCGGGCTCTACGCCGTGCGCAACCCGGACAAGCTGTCCCGCCTGGAGCGGGAGACGACCCTGCACCGGTGACGGGTCAGTACCCGATCGCGGCGGCCGCCACCGATCGCAGGTAGGCGGCCGCCGGCGGGCTCAGGTACAGGTCCGCGAGGCCGGCCGGGGACTCGCGGAACAGGATGCCGTAGAGAGTGACGGCGTCCAGGTAGATGGCGGCGTCGTTGGGGTGCTTGCCGTCGGGGGCGATGAGGTACGCCGTCCCCTTGGCCGCGATGACCGTCTCGAACGCGTCGCCGATCGGGGCGAGCAGGTTCGGTGTGCTCAGCGCGGCGGACAGGGCCGCCGCGTGGGCGTCGATCGCGGCCTTGGCGGCGGCGCGGGACGGGAACGGGGCCGGGTCGACCAGGGCCCAGTTCTTGACCAGCACGACCCGCCCGCCCGGTTTCAGCGCCCGGGCGAACGTCGGGGCATACGTGTTGAGCAGCGTGTCCGTCGCCGCCGCCGGATTGGTCGCGAGGAGCGTGCTGTACTCCTGCAGCACGATGAAGTCGTATCGCCGGCCGCCGCCCAGCGGGGTCGCCAGGAGCCCGTCGTCCCAGGTCTGTCGCAGCGTGTAGCCGGAGTGGATGACCTCCGTGACGTGGATGGTCCGGCCCGCTGTCTCGGCCAGGTGCCGCACCAGCTCCGGGGTGTCCTCGCCGGCGGCGTTCATGGTGCCGAGCAGGCTGTTGCCGACGAACAGCACGTCGACGGGCGCCGGGGTGGCCGGGGTCGCGGCGACCGTGAAGCGCACCGTGACCGGGGCGCCGGCTTCCTCGGCGTGCACGGTCAGGGTGTAGGTGTCCGGAGTCGCCGGCAGGCGGACCTGGTACGGCGCCCGTTCGTCCGTGCGGGTGACGCCACCGCCCGCCGCGCCGATCAGCGTGAACGTCACGCCGTCCGGGTCCGCGCCCGGGGCGAGGTCGGCGCGCAGGTCGAGGTCCCGGCCGGCCAGCCGGGTCAGATCGACCACGGTGCCGTCGGTGACCGGGCTCAGACCGAGGACCGGCCGGCCGGTCGCGTCGTTGATCAGGGAGACGCCGCCGATGACGCGGGTGTCGCCGGTGCCGTTCGCGGACACGTGCGGGGCGGTGGTTGCGGCGAGCGCGGCGACCCCCAGGGCGGCGGCGGCCCACCACCGGCGGCGGAACGGCATCGTGCGGTGACTCCTCGACCAGTGGAAACGTCCGCCCAGGGTGCGCACCGCCGCCGGCGCTGTCAATCACGTGCGCCCCGGTTCGTCCGATCGGCGCCGTGGACGGCCCGGGAGTCGGACGTCAGGCGCGTGGGCCGGCCCCGTGCAGCCGCCGCCGGCAGGCCGCCGCTCAGGTGACCCCGCCTACGCTGTGACGTGGGTCACGTCGTTCGTCCGGTGCGCTTGATCGGCCGAAGGACCTTCGAGCACGCCCGTCGCGTGCCTTCAGGCTGGAGGTATCGATGGCGCCCGACGTCCATCCGGACGACCTGCTCGGCGCGTACGTCATGGACGCGTGCGCCGGGACCGACGCGGCGGCCGTGGCCGCGCACCTGGCAGGCTGCCCCGGGTGTGCCGCGGAGGCCGACCGGCTCCGCACGGCCGCCGAGTGGGTGGGGGAGCTCGCCGACCGCCGCCCGCCGCCCGAACTGCGGGCCCGCGTCCTGGCGGCGGCCCGGGCGGCCCGCCCGCCGTGCGACGCCGAGATCGAGGGGCTGCTCGCGCCGTACGTCGCCCAGGTCGCCGCGTTCGACCGGCTGCTCGGTGGCCTCGCGGGTCCGCTGTGGCTGCGCCCGGTCGGGCCGCACGCCTCCGTGCGCGCGCTCGTCACGCACCTGCGGGCCAACGACACCATGGTCGCCGCCGCGACGGGGGCCGGCGACCGCATCGTGCGGCGCGGCCGGCCGGACGAGTCCACAGTGGACGTGCGACGGCGCTGGCGGTCGCAGGCGGACGAACTGGTCCGCACCGTCGCCGCGGCCGAACCGCCCGCCCTGGACCGGCCCGCGCCGCTGGCCGGACGGGCGCCGGCCTGGCGGCCGCTGCGGGAGGCGCTGACGCAGCGGGTGTTCGAGACCTGGATCCACGCCGACGACGTGCGGACCCTGCTGGCGCTGCCGCCGGAGCCGCCACCACCGCGGCAGCTGCGCCGCATCGCGGACTTCGCCCTGCGGCTGCTGCCCGCGGCGATGGACGCGGCCGGCCGGGGCCGCCCGCATCAGGTCCTCCGCCTGACGCTGACCGGCCCGGGCGGTGGCGAACGCCTCGTCGCGCTGTCCGCGGCGACCCCGACCACGGGCAGCACCGTGGTCGCCGAGGTCACCGTGGCCGCGGAACTGTTCTGCCGGCTCGTCGCCGGCCGGGTCGGCACGCTCCCGGCGGGCGTGTCCGTCGGCGGCGACCCCCGGGCCGCCGCCGACTTCCTCGGGGTCGCCGCGACGATGGGGTGCGACTGACATGTGGGACGCACCGGAGGACGACGACCTGCGCATCCGTGACGCGCTGATGGCC
Source organism: Dactylosporangium cerinum (assembly GCF_042653625.1). NCBI lineage: Bacteria > Bacillati > Actinomycetota > Actinomycetes > Micromonosporales > Micromonosporaceae > Dactylosporangium > Dactylosporangium cerinum. Next base: position 464,442 of record NZ_JBHSIU010000046.1, on the reverse strand, counting down.
GGGCGCGAGAGCGCCCTCGCCGAGGCGTACGACACACACGCCGGCGCCGTGTACGGACTGGCGCTGCACATCACCCGCGACACCGGCGTCGCCGAGGACATCGTGCAGGAGGTCTTCGCCGACCTGTGGCAGCGCCCCGAACGCTTCGACGCGTCCCGGTCCCGGCTGCGCGGCTGGCTGTGCATGATCGGCCGCCGCCGCGCCATCGACTGGCTGCGCCGGCAGCGGACCAGCGAACGGTACCGGCACACCGTCGCCGAACCCGACGTCGTCCTGCCCTACGTGGAGGACGCGGTGATGACGTCCCTGGCGCACAAGCAGGTCCGCAAGGCCGTCAACGACCTGCCGGACACCCACCGCCGGGCGGTCCTGCTCGCCTACTACCAGGGCCTGACCTACCGCGAGGTCGGCGCGGCCCTCGGCATCCCCGAGGGCACCGCCAAGTATCGCCTCAGCAGCGCCCTGCGCCGCATCGCGGTCCAGCTCGCCGACCAGATCGACTGAAGGATCGCCGGCCGATTCGGTCAGGAGCCGCACCTGGATGGACGCTATGGTGGCCGCGTGGCGCATCCCATCATGTTCGACGACGCCGACCCGATCCTGGCCCGGCTGCGGGAGCTCGCCCTGGCCCTGCCCGACGCCGCGGAGAAGATCTCCCACGGGCATCCCGCGTTCTACACGACCAAGGTCTTCGCCTACTACGGCGGCTCGATCAAGGTCGACGGCGTCTACCACCAGCACGAGCACTCGGTGATCGTGCTGGTCGACCCGGCCGAGCGCGAGGCGCTGCTCGAGGACGCCCGCAGCTACGTGCCGGCGTATCTCGGCCCGTCCGGCTGGATCGGCGTGGACCTCGCCGAGGACACCGACTGGGCCGAGATCGGCGAGCTGCTGGACGCCAGTTACCGCCGCACCGCCGGCCGCCGCCGCGTCGCCGCCCTCGACGCCCGCCCGTCCTGACGCTCAGTCCCCGGCCGCCTCGAAGATCCTGGTAGTCGGCGCGCCCGCCAGGGCCGGCGCCCGCTGCGGGTCCGCCCACACGGTCGTGCGCAGGAACCGCAGGAACCCCTCGGCCGCCTCCGCCGTCGGGAAGTCCAGGTCGACCGCCACGTACTTCTCGTCGTCGACGGGCCGCAGGACGCGGTGACCGAGCACGCCCGCGGCGCTGCGGGCCTCGGCGAAACCGTCGAACGCGCGACGCCACAGCGCGAAATCGACGATCGGGTGCTCAATTCGTAAGGTCGTCATGGCATCCGACGCTAAAGACCACCGGGCGCGCCGCCCATCCCAGAAGTCTGGGATCCTTATCGTGGGGTGGTGTACGCGGCGACGGCGGAACGGGTGCGGCGCATCGGCGCGGCGGCGACCGGCTCCCGGACCCTGCGGGAGCTGGCACTGGCCGAGATCGGCCGGGCCGTGCCGTTCGACGCCCACGTCTGGGCGCTGACGGACCCGGAGACCTCCGTCGGGACGGACCCGCTCGCCGCGGTGCCACCGGCGCTGATGCCGGCACTGCCGCAGCTGATCCGCCTCAAGTACCTCACCACGACCAACCGGTGGACGTCGCTGACCGGCGCCGCCCGGCTCGCCGAGCCCGCCGACAGCCTGCTGTGGCGCGAGCTGCTCGCCGCCCACGGGGTCACCGACGTCGCCTCGGCGGTGTTCCGCGACCGGCACGGCTGCTGGGGTTTCCTCGACCTGTGGCGCATCGGCGGCACCTTCACCGGCCCGGAGCTGGCGTTCCTCGACGACGTCACCGGGCCGCTGACCGGCGACCTGCGCCGCTGCCAGGCACACACCTTCACCGTCACCGGCGGGCCCCGACCGCCCGGACCGGTCGTGCTGCTGCTCACCCCGGACCTGCGGGTCATCGAGCAGACGCCGCACACCCACGAGCAGCTGACCCGGCTGCTGCCGCCGGACGCCGGCCGGCAGCCTGTCCCGGCCGGTGTCTACAACGTCGCGGCGCAACTCGTCGCGGCCGAGGCCGGCGTCGACCCGCACCCACCGTCCGCCCGCGCGCACCTCGCCGAGGGCCGGTGGCTCACGGTGCGCGCCGCCCGCCTCGACGCCACCGGCAGCGCCGGCGCCCCGATCGCGGTCACCATCGAGGAGGCGTCCCCGGCGGAGCGGACGGCGGTGTTCGCCCGCGCGTGCGGCCTCACCCCGCGCGAGACCGAGCTGCTCACCCACCTGACCGGGGGCGCCGACACCCGCGCCGTGGCCGCCGACATGTTCCTGAGCCCGAACACGGTCCAGGACCACCTGAAGTCGATGTTCACCAAGACCGGCACCAACAGCCGGCGCGCCCTGCTGTCCCGCGCCCTCGGCACCGGCTGACGGCTCAGTCCCACCGGCGGGCGACGAGGTGCCGGGCGTTCGGCCGGTGCGACCACACGCCCGGCGGGGATGCCGCGAGGAACTCGGCGCGGAGCCGGTCGACGAACGCCGCACCACGGGCGGTGGCGAGGGGGCGGCCCGGTCCGGCGCGGGTGTGGGCGTCGAAGAACGTGGCCGCGTCCGGGTGGGACATCGGGTGAGCGGGCCGCTCGTCGCGCTCCACAACAAGGCCCGCGGCCGTCAGCGCCGGGACGAGCCGGTCCTGCCAGCCGTCGTCGCCGGCTGGCACGTGCCCGTGGACGACCTCGCCCAGCCGGGCGAAGGGGCCGTCGGCTTCGGTGTACCGCGGCCAGAACAGCACCGAGAGCACCCCACCCGGACGCAGCGCCGCCGCCCACGACCCGATGGCCGCGTCGGGTGCGGGCAGCTGCTGCAGGCCGAACACCGACACGACCGCCGCGCAGCGGCCCGTCCAGCGCTCACTGAGCGTCGAGGCGTCACCCTGTTCGACGGTGGCGCGTGGGCACGCCGAAGCCCGCGCCGCGGCCAGCCGGACCATCCCGGCGGACAGGTCCAGGCCGGCGACGACACGGTCGGGCAGGCCCGCGGCGAGCACGGGCAGCTCGGGGAACGTGCCGCAGCACGGCACCAGGACCGGGCCGTCCGGCAGCGGCCCGGCGGTGACCGCGGCCACGGCGTCGGCGACCCACGGCGCGAAGCGCGGCACGTAGTACGCCTCGTAACCGGCGGCGGCCTCGTCCCAGCCGCGGGCGAGCCGCGCCAGCCGGTCCTCGTCACCCATGCCCCGCACGTTCCTTTCAGCCCCGGCCACCCCGCGGGTTCATTCTGCCGGGCCGCGGCGCATCAGGGCCGGGCCGCCGATGCCGCGGGTAGGCTTGCCGCCGGGGGGCGTCACACAGATGGGGGCACGCATGGGATTCTTCGACCAGCTCAAGAGCCGCACACAGGAGATGAGCGGCCAGCTCAAGACCCGGGCCGGCCAGTTCAAGAGCAAGGAGTTCGCCAACGCCAGCATGGCGATGTGCGCGCTCATCGCCGCCGCCGACGGCAGCATCGACCCGGCCGAGCGGCAGCGGACCGAGGGCGTGATCACGAGCAACGACATCCTGTCGATCTTCCCGCCGGACGAGCTGCGGCAGAAGTTCGCCTTCTACGCCGACCGGCTCATCCGCGACTTCGAGTTCGGCAAGGTCGAGGCGATCGCCACGATCGCCAAGCTCAAGTCGAAGCCGGACCACGCCCGCGCGGTCATCCAGATCGGCATCATCATCGGCGGCGCGGACGGCAACTTCGACGACAACGAGAAGAAGGCCGTCCGCGAGGCGTGCTTCGCCGTGGGCATCGCGCCGACGGAGTTCGACCTCTGATCCTTCCGGGCATCGGCTGCGGGCGGTGGGCCGGCCGGCCGGCGACGGTCGCGCCGTGCCCCGCCCGTAGGTCATGATGTGGACCTTCTCCGCAGCCGACGCGTCGGAAGTTGAGGTTGCATGAGCCAGGCCGGCGCGACCACGAAGGGCGCCGCGCGGCGCTCCCAGATCCTCGACGCCGCGACCGCCATCCTCGTGGAGGAAGGGCAGGGGCACCTCACCCTGCGCAGCGTCGCCGACCGGGTCGGCATCCGCCTCAGCAACGTCCAGTACTACTTCAAGACCCGCGACTCCCTGGTCGCGGCGCTGCTGGAGCACTACCTGACCGGGACCCTGCAACGGCTGTCCGCGCCGCTGTCGGTGCTGACGCTGCCGGAGGTGGTCCGGCGGGTCCTGGACGAGCAGTGCGACCGCAACGCCAGCGTGTTCTTCACCGAGCTGTGGTCCCTCGCCGGGCACAGGCCCCAGATCGAGGCCGCGGTCCGCACCTTCTACCGCACCTACGAGTCCCTGGTCGCCGAGCAGCTGCGCGCGGCCCGCCCGGAGCTGCCGCCGGCCGAGCTCGCCGCCCGCGCCAGAGTCTTCGTGATGCTGCTGGAAGGCGCGCAGCTGTTCCGTGCGGGCGTGGCCGCCGACCCGGACGCCCCCTCCGACGCCCTGCTGTACAAGATCGCCACCGGCCTCCTGGCCTGACCTGTCACGCCGCGGCACTGTACGCTTCCGCCGTGCCACCAACGGGGAACTTGAAGAGCAAGCGATCGCGCTGGGTGGGCAATCTCGTCATGCTCGCCATCGCGGCGGTGGTGGCGATCGTCGTGCGCACATATGTGGTGCAGACGTTCTACATCCCATCGGGGTCGATGGAGCAGACGCTGCTGGTGAACGACCAGGTCATCGTCAACAAGGTCAGCTACCGGTTCCGGGACCCGGCCCGCGGCGAGATCGTGGTGTTCCGGCCGCCGCCGGCGTGGAATGCGGGCGCGGGCGAGGACTACATCAAGCGGGTCATCGGCGTCGGCGGCGACCGCGTGGTGTGCTGCGACGACCGGCACCGGATCACCGTCAACGGCGAGGCGCTCGACGAGGACTACCTGTTCCCCGGGGACGTGCCGTCCGTGACGCCGTTCGACGTGACCGTCCCGGCCGGGCGGCTGTTCGTCCTGGGTGACCACCGCGGCTCGTCCGCCGACTCCCGGGCGCACCTGACCGCGTCGAACGGCACGGTGCCGGTGGACCGGGTGGTCGGGCGGGCGTTCGTGACCTCCTGGCCGCTGTCGCGCTGGCGGTCCCTGAGCGTCCCGGCCACCTTCGAGGACGTCCCCGACCCGCACTGACCGCCAACGTGGTGCCACACCGTCGCTTCGACAACAGCCGCGCGGTCACGCGTCGCGGCGGTGGAAGGTCGCGGCGGCCACGAGCAGGGCGCAGGCCGTCCACACCGCCGTGGCCGCGGCGCCGCGGGACGGGTCCAGGGCGGCGGTGCCCGGCAGGTAGGCGGCCACCCCGGCGGGCAACAGCGGCCCTGCCACGTAGTACCCCGCCAGCAGCAGCACCGTGGCGGCCTCCGCGTGCCGGACCAGCCCGCCGACGGCGGCGGCGAACAGCGCCGTCAGCGTCAGGTACACCACGGCGAACGGACGCACAGCGGGCAGGGCGACCAGGGCGGCGAGCGGCACGCAGCAGGCGGCCAGGGCCAGCACCTTCGCCGTGAACAGCGGCAGCCGCCGCGGCATCGCGAGCAGCGTGGTGCGGAACTGGTCGCCGCCCTGGTGCTCGGACGCGGCGGACAGGACGCCGAGCACCACGAAACCCGCCTGCGTGTAGCGGATCGGCTCGAGCGGGGGCAGGTCGAGGGCCGCGAGCAGCACGGCGGCGGCCACCGTCAGCACCGCGGTCAGCCGCAGCGACGGCAGCGTCACCAGCTTGAGCAGCTCCGCGACGATGGGCCTCACGGGTCGCGCCGGTGGAACAGGACCGCGCCGATCGCGAGCAGCGCGGCGATCCAGGCGGTCATCACCAGGCCGGCGGTCAGCGGGGCGATCCGGACCGGGAAGTCGGCGGTGGTGAGGAACATCTGCGGGCCGACGATGTCCGGCAGGTACGCGGCCAGGTCGGTGACCTTGGTCAGCAGGTACGACACCGAGACGACCGTGCTGTTGATGATCAGGAACGTCAGCGGGACGATGCCGTTGCGGGTGATGAGCGTGATCGCGAACGACAGCAGTGCGATCAGCGTCCAGTACAGGACGGCGGCGGCGACCCGCGCGGGTGCGGGGGCCGGCACGTGCGGGTGCAGGACGTGGGTGAGTGTCAGCGTGGCGGCCGCGGTGACCGCCGCCTGGGCCGCGGCGACGAGGACCAGCGCGACGGACTTCGCGGCCAGCAGGCGCAGCCGGCCGGGCATCGCGGTGAGCGTCGTGGTGAGCTGGCGGGCGCGGGGCGCGTCGGGCCCGGTCGACGTGTACTCGCTGCTGATCACGACCACGCCGAGGACCATCGGGCCGATGAGCCCGATGCCCAGGTCCTGCAGGCCCAGGTCGGACGGGTCGGCGATGGTGCCGTCGGCGATGGCGCCGCGGACGTACGGCGCGTTCAGCAGCACGATCACCGGCGCCAGCAGGGTGCCCAGGACGAGGCCGATCCAGGCGGTCGGCAGGCCCAGGAGTTTCCGCAGTTCCGCGCCTACCATGATGACCCTGTCAGGGCGAAGAACGCGTCCTCGAGCGTCGCGTGCGCACCGGTGACGTCGGCGAGCGTGCCCTGCACCAGGATCCGGCCCTGATGGATGACGACGACATCGTCGGCGATCGACGCGAGCTCGCCCATCAGGTGGCTGGACAGCAGCACGGTGCGACCCCGGGCGGCCTGGTCGCGCAGGAACTCCCGCATCCACCGGATCCCGGCGGGATCGAGGCCGTTGACCGGCTCGTCCAGGACCAGCACCGAGGGGTCGCCGAGCAGCGCGGCGGCGAGCCCGAGCCGTCGGCTCATGCCCAGGGAGTAGCGGCCGGCGCGCTTGCGGGCGTCGCCGGTGAGGCCGACGACGTCGAGGACCTCCCGGACGCGCGAGCCGGGCAGGCCGTTGCTGGCGGCGACCCAGCGCAGGTGCGCGCCGGCCGTGCGGGCGCGGTGGGCGCCGCTGCCGTCCAGGAGCGCGCCGACGGTGGTGAGGGGGCGGCGCAGGTCGTGGTACGGCCGCCCGCAGATCAGCGCGGTGCCCTGCTGGGGTCGGTCCAGGCCGAGCAGGACCCGCAGCGTCGAGGTCTTCCCGGCACCGTTCTGCCCGAGGAACCCGGTGACCCGCCCCGGCCGGGCCTCGAACGTGACGTCGTGCAGGATCTGCGCCCTGCCCCTGCGTTTGCTGACGCGATCGATCGTGATCATAGGGCGAGTCAACCGGCCCGGCGGTGCCCGTGCATCGGGCCGGACTCGGAACCCGGCGGTCGCCTCGGACCGTGGGCCGTCAGACCCTGGTCTGAGAACTACAGTCGGGCTGGTGACAGCGCATCCGCGTCCCTCGGGGCGTTCCAGCGTCGCGCCGGTGGTGATCGTCGTGGCCGTGGTCTTCGGCCTGGCCATGTGCACGGCCGGCGGGGACGGACCGGCCGCGGTCGCGGTGCCGTGGCTGATGGTCACCGCGGCCGTGGCGGCCGCGGTGTGGGCGGTGCGCCGGGCCCGCAAGGACCGCAGCGCCTACGAGGCGCGGCTGACCGCGTGGGCGGCGTCGGAGGCGGTCCTGGCGGAGCGCCTGCGGATCGCCCGCGACCTGCATGACATCGTCTCGCACGGGCTGGGGCTCATCACGGTCCGCGCGGCGGCGACCCGGCACCTGCCGAAGCCGCCCGAGGTGGCGGCGGCGCTCACCGACATCGAGGACGCCGGCCGGCACGCGACGGCGGAGCTGCGCCGCATGCTGACGGTCCTGCGGTCGCCGGATTTCGACGAGCGCGCACCGCTGGACGGGATCGACGACCTGCCCCGGATCGTGGCCGGGGCGGCGGTCGCGGGGCTGCGGCCCCGGCTCACCGTCGACGCGCTCGGCGAGGTGTCGCAGGGCGTGCAGGTCGCCGTGTGCAGGACCGTGCGGGAGGCGCTCAGCAACGCCGCCCGATACGCGGGACCGACGGACGTGCGCGTGCGGGTGCACCGCGACGGGGCGTTCGTGGTGGTCGCGGTGACCGACGCCGGGCCGGCGGAGGGCGGCTGGCAGGCGTCGCCGGGCGCCGGACACGGCCTGGACGGCCTGCGCGAGCGGGTCGGCAGCCTCGGCGGCACCCTGACCGCGGAGCGGGTCGACGCCGGCTTCCGCGTCACCGCCCGCATCCCGGACGAACCCGCGTGACCGCCATCCGGGTCCTCCTGGTGGACGACCAGCCGCTGCTGCGGCACAGCCTCGCGATGATCATCAACAACGCGCCGGACCTGGCCGTCGTGGGGGAGGCCGGCGACGGTGCCGACGCGGTGGCCCGGGCCCGCACCACCCGCCCCGACGTGATCCTGATGGACGTGCGCATGCCGCACCTGGACGGCCTGCAGGCGACCCGCCGCATCTGCGCCGACCCGGTCCTGGCCGGCGCCCGGGTGCTGGTGCTGAGCATGTTCGAGCTCGACGAGTACGTCTACGAGGCGCTGCACGCCGGCGCGTCCGGCTTCCTGCTCAAGGACGCCCGCCCGGAGGAGCTGCTCGAGGCGATCCGCCGCACGCATCGCGGCGAGTCGCTGTTCGCGCCGTCGATCCTGACCCGGCTGGTCGCGCACTACGTCGCGGCGCCCCGCCCGGACCGCCCCACGCCGGCGCTGCGGCGGCTGACCGGCCGGGAGGTCGAGGTGCTGACCCTGATCGGCGGCGGCCTGTCCAACGACGAGCTTGCCACCGCCCTGATGATCTCCGTGAAAACCGTCAAATCGCACATCACGCACCTCATGGCGAAGCTCGCCGCCCGGGATCGCGCACAGTTGGTGATCGCTGCCTTCGATGCGGGTCTGGTACGCCCACGAGGCTGAAACGGGGTCGCGCCGGTCGAATCTGTAGCGGTACAGTGCCCGCATGACCCTGGCCGCTCCGCCGCGTCAGCGGCCGCTCACCCGTGCGCTCGTGCCGCTCGGGCTGATGTTCCTCGCCGTCGGCATCTCCGTCGCCGTCATCTTCCCGTTCCTGTCGCTGTTCCTCAGCACTGCCGTGCACGCCGACCCACTGCGCGTCACCATTTTCCTCGTCGCGTCGCCGCTGACCGGCGTGCTCATCGCGTCGCCGATCGGCCGTGCGTCGGACCGCTGGCCCATCCGCCGCAAGATTCTGATCGGCGCCGCCCTGGCCGGCCTGGCCGGCAGCGTGGCGACGATGTTCATTCGGGACTACTACGTGCTGCTCGCCCTGAACATGCCCCTGTTCGCGGTCGCCGGCGTGTTGTTTCCGCAGTCGTTCGCATATGCGCGGCAGGTCCTCGAACGCGACAGCCCCGGACACGCGGCCATGGGCATCAGCGCGTTGCGCACGGTGTTCTCCCTCGCCTGGGTCGGCGGTCCGGCGCTCGCGGCGGTCCTGCTGGACGTCGGTGGTTTCCGGCTGGTGTACGCGATGGCGGCGGTCACGTATGCCATCGCCGCCCTGGTCGCGGTGGTCTGGCTGGAGGACATCGACCCGCCCGCCCCGGTAGTAGTCGACGCCGGAGGGGATCAGCCGGTGGTGTCGAAGGACGCGTCGTCGCCGGCCAGGTGGGTCATCCCGCTCACTGTTGTCGCATTCGTCCTGATGCAGGTGCCGATGACCCTCGGCGTGCAGGCGCTGCCGCTGTTCGTCGCCGAGGACCTGCACAGCGACGCTTCCAGGGCCGGTCTCATCCTCGGTCTCTGCGCCGCCCTGGAGATCCCGCTGATGCTCGGCCTCGGCGCCCTGACGACCCGGTTCCGGCTGCGGCCACTGCTCCTCATCGGCGCTGCGTGCGGGGTCGCCTACTATGCGATCGCCTTCGTCGCTCCCAACATCTGGGTGCTGGCCTCCGCCCAGATCGTCAACGCGCTGTTCATCGCCGCGATCTCCGGTGTCGGCATCTCCTACGTGCAGGACCTGCTGCCCAACGAGCCGGGCCGGGCCACGACGCTGTACACCAACACGTTCCCGATCGGGTCGATCCTGGCCGGGCCGCTGTTCGGCGTGGCGGCGTACCTCGGTTACCGGTCCGCCTTCGGCATGGGGTCCGCCCTGCTGGCCGCCGGCCTGGTGCTGTTGTTCGTCGCGGGCGTCGGGGCCCGGCCGTCGCGAGCGGCAACCTGACCGACACGGTAGTGCGGGACGAGCGGACGCGCGCTACCGTTCCGAGCCATGAGTTCCGTTGCACTGGCGGAGGAGCTTCTCCTGCTCGCCTACGATGACGACACCGGGAAGGCCACCGGCTCCCACATCGGCCTTGACCTGGGCATGGCCGCTGCGGTCCTGGTCGATCTGGCGCTCGCCGGCAGACTGGCGTATGCCGGGGGCATGATCGTGGTCGTCAACGGGTCGCCGACCGGCGAGCCGATCGCCGACGAGGTGCTCGGCCGGGTCGTCGCCGACACGCCGCACACGCCGGCGTCGTGGGTGCAGCGGCTGCGGCACGGGCTGCGCGACCGGGTCCTCGCCGACCTGTGCGCCCGGGGCATCCTGCACGACGTCGACGAGACCACGCTCGGGTTCATCCACATCCACCGCTATCCGACCGCCGACGCGACCGTGGAGACGGAGCTGCGCGACCGGCTCGGCCGGGCGCTGACCAGCGACGAACTGCCCGACGAGCGCACCGCTGCCCTCGCCGCGCTCGTCGCCGCCGCCCGGATGGAACCCGCGCTCTACCTGTCCGGCGACGAGATCGCCGCGGCGCACCAGCGCCTGGAGCAGATCAGCGACGCCGCGGGCTTCACCGGCGCGGTCAGCATGGAGGAGTCCTCGATCCGGCCGTCGGTCGCGCTCGTCGTCAGCGTCCTGGTGAAGGCGATCCAGACCGCCCTCGGCACCGCCCGCACCTGACCCGTTGCGGCGGCGGGCTGTGGTCCGCCGCCGCTCAGTACCATGGCCCGATGCGCCACGTGACCGACCAGCAACGGCGTGCCCGGCTCGCGGTGCGGCACGCGCTCACGGCGGCGGCCCGGGTCGGCACACCTGAAGCCGCCACCACGGCGATGACCGTCCTGCACGCCACGGAACCGGCGACGGTCCACCTGTCGTGCTGGGCCCGCGTCACGTCCGTGACGGTCGCCGACGTGGACCGCGTCCTGTACGGCGACCGCACCCTGGTCAAACAGCTCGCGATGCGCCGCACCCTGTTCGTGTTCCCGCGTGACCTGCTGCCGGCGGCCTGGGGGAGCGCGTCCGCGCGGGTCGCCGCCAACGAGCGCGCCCGCCTGGCCAAGGACGTCGTCACCGCGGGCATCACCACCGACGGCCCCGCCTGGCTTGACCGCGCCCGCGCCGAGGTCCTCGACGCCCTCGCCGGAATCCCCGACGGACACCCCGCCACCGACCTCCGCCGTGCCGTGCCGATGATCGACGCCCACCTCGCCGTGACCAACGCCGACCCGCGGGCCGCCTCACGCGTCCTCACCTGCCTGAGCGCCGCCGCCGACATCGTGCGCGGCGTCAACGCCGGCGGCTGGTACACCTCACGCCCGCGCTGGGCCCTGATGCGGCAGTGGCTGGACGACACCCCCGCGCCGTTGACCGCCGCCGACGGCTACCTGGAGCTGGTCCGCCGCTGGCTCTTCACGTTCGGCCCCGGCACCGAGGACGACCTCGTCTGGTGGCTCGGGTCGACCAAGGCGGCCGTGCGCGCGGCCCTCGCCGGCCTCGGCGCCGTCGCGGTCTCCCTCGACCACGGCGCCACCGGCTGGCTCCTGCCCGACGACGTCGACGACGTGCCCGACCCGGGCCCGTGGGCGGCGCTGCTGCCCGTGCTCGACCCGACCGTCATGGGCTGGCAGCACCGCGACTTCTACCTCAGCCCGCACCGCGCCGAGATCTTCGACCGCCGTGGCAACGCCGGCACGACCGCCTGGGTCGACGGCCGCGTCGTCGGCTGCTGGGTCCAGGACCCGGCCGGCGTCGTCGAGGTGCGCCTGCTGGAGGACGTCCCCGCCGCCGCCCGCCGCGCCCTCGACGCAGAGGCGTCCCGCCTCACCGCGTGGCTGGACGGTTTCCGCGTGCCCTCGGTGTATCATTCGCCCGCCATGCGCGCCCCGGCCTGACCGGTTCAGGCATCCGGTTGGGCCGGGAGGAGCCGAGCGGCGACGTCGTTGGCCCAGAACCGGTATCCCTGAGCTGACGGGTGGAAGCGGTCGGTGCTGAAGAAGCCTGCCGGTGGCGTCCCGGCGGGGGAGCCGATGAACGTCGTTGTTCGTGGGTTCCGCCCGCACACCTCTCGGGAGACCGCGTTCAGGGCGTCCGCGCGTTCGCCGAGGTATCGTCCGAGCGTCGCCGGGATGGATGGGAACAGTCCGAACGGCGGGATTCCCGCGACCACCACCTGGTGCGTGATGTGGCTGAGGTCGGCGAGGATGCCGGTCAGGTCCTCGCGCCAGAGGCTCGGCCCGCGCCCGGCCAGCACGTCGTTCGCGCCGGCGAGCAGGACGACCGTGTCGAGGTCGTCGTCGAGGCGTGGCACGAGCCGGAAACGGACGCGTCGGGCCGTGGCGCCGAACTGGCCGACCACCTGCCAGTCGACCGGCCGCCGGGTGCGGGTGGCGACCTCTTGTGCGAAACCGGCCGCGAACGCCTCGTCGTCGCCGGTGACGCCACAGCCCGCGGCCGTCGAGTCGCCGAGCACGGCCAAACGCAGTGGCGGGCCCGTGGGGCCGGGCGCGGTGCCGCTGGTGCCGCCGCCCGGCGCCGATGCGAGCCGGAGCGTCGAACGCAGCCAGAGCCCTTGGACGGCAACGACCGGCAGCCGCAGCGGGTTCACGCGGTCGTGTTTGTGCAGATCTGTCATTGCGACCTCCCGTGTACGCTTCCGTATATGGACGGTAGTGGTCCATATACGATGGCGTATACGGTGGGTGGGGTACATCACGTGAAGTTCGAAACGCAGACGCCGCGAGAGCGATGGATCGAAGCCGGCCTCGAAGCACTGGCGGCCGGCGGCCCGGATGCGGTCCGTGTCGAGGCGCTGGCCAAGCGGCTCGGCGTGACCAAGGGCGGCTTCTACGGCTTCTTCCCCGACCGCGACGCGCTGCTGACGGCCATGCTGGATGCGTGGGAGCGGGAGAGCACCGACGAGGTGCTCGAACGCGTTGAGCGCGAAGGCGGCAACCCGAAGACCCGGATCGCCCGCGCCGGTGTCCTGACCTTCTCCAGTGACCGGCTCCTACCTATCGACCTGGCGATCCGTGACTGGGCCCGCCGCGATCAGGCGATCGCCGATCGCCTCCGTCGGGTCGACAACCGACGCATGGGCCTGCTGCGGGAAATGATCGGCACCTTCTGCGACGACCCGGAGGAGGTGGAGGCCCGCAGTCTGCTCGCGTTCTGCCTGCTGATCGGCGAGCACTTCCTGGCCGCGGACCACGGCGATCACACCCGGACCCAGGTGCTGCGCCGCGCGGGCGACCTCATCCTCGACCGGCACCCGGACGAGACGTCGGCTTGACGATCGGCCGGGGCCGCTGAGATGCCAGCGGACCCGACGACTCGAGCGGCTGCGTATGCTGTGGTTGCGTGAGCGACCTTGAGAACCCGTTGGTGTACTGGGACGGTGTCGGCGCCACGAAGACGTTCACGCATCCGGTGAACTTCACGTGGTTGGCCGAGGTCGGCCCGAACGCTCGGATTCTCGACTACGGCTGCGGATATGGCCGCGTCATGGCCGAACTGCACGAGCAGGGTTTCCGTGACCTGCTGGGGGTGGACCTGTCGCCCGCGCTGATCGCGCGGGGCCGCCAGTTGCGGCCGGACCTGCGACTCGAGGTGCTGGACTCCCCGCCGACGGTGGCGCACGCACCGGCGAGCTTCGACGTAGTCGTGCTCTTCGCGGTGCTGACGTGCATCCCTGACGACGATGCCCAGCGGGCACTGATCGCCGAGGTGGTCCGCGTCCTGGCGCCGGGCGGCCTGCTCTACCTCAGCGACGTGCTGCTGCAGGACGACGAACGGAACCAGGCCCGCTACACCGCGTACGCCGAGCAGTTCGGCACCCCGTACGGCGTGTTCGCCACCGGCGACGGGGCGGTGTGCCGGCATCACCACATCAACGAACTGCGGACCCGCCTGAAAGACCTCGACATCCTTGAGCAACGGCGCATCGACGTGATCACAATGAACCGGAACCGGGCCAAGGCCGTGCAAGTGCTGGCCCGCAAACCATAGGTCCACGCTGTCGCGACCGTTTGCGGAGTTCTTCGCCACGCGGGTGCCCCAGCGTAGTCGACTGTGGCCATGCGGTGATTGACCGGCGCGCTGGAGGCCCGTACGTTGCCATCAGTGGAACTGCGTTTCTATCAGTGAAACGGTGGGCCGGTGATGGTGTCCGTCATCTTCGCGGTGCTGGCGGTCGGGGTGCTCGGGGTCGGGTTGGCCGCGGCGCGCCTGAAGGCATGGACGGTCACGGTCGTCGCGGGTGCGCTGGTGTACGACAACGGCGTGATCGCGCTCGGGCGGCCGATCGGCGAGGGTGACCTCCTGGAGGGGCTCAACGCCGGCCGGTTCGTCGGGCACGTGCTCTTCACGCCGCTGCTCATCGTCGTCGGCGCGGTTCTCGCCCGCGCCGGGCGCCGCCTGCTGACCGCCGCCGCCGGGCTCGCCGCCGTGCTGGTCGCGCTCGGCGTCTACACGGACATCGTGCGGCTGCGGCTGGTGCCCGAGCGGCACGGCGACACCCTGCGCTACGTCAACGACGCCGCGGCCGGTCCGCCGGTGCCCGCGGTCGTCGCGATCCTCGTGCTCATCGGCGTCGGCGTCGTGCTGTGGCGGCGCGAGGGGTGGCCGTGGCTGTTCACCGGGGCGGTCGCCATGTTCGCCGCGGCCGCCGCCGGGTTCGCGGTGCCGTGGCTGGGCAACCTCGGGGAGCTCGTGCTGCTGACCACGGTCGTGCTCACCGTCCGCCACGGCCGAAGCGGCAGCCTGACCGACCGTCCGTCCCCCGCACCACCGCAACCGCCACGACCGACGCGGCCGGCTGACTGCGGCGGCCGGCGGACCGCCCAATCCCGCCGCGACCGCCGCGACCGCCGCGACCGCAGCAACCGCAGCAACCGCAGCGACTGAACGCGGCCGGCCGACCGCCGAACCCCGCTGCAACCGCCACGGCGAGCGCGGTCGGCTGGCCGACAGTCCGGTCCGCCGTGCGGCTGCAACCGGACCGCCCGGCATAGCGTGTGACGTGACATGCCCGGATCTGGAGAGCACGACCGCCGCGCCACCCACGGGCCGCCCGCCGCGGCCGACTTCGACGCGCTCTACGACGCGCGGTACGGCGACGTCGTCGCTATGGTCTACGCGCTCGTCGGCGACCTCGCCGAGGCACAGGACCTCGCCCAGGAGGCGTTCTGCCGGGCCTGGCAACGCTGGGGCGACGTGTCCCGGTACGACGATCCGCTCGCCTGGATCCGCCGGGTCGCGGCGAACCTGGCCACGTCGCGGTGGCGGCGCGGCCGGGTGGCGCGGGCCCACTGGGGCCGGGAACGCACCGCCGACGTCCCGCCGCTGGACCCGGACCACGTCGCGCTCGTCGCGGCGCTGCGGCGGCTGCCGGCCGACCAGCGCCGGGCCGTCGTCCTGCACCACCTGATCGACCTGCCGGTCGCCGACGTCGCCCGGGAGATGGACGCCGCCGTCGGCACCGTCAAGTCGTGGCTGCACCGGGGCCGCGCGGCACTCGCGACCGAGCTCGCCAAGTCCACCGAGGAGGTGACCTACCGTGACTGAATTCGATGACGAACTCTCCGCACAGCTGTCCCGGCTGCGGACGGACGTGCGCCGGACCGTCGCGCCTCCGGCCGCGGCGCGCCTGCGGGACCGCGGCGACCGTCGCCTGCGTACCAGACGGACCGCCACCGCCCTCGTCGCCGCCGCGGTGGTCGCGGCCACCCTCGTCGGTGGCGGCATCCTCTGGAGCGGTGCCGCACCGAAGACCCCGCCGGTGCCCGGAGGATCATCGACGCCGTCGCCGGGTAGCACACCGACGCCGTCCAGCGCCCCCTCCGCCGACCCCAGGCCGAGCAAGCCGGTCCAGGCCAGGCAGACGCCGCCGGTACCGGCGAACTGGGCCGGTGTGCAATGGAGGACCGCAACGATCACGTTCGCCGCCCACCAGGGCTGCCCGTCCGGTCCGGTCACGTTCCGCACGGCGCCGTTCAAGGGCGACGACGCCGCCACGGTCGGCCCGAGCACGTATCCACGGATGACGCTGGAGGCGGACCGGGTCTCCTACGGTGACGTCACCGGTGACGGCCAGGCCGAGGCGTTCGTCCTCGCGACGTGCTGGCAGACCGAGGAGGACTCCGGCGACGGCCAGGGCGAGCTGCTCGCCGTGCGCCGCGACGGCACGACCCTGCGCGCGCTCGGCTGGGCCGGCCCGCGCGGCGCGCTGTTCTCCGACCACTGGGTCGCCGGCGGGCTGCTCGTCACCGACGTGAAACCGGTGTACGTGAACTGGGGGTACCGCCTCGGCGCGGCCCGCGCGTACCGGTGGAACGGCCAGGCGTTCACCGAGGTCGCGGAGTCCGGCTATCCCGGCATGGTGCCCGGCGACGGTGCCACCGGGCCCGCGGTCGACCTCACCAGGGTCGCCGGGCTGACCGGCTGCCCGGCCGCCACCGTCCGGTTCGACCCCGGCGGCCGCGCCGGCGGCTGGGACGTCATGCAGCCCGCCGGCCCGGACCACCTGCGGCACCTGGTGGACCTCGACGGCGACGGCCGGCGCCGCCTCCTGATCGCGGTCACCTGCGGCCGGGACGACACGCACCCGGGCCGCAGCTTCGCCGCGGTCCTCGACCCGCAGACCGACGGCTCGTTCATCGCCGTCGACGCCGTCCTGCCACCGGCGGGCATGAGCGTGTCCGGCTGGACCGCCGAGGCGGGCACGCTGACCCTGCAGGTCGCCCCGGCGGCCGGCGGGACCGTCCAGGAGCTGCGGTACACCTGGAACGGCGAATATTTCCAACCGTGACACCCCCGGGGTCGCGCCTCGGCGCGACCCCGGATCGGCGGCCCCAAGCGGATCAGGCCCGGCGCAGGTACACGACGGCGGGGCCGGGCGGGAACGGCGACGCGAACTCGACGGTGCGCGCCGACTCGACGCGCAGCCCGTCACCCGGTGTCGTTTCCCGGGTGGTGACGTCGAACCACTCGACCTGGTACGAGCCGGCGTGCAGGTCGACGGTGAACGCCCAGCCGTCGCCGTCCGGCTCCAGCACGAGGTACTCCGAGCCGGGGTTCGCCAGGGCATACCCGGTCGAAGCGATGTCGCGCCGCGGAGCCGCGTCGATCAGTTCCATGCGCTGCGCGTAGCGGAGGGTGTCGCCCATGGCCCACCGGGCGGGCTCGTAGTGGGCGAACGGCGGCACGCCGGTGTCGGCGGCGGGCTCGTCGCCGGGCTCGAGCCCGGCGATGAGGCCGTAGTCCATGAGGACGGGGTGGTGGCCGCGCAGGAACGACTTCCACGCCCAGAGGGCGTCGCCGTGCCCAGGTGCGTAGTGGTCGGTGTCGCTGAGGACCACCTTGGCGCCGTCGGCGACCGGTGGATCGGTGTACCAGCGCGACGGCGGGGCGCCGCCCGCCATCGGGTGGCCGCCGCCCGCGAAGATCTCGTCGTCGTAACCCGGCGAGATCCACTCAGCCTGGCTGCCCAGCAGCGGGTCGTTCACCTTGGTCTGCTCCGGCACCGGGAACTGCATGGTCATGCCGATCGGGTGTGCGTCGTATCCACGCGCCGCCTCGTGTTGCTTGACCGTGTCGATGACCCAGTACTGCCAGCCGGTCGAGTCGCCCCACGACGGTGCCGTGTCCATGCCCAGGAACGCCGCGACCTCATCGGTCACCGTGCCCCCGCCGCACGACTCGTTGGACACCTCCCACAGCACGTTGGGCAGGTCGTGGAGCGTGTCGACGACCTTGTGGACGTATGCCTCCTGCAGCGACCGGACACGCGGGTCGAGCGGCAGGACCTGCAGGTCGTTGATCGAGCTCGCGGCGACGCCGTTGATGTTGTTGCCGGCGTGGAACGGGTGGCCCTCGATGTGGTCCGGCGGCGGGCTGAGGTGCAGCGCCCAGCCGTCGAACAGCATGACGCCCACGTAGATGCCCACCTCCGCGGCCGCGGTGACCCGCTCGCGGAGCCGCTGGAAGTAGCCGTCGTCGAGCCGCTCCAGGTCGAACCGGAGCTTACCGTCCTTCGCGGTGCCCGGCCCGGTCCGCGCCCACGGCTGCGGCGACATGTTCAGGTGGTAGTTCCCGCCCGCGGCCTGGGACCGGACGTGTTCCCAGCGCCAGAGCCGGATGAAGTTGTGCCCTCGTTCGGTCAGGAACCGCAGGTAGGCGGGGAAGTCCAGGCGCTCCGGTTCGTCCGGGCCGTCGGGGCCGGGGCCCATGCCGTCGTGCAGGTTGTTCCAGATGTGCGACCCGGTCAGGTAGACCGCACGCCCGGCGTCGGGTCCTGAGGTCGGGGTGAAATAGCGCGGGTTACGGGTGGAGACGGCAAGCGGTCCGTTCCTCATGGTCATCCTCCGGTGAAAGTGGCGTCTGCGCTGCAGCCTTCCCGGCGCGCGGCCGCGGAACATCTGCCAGGTGGCCGATGCCGCCCCGGGTGGTGGCCGGGTCCCTGGCATTGTGGAGCCCATGCGCGGCAGCACAGGCGAGCACACGGTCGCATCCCCCGCCCGGGTGCCGGGCAATCTCGTGGCGCCGTTGACGTCGTTCGTCGGGCGCCACACGGAGATCGAGGCCGCGGCCGGGCTGCTGGAGCGCCACCGGCTGGTGACCCTGACCGGGCCGGGTGGTGCGGGCAAGACGAGGCTGGCCGCGCAGGTCGCCGCCGACCGGTCCGACCGGTACCCCGACGGCGTCTGGTGGGTCGACCTCGCCACGGTGAGTGACGGCACGGCGGTGGCGGAGACCGTCGCCGAGGCCGTCGGCGCACCGATCGTCGGTGGGCGCGTGCACGCCCTCCGCAACCACCTGGCCGGGTGGCGGTCGCTGCTGTGCCTCGACAACGCCGAGCACCTGCTCGACGGGGTCGCGAGCACCGTGGAGGCCGTGCTGCACGGCTGCGCACAGGTCAGCGTCCTGGTCACCAGCCGGGAGCCGCTGGGCGTGCCGGGTGAGGCGGTGCTGGGGGTGCCGCCGCTGTCCGATGACGACGCGCTGTCGCTGTTCGTCGATCGCGCGCGCCTCGTGCAGCCCTCGTTCGCGCTCGACGAGTCCAACACGGCGGCCATCCGCTCGATCGCGGCGCACCTGGACGGGATCCCGCTGGCGCTGGAGCTGGCCGCGGCCTGGCTGCGAACCCTGACCCCCCGGCAGGTGGAGGCGGGTCTGGACGACCGGTTCGCGCTGCTCGTCCGCGGTCCCCGTGGCGCACAGCGGCGCCAGCGCACCCTCGCCGGATCCATCGACTGGAGCTACGCGCTGCTGGACGAGACCGACCGCGTCGTGTTCCGCCGGCTCGCCGTGTTCGCCGGGACGTTCGGTCTTGCCGCGGCGCGGACGCTCTGCGCCGGGGGAACGGTGAGCGCCGCCGAGGTCCTGCCGGCGCTTGGCCGGCTGGTGGACAAGTCGCTGGTGGTGGCCGACGTACGAGCCGACGAGTCACGCTACCGGCTGCTGGAGACGATCCGCGCCTTCGCCGCGGCCCGCCTGGTCGAGGCGGAGGAGGACACCGCGCTGCGCGAGCGGCACCTCGCCTGGTTCCTGCTGTTCGTCGAGGCCGCGGAGGCGGACCGGGAGCCAGATGTCGACGGGTGGCGGCGGGCGCTGGCACTCGAGTACGACAACCTCCGCGCGGCCCTCGACTGGGGCCTCGCGGCCGAGGACCCCCGGGCGGGCCGGCAACTGGCGGCGGCACTGGCCTGGCTGTGGCACCTGGACCGGCGCGGCCGGGAGGGCATCGGCTTCCTGCACCGGGCGATCGACCGCGTGCCGGACGAACGCTCCCGCCTGCAGGCCCGTCTCATGACCGGCCTCGCCCTCGTCGCCGATACGGCCGGCCCGCTCGACGTCGAGCACGACGCCGCCGCACGAGCGGTCGAGCTGGCCACCGGCGTCGGCGACGAAGGACTGCGCGCGCTGTGCCTGAACCTGTTGGCCGTCGGCGCCTTCTACACCGACTTCGACGAGGCCTGGCGCCTGTGCGAGCAGGCCCACACCGCCGCTCAGGTGGGTGGGAACACGTTCGTGCTCGGCGGCGCACGGGCGCTGCAGGCGATGATCCTGCACCTGCGGGACCGGCACGCGGAGGCCGAAGCGGTCATTGACGACGACGTCCGGCAGTGCCTGCGACACCACCGGGGGGTGCTGTCCTCGGTGCTGACGTATCAGGCCGACGGGGCCCTGGCCGGCGCAGACCCGGTCCGTGCGCTGGCGCTCGCCACGGAGGCGCTGCTGGTCGCCGAACCCCTCGGCGACTACCTGCGGGTCGGGATGGCCCGCTCGGTGCTCGCTCAGGTCAAGGCGCTGACCGGCGACCCGGCCGGCGCGGCAGCGGTGATCGACCCGGTGCTGCGCCTGGTCGACGGAGCCGACGACGAACTGTTCATCCCGGGGCTCGACCAGGCCATGGCGGTGCTGGCGATGCGCCGGGGCGACCCGGCGGCCGCCGTCGACTCCCTGCGCCGCGCCGCCCGCTCCACCGACCGCGGCGCCGCGACCTGGATCGCCGGCCGGGCGCTGCCCCGGCTCGGCGCCGCCCTCGCCGCCGCCGGCCGTCCCGACGAGGCGGTGGCGGTGCTCGACCGGGCGGTGGAGGTCACCCGGCGGCTGGGCATGCCCGGCCCACTGGCGGAGGCGTACGCCGCGCAGGCCGAACTCGCCGCCGGCGGCGCGGATGGTCCCGCCCGGGCCGTCGAACTCCACCACGCGGCGTTGACCATCCGCGTCGAGCATCGGCTGCGCGCCGCCCAACTCGACAGCCTCGAAGCGCTCGCCCGCGTCGGTGCGGCCATCCACCCGACGCCCGACGATGTGCGCATCCTGTCCGCGGCCGGGTCGGCCCGCACGGACCTCGGCCTGCCGCGCGGCGCCGACCTGCGGCAGGCGCACGACAGCGCCGCCGCCGAGCTCCGTCAGGCGCTCGGGGCTCCCGCGTTCGGCCGGGCGGCGGCCGAGGGCGCGCGGCTCACGCTCGACCAGGCCGTCGGGTACGCCCGCCGGGCCCGTGGCCGCCGCGGCCGCCCGGCCACCGGCTGGTCCAGCCTCACGCCGACCGAACTCGAAGTGGTCCGTCTCGTCGCCGAGGGCTGCACCAACCCGCAGATCGGTGCCCGCCTGCTCATGAGCCGCGGCACCGTGAAGACGCACCTCTCGCACATCTTCACCAAACTCGACACCACCAACCGCACCCAACTCGCCGCCGCCGCGATCGACCGGAAGGACCAGGATCGCCCCGATTGACCGGGAACGCGCCGTCAGCCGAGGCGGACCAGCATCTTGCCGGTGTTGGCGCCGCGCAGCACGCCGAGGAACGCACCCGGTGCCTCCTCCAGGCCGTCGACCACGGTCTCCGCGGTGCGCAACGAGCCGTCGCGCAGCCAGCCGCCGGCGCGTTCGATCCACTCGGGGAAGCGGTGGAAGTACGACGTGACCAGCATCCCGCGCAGCGTCACCTCCTTCCAGTACGCCTCGAACAGGTTCGCGGGTCCGGGCACGGGCGCGTCGTAGGTGCTCATCGCGCCGACGAGTGCGATCCGCGCGCCGGGCCGGGCGGCCCCGATCGCCGCCGCCAGATGGTCGCCGCCGACGTTGTCGAGGTACACGTCGATTCCTCCGGGGAGTTGCCCGGCGATCGGGCCGGCCTGGTAGTCGATGGCCACGTCGAAGCCGAAGTCGGTGATGAGCTTTCCGGTCTTGACCGGACCGCCGGCCGAGCCGATCACCGTGCCCGCTCCCAGGAGGCGGGCGACCTGACCGGCGACGCTGCCGACCGCCCCTGCCGCGGCGGAGACGAACACCGTGTCACCGGGCCGCACCGGCGCCACCTCGGTCAGCGCCACGTACGCGGTGAGCCCCGTGGTGCCGAGCGGGCCGAGGTACGCCTGCGGCGGCGCCGCCACGGCGTCCACCACCGTGGCGCCGGCGGCGTCCACGACGGCGTAGTCCCGCCAGCCGAGGAAGTGTGACACCGTGGCGCCGACCGGGACCGCGGCCGACCGGGACTCGAGCACCTCGCCGATCGCACCGCCCTGCAGCGCCGCGCCGAGCTCGAACGGCGGGAGGTACGACGGTGTGTCGTACATCCGGCTGCGCATGTACGGGTCGACCGACATCCACGTGTTGCGGACCAGGACCTGCCCGTCGGCGAGGGCCGGAACGGCTGCGCTGATGAGCTCGAAGTGCTGCGGGCCGGGCGCGCCGGTGGGTCGGCCGGCCAGCCGGATCTCCCGGCCGGTGAGGTTCGTTGTCATGCCGACCAGCCTGCGATCCGGCGCACGGCGCAGCCAGCACCCCGCGTTGGGTACCCAAACCGTGGCTAGTCTTGGCCCGGTGGACCTTCGTGTGGAGTTGACCGGCTTCCTGACGTCACGCCGGGGCAGGCTGCAGCCGGAGCACGTCGGGGTGACCAGGTTCGGGGAGCGCCGCCGGGTGCCGGGGCTGCGCCGCGAGGAGTTGGCGCAGGTCGCCGGGGTGAGCGTCACCCACTACACCCGGCTGGAGCAGGGGCACGCCGGCAGCGTGTCGGCCGAGGTGCTCGACGCCGTCGCGGGCGCGTTGCGGCTGACCGGGGACGAGCGGGAGCACCTGGGCAACCTGGTCCACCCGCCGCGTCCCGGCCCGGACAAGCCTGCGGCGCGCACCGACCTGCGCTGCCTGATCGAGGGCATGGACCACACGCCTGCGTTCGTGCACGGCCGGCACGGCAACATCCTGGCCTGGAACGACTCCGCCGCCCGGCTCCTCGGCGACCTGCCAGCCGACCGCCGCAGCTGGCCGCACCTGGTGTTCCTCGACGGGCCCTTCCGGTCGATGGTGCACGACGCGGACTGGGTGCGGCTGGCCCGCCAGCACACCGCGTATCTGCGGCTGTGCCTCGGCCGCTATCCCGGCAGTCCCGAGGTGGCCGCCGTCGTCGCGTCGCTGCGCGCGGCGAGTGCCGACTTCGAGCGGTTCTGGGCCGAGCACCTCGTCGCGGACTGGCCGAGCGTCTCCTGCCGGCTGCGGCATCCGGGCCTCGGCGAGATCGAGGTCGCGGTCGACGTCGTGCGCTCCAGCGGCGCGCCGGACCAGTGGCTGGTGACGTTCACGACCGAGCCGGGCTCACCGTCGCACCAGGCGCTGCGCCGCTAACGAGCCGCGAGCCAGGCCGCCCGGCGGCGCGGTGAGGCGCGGGACAGCCAGGCGTCCTGGATCACCTCGGCCAGCTCGGTCCGGGTGAGCTCACCGAGCCGGCTGGCCCGCACCAGCACCGACGGGTGGCCGTTGAAGTGGGCGGTGGTGAAGAAGGGCGTCGTGTCGTCCTGGACCAGGGCCTGCTTGTCGGCGTCTGACTCGACCCAGAAGACGATGACGTCCTGATACCGCTCGCCGGTGCCGGGGTCCACCGCGTCGGGGCGCGGGTTGCGGAAGAACACGAACGACCTGCCGCCCACCTGGTAGACGGGGTTGTCGGCGGTGCCGTCATGCACCGTGACGTGCGGCATCGCGAGGGCGAACTCGTGCACGTCCTCGACCCGGGCGGGCCGGTCGCCGGCGTCGGACACCCCGCCAGCGTAGACCAGTCGTCAGTTGTCCACCTGCGACAGCGCGTACTCCAGCGCCGCCGCCGTCATCATCCGCGCACCCGTGTCCCGCAGCCGCGTGACGGCGTCGGCGGGCAGGTTCGCGTCGAGCGCGGCCCGGGTCTCCTCGTGCTGGGCGCGCTCGTCGGCCGGCCAGGCGCCGCCGGCCCGGTCGATCTGCGCGGCGGCGTACCCGTGCAGCGTCGCGGCCCGCTCGAACCTCCCGCGGGCCGCGGTGACCGCGGCGAGCCCGTTGAGCATCCAGGCGGTCGCCATCTCGTCGGCCCGCCGCGCGCACAGCGCCAGCGCCTCCCGGGCGAGCTCCTCGGCCCGGTCGAGGTTTCCGAGCTGCCGTTCGACCATGCTCAGGTTCGCCGACTCGACCCACACCACGAACTCGTCCCCGCGCGCCCGCCCGGCCGCCAGCCGCGCCGACATCACATCCCGGGCACCGGTGAGGTCGCCGGCCATCTGCAGGGCCACGCCCAGCACGTGCAGCGCGCTCGACCGGCCATGGTCGGCCTCGTCGATCCCCTCCGTCACTGCTTCCGCCCGCCGCAGGAGGTGTACGGCCCGCGGCACGTCGCTGTTGATGGCGACCCTGGCGAGCCCGGCGAGTGCCAGGGCCTGCACCGACGGGTCGCCGTCCAGTTCGGCGCGGGTCAGGGACTCCTGGAACCGTTGCTCGGCGAGCTCGTACCGGCCGGCCCAGAAGACGAGGTAGCCGTGGTCGTGATACGCCCGGGCGGTGCCGTGCGCGTCCCGCAGCGCCCGGCCGAACCAGGCGTCGCCCTCGTCGATCCGTTTCGTGGCGATCCAGAACGGCACCAGGGCCCCGGCGAGACGGAAAGCGTCGCCCGTCACGCCGTACCAGTCCAGCGCCGCCCGCATCTCGGCGTAGCCCTCCTCGACCATCGTCTCGGCCCGCGGGTCCTGCCGCCGCCGGCGGCGCTGCGCGTCCTCGGCGAGCTCCAGCAGCCCGGCGGCGGCGGTGGCGTCCATGCCCCGCAGGCTACAAACCCCCGGCAACGCGAGGGGTCTGCAGCCTGCGGAAACCAAGCGGAACCTCAGAGGGCGGTGTCGCCGCAGAGGTGGACCTGCACGCCGAGCTCGGCGAACAGGGCCGCCTTCACCAGCAGCGCCCGGTCGGCGGTGGCGGCGTCCGGGGCGTAGGCCACGTTGAGGTGGTTGGCCTTGTGCCGGGCCATGAACTGGTCGCGGCTCACGCCGTGCAGGACCGCGTGCATGATCGGCCAGGCCGGCGTGGTGGCCTCGGAGCGCCGCTGCGTCTCCGCGTCCGGCAGCGCGACCGCCGAGGCCCGCCCGAGGTCCACGTGCAGCGCGCCGCCCTGGACGAACACCCGGCTCCAGACGACCTCGCCGGGGCGGCAGACGCCCTTGATCGTGGAGCCGCCCAGCGGGAAGTACACCGGGTCCTGCCGCCAGCCGACGGCACCCGCGTAGCCGCCGGTGAGGTGCGACGGGGGGACGGAGCCGGAGATCTCCCAGACCCAGACGAACTCGCCGTCGTAGTCCTCGCCCCAGCGCACGTCGTGCAGGGTGGTCGCCGGGTCGAGGCCCATCGCGGTCCAGATGCGGTTGGTGACGAGGGCGTCGACGGCGACGCCCTCGTCGGCCTCGTTGAAGTGCGGCAGCGCCCGGCCGTCCCACAGGACCCGGGCGCCGTCGCGGGACGTGACCGGCGGGCGGGCGACGTTGTTGAGCAGGCCCTCGGCGAGGTCCGAGGCGGGCGAGAGGTCCTTGAGGCCCTGCTGGTACTGGATGCCGACAGCGTCGAGACCGAAGTCGTCGCTGATGCGCAGCGCCGCGATGTACATCTTGTGCTGCCAGCGCAGCTGCGCCGCGGTGAGCTCGGTGGCCTCGTCGGTGCCGAGGCGGAACGTCATCCCGGCGTCCAGCAGCCACTGCCCGACCGCGTCGGCCTCGGCGTCGCCGACGGTGAGCATCTCGGCCCACAGGGCGCTCTGCGAGAGCCGCTCCTTGTAGACGCCGATCGGGTTGAGCAGCTCGTCGTCGATGATGGCGTTGTACATGCCCATGCAGCCCTCGTCGAAGACGCCGATGATGGCCTTGTCGGCGAGCAGCTGGCCGGCCAGGGCCTGGCCGAGGTCGACCTCCGGGGACGACCCGAGCGGCGGCAGCGGCCGCACGTGGGACTGGTCGTGCGGGATCTGCCACGTCGACGTCCAGCTGCGCAGACCCTCCTTGAACCAGTCGTCGGTGAAGTCGACGCTCCAGATCGTCGAGTAGGCGACGCCCATCTTCGCCATGCCGGCGTTGAGGCCGAGCAGCCCGACCAGGCCGGGCCAGGTGCCGGCGAAGTTCGCGACGGTGAGGATCGGGCCGCGGTGGGTGCGCAGCCCCGCCAGGACGTGGTGGCTGTACTGCCAGACCGCCTCCGCCACGATCAGCGGCGCGTCGGCGGGGATGCTCTTGAACACCTCCAGGCCCATCCGCTGGCTGGAGATGAAGCCGTGCCCCGTTTCCGGGTCGACCGGGTTGGCCCGGCGCACCGTCCAGCCGAGCTCGGCGAACGCGGCCGTCACGTCGGCCTCCATCCGCACCTGGGTGGGCCAGCCGGCGAGGTTCGCCTTCGGGCGCAGGTCGCCGCTCGCGATGAGGTAGGCCGTGTTCGGCTCCGCGGCGGGGCGGGAGGGCGGGGCGGGCAGAACGTAGGGGGTCATGGTGCGTCCTCCGTTGCGAAGCGCTGCCGTGCGGCGAGCGTGTGGGCGATGGTGCGGGTGGCGGGGTACAGCTCGCGGTACAGCGCGTACAGCTCGTCGTAGCCGGCGCGGGTCGCCGGGTCGGGCACGACGGTGGCCGCCGGTGGGTTCCAGTCGGCGATGCGGGCCGCGACACTCGTGCGCGCGGCCAGATACGCGGCGCCGTAGCTCGCCCCGATCGTGATCGCGGGCACGACCTGCGGCAGGCCGGTGACGTCGCTGACGATGCGGGTCCACAGCCCGCCGCGGGTGCCGCCGCCGACGGCCACGACCCGCTCGACGGACGCGCCGGCGTCGCGCAGCGCCTCCACGTTGTGCCGCACGCCGAACGCGGTCGCCTCCAGCGCGGCCCGGTACAGGTCGCCCCGCGTGTGTTCGAGGGTCAGCCCGGCGATGACGCCGCGGGCGTCGGGGTCCATCAGCGGGGTGCGTTCACCGGCGAAGTACGGCAGCATCAGCAGCCCCCGCGCGCCGGGGCCGGACGCCTCCGCCGCCGCCAGCAGGCCGGTGAAGTCGGGCGCGCCGACGAGGTCGCGCAGCCAGCCGGTGAGCGCGCCCGACGTGGCCATCCCGCCGGCCAGGTTGCGGGAGCCCGGCAACGCGCCGACGGTGCCCCACATCGCCGGTGACGTCAGCGGCTCGCGGACGGTCGCGATGAGGAACATCGTCGTGCCGTACATGAGCATCAGGTCCCCGGGATTCTGCGCGTCGACGCTGACCGCCTCGGTCCAGGCGTCGATGCTCCCGGTGATGACCGGGGTGCCGGCGGGGATGCCCGACACCGCTGCCCGGGTCACCCCAGCGACCTCGTCGGACCACGCCAGGCGCGGCAGCTCCAGGTCCGGTGCGACGCGGGCCACCCACGGCGCGTACCAGTCGAGGGCGTGCGTGTCGAACAGCGGCGTGCACTGGCTCGCCGAGTGGAAGTCGAGGGTGTAGGCGCCGGTGAGCCGGTACGCCAGCCACGACGCCGGCATGAACAGCCGCCGGGCCTGCCGCCAGAGGTCGGGCTCGTGCTCGGCGACCCAGCGCAGCTTCGGCCCGACCGCCTGCGAGGACAGCGCTGACCCGCAGCGGGCCAGGATCGCCTCGGGGCCGCCGAGCTCCGCCGACAGGGCCTCGATCTGCGCGGTCGCGCGGGTGTCGACGCCGTACAGGACCGCCGGGCGCAGCGGGACGCCGGCGGCGTCGGTGAGCAGGACGCACGGCCCCATCCCGCTCACCCCGACGGCGGCGACCTCGGCGTCCGGAGCGCCGGCGGTCAGCTCGGCCGCGATCGAGGTGAACTCGGCCCACCACACCTCGCCGTCCATCTCGACGTGGCCGGGGAACGGGCGGTGCACCTCGTGCTCGCGGACCGCCGTGGCGAGGAGCCGCCCGGCCGCGTCGACGAGGACACCCTTGCTGCTCGACGTGCCGATGTCCACGCCCAGAAAGGCCTTCACCGCTGCTCCTGCAATCTGTGGTCGGTGCGCAGGACCACGGTCCGCGCGGGGCCGTCGTCGCCGGCGATGCGGTCCAGCAGCAGGCCCGCGGCGGCCTCGCCGAGCTCCCGGGCGGGCAGCGGCACGACCCGGATGCCACGCCGGTCGAACGACGCGAACGGCAGGTCGCCGAAGACCGCCAGCCCGAAGCGTGGTGGGGCGAGCCCGGCGTCGTGCAACGCCTCGAGGGCACCGGCGGCCATCAGGTTGTTGGCGACGAACACCGCGTCCGGCGGCTCCGGCAGCCCGAGCAGGTCCGCCATCGCGGCGCGCCCGCCGTCGACGCGGTAGTCGGCGTAGCGCAGCAGCGTGTCGTCGCCCACCGCGTCACGGCCGCGCCGGGTGGCCCGCTGCCAGCCCTCCATGCGCAGCTGCGCGGTCTCCACCGAGCTCGGCCCGGTGATGCAGGCGACCCGGGAGAACCCGGCCGCGAACAGCGACTCGGCCGCCGACAGCCCACCGGCGCGGTTGTCGACGGTGACGGCGTCGATGTCGGGCCGGTGCAGGCTGCGGTCGACGGCGACGACGGGCCGGTTGCTCGCGATGAGCCGGCTGACGTCGCTGGCGTCGTCGGCGGGCGCGAGGATCACCCCCGCCATGTGTTCGGCGAGCGCGATGTCGATGTACGTCGCCTCCCGCGCCGGGTCGTCGTCGGTGTTGCACAGCACCACGGAGTAGCCCGCGGCCCGGGCCCGGTTCTCCACGCCACGGGCCAGCGCGGTGAAGAACGGGTTCTCGATGTCCGGGATGATCAGCGCGATCACCTCGGAGGTCTGGCCGCGCAGCCGGCGCGCGGTCCGGTTCGGGGTGAACGCCAGCTCGGCGGCGGCCGCGCGGACGAGGCGTTCGGACTCCGCGGACACCTTCGTGCCGTTCATGACCCGGCTCACGGTCGCCGGTGAGACCCCGGCCCGGGCGGCCACCTGGTAGATCGTCACCATCGGAGGCTGTGTCATGCGGCACCGTTGAGGTCGTGGGCGAGGGCGAGCAGCCGGCGTTCGCGGGTGACCCGGCTGATCGCGGCGTCGGGGGCGATGAGTTCGAAGGCGTGCACGGCGCCGGGCACCAGCTCGAAGCGCACCGGGACCCCCGCGTCGGCGAGCCGGGCCGCGTAGCCGGCGTCCTCGTCGCGGAACAGGTCGAGGTCGCCGACATCGAGATACGTCGGCGGCAGCCCACGCAGGTCGGTCGCGCGGGCCGGGGCGGCGAGGGCGTCGGCGGGCCGGCCGCCGAGGTAGGCAGCCCAGGCGAGGTCGGCCAGGCGCCGGTTCCACACCGGCGGGTCCGTGAGCGCGCTTCCTCCTGGCAGGTCCCGCCGGTCGTCGAGCATCGGGTAGTACAGGTGCGCGGCGGCGATCGGCGGGCCGCCCTCGTCGCGGGTCAGCAGGCACAGCGCGGCGGCGAGCCCACCGCCGGCGCTGCCGCCGGCGACGACGACCCGCTCGAAGCGATCCGCGCACCAGTGCAGGGCGGCCCGGCAGTCGTGCAGCGGCGTGGGGTGCGGGTGTTCCGGCGCGAGCCGGTAGTCCACCGCGACGACTGGCACGCCGAGCCGGGCGGCGAGGTCGGCGCAGTACGCGTCCTCGGTGCGGGCGCTGCCCAGGAACATCCCACCGCCGTGGATCCACAGCAGGCAGGCGTCGCCGTGCAGCGATCCGTGCACGCGGAGCTCAAGGCCGCCCTCGAGCGTGACCACCCGCGGGGGCACCGCGGGTGCCGCCTCGACCCGCAACTGGTCGTCGATCGCTCGCACCGTGGCGACGTCGAGAAAACCGTCGGGCAGGTGTGCGGTGAGGGTGTTCGCAAGCCCCGGCACGAGTTCCGGGTCGATCCAGTCGGTCATGCCCGGCCCTGCAGGGCGTCGATCTCGTCCAGCAGGGCGGCCGTCATCGCGGACGCGACCGCCAGCAGCAGCGGCAGCACCACGACGGCGAGGATCCCGGCCGACGCGACCGCGAGGAGGCCACCCGCGCCGACGAGCACGACCAGCGCGAACGCCCAGGCGGGCCGGAACGCGACCAGGATCGCGCCGCCGCGCAGCGCCGCCAGGCCGCGCCGGTCCCGCAGGGCGCCGTAGGCGAGCGCATACGGGGCGACGAGCAGCAGCACCGCCCCGCCGGCGCCACCGGCGAGCGCGGCCGGACCGCCCGCGGTCAGCCCGAGGGTGGCGAGGCCCGCGCCGGCCGCGAGGAGCAGCGCCAGCACCGCATCCACGCGGCGCAGTAGCGCCAGCCGGGGGCCGTCACCGCGGGCGACGGTGGCCGCGAAGGCCGCCAGGCCGGTCAGGACCAGCGCGGGCGGCACGGCCGCGAGCGCGAGGATCCAGCCCGGGGCGCCGGCGAGGGCGGCCAGCAGCAGCGGCACCGTCGCGGCGAGCCAGGCACCGCCGGCGGCGAGGCTGCGCGGCAGCTCGTGCCAGCACAGCACGGCCGCGCGGGTGGCGAGACCGGGAACGGTGGAGGGGGCCAGTGCGGTGGTCATAGCTTCAATCCGCTCGATGCGATGGACTGCACGATGTAGCGCTGCGCCAGGATGAACACGATCAGCACCGGGACGATCGCCATCGCGATGCCGGCCGCGATCGTGCCCAGCGACCCGGTGGAGAACCGCCCGGCGAGCAGCACCAGGCCGACCGGCAGGGTCTGCCGTTCCGTGTCGCTGATCATGACGAGCGGCAGGAGCAGGTCGTTCCACCAGTACGTGAAGCACAGGATGGCCAGGGTCGCGATCGACGGCCCGGACAGCGGCAGGATGATCCGGGCGAACGTGCGCAGGTGCCCGGCGCCGTCGAGCTTCGCCGCCTCCTCGATCTCCATCGGCAGCGCCAGGAAGTGCTGGCGCAGCAGGAAGATCCCGAAGGCGCTGAAGATCCCCGGCAGGATCAGCGCCCACAGCGTGTTGGTCAGCCCGAGCTTCGACATGACCAGGAACAGCGGCACGATCGTCACCTGGATCGGGATCATCAGCGAGCCGATGACGACCGCGAACAGCACGCCCTTGCCCTTGAAGTGCAGCCGGGCGAACGCGTAGGCGGCCGTCGAGCAGGTGATGACCTGGGCGACGGTGATCGTCGTGGACACGATGATCGAGTTGAGGAAGAACCGGAAGTACGGGACCTGGTCGGTGACCTTGCCGAAGTTGTCGGTGGTGACGTTGGCCGGGTCGAACGTCGGGGGCAGGCGGTAGAGCTCCGCGTCGGAGCCGGAGAACGCCCCGCGGAAGATCCACAGGAACGGCGCGGTGATCGCGAGCGCCGCGATGCCCAGGATCACGAACGTGGCGATGCGGGAGCCGGTACGGCTGAGGCGACTCACTCGTAGTACGTCCATCTGCGTGAGAGCCGGAACTGGATCGCGGTCAGCACGATCAGCACCAGCGTGAAGGTGATGCCGATGGCGGAGGCGTAGCCGAGGTCGAAGTCGCCGAACGCGCGGTCGTAGAGGTATTCCACGATCGTGCGGCTGGCGTCGCCCGGCCCGCCCTGGGTCAGCACCCTGGGCTCGGCGAAGATCTGGAACGAGTTGATCGTGTTGATCACGACCAGGAAGAAGATCGTCGGTGACAGCAGCGGGAAGGTGATCCGCCAGAAGCGGGTCCAGGCGTTGGCGCCGTCGACGATCGCGGCCTCCTTCAGCTGCGCCGGGATCGACTGGAGGCCGGCGATGTACACCAGGATCGAGAAGCCGATCGTCTTCCAGGAGCTGACGATGATGACCGAGACGGGCGCGAACGCCGACGAGCCGAGCCAGTCGATCCGGTCGACGTGCAGCAGCCCGAGCAGGTAGTTGACCAGGCCGAGGTCCTTGTTGAGCAGGAACCGCCAGATCAGGGCGACCGCCGAGGCGGACACCACGAACGGGAACAGGAACGACAGCCGGAAGAAGCCGCGCAGCCAGGCCGGCATCCGGCTCTCCAGCAGGACGGCGAGCAGGAGCCCGGCGGCGACGTTGACGGCGAGGATGACCAGCGCCATGTAGGTGGTGGAGCCGTAGACGCCGAGCAGGCGGTCGTCGTGGACGAGCCGGTCGAAGTTGTCCAGGCCGACGAACGTGCCGTCGCTGAGCAGGTTCCAGTCGTAGAAGCTCAGCACGAGCACGCCCACGGTCGGGGCGAGGACGAAGACGAGGAAGGTGACGATCGACGGGGTGAGGAAGGCGAGGGCCGGGATGCCGTCGCCGCCGCGGCGGCGGTGGACCCGGGGGCCGGGGTCGGCGACGGGCTGGCCGCCGACCCCGGACCGGGGCGTCTTGCTGGTGCTCATGATCCGCCTTGCGGGTTCGCGCCGGTCAGCAGGTGACGATGCTGCTGAGTTCACCCTGCATGTTCTTGAGGCCGTCGGAGACCGAAGCCTCACCGGCGAAGATCAGTTGCAGGTGGCGGAGGACGGTGGACTCGAAGGTGCTGTACTTCGCGGGGGCGGGGTACGGCACGAGGGTCGGGTACTTGTCGATGCTGTTGTAGAACAGGTCCGAGTTCGCCGGCGGGACGCCGACCTTGGAGATCGTCTGGGCGACCGAGCGGCGGGACGGGATGGAGTCGCCGGGCTTGTCAGGGGTGCCGACGTACTGCTGCTCGATGGCGTCGCTCAGGGTGAACTTCTGGTACTCCCAGGCGAGGTCCGGGTTCTTCGACGACTTGAGGATGGGGTAGCCGGCGCCGCCGAAGACGGTCTTGTAGGTGTCGCCCTTGGGGTAGAGCTGGATGTCGAACGCCTTGAACCCGGCGGGGACGAACGTGCCGATGGGCCACCGGCCGGCGCCGAACATGGCGATCTGGCCGTTCTGGAAGCGGGTGAACACGTCGCTCATCGGCATCGGTGCGGGTGCGATGCCGTCGGTGATGAGCCCGCGCAGGAATGACACGGCCTTGTTGACCTGGGGGGTGTCGGCGGTCGCCGAGCAGACGTCGTCGCTGGTGAGGTTGCCGCCGGCGTTGGCGACCCACGGCATGATGCCGGGGAAGATCTCGTTGCTGGCCCAGGTGAAGCCGTACTGGTCGGGTTTGCCGTCGCCGTTGGTGTCGGCGGTGAGCTTCTTGGCGGTGGCCTTGAAGTCGTCCCAGGTCCAGTCGGCCTTGGGCGGGTCGACCCCGGCCTTCTTCAACACGTCGGTGTTGTAGTAGACGACCATGTCGTTCCAGCCGTAGGTCAGGGTGACGATGTCGCCCTTGACCTTGAAGCCGTCGATGAGGCCGGGTGCGATGTCGGCGAGGAGGGTCTTGGCCTCGGGGTCCTTGTCGATGTACTTGTTGATCGGGACCACGAGCTTGTTGGCATGCACGAACTGGGCGCCCTCGCCGGAGATGACCATGAGGTCGGGGTGTTTCCCGGAGGCGATGAGCGTCGCGACGTTGGCGTAGTAGGTGCCCCAGTTCTCGCCGGTGACCGGGGTCAGGGTGACGTTCACTCCGGCGTGCGCCGCCATGAAGGCGTCGGCCGTGGCCTTGTTGCCGCTTTCGGCGGCGGGGCCGTAATTCCAGTAAGCGATCTCGAGCGACTGGTCACCGGACTTGGCGTCCTTGTCGCTGGAACAACCCACAAGGGCGGTCGCCGTCATCGCGGCTGTCGCGATGACCAGCGCGACCTTGCGGAACGGAATGTTCATAAGCGTGCTGTCCCTCTCCGTTGAGAAGCGGTCGGGCACAGTGAAGTCCAAGAAATCGATTTCGTCAAGACTCCAAACTTCGTGCCGTCGACAAGCCTCTGATCAGGGACGCAGTGCGCTGATATCGATTACAGCGCCTGCTCCTCCGGCGGGTTGACCTCGGCCCGCAGGACCACCGTGCGGGGCGGCTGCGCGTCGCCGCCGATGCGCTCCAGCAGCATCGCCGCGGCGGTCCGGCCGAGGTGCCGGGCGGGCAGCCGGACCTGCACGAACGGGGTCGGCGTCAGGGCCATGAAGGGCAGCTCGCCGAGCACCGCGAGGCCGAACGCGTCCGGTGCGATCCCGGCCGCCGCGAGCGCCTGCAACGCGCCCACCGCCATCAGGTTGTTGGTCGTCACCACGGCGTCCGGCGGGGTGTCCAGCGCGAGCAGCGCCCGCATCGCGGCCCGTCCGCCGTCGACGCGGAAGTTGGCGTGCTGCAGGTAACCGTCGTGCAGGACGGTCTTGCGGGCGGCGACGACCTGGCGCCAGCCGAGGAAGCGGTCCTCGGTGGTCTCGATCCCGGCCGGTCCGGCGATGCAGGCGATGCGGCGGTACCCGGCCTCGAACAGCGCCGTCGTCGCGCCGATGCCGGCCGCCCGGTTGTCGATCTTGACGGCGTCGACCGGGTAGGGCGTGGTGCGGTCCACGGCGACCACGGGACGGCCCAGCGACACGATCGCGCCCAGGTCGACCTCGTCCGAGGCGGGCGCCAGGATCACGCCGGCCATCTGCTCCGACGCCACGATCTCCAGGTAGTGCAGCTCTTTGGCCGGGTCGTCGTCGGTGTTGCACAGGACCAGGGAGTATCCGGCCTCCCGGGCGCAGTCCTCGACCCCGCGGGCCAGCGCCGTGAAGAACGGGTTCTCGATGTCGGGGATGAGCAGCGCGATGATCTCGGAGCTCTGTCCCCGCAGCCGGCGGGCCGTCCGGTTCGGCGTGAAGGCCAGCTTCGTGGCCGCCTCGTGCACCAGGCGCTTCTTCTCCGCCGAGACCGTCTGCCCGTTGAAGACCCGCGAGACGGTCGCGGGCGAGACGCCGGCGAGCGCCGCAACCTCGTAGATGGTGGCCATGAGGGATCACTGTAGGTGACATGCTTGCCTCTTCGGCATCGGTGACGCTGCGTTACGGATTTCCGGCCGGCGACCCGCTCTTGACAGGTTCCGAGGCTCGCGTCTACCTTGTGTGAAATCGATTTCACGCACGGGTTCCCTTGTGGGACCGGGCATTGCGTGGACTCCTGCCCTCCGTGGGCCGACGAAGGATGGAAACGGCGTGACCATGGCGGAGCGTGTCCGATGAAGCGCTATTCCGGCGACGCCCGGCGGGCCGTCG
The DNA here is from genome assembly GCF_042653625.1 of Dactylosporangium cerinum. Lineage (NCBI taxonomy): Bacteria > Bacillati > Actinomycetota > Actinomycetes > Micromonosporales > Micromonosporaceae > Dactylosporangium > Dactylosporangium cerinum. The sequence continues at coordinate 429,622 of NZ_JBHSIU010000046.1, read as the reverse complement.
CGTTCCCGCTCGGCGGCTTCGGCACCGGCCACGTGGCTCTCGGCGGCGACGGCGCCCTGCGCCAGTGGCAGCTGTCCGGCGTGGCCAACCACCTGGGGTTCGTGCCCGACAGCTTCTTCGCGCTGCGGGTCTCCTCGCTGGAGCCGCCCGCCGACGTCGTGCGGCTCCTGCGCGCCGCGCCGCTGCCGCCGCACCCGCACCCGGCGCCGAACGTCAACGACGCCGACGTGCCCGACGCCGACCGGCTGCCGCCCTGGCCCACCGTGCAGAGCACGTCGATGGAGGTCGCGTACCCCTTCGCCGACGTCACCTACACCGACGAGGCGCTGCCGGTCGCGGTGGCGCTGTCGGCGTTCACGCCGTTCGTGCCCCTCGAATCGCACGCCAGCGCCCTGCCGCTGGTGCGGTACCGGTTCACGGTCACCAACACCAGCACCGAGTTCCGGCACGGCTGGCTGCTCGGCACGCTGCAGAACGCGGTCGGCTGGGACGGCGTCACCCCGATCGACGGCACCCGTGGCGCCGGCTACGGCGGCAACGTCAACCGGCTCCTGCGCCGGCCCGGCCAGACCGGGGTGCTCATGGACCACCCCGGCCTGGACGAGGACGACGCCGCCTACGGCGAGATGCTGCTGTGGACCGACGGGCCCGCCGCCGCGCTGCCCCGCGCGCACAGCGCCGAGGCGATGCTGCGCTTCGTGGAGACCGCGAAACTGGTGACCCCGATCCAGCTCGGCGACTACAGCGACACCGCCCTGCGGGCCGCCGTCGCCGCCGGCGTGTCACCGCTGCGCGCGCCCACCGGCCCGAGCCCCGCCGGGCACACCTGGGACGCCGGGGTCGCCGTCGCCTTCGCGCTGCAACCCGGCGAGACCACCACCATCGACGTCGTGCACGCCTGGTGGTTCCCCAACCGATATGCCGACTTCGACCGGTTCGGCCCGCAGCATCCGTACACCCGCAGCCGATTCTGGGTCGGCAACCATTACGCGACCCGCTTCGGCGGCGCCCTCGACGTGCTGGACAGCTACCTTGCGGACCGCGAGCGGCTGGACACCGCCTCCCGGGCCTGGGCCGACGCGGTGCGGCACAGCGACCTGCCACCGGCGCTGCGCGAGACCGTGTCCGCGCAGGGCACCCTGGTCCGCTCGCCGACGCTGTTCCGCACCGCCGACGGGCACGCCTACGGGTTCGAGGGGGCGCTCGGCGCCTCCACCCGCAACTGGAACGGCGACGTCGGCGGCTCCTGCCCGCTGAACTGCAACCACGTCTTCAACTACGAGCAGGCGCTGTCCCGGCTCTTCCCCGACGTCGGCCGCGACCTGCGCGACACCGAACTCGCGGCGCAGGCACCCGACGGCTCCGTGCCGCACCGGGTCGTGCTGCCCCGCTACCTGCCGCACCTGCACGACGTGGCCATCGGCGGCCCGGAACGCCCCGCGCTGGACGGCATGCTCGGCGCCGTGCTCAAGGCCTACCGGTCCGTGCTCGACGGCGCCGGCGACGACTGGCTGCGCGGGCACTGGCCGGCGCTGCGCCACCTCATGGAGCACATCACCACGACCTGGGATCCCGACGGCGACGGGGTCCTGCAGGGCGACCAGCCCGTCACGTATGACATCAGCCTGCACGGGCCCAACATGTTCGTCGGCGGGCTCTGGCTCGCGGCGCTGCTCGCCATGCACCGCATGGCCGCCATCGTCGAGCCGGCCGCCGCCGCGGCGTTCCTGGACCGGTTCACGATCGGCCGCGACACCTACGACAAGCTGCTGTGGAACGGCGAGTTCTACGCGCAGCCAGCCACCGGCGAGGCCTACGACTTCGGCCGCGGCTGCCTGTCCGACCAGCTGCTCGGCCAGTGGTGGGCACACCAGCTGGACCTGGGCCACATCCTGCCCGCCGACCGGGTCCGCACGGCGCTGGCCTCGATCGTGCGCTACAACCTGCGCACCGGCTTCGCCGAGCACGGCTACCGGGTCTTCGCCGACGGCGACGAGACCGGCCTGGTCGTGTGCAGCTGGCCGCACGGCGGTCGCCCGGCCGTGCCGCTGCGCTACTGCGACGAGGTCTGGACCGGCGTGGAGTACCAGGTCGCGGCGCACTGCCTGTATGAGGGCATGCCGGAGGAGGCCACGGCGATCCTCGCCGGCCTGCAACACCGCTACGACGGGACCCGCCGCAACCCGTTCAACGAGGTCGAGTGCGGCGACCACTACGTGCGCGCCATGGCGGGCTGGTCACTGCTGGACGCCTACACCGGCTTCCACTACGACGCCATCACCCGCACGCTGCGCGTCGGCGACCGGCCCGGCCGGTTCCCGTTCGTCGCCGGCACGGCCTGGGGCACCGTCACGGTCGCCGCCGACGGCAGGGTCGACCTCGACGTCCTCGGCGGCTCCCTGCCCGTCGACGTCATGGAATCAGCAGCGTCCCGCCGCCCTTGACCCGGCGCACGACCGGCGCGGTCTCCACGGACGTGACACCGGGCAGCGAGCCGATGTCGTCGGCGATGTACTCGTACAGCTCGTTGAGGTCGCGGCAGATCACCGACGCGGACACGTTGGCGGGGCCGGTCGTCGCCGCCGCGTAGGCGATCTGCGGATGGGTGGCCAGGGCCCGGGTCGTCGCGGTGAGGGTGGCCGGCGCGACCGTCAGCCACATCATCGCCTCGGCGGTGTAGCCGAACAGGTGGGGCTCGATCTCGACGTCGAAGTAGAGCACGTTGCCACGGCTCAGCTCGTCCAGCCGGCGGCGGACCGTGGTCTCCGACCAGCCGGTGGCGGCGGCGAGCGCGGTGAGGCCGGCGCGGCCGTCCTTGGCAAGCGCGGTGAGCAGGTCGTTGTCGGCCGCGGTGGGCGGCGGCGCCGCGCCCGCACCGGACGGCGGCCGGAAGTCGGGGTCGGCGGGTGGTCGGCGCAGCGCGGCGATCTGGTCGGCGCCGAGGGCGGCGGTCCGGCCGGGCCAGCCGTGCAGGCCGGCCACGCCGCGCAGGATGCAGTGCGCGCTGACCACCGTGATCCGCGGCGTGCGGGGCAGCTTCTGCAGCAGCAGCTCGCCGTCCGCCGACTGCGACCGGGTCCTGGTGATGCAGGTGATCTCCGTGCCGCCCGACACCAGCTGGACCCACGACGTGTCGGCGCGCCGGGCCAGGGCCGCCGCCACCGGCATCGCGGTGTCCGGCGAGCACCGCATCCGCACCAGCCAGTCGACGTGCCCGAGCGCCGCCGCGTCGGGCAGCCCGACGACCCGCAGCGCCCCGGCCGCACGTAACCGCCGGTAGCGCCGGGCGATCGTGCGGTCCGAGGCGCCGAGCACCGCGGCGATCCGGCTGAACGGGGCGCGACCGTCGACCTGCAACGCGTGCACGAGCTGCCGGTCCAGCTCGTCGAGCGTGAGTGGATCCACTCCTGGAAGCTATCAGCGTGTCAGAATCCGCCGAAATCAGCGCTACCAGCGCCGATTCGCCGGGACGCGGTGCATCGTGCGCTCATGCGCAAATGGTTGCCCCTGCTCGCGGTCTCGCTGAGCACCTTCATGCTGCTGGTCGACCTGACCATCGTCAGCATCGCCGCCCCCGACCTGGCGCGGGAGCTGCACTCGTCGTTCGCCGCGCTGCAGTGGACCGTCGACCTGTACGTCCTCGTCCTCGCGGCGCTGCTGATGGCGGCCGGCTCGCTGTCGGACCGGCTCGGCCACCGGCGGGTGTTCATCGCCGGCCTGGTCGTCTTCGCCGCCGCCTCCCTCGCCTGCGGCCTGGCGCCCGGCATCGGCACGCTCATCGCCGCCCGCGGCGTGCAGGGCGCCGGCGCCGCCGCGATGTACGCCACCAACGCCGCCCTGCTCGGCACCGTCTACACGGGCAGGGACCGCTCGATCGCGTTCGGCGTGTGGGGCGCGGCCAACGGCGCCGCCGCGGCGGCCGGGCCGATCCTCGGCGGGTTCCTCACCGAGCACGTCGGCTGGCGCTCGATCTTCCTGGTCAACCTGCCGGTGGCGGTGATCGCGGCGGTGCTGGCCCGCCTCGCGATGCCCGGTGGCCGAGCAACCCGGCAGGGGCGCACGGACCTGCCGGGCGTGGCAGCCTTCACCGCGGCCGCCGGCCTCGTCGTCTACGGGCTCATCCGCGCCGGCGACACCGGCTGGACCGACGCCGGGACCCTCGGCGTGCTGACCGCCGGCGCCGCCGCGACCGTGGGGTTCCTGCTGCTGGAACGCGGCCGGGCCAACCCGATGCTGGACCTGGCACTGTTCCGGCGGCCGTCGTTCGCCGTGCTGATGCTCGGCGCGGCGGCACTGACCGCGGCCGCCTTCGCCAACCTCGTGTTCGTGTCGCTGTGGGCGCAGTCCGTGCTCGGCCTCGGCGCGATGGCCGCCGGCCTGGTCCTGGCGCCGATGGCGGTGGTCGCGTTCGTGGTCGCCGCGGCGGGCGGCCGGCTGCTGCACGGGGTCCCCGCGCGGCACAGCATCGGCTGGGGCCTGCTGCTCGTCGCCGCCGGCACCGCCCTGTGCATGCTCGTCAGCCCGTCGTCGGGCTGGGCCGCGCTGGTGCCCGGCCTGTGCGTGACCGGCCTGGGGGTCGGCCTGAGCACGCCGGTCCTGGCCTCGGCGGCACTCGCGGCCGCGCCGCCGGACCGGTCCGGCATGGCCAACGGCGCGTCGAACACGTTCCGCCAGCTCGGTTACGCCCTGGCGCTGCCCGCCTTCGCCACCGTCGTCACCGGCCGGGCCGGGCAGGTCCTGGCCGCCGGCGGCGTCACCGATCCGGCCGCGGCCCGGCAGCTCACCGGCGGCGGCTACCAGGACCTGCTCCGGCGGGCACCCGAGGGGGTGCTGCGCGCCGCGTACGCCGCCGGGCTGGACCGCGTCTTCCTCATCAGCGCCGTCATCGCCGGCGTGGCCGGGGTGGCGGTCCTGACCCTGCTGCGTACCCCGGCGCCGGCCCCCACCACGCCGGCACCCCGGGTCGCCGAGCCCGCCCGCGACTGACCCCCGGACCACGACGCTGCGCGGAGCGTGTCAGGAAGTGCCGTCTTCCATGAATGAACGAGGGTCGTCTCGCTTCGGACGACGGCACTCCCTTATCGTTGAAGCTAGGAAAGTGGAGTTGCAGACGATGCGGCGGTTTCCCGCTGATTCGTGCTGGACAGCTCCGCCCGGTCGGCCTGCTGGGGCAAATCAGCAGGCCGATCGGCTTTCCGGAGCCACCCTGACGCTTTCCGGCGCCACCCTGACCAGGGCCTGTCCCAGGAACGGTGCAGCAGGATCAGCGCGCCGCGCCATGGGACGGTCTGCGGCATCGTGTTCACCTCCTTCCGCGGGGTCGGTCGACCGTGCGCGGTCGATGCGGGGTGACCACCAACGGGTGACGTTTCGCGGTTCGTGGCGCGGCGGCGTCGCCGTGGGGATCGGGGGAGCCGTCCGTCAGGGTTGGTGACGGCGCCGGCTGGTGAAGCCAGCGTCTGCTGGGTGGTGGCAAAAAACCAGTGAAAAAGGTCTATTTCCAATCTTTTCCTGGGTTGCCGTCGTGGCAGTGAACAACGGCGTGCGGAAAGTGGTGACGAAAAGCCGACTGTCGGCTGGAAAGCGGCGCAGGTCGGGGCGCTCTATCGTCGGTCTTTCTGCTGATGCTCGTGCCGGGTCGCGGTCGGTGGGTGGAGGTGATCGTTGTGGGCGAGGCACCTGGTGCCCAGGCGTTCAAGGCGTTCTTCGACGCGATGGCTGACCTGTACCTGCACGCCGGCAGGCCGAGCTACCGCAGCATCGCCCAAGGGCACCGCGGCATCAGTCACCCGACCGTGCCGAAAGTCATCAACGGGCCACGGCTGCCCCGCTGGGATCATGTAAAGATCGTTGTCCATGCGCTGCACGGTGATCAGGCACATTTCAAGGCGCTGTGGAATGCCGCGGCGCGGGCCTCGGTCGAGAAGCCGCCGCTGCGGCAGGACGAACCAGGCGAGCCGGGCGGGATCCCCACGCCGCAGGCATCGGCGCCGCCGCCTGACCCGCCGCCTGATCCACCGCCCTATCAGTCCCGCCCGGCCGGCGCCCGAGCGCAACTGCCCTCGGGCGCCGACGCCTCCGGCGGCAATGGGGCGTTGGTCCCGCGAGCTTCGGCGGCCTGGGACTTCGGCCCGGACCCGACCTCGATGCCGGACATCCTGCGGCTGATGCGCGCCGCTGACGAGGTCGGCGCCGACGTCGGCAAGATCGTCTACGCGGTCGCCTCGGAGAACCCGAAGCTCGCCGCCCCGGCGATCACGTTCATCGCCCAGCACCGGGGCGTCGAGGCGGCCGCGTCGATCGTGGCCGAGGCGTCGCAGACGATCGGCAACGTCGCGGCGCTGCTGTCCGATCTGCCACCCAAGCCGCTGAACCTGCACGGGTTCACCGGGACCCGGGCGCAGGCCGAGCAGCTGAAGAACCGGCAGCTCATCGCCTCACAGGTGTGTGCGGCGGTGCTCACCCGGCTGCTGGACGTCCACCGCCTCGATCCGACCAGCCTCGTCGAGGCAGTGGTGCCGCTCTGTCGCCCGCCACAGCGTGCCTACCGGTCCTTGGCCCGGCGGATCCTCACCGCGTCGATCGACCAGGACCATGCCGAAGAGGTCGCGATCATGCTGCGCACCATCGACGACATACCGGCCACCACGGTCGCGCTGGAGACGATGTTCCAGAACCACGACAGCCGCGCCCAGGCCGGGCAGGCGCTCGGTTGGCTTGCAGTCAAGGCCGACACCATGGCCGTCGCGGTCTTCCTCAACCTGATCTACAGCAACGAACGCCTGGCACTACGCCGGCAGACCGACGGCGTCAGCATCCTGGCCCTCATCGCCAGGTCCTACCGCCAGTGGCCGGCGTTGCTGGGCGCGGCCGTCGCCGCCAACTCCGAGCAGCAACGTCCGATCACCAGAACCGAACTGCTCTCAAGGGTGTTGCAGGAGCTCGGCCAGCACACCGACGAGATCCACCACGCCGTCCAGATCGTCAAGGTCCTCACCCGGGCGCCGAACTACACCATGTCGGTGCTGGCCCACCTCGCCAACGACGATCTCGAGCTCGCCGCGGTGCTGCTGCTGGAGGCCGCCGCCGCCGATGTCGACCGGGCCGCGCAGGTGCTCAGCGCGTGGATCATCGCCCGTTTTCCACAGATCAGCGTCCTATCCGGCCGCATCGTGTGGTGCATGGTCGAGGTCGACCCGGCCGGCACGCTCACCCTGCTCGAGCGCACCCTCGCCGCGTCCGGCTCGATCAGCGATCCCCGTCTCACGGGTCTGGACCGCGACGAGATCCACTACCTCAACGCCGTCCTCGACAGCCATGCCACCGCCCGGGCCCACCGGGAGGCGATCCGGGCGATGCTCCCCAAAGGCTGGTGGTAAACCGCCTCGGAAACACCTCCTGACCAGCGGAGATTTCCGTTCGTTGGCAGTCCGGTTGACCGCGGCCCTGGCTCAAGATGATCTCAAGGCCGGCAGTTTTCCACGCGTTTCCGCAGGTTGACGCTCAACACAGGATCAGCACATCGCCGGCACGTTGTCGACAGGTGGCGCTGGGACGATGGGCTGGTGCGTGAACGGAAGTGGTTGGGAATCCTGGCGGTCGGTGTGGTCGTGCTGGTCCTGGGTGGGGGTGGGTACGCCTTGGTGCGGCACGAGTACCGGGCCGACAAGGACCGGCGCGACCTCGCCGACCTGACCAGGGGCAGCCCGTGGCCGCGGGCCGAGCTGCGCGTGCCGGCGGAGCTGCCCCGCGGGGGCAGGTCGGGGCACGTCGACGGGGGAGGGTTCGAGGTGAGCTACCCGGTCGACCGCGGCGGCCCGGCGTCCATCTCCTACGCGATCCGGCGCGTCGACGAGCGGGGCGGACCGGAGTGGGAGGTCAGCTGCGGTGCGGTGAACATCGTGACGTGCACCGACGCCGGCGACGGCAGCACCGTCCTCGCCGAGCGGGACACGGGCAACAGCCGGGCACGCACGGGCGTCTACCGGATCGCCGACGGCCGGGCATACGTCGCGTGGGTCGAAGGCACCCGCCCTGAGCTCGTCGACCGGCTGCGCCGAGCGGTCACCCAGCTCCGCCCGCTCACCGACACCGAACTGCTGGACCTGATCCGCCCCGACGGCTACCGGACCGACTGGAGCTGACCGGTTCAGGCCTCGGCCACGAACTTGAGGTCCTGCCACTGCTGGCGGGACCTCGCGACGTAGGCCGGGTAGGAGCCGTGGACGGTCTCGGCGCGCGGGTCGGCGCCCTCGGCGAGCAGGCGGCGCATCAGCTCCGGCGGGCCGCCGTCCATCACGGCGAGGTAGAGCGGGGTGCGGCCGATGTGGTCGCGGGCGTCGACCGGTACCCCCGCGGCGAGCAGGACCGGCAGGACCCTGGTGAAGTCGACCCACATCGCCAGGTGCAGCAGCGACCAGCCGTTCGCGTCGCGCACGTGCGGGTCGATCACGCCGCGGTCGAGACCGTCGAGGAGCCAGTCGGTGTCGCCGTGCTGCATGCGGTGCTTGAGCTCGCGGACCTGCGCGGCGAGGGCGTGCGGCAGCCGGCCCTTGCCCGTGGTCCAGGTCGCCTGGGTCGCGTAGCAGCCGGAGCTGGTGCCGCCGAGCGTCCGCAGCATCCGCTCCCGTAGTTGCTCCTCCTCGTCGTGGTCGGGCAGTCGCAACGCGCCGCCGGTGACCTCGACCCGGTGCCAGGCACCCTGGCAGCGCACCCGGGCCGATGCTCCGAGCGCCGGCGGGACCGGGGCGCCCTGCGTGGCCACGGACGACGGGAACAGCGCGTCCTTCACCAGCGGGTGCAGGTCGCCGGGGCGCTGGTGGCCCGCCGCGATGAGGGCCAGGTCCGGTGGCACCGAGCCGGTCAGGATCCGCGTCTGGATCTCGAGGTATTCGCTGACGTCGTGCGCCTCGGCGGTCAGGTCGTGGACCGTCAAGGCGAGGGACGCGCCGTACAGGGTGCTGACCTGGTCGACGCCGAACGCGGCCGCGGCGGCGCGGGCCTCGTCGGCGACCCCGACCGGCAGCGTCGGCGGCCCCGACGGGCGTTGCAGCGCCTCGGGGTCGACCGCGGACACGTCGATGCCGCATCGGCGCCACGCCCCGACCAGGTCGCCGTCCGTGAGGCTCCGCCAGGTCCGTTCGGTTTCGGCTGCTGCGTCGGTACCCCCACCGAACGCCTCCGGCGGCAGCGGCTGCCCGTCGGGGGTGAGGAACGGCATCCGGTCGGCGGAACCTCCCCAGGCGGCCCGCACGGCGGCGGCCTCCCGCACGTCCCAGGTGTAGCGGGGCGCGAAGTACCAGCGCTCGTGCTCGATCTCGGCCAGGGTCGTCACGGTGAGCTGCAACCGCTGCGGCCCGGTCGGCGACTTCGGCAGCCGCACCCGGATCAGCGGGGCCAGGTCCGCGCCGGCCCGGGGCGCGAGGATCGCGCTCACCATCGCCTGCAGCGTGCTCATCCCGCCGCGGTGCCGGGGCAGGTGCCACCACAGCAGGTCCACGCTGAGGTGGCGCAGGTCGTCATACAGTGCCTCGAGCGCTGCGGCGTCGAACCGGCCCGGGTCGAAACGCACGTCGACGTCGCACCGGGCCAGGGCGGCGGCGCCGGCCCAGTCACCGGCCGCGCGGGCCGCGGCGGCCGCATCCACCACGGGGCGGGGCAGCGACTCGGCCCGGATCCGGCGCCACTGCGGCAGGTCGGGACGCAAGACGGTGAGCACCTCCGCACGGCTGGGGGCGGCAGGCCGACCGGATTCGAACCGGCGTCCTCCATCTTCGCAAGGTGGTGTGACGACCTCTGCACTACGGCCTGCCGCAGGCGAGCGTAGGGCATCGCGGGGCGGCGGCGCCGCCGGGGGCCGGTCAGTTGGGCCCGCGCTGCCACTCCTGCGGGCTCATCCCGTACACCTCCCGAAAACGGCGAGCGAAGTGCCGCGGGTTGGCGAACCCCCACGAACGGGCGATCGACGACACGGTCGCGGTGGGGGAGTCGGCGAGCTCGCGATGCGCGCCGCGGAGCCGGCCGCGGATCACCCACTCGGCCAGCTGCTCGCCCTCCTGCGCGAACGCGGCGTACACGGTCCGGGCCGAGACGCCGTGCGCGGTGGCCAGCCGGGCCGCGCTGAGGTCCTCGTCGCGCTGGTGCTGGCGGATGTACTCGGTGACCCGGGTGAACAGGGTGCCGGCGGTGGCGGTGCGCAGCCAGGCGCCGTCCTGGTCGGCGACGGAGGTGATGAGCGCGCGGACGAGCTCGACGGTGGAGGAGCCCAGGATCGCCAGCGCCGGGTCGGGCCGCAGCTTGTCCAGCACGCCGGGCAGCTCGAGGAGGTGCCGGCGCAGCAGCTCGTACATGGGGCTGGCGGCCACGTGCGGCACGGCCCGGCGCACCACGTCGACGGGCAGGCCGAGCCGGCCGTAGTCGATCAGCACTGCCTCGACGACGGACACCTCCTCGACCAGGAAGTCGTAGGGCGACGTGAGATCGACCAGCTGGAGCTCGCCGATGCGGTCCCCGCCGGGCAGGTCACGGTGCCGCATGCGGACCGCGCCGCTGATCGGCAGGCCGAGCGAGATGCGCTCCGGGCCGGCGTCGCGCAGGTGCCGCGACGTGCAGGTCAGCCGGTGGCTGCCGGCGACGCTGTGCAGCAGCTGCACCCCGGGTCCGAGCTGCCAGTGGTTGATCCTGGCCTGGCCGGACGGGCCGACCGCGACCGCGACCGGATGCAGGTATGAGCCCAGCGTGGCGCGGACCGCCTCGGCGCGCTGCCCGGGCGGCAGCAGCGACGTGTCGAGCACCATCGACATCAGGTCTCCTTCCGGTCCGGGCCAGCGTAGGTGGTGGCGGTGCCCGTGCCCAGTGGCGATCCGGGCGTACGCCCAGTCCGACGTGCTCGGCGCCGACGTGCTGCGGCAGCTGCCCACGCTGGTGCCGGACCGTACCGACGTGGACGGCATGCGGTTCCTCGGCGGCGCGGCACTCATCCTCGGTGACTTCGTCACCGCCTCGTCGTTCATGGCCACGGCCGCCGCCGGGTACCGGGCGCAGGGCCGGGCCGCGCTGCTGGCCCGCTCCCTGTCCTCCGCCGGGTACATCCGGCTGTGGCTGGGACGGTGGCCGGCGGTCCGGGCCGACGCCGCGGAGGCCGAGGCGCTCGCCGAGGAGACCGGCGACCAGTTCTGGGTCGTCGCGGCCCGGGCCGACCAGGCGCTGCTCGAGGCGATGTGCGGCAACAGCGACGCGGCCTTCCGGCTGGCCGACGCCGTGTCGGCCAGCCCGCTGGTCGCCGGCGTCCGGTTCGTCGCCGTCGCCGCCCAGCACGCCCGAGGCGTCGCCGCGAACGCCGCCGGCCGCCACGACGAGGCCCTCGACCTGCTCGTGCGGATGTTCGACCCGGACGACGTCACCCACCACCTGGACATGGCCGGCTGGGCGCTGCCAGACCTGGCCGACGCCGCGGTCCGCGCCGGGCGGCAGGACGAGATCCGCGGCATCATCGCCGGGGCGCAGGAGCGGGCGGCCCGGTTCCCGTCACCGATGCTGCACCGCTGCCTCGCCTACGCCCTCGCGGTGCTCGCCCCGGAGCCCGCAGCGGCCGCGGCGTTCGAGCGCGCGCTGGCCATGGACCTCGGCGCGTGGCCCGTCCACCGGGCCCGGCTGCACCTCGCGCACGGGGTGTGGCTGCGGCGGCGCAAACGCATCGTCGAGTCCCGGGGGCCGCTGCGCGCGGCCCGGGACGGCTTCGACGCGCTCGGCGCCGCGGCATGGGGGCGGCTCGCCCGGGACGAGCTGCGGGCCGCCGGCGAGGAGAGCGCGGGCAGCGCGGCGCCGTCGGGTGACCAGCTGACCGCGCAGGAGCTGCAGACGGCGCTGCTGGCGGCGGCCGGGCTCAGCAACCGCGAGATCGGGCAGCGGCTGTTCGTGTCGCACCGCACGGTCGGCTCGCACCTGTACCGGAGCTTCCCGAAACTCGGCATCACCGGCCGGTCGCAGCTGCGGGAGGCGCTGGAGGCGTATCAACGCGGCACCGGCTGACGCAGTCAACCTACGGATGCGCCCGGACCGGGAGACGTGCACTGTCGGCGGTGACGCTGCGCCCAACGAGACGAGGACGACGCCGGTGAAAGACGTACGAGTAACGCACATCGGAGGCCCGACGGTGCTCATCGAGGCGGCCGGGTGGCGGATCCTCACCGACCCGACGTTCGACCCGCCCGGCCGGCGGTACTCGTTCGGGTGGGGCACCAGTTCCCGCAAGTCGAGCGGACCGACGCTCCAGCCGGACGAGGTCGGGCCGGTCGACGTGGTGCTGCTCAGCCACGAGCACCACGCGGACAACCTCGACGACCGCGGCCGGGCCCTGCTCGCCGAGGTGCCGGTCGTGCTCACCACGCGCGCCGGCGCCCGCCGGCTCGGCCCGGCTGGTGACACCCGCGGCCTGCGGCCGTGGGAGGAGACCGGCCTGGAAGGCCCCGGCCGGCGGCGGATCCGGGTCACCGCCACCCCGTGCCGGCACGGCCCGCCGCTGAGCCGGCCGATCGCCGGGCCGGTGGTCGGGTTCGCGCTGCAATGGGACGGCCAGGAGCACGGCGTGCTGTGGATCACCGGCGACACGGTCCTCTTCGACGGGGTGCGGCAGGTGCCCCGCCGGATGACGGTCGACACGGTGGTGCTGCACCTCGGCGCGGTCCGGTTCCCGATCACCGGCCGGCTGCACTACAGCCTCACCGCCGACGAGGCCGTGCAGCTGTGCACGCTGGTCCAGCCGCGGACCATCGTCCCGGTGCACTACGAGGGCTGGACGCACTTCGCGCAGGGCCGCGCGGCAGTGGAGGCGGCGTTCGCCGCCGCACCCGACGGCCTGGGCGAGCGCCTGCACTGGCTTCCGCTGCGACCCGCCGATACGATCTGATGATCAACTGACCTTGGGGGCCGGATGGCGGTCTTGCTCGACACCCGGGGCATGTCGCCGGCCGAGTCGGCTGACGCCATCCACGCCACCCTGACCTCGCCGTCCGCGCCGGCGTCGGTCCTCGTCACGCCCGGCACCCACTCCGTCGTCGAAGGCTGGCGCATCGGCGCCGGGATCAACCTGCTGACCACCGACACCAGCGGCGGGCTGCACATGCGCCGCACCGCGCGGCACCTGCGCACCGACGCGCCGGAGCGGATCTCGCTGACCCTGAACACCCGCGGCACCTGCGACGCGCGGCAGTTCGACACCATCGTGCGGCGCGAGCACGAGCTGCATCTACTGGACCTGACGTCCGGGTATGACTCCCGCTGGCGCGGATCCCAGGCCGCGACCGCGTTCCTGGCCGACACCGCGACACCGCGACCCTGGGCTACCCGGTGGACCTGATCCGCGGCGCCGTCCCGTGGCTGCGGATGAGCCCCTTGCACGACCTGACCATGCGGCACCTGCTGGCCCTGCCCGCCGTCGCCCGGCGCACCCCACCGGGGGCCACCCACCGCACGCTCATCTCCGCCACGGCGCGCCGCTGGGGGTTCACCGACCCGCGGCACTTCGCCCGGCGGTTCCGGGCGGCCTACGGCATCACGCCCAGCGAATGGGTCCGGCGGCACCTGACGGGGTAGGAACCGTCAACTTACGGATGCGAGTGGCGCACCGATTCCCGCAGCGTGGTGGCACACCGACCGACGCTGAAGGGAACCACCATATGCAGACCACCCGCCGCACGCTGATCGCCGGATCGGCGGCGTTGGCCACCGGGGCGCTGCTCGCGTCACCGGCCTCCGCACACCCTCGGCGACCGACCATTGTCCTGGTGCACGGCGCCTTCGCCGACGCGTCCGGCTGGAACGACGTCGCCGGCATCCTGCTGCGCGACGGCTACCCGGTCATCGCGCCGGCCAACCCGCTGCGCAGCGTGTCCTCGGACTCGGCCTACCTGGCCAGCGTCCTGGCCACGCTGCCCGGGCCGCTGGTCCTCGTCGCGCACTCCTACGGTGGCATGGTCATCACCAACGCGGCCGTGAACAACGCGAGCGTCAAGGCGCTCGTGTACGTCGCGGCGTTCGCCCCGGACCAGGGCGAGACGCTGCAGGAACTGCAGCTGAAGTACCCGGGCAGCAAGCTCGACGGGACGGCGCTGGACTTCCGGCCGACCCCGACCCCGGACGGCGTGGGCAGTGTCGACGGCTACGTGAAGGCCTCGGTGTTCCGCGACGTGTTCGCCGGGGACCTGCCCCGCTCGACCACCGACCTGATGGCCGCGACACAGCGGCCCGGCGACATCCACACCCTGGGCGAGCCGTCCGGCGCGCCCGCGTGGAAGAGCGTGCCGTCCTGGTACCTGGTCGCGCGCAACGACAACCTCATCCCGGCCGCGGCGCAGCGGTTCATGGCGCAGCGGGCCGGCGCGCGCACCACCGAGGTCAACGCGTCGCACGTGGCGATGATCTCGCAGCCCCGAGCCACCGCCGACCTCATCAGGCAGGCGGCCCGCTGATGTACGTCACCACCACCGACGGCGCGTCCATCTTCTACAAGGACTGGGGCAGCGGCCGCCCGGTCGTGCTGTCGCACGGCTGGCCGCTGAACTCCGACAGCTGGGAGGCGCAGGCGCTGTTCCTGGCCGAAAACGGTTACCGGGTCGTCGCGCACGACCGGCGCGGGCACGGCCGGTCGACGCAGACCTGGCACGGCAACGACATGGACACCTACGCCGACGACCTGGCCACGCTGCTGAACACCCTGGACCTGCGTTCCGTGACGCTGGTCGGGTTCTCCACCGGCGGCGGGGAGGTGGCCCGGTACATCGGCCGGCACGGCACCGGCCGGGTCGCGCAGGCCGTGCTCGTCTCCGCCGTGCCGCCGTTCATGCTGCAGACGCCCGACAACCCCGGCGGGGTGCCGCTTTCCGTCTTCGACGGGATCCGGGCGGGTTCGCTGCACGACCGGTCGCAGACCTACAAGGACCTGGCCGCCGGGCCGTTCTTCGGCGGGGCCGCGTCGCAGGGCGTCCAGGACGCGTTCTGGCTGCAGTCGATGGCGTCCGGGCACCGCAACGCCTACGAGTGCATCGCCGCGTTCTCGGCCACCGACTTCCGCGACGACCTCGCGAAGTTCGACGTGCCGACGCTGGTCATCCACGGCGACGCCGACCAGGTCGTGCCGTTCTCCGTCGGCGGCCAGGCGTCGGCGGCGCTGATCAAGGGCGCTTCCTTGAAGGTGTATCCGGGCGCACCGCACGGCATCACCGACACCCACAAGGACCAGCTGGGTGCGGACCTCCTCGAATTCCTGAAGGGCTGAGACATGGCACCGGACACGATCGTCCTCGTCCACGGCTTCTGGGTCACCCCCCGCAGCTGGGAGGACTGGATCACGCACTACGAGCAGAAGGGCTTCAAGGTCGTCGCGCCCGCGTACCCCGGCTTCGAGGTCGAGGTCGAGGCGCTCAATGCCGACCCGCACATCATCGAGAAGCTCACCGCCCACGACATCATCGACCACCTCATCGACGTGGTCAGCGCCCTGCCGACGCCGCCGATCATCATGGGCCACTCCGCGGGCGGCGCCTTCACCCAGGTGCTCATCGACCGGGGCTACGGCACGTCGGCGGTCGCGTTGAACTCCGCGCCGACCGAAGGTGTCCTCGTCACCCCACTGACGCAGATCAAGTCGACGTTCCCGGTGCTGAAGAGCCCCGCGAACCGGCACAAGGCGGTGCCGTTGACGCTGGAGCAGTGGACGTACGCGTTCACCAACACGTTCACGCCGGAGGAGTCCCGGCGCCTGTACGAGCGGTACGCGGTGCCGGCGTCCGGTGGCATCCTGTGGGACAGCGTGCTGGCGAACTTCATCCCGGGGCCGCAGGAGATCGCGGTGGACTACCACAACGCGGCGCGGGCGCCGCTGCTGTTCATCTCCGGCTCGGAGGACCACATCATGCCGCCGAGCGTGCAGCGGTCCAACGCGAAGCACTACAAGGCGGACACGGTGACGGAGATCCGGGAGTACCCGGGGTACTCGCACCTGCTGCCGGCGCAGGACGGGTGGCGGGAGATCGCCGACTACGCGCTGGACTGGGCGTTGCGGCACGCCCGCTGACGGTCCTTTTCCGGTGTCAGCCGGCTTGCTACCGGCTGGCACCGGAAAATGTCGTACCCGGGGACTACCTTCTGCGGCATGACGAACGCCGTCCAGTCGCTGAGCTATCTCGCCCCGTCGGCACTGCGTGACGGGGGACTGCAACTGCAGACCGCCGGTGGGGTGGCGCAGCGCGCCGCCACCGCCAACCCGCGGTTCTTCACCGGGTTTCTGACCACGCCCGCCGCCGCGTCGGCCGGGCTGCTCGCGGTGGCGGAGGTGGCCCGCACCCGGTATTTCCAGCCGTTGAGCCCGGCGAGCCTGGACCCGGTCGTCACCGGCAGCCGGGACCGGCTGCGGTTCGAGTCGTTCTCCGGCTGCTGCGGTGTCTATGCCCGCCTCGACGTGCTGCCCGCCGGGCTCGACGGTGAGATCGTCGACCACGGCACCACCAACGTCGACGTCAACACGCCGCTGCGGCAGGCGCTGCAGCGGCTCGTCGGGGCCGACCCGCTGCACGTCAGCGTCGGCCCCGACGACCTGACCGTGTCCACGATGGACGGCGCGGTGGTGGAGAAGAAGGTGCCGCTGCCCGCGCGCTGGCTGCGCGGGTTCGCGGAGGTGCAGGTCATCGCGTCCGGCTTCGACCCGCGCGCCGAGCTGTCCGCGGCCGAGGCGACCGCGTTCCTGCGCCGGTTGCCGGCCGCCAACGACCGCTCGGTGCTGTGGGCGGTCCCGGCCGGCCGGTCACTACGGCTCACGTCCCGGCCGGCGCCCGGCGCGGTCTGCCTGCCGGGACCGGGCCGGCTCGCCGCGCTGAAGCCGGTGCTGCGCTTCGCCAAGCGGCTGCGGGTCTACGGCCCGGCACTCACCACCGGCAGCGGACCCGTGTCGAGCACGTGGGAGCTGGACACCGGAGAGCTGCGCCTGTCGCTGACCCTGTCGCCGCAGCCCAGCCGCGGGTTCTCCGGCGAGGGCGCGGTCCTTGCCGCCCTCGCCGGCGACGACGTGGTCGACGACGCGGAGCTCATCAGCACGCTGCTCGCCTGGGACCCGACCGTCGACGTCGACGCCCTCGCCGAGCAGGCCGTCATGCCCGCCGCCCGGGTCAGGGCGGCGCTCACCCAGCTCGGCACCGCGGGGCAGGTCGGCTTCGACGTGTCCGAGGCGGCCTATTTCCACCGGGTGCTGCCCTATGACGCCGAGCGGGCCGAACGGCACAACCCGCGCCTGGTCGGCGCCCGCACGCTCGTCGAGACCGGTGCGGTGAGCCTCGACCCGACCGGAGCGACGGTGCGCAGCGGCGAGGAGGTCTACCGGGTCCGGGCCGTCGACGGCGGCCTGCACTGCACCTGTGCCTGGTGGGCGAAGTATCGCGGCGGCCGGGGACCGTGCAAGCACGCCCTCGCCACCGAGCTGGCCCGCGTCGGCGCCGTCGAGGTGGCGCGGTGAACCTCTTCGGCCGCCGCCCCGCCGGACCCGTCGACTGGCCGGCGCTGCAGGCCCTGCTGGAGAAGGGCAAGTTCGCCGCCACCGTCGAGGCCCTGCACGACCTCGACGAGGAGCAGCGGGCCGGGCTCGGCAAGGAGCTCGTCGCGCTGCGCCACCCGTCCGGCACCTGGTTCGCCGCGAACGAGGCCAGCGCGTATGCGGTCGCCGCCGTCGGGTGCGCGTCGACGGCGGCCAAGGCCGTCGCCGTGATCGCCCGGCACGGCTGGCCCTGGTCGGCGATCCAGCCGCAGCCGGTGCTGCGCGCCGTGGCCGACCGCGGCGTGCCCTGGCTCGGCGAACTCGCCGACCGCCTGGCCGAGCGGCTGCCGCGCGACGGTGCGTTCCAGCCGTGGCGCCTCACCGCCGACCTGGTCCTCGCCGCGGGCACGCCGGTGCCGACCAGCGAGCGGTTCGTCGACGGCTGGCTGCTGTCGCTGCAGGTGGGCCAGCGCGAGCGGTCGGTGCTGGACGCGCTGCGGGCCAGCCCGTTCACCGACACCCTGCTGCCGCTGGCCTTCGAGCGGGACGGGATCGCCGCGTCGATCGGCGTCTGGGACGCGGCGACCAAGCACTACGACTCCGGGCCCGGCATCCTCCTCGCGATCGCGGTCCTGGTCGGCGAGGGCCGCTTCCCGCGCGACGGTGCGCTCGACCGCTGCCTGGACGCGCTGCTCGGCGGCCGCCCCAACGCGGTGTCCCACGGCCTCGTCCGGTTCCACGACGCCTTCGCCCCGACCGGGCCGGAGATCGCCGCCCGCACGACGATCTACCTGAAGCTGCTCACCGACGCCATCGGCGCGGTGGCGACCATGGCGCAGAAGGTGCTCAAGGCCGCCGACGCCGACGGCACCCTGGAGCTGGAGTCGCTGCTGGACGCGTCCCGCACCGTCCTCGGCCGCAGCGAGAAGGGCCTGGTCAAGGCGCAGCTGATCTGGCTGGAGAAGCTGGCGAAGCGGCTGCCCGACCGCGCCGCGGAGATCGCCGAGGTGGTCGCCGTCGCCACCGACCACCCCGACGTGCAGGCCCGGGACCGCGCTGCGGCGTTCCTGGCCCGGCACGGGTCCGCTCCGGACGCGCCGGGTGCCGCACAGGTGGTGGAGCCGGATCTGCTGCCCGGCCCGGTCGACGCGGCCGACCTGCCCGAGCCGATCGTCTCGCCCGACGAGCTCGCCGAAGAGGTCGCCGCCCTCGGCCAGGCCGCCTGGAGCATGGTGCCGGTCGAGCGGGTCCTCGCCGCGCTGGTGCGCCTGCACGCCACCGACCCGCACTCGCTGCGGGCCGCGCTCGCACCGGTGATGCAGCGGGTCGACGGGCAGCTCGGCAACGACTGGTGGTCCTCCGACGCGCACCGGTCGGCCGCCGCGTTGTTCACCGCCGCACTGAACAAGGCCGCCGGGCTGCCGTTCGTGCTGGATGAGGCGACCCGGGTGCTGCGCGGCACGCCGGCGGACATCCGGGTCGGCAATGCATACATGAAGCTGCACGGGGTGCTGATGACCCGGATCGCCGAGGTCGTCGTGCGGCTGTCGACCGAGCCGGTGCCCGCGCTCGTGGCGACCCCGACGCAGGTCAACGGGCTGATCGACCCGGCGGCCCTGGTCGAGCGGCTGGCCCGCGCCGAGCGGGAGGCCTGGGAGCCGTGGCGGCGTGACCTGCGCCAGGCGCTCTACCGGCTGCCCCTCGACGTCGACGGCGACGTGCTGCGGCAGGCCCGCACGCTGCGTTCCGAGTCCGGCCGGATGCTGGTGGAGTGGCTGGAGGCCGGCGGCCCGGGCCGCCCCGAGGTCCACGTGGTCCGCGTGCACCGCCAGAGCGCCGAACGCGGCAGATATGTCGAGTGGCTGCCCGAGTCCCGCTTCTACGCCACGTCGGCGCCCGCCACCGGGTCCGGCCTCGACCCCTATCACCTGACCGACCTGACCCCGCCGCCGGTCCTCAACGCCGACATGGGCTCGCACAACTGGGCCGCCCTGTGGCCGTCGGTGCTGCCGGCCCAGCGGGAGGTCGTCGCGGCCTGCCTGCTGCCACTCATCGCCTCGGCCGCCGACCTCGACAACGCCCGCGGCGACGCGCGCCTGCTGCCGCTGCTCGCCGAGCTGACCGGCCCGGCCGGCCCGGCGACGTGCACCGCCGTCGCATACGGCCTGGCCGCCGCTCAGGCCGACGAGCGCATCGCCGCCCTGGACGCGCTCATCGCGATCGGTGGGCTGGACGGCTTCGACGGCGGCGAGCTCGGCGCGCAGCTGGCCCGCCTGGCCGGCACCAAACTCATCGTCCTGAGCCGCACCGTGACCCAGCTCGAGGAGGCGGCCCGCATCGCGCCCGCGATGACCTGGCGGGTCGCGGCCGGCGCCCTGACCGGACTGCTGCCCGCCGAGCACGCGGGCCGGGTGCCGGGACCAGCCACCGCGCGGTCGGCGGCCGGCGGCGGCCGGGCCGGCACCGAGCGACCGGCCCGGACCACCCCGCGCGGGCTGCCGGACCTGCTGACGCTCGCGTCGGCCGCTGCGGCGGCCTCGGGGTCGCGGGGTGAGGTGCCGGGCCTGGCCGAGCTCGCGGCCCGGACCGGCTCGACGAGACTGGTCGTCGAGGCCAGACGCCTCCACCGGACCCTGACCGCCTGATCGTGGGCCGGCCAAGGCCTGTGTCGAGTAAAAGTCGGTGCGAGGTGAGGTCCAGCGCCTGGGCCGGTCCGGTGCAGCGTGCCGGGCCAGCCTGGGCGAGTCGTCGGGGCCGCTGCAGCCCGGCGCCTACTTCGACACAGGCCCTGGGTCAGGCGTTGGCGCGGCGGAGGCGCTCGGCGGCCTGGGTCCGCAGCGCGTCGCCGCACACCGGGGGCTGGCCGTGCAGTGCTTCCCAGCGGGCGTTGTGGGCCGCCGGCCACAGGCTGGCCGCCCACACGACCTGCAGCTCCCCGGCCGTGAACGCCCGCCCCCGGACGTCCTGATAGGCCGCCACGAACGCCTCGGAGCTCTCGATCGGCGCCAGCGTCGGCAGCCCGGCGCCTCTGGGGAACACCCCGCTCGCCGCTCCCACCAGGGCCGCCTCCGGTTGCCACGCCAGGCTGTCCCAGTCGTGCACCGCCCACACCTGCGGGCCATGCCAGCGCAGGTTCTGTGCCTCGAAGTCGGCGTGGCCCAGCACGCACGGCAGGCCAGCGGTCAGCAGCCGCCCGCGGGCCCGTCCGGCCGTGTCGACGACGTGCGCGGGCACGACCCGCTGGTCCCGGTCGTCGAGGAACCCGATCGCCGGCCACACCCCGGCACCGGCGTGGTCCCAGCGCACCCAGCGCGGGTTCGGCAGCGGTGGCGCGACGGGCACGCCGGCCAGGTCAGCCGTCAGCCGGGCGAACACCTCCGCGTAGCGCACGGCCACGTCAGGCGTCTCCCCGGACACTATGTCACCGCCGGGCCGCAACTCCTCGGCGTGCACGGCCAGGGCGCCGGCCCGGACCACCGGCGTCAGCGGCCGGGCGCACGGAAATCCACGCTCGGCCAGCCATGCCTGCGCCGCGACACAGGACGCGGCCCGGCCGTCGTCGGCGCGCGCCTTGACCACGACCTCCAGGCCTGAGGCCAACCGGAGACCGAACACCGCGGAGATCTGTTCGAGCCCGAACAGCATTTCGGCAGGCTCGGCACCGAGCTGGCGCAGACACCAACCCGGCAACCAGTCCGGCACACCGTCCAAACGGCGCGGCTCCTCGTTCGCACAACCGTGCAGAACCCCTGATCGCCGGCACCGGTGCCCTCGTGTCGCCGGTGCCGGCGTGCTGGTTCCATCGTCGCGGAGGACGGGCCGGGGTGCCAGGACGTTGACCGGAATCTCATCGGAACTTGTCGTACCGGCGGCGTACGGTTGTCCGGCAGGGGGCAGCTCCGGCGCGAGGATGGCGATGAGCGAGGTCGAAGGTTCGAGGGCGTTCGGGGCGCTCGTCCGTGCCCACCGGCGCAGGCTGGGGCTGACCCAGGACGAGCTGGCCACGAAGGCGGGGCTGAGCGTCCGCAGCATCGTGAAGCTCGAAGGCGGCCGGATCGCGGTGCCGCGCCCGCCGACGGTGCGGCTGCTCGCGGAGGTGTTCGGGCTGACCGGCACCGACGCCGAGGACTTCCGGCGGACCGCGGCCGGCGTGGACACCGGGTCGACCGCGGCGCTTCCCGCGCCGGCCGCCGGGCGGGTGCCGGCGCAGCTGCCGCCCGACGTGTCGACCTTCACCGGGCGGGCAGCGCAACTGGCCGCCCTCGACGCGATGGCCGCCGAGGCCGCCGACCAGCCGACGGCGGTGTTCGTCGCGGTCGTCACCGGGCCGGCCGGGGCCGGCAAGACCGCGCTTGCGGTCCGGTGGGCACACCACGTCCGGGACCGGTTCCCCGGCGGCCAGCTGTATGTCAACCTCCGCGGACACGACCCAGCCCAGCCGATGACCACCACCGAGGCGCTCGGCCGGTTCCTGGCCGCGCTCGGGGTCGCCGTGCAGGACGTGCCCGTCGACGCGGACGAGCGGGCCGCCCGGTTCCGCACCGAGATCGCCGACCAGCGGGTCCTGCTGCTGCTGGACAATGCGTCGTCGGCCGAGCAGGTCCGGCCGTTGCTGCCCGGCACCGGGTCCTGCACGGCGCTGGTCACGAGCCGGGACACGCTGCCCGGGCTCGTCGCCGTCGACGGTGCGCGCCGGGTCGAAGTCGACCTGCTGCCGCCCGGCGACGCGGAGGCGCTGCTGCGGCGGCTGATCGGGCCCCGGGCCCGCACCGAGCCCGGTGCCGTGGCCACCCTCGCCGAGCAGTGCGCGCGGCTGCCGCTGGCGTTGCGGGTCGCCGCCGAGCTGGTGGTCGCCCGGGCCGGCGCCACCCTCGCCGACCTCGTCGCGGAGCTGGAAGACCAGCGGCAGCGGCTGGCCCTGCTCGCCGCCGGCGACGACCCGCGGGCGTCGGTGTCGGCGGTGCTGTCGTGGTCGGTCCGGCACCTGCCGCCCGGCGCGGCCCGCATGTTCGGCCTGCTCGGCCTGCACCCCGGCGCCGACTTCGACGCACACTCGGTCGCCAGCCTGACCGGCGACACCCCGGCGCAGGCCCGCGCGGTGCTGGACCAGCTCGCCCGGGCGCACCTCGTGCACCGGACCGCCCCGGGCCGTTACGGCATGCACGACCTGCTGCGGGCGTACGCCGCCGAACACACCCAACACCCGGCCGACGCCCCCCGCGGGCGGCTGTACGACTACTACCTGACCACGGCGGCGGCCGCCATCGACCTGCTGTTCCCCACCGTCACCACCGGCCGGCCACAGCCCGCCGCCCCGCCGCTATCACCGGCCCCCGGCGCCCTGTCCCCAGCAGCAGCACCCCCGAGCGACGGCGCCGGGCTGTCGGAGGCGGACGGCGGCGCCGCGCTTCGGGGTGTCGGCGCTGGGTCAGGGGCGGGTGCTGTGCTGCCGGAGGGCGGCGGAGGCGCCGGGTCCCTGGATGGTGGCGCTGGGTTGGGGCCGGGTGCCGGGTCGTCAGGTGGGCATAGTGGCGCCGTGGTCGGGCCGGGTGCCGGGTCGTCGGGTGGGGACGGTGGCGCCGGGTCCGGGGTGGCTGCTGGAGTGCCGGACGGCGGGGGCGGCGCTGCGCTTCGGGGTGTCGGCGCTGGGTTTGGGGCGGGTGTTGCGTTGCCGGAGGGTGGTGGACGCGCCGCCGGGGCTCCGGATGGTGGCGCTGGGTTGGGCGCAGGTGCCGGGTTGTCGGACGGGGACAGCGGCGCTGGGTATGGGGCGGATGCGGCGTTGTCGGACGGTGGGGCCGGGTTGGGGGTGGGTGCCGGGTTGCCGGACGGGGACCCAGGCTCCGCGCTTCGGGGTCGGCCCTTCGCACTTGCGGCGAGTGGGTCGTTGCCGGTGCTGGTCGACGGGGCGGCGGCGCGCAGCTGGCTGGACAGCGAGCGGGTGGCGCTGCTGACGATCGTGGCCGAGACCGCGACCGGTGGCTGGCCCGGCCACGCCGTGCGGTTGTCGGCGATTCTGCTGCGGTATCTCGCCGCTGGGCAGCCCGCCGACGCCGTCGCCGTGCACGGGCATGCTCTCGATGCGGCCCTGGCCCTCGAGGACCGGGGCGGGGAGGCCGACAGCCGGACCGCGCTCGGTGCCGCGTTGCTGCGGCTGGGCCGGGCCGAGTTCGCCGCGGGGCATCTCGAACGGGCCGTGGTGCTGCATGGCGACCTCGGCAACCTGACCGGCGAGGCCCGCGCGACCATCAACCTGGGTCTGGTCGCGGCACATCTGCACCAGCTACCGGCGGCGGCCGGCTCCTTCGAGGCGGCGGTGCGGCTGTGCCAGCGGGCCGGTGACCGGGTCGGTGAGGCCAGGGCCCTCAACAACCTCGGCCTCGTCGAGGAGCGGATGGGCCGCTACGGTCCCGCCGGCGAGCACCACCGGCGGGCGCTCGTCCTGTACCAGGAGGTCGGCAACCTGCTCGGCGAGGCGAGCGCCCTGACGGACCTGGGCAT
Organism: Dactylosporangium cerinum; assembly: GCF_042653625.1. Taxonomy (NCBI): domain Bacteria; kingdom Bacillati; phylum Actinomycetota; class Actinomycetes; order Micromonosporales; family Micromonosporaceae; genus Dactylosporangium; species Dactylosporangium cerinum. Next base: position 405,600 of record NZ_JBHSIU010000046.1, on the reverse strand, counting down.
CGTCGAGCATCGCCTCGGGCGGCCCGAGGCGGCGGCCGAGCAGCACCGGCAGGCCCTCGCGCTGTTCCTCGACGGGCATGACCGGATCGGCGAGGCGTGGGCGCGCAACGGTCTCGGCGAGGCCGCCCGGGTGCTCGGCGACCCGGCCGGCGCGCTCACCCACCACGCGGCCGCCCTCGCCGCGGCAACGGTCGCCGACGCCCGCGACCAGCAGGCGCGCGCGCACCTTGGGCTCAGCGAGGCCCACGCGGCCCTGCACGACCTGACCGTCGCCGGCGTGCACCGCGAGCAGGCGATCGCCCTGTACGCCGAGCTCGGTATGCCGGAAGCCGACGAACTGCGGGCCGCGGACCCGACGTAGAAGCGCGCCAGGTCTCCGGCGCGTGGTGGACCGTCGGTGGGGTTCGCGTGTGTGGCTGTCGGTCCGACTGTGGCCGGCCCGGCTTGGGCCGTTTCCGCCGCGAGTTTGTCTGCGGCCAGGATGAGCACGCCGATGTTGACGGGCGCCAGGTTTCCGGCGGTGTGGTGGACTGTCGGCGGGTTCGCGTGTGGCGGGCCACCTGGGGGTTTGCGTGCCTAACTGTCGATCCGACTGCAGCTGGACCGGCCGGGACCCGTTCCCGCCGCAGGGCGTCCGCGGCCAGGACGATCACGACGATGTTGACGGCGACCTGGGAACGGGTGCCGCCGTCGGCACGTATTTCCAGCCAGGTCAGGCGTGGACCGCTGGGTCGCAGGACGTCCAGGCCCCGGTGGGCCTCAGTCAAATCCTAGCATCCTAGGACGGCAGAGGCGACGTGTCTGACGACACGCCTCAGTGTCGTCAACGATGCCGGGGGAGACCGGACGGCGAAAGCGGGCGGCAAGGTGGTCCATGCGTGACCCGGATGCGGAATCAGTGCCGGGTGAGGTGGTGGCCCAGGGTGTCCAGGGCGGCCAGGACCTCCGTCAGGTCGGCCGGGCGGTGCTCGCCGAGCGCGGCGGCGAGCGCGGGGCCGATGTCGACGGCGGCGACCTCGCGCTGGCGGGCGGTGGGTTCGGGGTTGCGGTGCAGCAGTTGGCGGCGCCGGTCGGCCGGGTCCGGGCCGGCGAGGACCGAGCCGGCCTCCCGCAGCCGGGCCACGGCGTTGGAGACCGCGCTCTGCGGCAGTCCCGTCCGTGCGGCGACCTCGCCGACCGTGGTGCCGGGGTGGTCGTAGACGTCGCTCATGACGATCACGACGGTCCGCTCGCCTCCGCCGGCCGAGGGCAGCGCCTGTTCGCCGATCTTCATGAGCGTCCGGCCGAGCAGCATCAGTTCCACGGGACCCATGTGAGGCAGGGTACATCATTCTTGATGCATCAGAAATGATGGGTTAGCGTGGGTGGCATGCAGACACAGGCGGACGGCGCGCACATCTACTACGACGTCACGGGGACCGGGCCGGTCCTGCTCATCTCGCAGAGCGGCGAGGGGGACGCCGATCGCACCGTGGACCTCGCCGGTCGGCTGGCCGAGCGGTTCACCGTGGTCACGTACGACCGGCGCGGCCTGTCCCGCAGCCGCCCCGACGACCCGTCCGCCCCGGTGTCGATCCGCCGGCACGCCGACGATGCGGCCGTGGTCCTGCGTCAGGTCACCGACGCGCCCGCACTGATGCTCGGCCTGAGCCTCGGTGCCGTCATCGGACTGCACCTGCTGGTCGCGCATCCCGGCAGCGTCGGTACCTTGATCGCGCACGAACCGATCGCACTGCGGTTCCTGGCTCCGGCCGACGAGGCCGCCGCCCGCGACAAGCTGGCGTCGGTGCGCCTGGCGCATCAGCGGCACGGCTGGCGCGCCGCTGCCGCGCAGGTCGCCGCCGTGCTCGGCATCAACCCGCACGACCAGGACACCGAGCCCGGCATCACCGCGTTCCCGTTCACGGAGGAGCGCGCCGCCAACTTCGAGTACTTCCTCACCAACGACCTCGACGCCGTCCTCGACGACACCCTCACCCTCGCCGATGTCCCCGCCGGCGCGCACATCCTGCCCGCGGTCGGCCGGACCAGCCCGACCGACGGCTTCGACTACCTCGCCGCGCTGGCCCTCGCCGCGCACCGCGGGGGAGAAGCACACCGGTTCCCGGGCGGCCACAACGGCAATCTCACCCACCCGCACGCGTTCGCCCGCTGCGTGCGTGAGCTGGTCAGCTGAGGTCGGACCCGGGTGGCCACACGTAGTGCGGCCCGTCTGAGTTCCGGACGAACAGCCGCCAGCACTCGACCGGCCCCGACGTCGCCGGGAACACCTCGATGCGCAGGTCTTGGCCGGTCGACAGGTGCAGTGCGCCGTCGTCGCGGAGGTGCGCCGCATGGACCAGCAGGCCGTTGTCGGCAGCGAGCGGGCCGTTCAAGATCGTTGCGATGCGGTCGAACTGGGTCTGATGCCGGTCGAAGGCAGTCGCCCGGTCCACCTGACCGGGCAGGGGATGGCGGTAGTCGGTCGAACCCAGCACGATCCTCGCACCGCGCACGATCCGGAACGGGCACTGCACGTGCAGGGCGAACTCCTCCTCGCCGCGGCTGAGGCCGACCTCGACCATGTCCATGGTGCGACAAGCGTAGGCACGAGCGCCCCCGTGGGATCGACGGTCAGGAAACGACCGGGCTCTATCAACCGTCGTGGAACCCGAAGACCTTCGCCGACCAGCCGGTGTCGGGGGTACCGGCGTCGAGCGCCGCACTGATCGCTCGTTCCTCGTAGGCGAAGTGCGATTCGAGGATCGCCGTGAGCCCGTCGAGTTCGCCGCTGACGGCGTCGTCGGAAGTGGCGGCGGCGATGCGGGACAGGATCCAGGCGATCAGTCCGTGGTCCTCGACGAGCTTGTCGACGGTGCCGGCGAGGTCGGGGCGGAGCCGCAGCAGCTCGGCGAACATGCCGGCGTCCTCGCCCTCGTGGTGCGCGGTCACGGCGGCGCAGAACGCGACGCAGTGGACGGTGAGATCTCGGCCGGCCTTGAGCGAAGCGAGCTGGGAGCGGAGTTTCTGGTGTGCCTGCGCGAGTTGCAGGCTGAGCGCGACAGCGCGGTCGCGGTCCTTGGGTGCCACAGTCGGCGGCCCTTCGGTCCCACACCTCCATGCCTGGCGCAGACCGCCACCGGCACGCGATGCTGTGATCATCCGATCACGGACCGGCCGTCTCCGGCAAGTTGACCGACTGGCCGAGGTGGCCGGCGAGGTGGTCGATCACGTCGCGGGCGTCGTCCTCGATGCCGTGGATGAACGTGGACTTGCGGCGGCGCAGGACGGGCAGGCCCAGCGCATACAGGCCGGGGCTGGCGAGCACCCCGCCGTCGTGCACGAGGCGGCCCTTCGCGTCCAGGACGGGCACGTCGAGCCAGTCGTACTCCGGCCGGAACCCGGTCGCCCACACGATGCTGCGGATCTCGCCGGAGCGCAGGTCGAGCTGCAACCGGCTCGAGGCGGGCACGGCGGTGGACGCAAACCGCTCCGGCGCGGAAAGGTCCGCGACGCCCGCGGGTAGGTCCGCGACGCCCAGCGCGTCGAACGTGTCGAGCAGGCGCTGCTGCTTGAGGTCGGCGAGGGCGAACACGTTGCGCAGGCCGCCGGAGAACAGGGCCTTACCGTCGCGGATCGCGGCCCAGCGGCCGACCAGCTGCACGCCGAGCGCGGTCAGCGTGTTGAGGTCGAGGGTGCTGCGGTCCGCGGTGCCGGCGAGCTGCGGCGAGGGCAGCCGCCGGGCGCGGGTCAGGTCGTCGATCTCGTCCCAGCGCTGGTCCCACACACCGGAAACGGACATCCACCACAGGATGTCGCGGCCGCGATACGTGCGCGGCAGCCGGGTGTGCTCACCGACCGACAGGGTCACCGGCCGGCCGGAGCGGTGCAGCTCGGCGGCGAGCTGCACGCCGGTCGCCGAGGCCCCGACGACGAGCACGCCGCCGTCGGGGAGCTTCTCGGGGCCGCGGTAGTCGAACGGCGTGAACTGCTCGATACCCTCGGGGACCGCCGCGCTGAAGGCCGGGACCACCGGCCGGTTGCAGGCGCCGCTGGCGATGACGACGGTCCGGGCCCGGAACGCACCGTTTGAGGAAAGAACCTGATACCGGTCGCCGGAATACGAGACCGACGTGACGGTCGTCGAGGTCCGCACGGGCGCGGCGGTGACGGTGGCGAAGCGCTCGACGAAGTCGACGACCTCGCCCATCGTCATGTACCCGTCGGGATCTGCCCCCTCGTAGCGGTGCCCGGGCAGGCGGGACTGCCAGTTGGGGGTGAGCAGGCGCAGGGAGTCCCACCGCTCACGGCGCCACGAGTTCCCGACCTCGCCGCGCTCCAGCACGACGTGGTCGATCGACCGTTCGCGCAGGAAGTGGCTGGCGGCGAGCCCGGCGTGGCCGGCGCCGATGACGACGGTGGTGACGTCCACGGTCAGGCGACCTCGACGGTGACGTCGGTCGGGTTGGTGAGCGCGTCGAAGACGGCGGAGCGCTTCTGGGACTGGGCGACGAGGGCCTCGATCTCCTCCTTGGAGGCGTCGGCGTCGATGCTGAACGTCACCTTGATGTCGTTGAAGCCATTGCGGACGTCGGGGTCGGCGCCGAGGATGCCGCGGATGTCGTGCTTGCCCTCCACGACCGCGTCGACGGAGCGCAACTGGATGCCGCGGTTCTGGGCGACGGACGCGACGCCCGCGGTGAGGCAGCCGGCCAGGCCGACGAGCAGGTATTCGATCGGGGTGATGCCGTTGTCCTCGGCGGCGAAGACCGCGGGGTGGTCGGCGTCGAACACCGACTCGCTCTTGTGGCTCTGCTCGGCGCCGAGGCCGAAGAACTGCTGGACGCGGGTGGTGCTGTGCACGCCGTGGTCCCACTTGGACGTGGCCCGCCAGGTGAACTGCGCGGCCTCGGGCGCGCCCTGCAGCGCGGTGCGGGCCTCGAGCAGTGCCTGCACATTGACGCCGTTCTCAACCGTTGTCATCAGGTGGAGTTCCCTTCGATCCACTACATTCCCGATCGGGATGGTTGACAGTACATCGGCTCTGGGCTTCCGGCTATCATCGCGCTCATGACTTCAGCCTCGACCCGTGCGGCCGGCTCGGTCGGTGTGGTCGAGACCAAGTATGCCGACCTGCCCGGTCCCGTCCGGCTCGACTCGGGTCGGGAACTGGCCACCGTTCGTGTCGCATATGAGACGTATGGCACGCTGTCTACCGATCGCGACAACGTCATCCTGGTCTGTCACGCGCTCAGCGGCGACGCGCACGCCGCGGGCCGGTCCGCGACGCCGGGGGAGAGCACCCGCGACGGGTTCGGGGCCGAGGACCGCGACGGCACCGCCGCGAAGGGCCTCGGCTGGTGGGACGGGATGATCGGCCCAGGTAAGGCGTTCGACACCGATCGCTGGTTCGTGGTGTCCACGAACCTGCTCGGCGGCTGCGCCGGCACCACCGGCCCGTCCTCGATCGACCCGGCCACCCAGCGGCCGTACGGGTCGGACTTCCCGGTCATCACGGTCGCCGACATGGTGCGCGTCGAGCGGGCGCTGCTGGAGCTGCTGGGCATCGAGCGGCTGGCCGCGGTCGCCGGTGGTTCGCTCGGCGGGATGCAGGCGCTGCAGTGGGCGGTGCTGTTCCCAGACCTGGTCGACGCCATCGTGGTGATCGCCAGCACGCACGCGCTGCACCCGCAGGGCCTGTCGTGGAACGCGATCGCCCGCGACGCCATCATGCGCGACCCCGACTGGCAGGGCGGGCACTACTACGGCACCGGCCGCAGCCCCGACGCGGGCATGGGCCTGGCGCGGATGGTGGGGCACGTGACGTACCTGTCCGCGGCGTCGATGGGCGACAAGTTCGCCCGGCGGCTGCAGGACGGCGACGACATCCACTACACGATCACCGACGCCGAGTTCCAGGTGGAGAGCTACCTGCGGTACCAGGCCTCGACGTTCGTGCGGCGCTTCGACGCCAACACCTACCTGTACATCTCCCGGGCGCTGACGTACTTCGACCTGGCCCGCCAGCACGGCGAAGGGTCGCTGAGCACAGCGGTGCAACACGTGCGGGCGCGGACGCTGCTGATCGCGTTCAGCTCGGACTGGCTGTACCCGCCGGCCGCGTCTCAGGAGATCCACGACGCGCTGCGGGAGCAGGGCAAGCCCGCCGAGCTGCACGTGATCGACGCACCGTACGGGCACGACTGCTTCCTGCTGGAGGAAGCCCGGCAGACGCCGGTGATCCGGGCATTTCTCAACACAGAGGACAAGGCACCGTGACCGACAGACCGCTGCGGGCCGAAGAGGCGCGCGACTTCGGGTTCGAGACGCGGCAGTTGCACGCCGGCCAGCGACCCGACCCGAACACCGGCGCACGGGCCGTGCCGATCTTCCAGACGACCAGCTACGTCTTCGAGGACCCCGAGTCCGCGGCGGCCTACTTCAACCTGCAGGAGTACGGCAACACGTACTCGCGCATCATGAACCCGACCACCGCGGTGTTCGAGGAGCGGGTCGCGAACCTCGAGGGCGGCAGCGGCGCGGTCGCGTTCGCCAGCGGGATCGCCGCGCAGGCCGCCGCGCTGTTCACGCTGCTGCAGCCCGGCGACCACGTGGTGTCGTCCTCAGCGCTGTACGGCGGCACCGTGAACCAGTTCAAGCACCTGCTGCGCAAGATGAGCGTCGAGGTGACCTGGGTCGACCCCGACGACCCGGACGCATGGCGGCGGGCCGTGCGCGACAACACCAAGGCGTTCTTCGGCGAGACGATCGGCAATCCGTCCGGCAACGTCCTGGACATCGAGACCCTCGCCGGCATCGCGCACGAGCACGACCTGCCGCTGATCGTCGACAACACGTTCGCCACGCCATACCTGTGCCGCCCGATCGAGTGGGGCGCCGACATCGTCATCCACTCGGCGACGAAGTTCATCGGCGGCCACGGCACCAGCATCGGCGGCGTCGTGGTGGAGGCAGGCACCTTCAACTGGTCCAACGGCCGGTTCCCGGTGGTCGCCGACCCGTCGCCGGCGTATCACGGCCTGCAGTTCCACGAGACGTTCGGCACGTACGGCTACCTGATGAAGCTGCGCGCCGAGACGCTGCGCGATCTGGGTGCGGCGCTGTCGCCGTTCAACGCGTTCCTGTTCCTGCAGGGCCTGGAGACGCTGTCGCTGCGGATGGACCGGCACGTCGCCAACGCGCGGAAGGTCGCGGAGTTCCTCGAGGGGCATGAACTGGCCTCGAACGTCACCTATCCCGGTCTCTCCGGCAGCCGGTACCGGCCGCTGGTGGACAAGTATCTGCCGCTCGGTGCGGGGGCGGTGTTCTCCTTCGAGTGCGCCGGGGGTCGCGACGGCGGGCAGGACCTGATCCGGGGCGTGTCGCTCTGGTCGCACCTGGCCAACGTGGGCGACGCCAAGAGCCTCATCATCCACCCGGCCAGCACGACCCACCGGCAGCTCAGCGACGACGAGCTGACCGCCGCCGGGGTCGCGCCCGGCACGGTGCGGCTGTCCGTCGGCACGGAGTCCGTCGACGACCTGATCTGGGATCTCGAGCAGGGTTTCGCCAACGTCAAGGCAGGTGCCTGATGACCGACCACCAGGACCCGCTCACCATCCAGCGGGTGTTGCACGGTGCGAAGACGATCGCGGTCGTCGGGCTGTCCGGCAACGAGCTGCGGGCGAGCCACTTCGTCGGCTACTACCTCAAGCGGCACGGGTACCAGGTGATCCCGGTGAATCCACGCGAGCCGCGGATTCTCGGCGAGACCAGCTACCCGAGCCTGCGCGACGTGCCGGTGCCGGTCGACATCGTCAACGTGTTCCGCGCCCCGGACGCCCTGCCGGGCATCGCCCGGGACGCGGTCGCGATCGGGGCCGGGACCTTGTGGACCCAGTTCGGTGTGATCAACGCCGAGGGCGCGCAGATCGCCGAGGACGGCGGGCTCACCGTGATCGTGGACCGCTGCCTGAAGGTCGAGCACGCCCGCTACGTCGGACGGATGCACTGGCTCGGGTTCAACACCCAGCGCATCACGTCCGTCCGTGGTGGCCTGCAGTAGCGGACACCCGCTCAGGTCTCGGGGCAGGTGGCGTGGGCGGCGGCGAGGATCTGATCGGTGACGGGCTCCGGGTGCGAGATCAGGGTCAGGTGTGATCCGCCGGGGACCCGCAGGATCTTGGCGTTCGCGCGCTGCGCCATGGTCTGCTGCGACTCCGGTGTGATGATCTTGTCGGCGGTGCCGATGACGTACCACGACGGGATCGTCTTCCACGCCGCCGCCTTCGACGGGGTGGTGAACGCGCTCATCGCGGCCGGTCGTTGCCCGGCCCAGAGCGTCGTCGCGTCCGCCTTCGGCAGGTCGGGTCCGAACGACTGCAGGAACACCGGCTGCTTCAGGTACAGCAGGACGTCGCCGGAGGGTGCGCCCGGGGACGACACCTGGTCGTAGAGCGTGTCCGGCGGCCCGCTCAGCGCGGAGGTCTTGCCGCTGAGCTGCCCGGTGCTCTCACCGACCGCGGGTGCGGCCGCGTCGACGTACACCAGCTGCTCGACGTTCGGGTTGCCCGCGGCGGCGTTGGTGATGACGGATCCGCCGTAGGAGTGCCCGACGAGCACGATCGGCCCGTCGATCGTCTTGAGGAACGCGGCCAGGCCGGCGGCGTCGCTGATGAGTCCGCGCAGCGGATTGGCGAAGGCGCGCACCTTGTACCCCTCCTGCTGCAGTCGCTCGGTCTCGCCGTTCCAGCTCGAGGTCCCCGCCCAGGCGCCGTGGACGAGCACGACGGTCGGTTTCGTGGCACAGGCGACGGCCGTGGGTTCGGCCGGGACGCTGGACGGAGCCGCCACGGCCAGGCTCACCACCGTCAGAGCCGCGGCCAGGATCTGCTTGCTGCGCAACGTCTTCATCTCATTCCTCCCGCTCGAGGCGATGCAGGGTGGCTGGGATGCCGATGTCGTCGATCGCGAGGTCGGTCAGCTGCGGATGCTCCCTGGCGGCGAGCGCGGCCAGGGCGTGCCCGGGCGGCACCTGCACGGTCGTCGTGATGCCGAGTTCGGGCATGAGACGCACGATGTCGTGCCAGCGGACCGGCTGCTGGACGGACCGGGCGAGGTCTTCGAGGACCGCGCCGGGGGCGTCGAAGAGCCGCCGGCCGGTGGTGTTGGCGAAGTACGCGCGCCGCTGCTCACCGTGCGCCTCGCCGGCCAGGGCCCGGGCGACCGCCCGCGCGGTGCCGGCCTGCAGCGGGCCGTGCGAGGCGACGGCGACGCCGAGGTCGGTGACGGCCCGGGCGCCCGCCGCCGGGGCGCGCCCGCGCAGCGCGTCGAGCGCGGCCCGGGTGCCGGCGACCACGATCTGGTCGGCGGCGTTGACGTTGGCGATCCACAGTGGACCGTCCGTGGCGTCGACGAGCCGTTGCACCGCCGCCCGCCCGAGCCCTTCGACGGCGGCCATCGCCCAGGCGTCGCCGGCGCAGGCGCGTTGCATCGCGGCGCCCCGGACGCGCACGGCCCGCAGCGCGGCGGGGAGGTCCAGGACGCCGGCGACGACCGCGGCGCCGAACACGCCGGCGGAGTGCCCGGCGACCGCGTCCACCCGCAGGCCGTGCTCGTCGATGAGCGCCCGTGCGGCCGTGACCCCGGCGACGAGCAGGGCCACCTGCGTGTCCGTGGTGGACACCGGGGCGGCGCGGCCGGGTGTGCCCTGGCCGGGGAACAGCAGCGCGGTGCTCATGTGCCACGGATCCGGGCCGGCACGATCAGGCAGGCACCGCCGGTGGTGCGCAGCACCACCCGGTCGGCGCCGGAGGCCAGTTCGGCGGCGGCGACCGCGCCGGCCGGCGTCTCGATCAGGCAGTCGACCCGCACCGGCATGGCGCGGAAGATCTCGATGAGCGCGGCGGCCCATTCCGTCCCGGGGAGCGGGTCGCACCGCACGATGACGTCGAGGTCGCTGGCCGCCGTCGTCACCGCGTGCCCGGTGGCGAGTTCGAACCCGGCGCCGCCCACCGGTCCCCAGCCGGGGCCGAGCTCGTCGAGGGCCGGCTGGAGCGCCCGCAACGCCGCGAGCGCCGGGGTCCGGTCCGCTGTGGCGGCATCACACCTGAGCTCCTCCGGCCTGGCGACGCCCAGCACGCTGTGCACCGGGACCTCGGTGGCGTGCCGCTGGTGCCGCGCCGGGCCCCGCACGCCGACCGGGAGGTGCCCGCGCGCGGCGGTGCCGCGGCGCACGACGGCCCACGGCGCCCTGGCCAGGGACTCGGCCACCCACGCGGGTTCGGCGCCGGTGCCGACGTCGGCGAGGCGGACCAGGTCGTGGGTGCGCAGCCCGGTCACCGCGGGCTCGCCCGGCGCGTTCACCGCGGGATCCAAAGGCGTGTTCATCGCACGCTCCACGGGCGTGTTCATCGTGCGCTCCACTGGGCGGTGAGGGCGTCGCGGACGGCCCGGGACGCCTTGCGTGCCGTCCTCGCCTGGTCCGAGTCGAGGCGCCGGGACAGGTCGGTGGGGCCGGTGCGGGCGTCGTCGGCGGCGGCGCGGACCGCCTCCGCGACCCCTCGGACGTCGGCGTCGGTGGGGTGGTCGGCGTCGGTGACCGGCAGCAGGCCGTCGCAGAAGCCGAGCGTGGCCCACTGCCGCACGTCGTAGGACAGCGGCGGGATGGTCCCGGCGAGCTGGTCGAGCTGCTCCACGGTGCGCCGGGTGATCTTCGCGGCGGCCTGCTTGTGCATGGCGTGGATCTCCACGCCCGGTGCGTCGAGGGCGAGGATCCGCGACGCCTGCAGGCCGTGCGCGAGGAACCCGCCGGACAGCGCCTGCCCGACGACGAGGGTGACGAGCGGGTGCCCGGCCACCCGGGCCGCGTCGGCGGCGTCGACGGCGGCTGCGATCGCCTGATACAGCCCGGTCATCTCCTCGATCCGGCCGTACGCCTGGCTCGGCAGGTCGACGACGGCGACGATCGCGCGCCGCTGCGGGCGCCCGGCGTCCTGCGCGACGACGGCCCGGATGGTGCGGGCGAGGGCCGCGCACTCGGTCACCCCGACCTGTCCCTGCCTGGCCCGGTACCAGGGGTTGCCCGGGTCGGGGACGACCGCGAGATACGTGCCGTCGGCGGTGTCGGCGCGCAGCACCGAGTCGATGACGGGCTCCGGCGCGGCGCCGGCGAGGGCGGTGATCCAGGTCCGTCCGCGTTCGCTGGGCAGCATCGAGGAGCGGGTGCCGCCGGTGTGCGGTTCCGGCCGGTCTGGTTCCGGCCGGCTCTGCGCCGTCGGTGGTTCGTAGGTCCCGCCCCACAGCGACGGCAGCCGCTCGGGCGCGGGCGGTGCGGCCGGGTCGACGGTGGCCAGGCGGGCGTCGAGGACGTCGAGTCGCTCGCTGCGGTGCCGGCCCGCCGGGGTGACTCCGGCGGCCACGGCGTCGCGGACCGCGTCGCGCAGCGCGTCGGCGTCGTCGATGACGAGCGCGTCGGCGAGGCCGGTCCGGTGGCGCTGCACCCCGCCGTCGACGGCCCAGATCAGGTCGTGGTCGGCGGCGTCGAACTCCTCGACGCCCGCCTCCTGCTCGATGACGGCGGGACCGTTGAGCCCGATCCGCGCCTCCGGCGTGACGATCACCCGGGTGCACAGGCCGGTGGCGATGCTCAGCCCGCCGAATGACCCGACCGACCCCGCGACGACCCCGATCACCGGGGCCAGGGGCCGTAGTTCGAGCAGGGCGGCGCAGATCTCGGCGACCGCGTTGAGACCGAGGTTCGCCTCCTGCAGGCGGACCCCGCCGGTCTCCAGCAGCAGCACCGCGGGCATGGGCGTGCGGGCGGCCAGTCGCAGCGCCTCGGAGATCTTCGCGCCGGACACCTCGCCGACCCCGCCGCCCTGGAACGCCTGCTCGATGGACAGCACGACGGCGGGCGCGCCGGCCACGGTGCCGCGGGCGACGACCACCCCGTCGTCGGACTGCGGTGTCACGTCCTGCGGCACCAGCCACGGCGACTCGAGCCGGTCGAACGGTCCGCACAGCACGCGGGTCGTCCCGGCGTCCAGCAGGGCCTCGGCGCGGGCGAGCGCGTCGAGCTCCAGGAAGCTGCGGCGGCGCAGCACCCGCTCCCAGTCGACGGCGCCGCCGCCGGCCAGCGCGCCGAGCGCCTGCATCGTGGTGGTCATGACGCCTCCTCGATCGGGCCGGCCTCGTGGGCGGCCTGCTGGAGCCGGAGCGTGACCAGTGCCGGGGTCGCGGCCGCGTCGTTGAGCTCCCACGAGCCCCGCACCGGCGTGCGGGCGAAGAACCGTTGCAGCGTGCTGCGCCAGACCTCGTCGAACCCCTCCACACTCGTTCGGACCCGAACAGTAGCGAGATCGTCGCTTGTCGGTTCGAACAGGACCTCGAGGTCGCCGGAGCCGACGACGCCGACGTGGGCGCGGCGCGTGGCCCGCACCGTCGCCGGAAACGTGAAGTGCAGCGTCCGCATGTCAGGTGAGTCCTTCCACGGCGTCGAGGAAGATCGCGGCGGCGAGCGCGTCACCGCTGCCGCCGGGTGACAGGCGGTGCCGGCGGCACAGCCGGTCGAGCCGGTCGAAGGCGGCGGCCCCGGCGGCCGTGCCGGACCCGCCGGCCCGCAGCACCGCGGCCGCGCCGGCGCGCACGGCCCGCAGCCCCGCCGGTCCGGCCCGGTGCAGCAGGCAGGTGTCCTCGAGCCGGCTCATCGAGGCCAGGAGCGCGTCGGTGCGGCCGGACCGCCGCAGCACGGGCAGCGCGACCCGCACCGCGTGGGGGAAGCCGCGGCGGGCCTCACCCATCGCGCCGGGCGCGCCGTAGCGCAGCCGGACCCCGGTGCCGTGCGATCCGGACGGGCCGGCCGCGGGATCGTCGAGGGCGGCCAGTGCGGCGGCGAACCTGGCCGCCCCGGCGACGGTGCCCGTGGCGGCCAGGCCCGCGGCCAGCAGGCCGAGCGCCCACAGGGCGCCGCGGTGGGTGTTGACGCCGCCGGTCGCCGCCAGCATCCGCTGCTCGCCGTCCCGCCCGATCCCGCCGATCACGGCCCGCAGGTCGCGGCCCGGCGGCATCGACAGCGCCGCCGCGGCGCACGCGGCGATCGGCGCTGCGAGGGCGTCGGCGGAGGCGAGGAGCATCGGCAGCGTCATGTCGCGGTGCGCGCCGCCGCCGCGCCGGTCGACCAGCCCCGGCTTCGGCGTGTGCCGGGCCTCCTCGCGCAGCGCCCGCGCGGCGAGCCGGCCGAGCCGGGCCGGCGTCGGCGGCGCCGCCGTGACCGTGTCGATGAGCATGGGGATCCCCTGTTCACCAGTTGCGGAACTGGGCCGGCGGCTCGTACAGGCCGCGGGACCAGGCGACCAGGTCGCCGATGCTGCGCGCGGCGAGCAGCGACCGGTCGGCGAGGGACGGGTCGACCTTGAGGTCCTGGGGGAGCGCGACGAGACCGTCCCGGCGCAGCCGCTCCACGCTGCCCGGATCCGCGCCGCGCCCGAGCGGTGTCACCCCCGCGATCGCGGCGAGGGCCGCCCTGCGGTCGACCAGGGACGGCGCCTTGTACAGGTACGCGACGCCCTCCTCGGTGACGACGTGGCTGACGTCGTCGCCGTAGATCATCACCGGCGGGATCGGCATCCCCGCGTCCTTGCCCACCTCGACCGCGTCGAGGGACTCCACGAACGTCGGCGTCCCGCTCGACTGGAACGTCTCCGCGATCTGCACGACGAGCTTGCGGCCGCGCAGGTCGGCGGCGTCGCCGTGCTGCAGGTCCAGCCAGGCGGGCGTGGCGTGCCGGCGGCCGTGCGGGTCGTGCCCCATGTTCGGCGCCCCGCCGAACCCGGACAGCCGGCCCTCGGTCACCGTCGAGGAGTTCGCCCGCGCGTCCATCTGCAACGTCGAGCCGATGAACATGTCGATCGCGTACTGCCCGGCGAGCTGGCACAGCACCCGGTTCGAGCGCAGCGACCCGTCGGCGCCGGTGAAGAAGACGTCGGGTCGTTCGGCCACGTACCGGTTCATGCCGGACTCGCCGCCGAAGCAGTGCACCGACTCGACCCAGCCGGACTCGATCGCCGGGATGAGCGTGGGATGCGGGTTCAGGGTCCAGTTGCGGCAGATCTGCCCCTTCAGCCCGAGCTGCTCGCCGTACGTGGGGAGGATGAGCTCGATCGCGGCGGTGCTGAACCCGACGCCGTGGTTGAGCGACACCACCTGATGCCGTTCGTAGACGCCGCGCAGCGCGAGCATCGCCTGCAGGATCTGCACCGGGCCGATCGCCTTCGGGTCGCGGGTGAACAGCGGCTCCAGGAAGAACGGGCGGTCGGCCCGCACGACCAGGTCGATCCAGTCACCCGGGATGTCCACCCTCGGCAGCGTCCCGGCCGGCACGATCTCGTCGGCCTGCACCACGACGATCCCGTCGTGGAACGCGGCCGCCTCGGCGATCGTCGGGGTGTCCTCGGTGTTCGGCCCGGTGTACAGGTTGCCGTGCTGGTCCGCCGCCGACGCGCACAGCAACGCGACGTCCGGCCGGAGGTCCACGAGCATCCGCGCGTACAGCTCGACGTAGGTGTGGATCGCGCCGACCGACACCGTGCCGTCCGCGACCAGCTGCGCCATCCGCACGCTCTGCGGCCCCGCGTAGGCCAGGTCCAGCCGCGTCGCGAGGCCCTGCTCGAACAGGTCGAGGTGCTCGGCGCGGGACACCGACCCGATCAGCATGTGCAGGTCGTGCAGCCGGCCCGGGTCGCAACCGGCCAGGGTCCGGCTCAGGAAGTCGGCCTGCTTCTGGTTGTCACCCTCCAGCGCCACCCGATCGCCCGGGTGGATGACGGCCTCCAGCACCTGCCGCAGCGCGTCGGGCCGGATCAGCTTGCCGTCGACATGCTCTGTGGCGGCTGCGAGCCGCTGCCGCTTCGCGGTGCGTCGCTTGTCCCAGACTGTCTGGCTCATCGGCTTCCCACCCATCAGGGAGTCCGTGCGTCGGTCTCCCACCGTACTGCGCGAAATCCGTTGTGCCACAACGTTTGCGCTGTGACTGCAGGGGCAGGGTGCGGCCCGTGGAGCAGAGCGGAAGCGTCCGCGACGTGTTCTACGACGTGTTGCGCACCCATGGCATCACCACCATCTTCGGCAACCCCGGCTCCAACGAACTGCCGCTGCTCAAACGGGTGCCCGACGACTTCCGCTACGTCCTGGCCATGCACGAAGGCGTCGCGGTCGGGCTGGCCGACGGCTTCGCGCAGGCGTCCGGCGTCCCGTCGGTGGTGAACCTGCACGCGGCCGCCGGCACCGGCAACGCGATGGGCAACCTCACCAACACCCAGTCCGGCCACGTGCCGGTCGTCGTCACGTCCGGCCAGCAGTCGCGGCGGTACGCGGCCCTGAACGCGTTGCTCACCAACGTCGACGCCCCGCAGCTGGCCCGGCCGCTGGTGAAGTGGAGCACCGAACCGCTGCGCGCGCAGGACGTCCCCCTCGCGGTGTCCAAGGGGATCCTGCTCGCCGCCGCCGCTCCGGCCGGACCCGTGTACGTGTCGATCCCGCTCGACGACTGGGACCACGCCGCCGACCCGGCTGCCCTGCGGCTGCTGACCGGCCGTGAGGTGCACGGGACCCCGGTCGCCGCGGAAGGGCCGCTGCGTGCGTTGGCGGAGCGGCTGGGTACCGCTACCAACCCCGTCCTCGTGCTCGGCTCCGACGTCGACAACGCGGCGGGATGGGCCGGCGCGGTGCGGCTCGCGGACCGGCTGCGGCTGCCGGTGTGGGTGGCGCCGAGCCCGTCGCGCTGCCCGTTCCCCACCCGGCACCCGTCGTTTCAGGGGCTGCTGCCCGCCGGCGTCGGCACGGTCGCCGACCGGCTCGCCGGCCACGACCTGGTTCGTGGTGCCGCGCAACGAGGAGTACGCCGCCCTCAAACAGTTCACCGAGCTCATGGACGCCCCGGACACCCCGGGCCTCGACCTGCCCGGCATGGACGTCGTCGGCCTCGCCACGTCCTACGGCGTCCCGGCCGTGCGGGTCGACTCGCTGTCGTCGTTCGGCACCGAACTGCGCCGCGCGCTCGCCGCCGACGACGGCCCGCGGCTGATCGAGGTGCCGGAGCGCCGGATTAGGCTGTCGCGTCATGACGGTGGTAGCGGTACGCGGTGAGGCGACGCGCGAGGTCGACCCGGAACTGGCCGAGTTCACGGTGGTGGTCTCCGCCCGGGACAAGGACCGGCAGACGACCCTGACCCGGCTGCGGGAGCGGGCTGACGCGCTGCGGGAGCTGCTCGACCGGCACGGCGAGGCGGTCGAACGGCGCGAGACCAGCGGGTTGCACGTCCACGCGGAGATGGGCAAGAAGGGCGAGCGGGTCACGGCGTACTCCGGCAGCGTGGTCACCACGGTGACGGTGCACGACTTCGCCGCGCTGGGGGAGCTGCTGCTGACGGTCGCCAACCAGGACCAGACGCACGTGGACGGCCCGAGGTGGTCGCTGCGCCCGGACAGCCCGGTGCACAAGGAGGTGCGCCGCGCCGCGGTTGCCGACGCGATCGCCCGCGGCAAGGAATACGCCGAGGCGCTCGGCGCGCAGGTCGTCGACCTCCTTGAACTGTCCGACCCGGGGCTGGGCGCCGAAGCGGTGCCGCTCGGGTTTTTCCAGAGCTACGACTCGCGGGCGAAGTCGGGGGCCGCCTACGGCGGCGCGCCGCTGCAACTGGACCCGCAGCGGCAGCGGGTGCGGGCGGTGGTCGAGGCCCGGTTCACGATCACCACGCCGGTGCTGGGGGCTTGATATGCAAGCAACTACTTGCCTATCATCGTCAGGGTGAGCGACGTCTTCAAAGCGCTCGCCGACCCGACCCGCCGTGCGATCGTTGACGAGCTCACCGACCGCGACGGGCAGACGTTGTTCGAGCTCTGCGGCCGTCTCACCATGAAGCACCAGATCAACTCGTCCCGCCAGGCGATCTCCCAGCACCTGGAACTGCTGGAGAGCGCCGGGCTGGTCGTGGTGCGGCGCGAAGGTCGCTACAAGTTCCATCACCTCGACACCGGGCCGCTGCGCGACATCGTCGAGCGGTGGCTGAGCCCACGGACGAAGGAAACCTGATGATCATCAACCTGGCGAGCGTGCTCGTCGACGACCAGGCCAAGGCGCTGAAGTTCTACACCGAGGTGCTCGGCTTCGTGAAGAAGCACGACATCCCGATGGGGGAGTTCAGCTGGCTGACCGTGGTGTCGCCGGAGCGCCCCGACGGCGTCGAACTGGTGCTCGAGCCGTCCAGCCACCCGGCCGTCGGGCCGTTCAAGGCGGCGCTGGTCGAGGACGGCATCCCCTTCACGTCCTTCGCGGTCGACGACGTGCAGAAGGAATACGAGCGGATGCGCGCCCTCGGCGTCGTCTTCACCCAGGAGCCGACCGAGATGGGCCCGGTCACCGTCGCCACCTTCGACGACACCTGCGGCAACCTCATCCAGATCGCCCAGCAGAACTGAGCGTCAGGAACGTACAAGACACGCGTCCGGGGAAGCGCGCACGATGGGTGCCATGCGACCGGTGAACCTGACCGAGGCCCTGGCCTCCTTCGACGACGTGTACAGCCCGCGGATCGTGGCCCGGGTCAACGACTACGACGTGCGCATCGCGCACACCCTGGGCGAGCACGTCTGGCACGTGCACGAACACACCGACGAGTTCTTCCTCGTCCTGGACGGCCGGTTCGACGTCGCGATCCGCGACGAGCACGGCGAGCACACCGTGACCCTCACCAAGGGCGACACGTTCGTCGTGCCGCGCGGCGTCGAACACCGCCCGTCCTCGCCCGGCGGCGCGATCCTCATGTTCGAGCCGTCCGGCACCGTCACCACCGGCGACCGCCACGAGGGAGCGGTGCCCGGCCACGTCGACAGCACTGCCGGCCACGCCCTGTGAAGGACCTCGCCGGGCACGCCCGCGACGCCTACGGCTGGGACGGCGACGTCGTCCTGACCGCCGGCCCGCGCGGCGCGCTCGGCCAGATCTGGCGGGTCAACGGCACCCTGGCCCTGAAGGAGCTGTTCCGCAACCCGCCCTCCGAGGCGGCGATCCGTGCAGAGCTGCGCTTCTGTGCGTTGGCTTCAGCAGCAGGGGTACGCCTACCGCAAAGCCACCCAGACCGGGCCGGACGGTATCTGCACGAGACTGCCGACGGCACGTGGCTGCGGCTCTACGACTGGATCGACCTGAGCCCCGTGGACCCGGCCGCCGCGGCGACCCCGCACGACCTCGGCGCGCTGCTGGCCCGCCTGCACCGGTGCGCCCCGCGGGCGCGGGCCGACGGCGACACCTGGTACGAGGCCCCTCCCGCGGCCGGCCGGTGGCGCACGCACTCCGAGCGCCTCGGACCCGTCGAAGCCAGGCTGCCGGAGCTGTGCGCCGCCGTCACCCCGGCCGACCCCGCCGGCCTGCTCGTCTGCCACCGGGACCTGCACCCGGAGAACGTCCTCGCCGGCCCCGGCGGCGAGCTCGTCGTGGTGGACTGGGACCTGCTCGGCCCGGCCGCGCCGGAGCGGGAACTGGCCCGGGTCCTGTTCGACTGGTTCTGCGACGGCCCGGCCGTGGACCTCGACGCCATGCACACCCTGTACACCACCTATGTCCGCGAAGGCGGACCCGGCCGGCTCACCGGTCCCGCGGACTTCACCCTGTTGCTCGCGTCCCGGCTCAACTTCCTGCTGAAACAGCTCGGGATCGCCCGCGACCCGGACGCCGACCCGCGGCACCGGGAATGGGCCGAGCGCGAGATCGACGAGAGCCTGCGCCTGCTGCCGACCGTCCGGCAGTTCACGGACGTGCTGCGGCGCCTTGCGTGATCAGGTCCAGGACGGCCGCGAGCGGTGGCCAGGCGCGGCGGCCGAGCCGGGTCACCGCGTAGGTCCGCATCAGCACGTCGGGGCGGCGCAGGGGCACCAACGCCACACCGTCGATCGTGGGCTGGTCGGCGGGCAGCAGGCCGACGCCGAGGCCGGCGACGATCAGGTCCTGGATCAGGTCGAGGCTGTCGGCCCGGTGGGTGATCCGCGGCGAATAGCCGGCCATCGACGCGACGGTGCGCACCACGTCCTCGTCCGCCGTGTTGCGCGAGTTGACCAGCCAGTGCGCGTCCCGGAACGCGTGGAACACTTGTCTTGCCTCACCGTCCACAGTGGCTCCGGTTGGCACTCCGAGGCTCCATGACGTGGTCCACAGTGGAGTCGCCTCGACCGTGTCGGGGAAGCCGACCGGCGCGAGGTTGTAGTCGTACGTCAGCCCGAGATCGACCTCGTCGGCGGAGAGCAGCTGCAGCGTCTCCGCGGGCTCGTGCTCGTGGATGAGCACCCGCAGCGCGGCGTGGCGGGCCGGCAGCGCCGCGACGATCGGCAGCAGCGACCGGCGGATCGCGGTGGCGAACCCGGCGACCCGCACCGTGCCGGCCGGCTCGGCGGACGGGTCCAGGTCCAGCCGGGCCGCCTCGACCGCGGCCAGGATCGTCACCGCGTGCCGGGCCAGCCGCCGCCCGGCCGGCGTCAGCCGGACCCGCCGCCCGTCCGGCTCCAGCAGCGCCGTGCCGGCCTCCTTGGCGAGGACCGCGAGCTGCTGCGACACCGTCGACGTCGTGGTGCCGAGCTCGTCGGCGACCTCCCGCATCGACCCGAGCCGGGCCAGCTCCGCCAGGAACAGCAGCCGGTCATTGTTCAGCATTTGTGAACGGTACATCAGTAAATCTCACGTGGACGCGAACGGTTGGCGTGCCGTGTACTACGGGCATGTTCGCCGCGATCGCCTCGATGATCTGCATCCAGCTCGGGCTGGCCGCCTCCGTCGGCCTGTTCGACAGCGTCGGCCCGTCCGGCGCGGTCTGCCTGCGCCTCGCCTGCGCCGCCCTGCTCCTGCTGGCGCTGGTCCGGCCGCGACCGCGCGACTTCACCCGCGCCAGCCTCCTGGCCACCGTCGCCCTCGGCGTCGTCACCGCCTGCCTCACGCTGACGTTCATGGCCGCCGTCGCGCGGCTCCCGCTCGGCACCGCCAGCGCCCTGGAGTTCCTCGGCCCCCTCGCGGTGGCCGCCGTGCGGGGCCGCCGCGCCACGATGGTCTGGCCGGTCCTCGCCGGCGCCGGCGTCGTGCTGCTCACCGAACCCTGGCACGGCGGCACCGACCCGGCCGGCGTCGGGTTCGCCCTCGCCGCCGCCGCATGCTGGGCCGGCTACATCCTGCTGACCCAGCACGTCGGCGACCAGGTCAGCGGCTACGCGGGCCTCGCCGTGTCCACCGCCGTCGCCGGACTGGTCGCGTCGGCCGTCGCCGGCCCGTCGGTTGCCGCCGGCCTCACCTGGCCCGTGCTCGCCGCGGGGTTCGGCCTGGCCGTCCTGCTGGCCGTGGTGCCGTTCAGCCTGGAGATGTACGCCCTGCGCAAACTCACCGCCGCGGCCTTCGGCACGTTGATGAGCCTGGAACCAGCGATCGCGCTGCTGGTCGGCGGGGTCCTGCTGCACCAGGCGCCGGGCCCCCTGGCGGTGCTCGGCGTGGCACTGGTCGTCGCCGCGGGCGTGGGCGCCGCCCGCACCGGCTCACGGGCCGTAGGCGCGCAGGGTCCCGCCGTCGGTGGTGTAGAGCCGCCCGCCGGAGACGACGACGTGCCCGGTCGCCCCGTCGAACCGGTCGGCCACGGGCGCGCCGGTGACCGGTGACAGGATCGCGGTGGGGTGTCCGTCGGCGGTGACGTAGAGCAGCCCGCCCGCGCGGACCGGCCTGCCCGCCGTGCCGTTCAGGTGCCTCGTCCAGAGTGTCGTGCCCTTGTTCGCGTGGAACGCGGTCACCTCCTCGCCGGTGACCGCGTATACCCGCCGCCCGTCGGTCGTGACCGCGTCCGCGCCGTCCTCGTGCCGCCACTGGATCGCGCCGTTGCCCGCCCGGATCGCGGCCAGGCCGCTCTGGTCGCCCTGCCCGACGGGGTCCGGCACGGCGAGGAACGTGCTCCCGGTGGCAGCGAGCGGCGTCCACCGCGTCCTGCTGCGCCACACGGTCTTCCCGGCGTCGACGGTCACCGCGGTCGTGCCCTTCGCGTCGTGCAGCAACGCTCTCCCTCCGGCGGACACCGGCCCGGCAAGCGTGGCGCCGGTGCGGCTCCACCGTTTCGCGCCGTCGAAGCCGTTGTACGCGATGACCGTGTCCTCGTTCGTCATCGTCGCCCACCCGGACGTCACGACAGTCCCCTCATGCACGACCAGGTCGTTGACCGGTGGCTCCTGCACCACGTGCCACAGCCGCTCGCCGGACACCGCGTCGAGGGCGTACAGGTGCCCGTCGGGGTCACTGTTGGCGTAGCACGACGACCCGGCGACGACGAGCATCCCGTCGCTGAACACGATCCGCCGGAAGTCCATGCTGTCGAGGATCTTCGCGTCCCGCCACACCTGCTTGCCGGTGCCCACGTCGAGCGCGGTGACGCCGTCGCCGTCCAGGACGTACGCCAGCCCACCGGCGACCAGCGGTGCCGGCGGCGCGGGCGCACAGCCTTCGGCCCCGGCCTTCGGCGTGACGGACCAGCGCTGCTTCAGCTTTCCCAGGCTGCGGGCGTTGACGATCCGCTCGGCCGGGTTGTATCCGCTGTTGCCGGCGTCGAACCCGTCGTGCGTCCAGTCGCCGGGCCCCGCCCCGAACGGCGGCGACTCGGCCCTTGCCGCGCCCGGTGCGACGGCACCCCCGAGCACGGCGGCGATCGCGACCACGGCAATGCGCCGCAGGAACCTGCCCATGACAAACTCCCCTCCGGTCTGCACCGGGGGAGCGCTCGACTGACGACGGTGACTCTACCCGACTTTCCGCCGATGCCGGACAAATCCGACGCGCGTGCCGATCCTGTCCTTGGCCTGCGTTCCGGACCGTGCCCCCGCTTGCTCGAAGCATCACGGTGCGGGCGGGACGGTTCGCCTACGAAAGGGTCACCGGGAGTTCGCCGCCGCCGCCGAGCTGGGCGGCGAGCGCCTGGGCCTGCGACTCGGTGAACATCCCGCTGACCTGGACATCGCCCGTGATGACGCCGGCCATCTGCGGCGCCGAGATGAGCACGTTGTCCAGGACGATCGCCAGACGGCCCTGCGTGTCGGCGAGCGACTTCGACAGGTTGGTGAACTTCGCCTGGCCGTCCGGCTTGAACGACGCGGTGACGACCCACGTGCCCTGATCGGAACGGGAGGCCTTCGCGGCGCTGATGTCCGCGCCGGTGACCGTCGCCGGGTCCAGGAGCAGCTTCACCGGGCCTTCGCAGGCGACCACTGGTTCACCGGCCACGTCGGCCGGGCGGGTGGCGAGCTGCGCGCAGCGGATCTCCGGGATCAGCAGCCGCATCTGCGCCGGCAGGGTGGCGACGTCCTGCGGCGGTAGCGCCGCGAACGCCGCGCGCACCGACGCGGGCAGTGCCTGGGCCTGCTGCTCGGTGGTGACCGCGGCCGCCGCCTGGTATGCCTCGCCGAGCGTTGCCGCGATCGCCGGCGTCGACGTCGGTGCGGGCAGCGTGGTGGTGGCGGTGCCGGAGCCGTCGGCGGCCGCCGCGACCCGGCGCAGGTGCAGGCGGCCGGGCCTGGTGAGCGCGCGCAGCTGCTCGGGTGTGGTGCCGCGGGCGCTGAGCACGAGCTGCCGGTCGCTGAGGGTCACCGATGGGTCTTCGAGCCGGGCGGCCTTCATCCGGGCGAGCACCATGGCCCGCGTCACCTCAAGGTCGCCGGAGTCCGAGCCCGTGCCCGGGTCCGAGGCGGTCACGGTCAGCGTGACCACGGGACCGCCGCCGCCGACCCGGGACAGCACCAGCGCGATCCCTGCGACAGCGATCGCCAGCACCGCCACCATCGCCGCGACCAGCACGATCGCCTGCCGCCCCCGCAACGCCATGCGGCCACTGTACCGGCATCGATCAATCCGCCCGCGGCCCACAGGTATCGGTAAATATTGATAAAGACTGTTGACAGTTTGCGTCCGGAATTGTTTGCTGATGTCGAATCCGTCCGGCCCTTCCACCGCCATGGGGAGCCCGCGTGACATCGATGCCACATGCGTCCCGCAGGGGCGTTCTCCGTCTCGCCACGCTGCTGCTGTTGCTCGCGTTCGCGGTGCTGCCGGCGCCGGCCGCGCACGCCGCGACCGCCATCTGCGCCCTGTACTGCGACACCCGCGACCCGTCCCTCGCCCGCCAGGAGACGTTCCCGGTCCCCACCGTCACCGTCAACGGCCGGCGGCTGGTGCTGCACGTGTCCGATGTGGACGGTATGGCGTGGGGCAGCATCGACGCCGGCGTCCTCGGCGACTCGGTCTGGCTGGACCGGTCCTTCGACGGCGGCGCGAGCTGGGAGGGGCTGCTGGGCAAGGCGTCGATCCCCGGCACCTGGACCGGCACCCGCACGCTCATGTACAACACCGGCGACCCGTCCCACCACCGCCGTGGCGTCATCCGGGCCTGCGGCGACGCGCGTGGCATCGCCTGCACCGCCTGGTCCCACCTGCCGTTGTGCGCGCCGACGTGCGACGGGGCTGCTGGGGGTACCGACGCCGAAAGCGTCAGATCAGTCGGACTGAACGGGCGCACGTTCGGCCTGCATCTCGACGCCGCCGGCATGGCGTGGGGGACCGTCAGTGGCGGCCGCGCGGGCGACGAGATCTGGCTGGACCGGTCGTGGGACGCCGGCGCGACGTGGCCCGGCGGGTCGTCGCTCGGCCGCACCACAGCGACGCGCACGGCCAGGTACAACACCGCGGACCCCACGTCGCTGCTGTACGGCGGTGCCGTGCGCGCCTGCGGACGGGCCGTGGAGGGCCAGAACGGCGCCTGCACCGCCTGGGCGCGCCCGTCGTCGAACCGCGCCGCGGCGATGGCCGACGCGCTCATGTACTCCTACGACCCGTACACCGCGTGGTGGCCGTCGAGCTGGTGGAACTCCGCGGTCGCCCTGAGGACGGTCATCGATTACGTGCGAAGCACCGGCGACACCAGGTACCTGTGGGCGGTGCGGCGCACGTTCGACGTGAACCGGGTCGCCTTTCCCGCCGGCGCGCGCTCCTCCGACCCGATCGACGGGCACTTCATCAGCCGCTCGATCGACGACAGCGCCTGGTGGGGCCTGACGTGGGTGGCCGCCTACGACCTCACCGGCGACCGCGCGTACCTCGACGAGGCGGTCACCATCGCCGCCTACGTCAACGGTTTCTGGGACACGTCGACGTGCGGCGGCGGCGTGTGGTGGGACCGGGAACGCACGTACAAGAACGCGGTCACCAACGGCCTGTACGTGCGGCTCACCGCGGCCCTGCACAACCGCCTGCCCGGCGACACCACCTGGCTGCAGCGGGCCGTGACGGGCTGGAACTGGTTCACCGCCAGCGGCATGATCAACGCATCGGGGCTGGTCAATGACGGCCTCACCGCCGGCTGCGCCAACAACGGCCAGACGGTGTGGAGCTACAACCAGGGCCTCGCGATCGGCGCGGCGACGGAGCTGTACCGCGCCACCGGCACCGTCACCTACCTCGACCGCGCGCGGTCACTGGGCACGTCCGCCCTCGCCTCGCCGCTCGTCCGATCCGGGGTGCTGACCGAGTCGTGCGAGGTTGTCTCGTCCTCGTGTGACGACAACGCCAAGCAGTTCAAGGGGATCTTCATGGGGTACCTCGCTGAGGCGGGCGCGCAGTTCCAGTCGTTCCGTGTGGTGCAGGCCAATTCGGTGTGGGGAGTCCGCGACAGCCTCAACCGGGTGGGCTCCCGATGGGCCGGCGCGTCCGTTCCTGACTGGCGGACCCAGGCGAGCGGGCTGGCCGCTGTGCTCACGGGTTGATTCTTATGGCATTCGGCAGGTCGGAGGTGTCGGCCCAGCGGAAGGCGGTGGTGAGCCCACGCGGGTCCAGGTGCAGGGCGTTGAGGATGAGGCGGTGCTGAAACTCGGCGTAGACGGGCCCGCTGCCCTCGAACTCACCACGCAACGCCTTGCCGAGCCGTCCCGTGTCGACCTCCCCGGTGCCGAACGGGGCGAGTCGTGCCGCGTCGTCCGGTGCGGGCCGGTCCGAGCGGTACCGGTGCACGAACCGGCCCTCCAGATAGGCCTCCAGCTGCAACCAGTCGGAGTCCTCGACCACGTTGGCCAGGGTCGCCCAGCCGGTCCCCGCGCCGATCCGCTCGGCCAGGTCACCCGGGTCGGCGAAGTCCAGCGCGCCCTCCCGCGGGATGACCGCGGTCCGGTTCGCCGCGGCGGGCAACGCGATCGCGTCGACGCCGGCCACGTTCAGCGCGTCGCACACCGGCTCGATCGCGGCGGCCACGAGCAGCGTCTGGTAGCTCGTCCCCATGCCGTGACGGTACCGTGACAGCGATGGACGACTGGCGCAAAGACCGTATCCGGTCGGCACTGCAGGGCCGCAACCCCACCGTGCTGGCGCGACTGTCGTCGGGTTTCGCCGTGATCGGCGACACGCAGTTCCTGCCGGGCTACTGTCTTCTGCTGTCCGACGACCCCTCCGCGGGCCGCCTGGCAGACCTGCCGCGGGCCCGCCGCCTGGCGTTCCTGGCCGACCTGGACCTCATCGGCGAGGCGGTCCAGATCGTCTGCAAGCGCCACGACCCGCAGTTCCGCCGGGTCAACTACAGCGTCCTGGGCAACCTCGACCCGATCCTGCACGCCCACATCCACCCGCGGTATGACTGGGAGCCCGCGGAGCTGCTCCGCGGCCCGGTCAGCCACTACCCGGCGGCCGCGCGGATGATCCCGCTGGGCCCCGGCCACGACCAGCTCCGCGCCGACCTCGCCACGGAGATCGTGCGGCTGAGCGCCGAATACGACGAGCTCGCCCGCATTCCAGAGGACTTCCCGGGCCTCTAGGCGTTCTGGCTTCAGGCATTGACGACCGGAGTGTTCTGGCAGGCGGTGAGAAGCCAGCGGCCGTCCTCCTTCGCCATGACGTAAACGGGACTGCCCTCGGCGGTCCCGTCGGGGCCGGTCGTCGTCTGGCGCACCCGGACCGCGGCCACGTCCGGGCGGATGAACAGCACGTCCAGCGGCTCGTACGTGACCGTCGTGCCCCGCATCGCACCGGGCAGCACCTTGGCGGTGAACGCCGCGATCTCGTCCCGTCCGGTCAGCCGCTTCCCGTGCCCCGTCGTCCAGATCGCGTCGCGCCGGAACAGCGCGACGAAGTCCTCCACCGACTCCCGCTGCTGCGCGTCCTGCACCCGGGCAACCATGTCACGAATGTCTGTGTCCATGGTGGACAGCGTCGAACTTCAACACCGCTTCAAGTCAAGGTGTGTACCGGTCGTGCGGTGCTCGTCACATGAGCCCTTACGGACTGGACGCCGGCGTGTGCGACCTCGAGCCTTGAGGTGCAGCGCCTACCGGGGGGAGGCGGCACGTGCCACGACCATACTTTTCGCTGGAAGCACCGGATGCCGGGTCGATCGCGGCGGACGGGTCGGTCGACCAGCGTGCGCGGCTCGCGGCGCGGGCTGCTGAGTGGCAGCGCCGGCGCGAGGAGAAGCTGCGGGTCAGGGCGGAGTTCGCGGAGGCCCGCGCGCACGGGCTGGCGGCTCGGCACGCGGTGAAGCTGGCCCGGATCCACGCTTCGAGGGCGGGTGCGCCGGTCGGCGTGGTCGTTGAGGGGTCAGCGCCGCGCGGGCCAGCGGTGAGTGCCACGGCGCCCGCGCCCGCCCGACCGGCAGCGCGGGTGTCTGGCTGCTTGTCGGGCGTGGCGACGTTCGTGCGCGGGCGCTCAGCGGGTGGGGTCGAGGATTGCTGCGAACCGTTCCTCGGCGAGGTCGAGCTGGCGGAAGATGTGCTGCTTCACGAGACGGGACAGCGGCGTGTCCGGCCGGGCGACCAGCTCGCGCAGGACCGGCACCAGCGGGCGGTATTTCGCCGCCGACTTGGCGACCTTCGGGCCGGTCGTGTGGATGACGCCGACGCCGTTGTCGGTGAAGTCGGAGACCTTGAGCACCCGCGCCCACGGCTCGCGTTCGAGGCTCTCCCGGACGTGCTGCCGATACTGCTCATGCTTGTCCAGGTCCGGGTCGTAGACCGGGTTGGTGACGGACTTGACGAGCTGGGCCGTGCGGGCGCCGAAACGGGCGGCGAGCACCGCGAGGGCGTCCTCCGCCGTGGCGCCCGGCGTGCCGGCCAGCTCGTCGGGGTGATCCTCGACCGTGTCGTGCAGCACCGCCGCGGCGATGACGTCGACGTCGCTGACCTCGTAGTGGTGCATGACGCGGATCGCGACCCGCAGCAGATGGTTCACGTAGGGTTCCCGGACCCGCCGGTCGTCCCGGTGCAGCCGCGCGGCCAGCTCGAGGGCGTCGGCCAGGCGCTCCCGCTCGTCGGTGGCGAAACGCTGGATCTCCAGGCGGTACCGCTCGCGCAGCCCGTCCTCTCCGTACACCTCGGTGATCGCGTGCATCGGCATCGTCGCGAGATACGGCGGATAGTCCATCGTCCACATATATCGGATCAAGGTAACTTCCCGGCATGGGGATGCTTACCGACTACTTCGTGGCCACCGCCGACCGCGCCGCAGCCCTTGCCGAGGACGGTCCGTGCTCAGCGCCCGACCTGCCGATCCTGGAGATGAAAGGCGTCGAGCCCTGGGTGCTCGGCAGCAAACTGTGGGCGATCATCGAAGGCCTTCCAGCCGACAACGGCGACCATGACAGCGGTAACGGCGGTGACGGCGTGCCGTTCGACCTGGACCGTTGTGACGCCGGCGCCGACTGGGTGGCGACGGCCGGCGACTCGCGGGTGGTCGTCCGGCTCGCTGACGGGTTCGTCGCAGCCCTCACCGCGCTGCCGGACGAGCGGGTCCCGGGCGTCTCGTCGCACTGGGCCCGCAGCGAGGAATGGGGCGGCGACATCGAGCCCGGCGAACTGGACGAGACGGTCCTCGCCCTACGTGACCTGGCCCGGCAGGCGGTCGCGCCGGACCTCCACCTGTACGTCTGGGTGTGCTCTTGACCTCAACCGCGGTTGAGGTTGGAGACTTGTCCGGTGATGCGAGCTGTGTGGTGGCGTGCGGTCGGACCCCCGTCGGTGCTGGAGCTGGGTGAGGCCCCCGAGCCGGTCCCCGGCCCGGATGAGGTGTTGATCCGGGTGGAGGCCGCCGGGATCACGTTCATCGAGACGCAGACCAGGGCCGGTCGGGCCCCGAAGGCAGTTGCGGTCCCGCCGGCCGTGCTCGGCAACGGGGTCGGCGGGACCGTGATCGCCGGCGATCCGTCGTTGAGGAACCGGCGGGTGGTGGCGAGCCTGAACGGCACCGGTGGTTACGCCGAGCTGGCCGTCGCCTCGGTCCGCAACGTGGTGCCGGTGCCCGACGGCGTGTCGACGCTCGACGCGACCGCGCTGCTCGCCGACGGCCGGACCGCGCTCGGGCTGCACGAGCTCGCCGCCCCGCAGCCGGGGGAGACGGTGCTGGTCGAGGCCGCCGCGGGCGGGGTCGGCAGCATCCTCGTCCAGCTGGCCCTGGCCGCCGGCGCCCGCGTCATCGGCGCCGCGTCCGGCGAGCGGAAGCTCCAGCTGATCCGCGACCTCGGCGCCGAGGCGGTCGACTACACCGTGCCTGGCTGGACCGACCCGGTGAAGGGCTTCGACGTCGTGTACGACGGTGTCGGCGGCACCATCGGTCGCGAGGCGCTCGCCGCGACGGCAGCCGGCGGCCGGTTCGTCGTCCACGGCGCCTCGGGCGGGCCGATGACGCAGACCGGCGAGGGCGTGACGGGCTTCGGGTTCCCGGACCTCATGCGGATCGGCCAGCGGGCGCCGGAGCTCGCCGCGAAAGCCCTGCAGGCGGCGGCGGAGGGCCGGCTGCGTCCGGTCATCGGTCAGACCTTCCCCCTGGACCGCGCCGCCGACGCGCACGCCGCGATCGAGGCCCGCGAGACCCTGGGCAAGACGCTGCTGATCATTTAGGAGACGGGCGTGCCGGTGCGGGCCGCCCGGTCCGCACCCCAGTCGTACAACGCCTGCAGGACCGGGGCGAGGCTCAACCCCTCCTCGGTGAGCGAATACGAGACGTGCGGCGGGACCGTGCCGTGGTCGTGGCGGGAGACCAGGCCGTCCGCCTCGAGCTCCCGCAGCCGCTGGATCAGCATCTTCTCGCTGACGTGCGGCATGCGGCGGCGCAGTTCGCCGTACCGGTGCGCGCCCTCCTTGAGGTGCGCGAGAATCACGGGGCGCCAGCGTCCACCGATCACGTCGACGGCCAGCTCGACCGGGCAGTGGTAGCGCTTCTCCATCGTGCGGACCCCCTACTTACCGGACGGTGCGTACTTGATCACCAACCGCACGGTGTGGTCGGGTGTTCCCATGAACAAGCAGCAACCGCCGACGTTGTACGAGTGGGCCGGCGGCACCGAGGCGCTGATCAAGCTCACCGAGGCGTTCTACCGCGAGGTCCCGAAGGACGAACTGCTCGGCCCGGTGTTCGCGCACATGCACCCGCAGCACGCCCGGCATGTCGCGGTGTGGCTGGCCGAGGTGTTCGGCGGCCCGGCGGCGTACACGCAGGAGCACGGCGGATACCCGTACATGCTGAGCCAGCACCTGAACAAGGGCATCACCGAGCCACAGCGGCGGCGCTGGGTGAACCTGATGCTCGACGCCGCCGACGAGGTCGGGCTGCCCGGCGATCCCGAGTTCCGGGCGGCGTTCGTGAGTTACCTGGAGTGGGGCACGAGGCTCGCGCGGGAGAACTCGCAGCCAGGGGCCGACCCGCCCAAGGAAGCACCGGTCCCGCGGTGGGGCTGGGGGGTGGCACCGCCGTACCAACCGTGAGACAACGGGTGTGTCGGACATTTAACCTGAAAGCGTGGGAGGCTATCAGCTGAGCGTCGACTTCGGCACCTCGAGCACCGTCGCGGTGCTCGCGGGGCCGGACGGCGAGCACCATCCGCTGCTGTTCGACGGCGAGGAGTTCCTGCCGTCCGCGACCTGCCTGGACAACGCGCCGCACCTGCTCGTCGGCCGCGACGCCCTCGTCCTGGGCCAGGCCCACCCGGACCGGCTCGCCGCGTATCCGAAACGCGCCGTGGACAGCGGCGCCGTCGTCCTCGGCGGCGTCGAGTGTCCCGTCGGCGACCTGTACGCCGCCGTCCTCGCCCGCGTCGCCGCCGAGGCCCGCCGCGTGGCCGGCGAGCCGATGAGCACCGTCACCCTCACCCACCCGGCCTGCTGGGACCGCCGCCGGCAGGCCACCCTCACCCGCGCCGCCGCGAAGGTCGGCCTCGGCCCCACCAGGCTCGTCGCGGAACCGGTCGCGGCCGCGCGGCACGTGCTGGACTCGGGAACCCTGGAGGTTGACGACGGCGCCGCCCTCATCGTGTACGACCTCGGCGCCGGCTCCTTCGACGCCGCCGTCCTGCGCCGCTCGGGCCCGACCTTCGACCTGCTCGCCCAGCGGGGCCTGTCCGACGCTGGCGGCCTCGACCTCGACATGGCTATCGCCGCCCACCTCGGCAGGCTGCTCGCCGACGACACCATCCGCTGGGAGCGCCTCGCCCGCCCGCAGTCCGTCGAGGACTGCCGCGCCGCCCGCCGCCTCCTCGACGAGGTCCGCGCCGGCAAGGAACTGCTGTCCGTGGCCGGGTCCACCACGATCCGGGTGCCGCTGTTCGACGAGGTGGTCCCGCTGTCCCGCGCCGACCTGGAGCGGATCGCCCGCCCGCTGCTCGACCGGACGATCAGCGCGACCGTCGCCGCGGTCGCGGAGGCCGGCGTCACCCGCGCCGAGGTCGCGGGCCTGTTGCTCATCGGAGGTTCGTCGCGGATTCCGCTGGTGGCCCGGGTGCTGCGTGAGGCGCTGGGCGTGGAACCAACCGCGATCCAGCGCCCGAAACTTGCGGTCGCCGACGGCTGCCTCCCGGTCCGCCCCCGCAATCCAGCCCGCCGCCCCGAACCCACGCCGGTCGCGGCGCCGACGCCTTCGCCCGCGTCCGAGCCCCATCCATCCGCTTCCGGTGTACGGGAGCCCGCCGCGTCCGAGCCTCGTCCACCCGTCGCCGGTGTACGCGGGCCCGCCGCGTCCGAGCCTCGTCCACCCGTCGCCGGTGTACGGGAGGCCGCCGCGTCCGAGCCTCATCGACCCGCGTCCGGGGTGCCACCATTCAGGCCGGCGGCGTTCGGGACGGCGCCCCCGCCACGGCTCTGGCCCGAGTCCCCGGTCGTCGAGCCGGTCGACGTCCCGGTGGAGCACCCGCCGTCGCTGCTGGACCGTGTCCGCAGGCGCCGTTCCCGCCCCCGCCCTCCCGCCGCGGCGGTCCCGCAGCCGGCCGCGAAGCTCACCCGGTCCAGGGCCGCCCGCGTGGTGAAGGTCGCCGCCGGCACCGTGGCCGGCTCCGTGTTGGCCCTCGCCGCGGGTGTCTGGGGCGGCTTCGTCGTGGCCCCGTCGGAGTCGTTCTCCACGATCCAGGTCGGCCAGTGCGTCCGCCAGGACGGCGCCGAGGCCCGCCGCGTCGACTGCGCAGAGGCGGACGCGTACACCGTCACCGCCAGGGTGTACCCGGCCGGCTCCTGCCCGGACCCGGCCCAGCCCTACGCGATGCAGGAGCTGACCCAGCTGTGTCTCGCCCCGACCGCCCGGAGGCCCGTAGGCCCGATGCCGGTGGACTCGAGCTCGGCCGGCCCGAAGTCGGCGGACCCGAAATCCACCGGCCCGAAACCCACCGCCTCGACCCGCCGCATCGGCCCCTGATTCCGCCGCCGCGCTCCGACGCCTGGTGGTCGTCCACCCAGACCTTGTGACAGCTGCCGGTTGCGGTTGGTGTATTCGGGTGTTGCCCGCGGCTCCCGCACTGTCGGAACCGCCACTACCTGGTTGATACGTGTCTCGTGGCGAGCAGTAATCAACCAGGAAACCGCGAGATCGCTGGTTGCTTGGTGGTGTTGCCCGAACCGGCCACCGACGGTTTCGTTCCACAGCTGCCGGCGCTGTCGCGAGCCGTTGTCGCCGTGATCGACGTCGTGTGGTGGCTGTGCGAGTGGCCGGTTCGCGACTTCGATCACCGGAATGTCCGCAGCGGCCGGATTTGCGCGGCCGGTCTTCACGACCGTGACGGCGCGTCGGTGGCCCGTGCCCGCGACGCCGGCTGCCGTTGCGGGCCGCGGGTGCCAGGCTGTGGGTGCCGGGCTGCGGGTGCCGGGCCGCGAGTGCCCCAGCCTCAGGGCCGCCGGGTTGTGGGAATCCGGCGACGTCGCCGCATGCCCGGCGCTGTCGATGTCCGGATCACCCTTGTTGTCTGCTTGTGCTGCGCCGGGAGTGGATTTCCTGGTGATCGAAGTCGCTGGTCGGCAGTCCGTGCAGCTGTCCGTGCAGCCGGTGCACGACTTCGATCACTGGGAAGCTGCGGTGGTGGTCGGTTTGCGGCGCGGCCGGTTTCGATGACCGTGTCGGCGGCCTGTGCCCGCGACGCCAGCGGGAGGCTGCCGTTGCGGGCCTCCGGGCCGCTGGTGCCCGGGGCTGCGGCCCGCGAGCCTCCGAACTCTCGGCCCTCCCGGCCTTTCGGGCTCCCGGCTTTTCGGGCCCCAGGCCCAGCGCGGAGAGGGTGGGGTCAGGTGGTGGACAGCTCGGTGATGCGGCGCAGGAGCAGGCCTTCACGCAGGGCCCACGGGCAGACGTCGACGTGGGTGAGGTCGAGGGCCTCCATCATGGCGGCGGCGATGACCGCGCCGGCGAGGAGTTGGCGGGAGCGGCTGGCGGCGACGCCCGGGAGGGTGGCGCGTTCCTCGGGGCGCATCGCGGCGAGGCGCGGGATCCACTCCCGGAGGCCGGCCAGCGGGAGCCGGCCGTCGGCACCCGCCACGCGGGCCAGTTGCTTGAACGTCTTGGACGTGGCGATGGGGCGGGCGGCGCCGTCGACGAGGGCGGCGTGTGGCCGCACGGAGCGCAGGACGTGCCGGTGGACGGCGGCGACGTCGCGGGTGCGGGCCGGGTGGCAGGGCAGCATCGTGCGGGTGATGCGGGCCGCGCCGAGCGGCAGGGACACCGCGACGTCGGGCAGCTCGCCGGTGCCGGCAGCGATCTCCGCCGTCGCGCCGCCGATGTCGAGCAGGAGCACCGGCCCGGCGGAGGGCAGGAGCCCCGGCCCGGCGGACGGGCCGAGCCAGCGGCGGACGGCGAGGAACGTGACGCGGGCCTCGTCCTCGCCGCTCAGGGAGTGCAGCTCGATGCCGGCGGCCTCGCGGACGCGGTGGCGGATCTCCTCGACGTTGGTCGCGTCCCGGATCGTGGCGGTGGCGAGGGGGATGAGGTCGGTGACGGCGTGCCGGCGGGACGCGTCGACGGTTTCGGTGACGGCGGAGACGAGCCGGTCGACCGCGTCGTCGGACAGTGCCCCGTCGTCGTCGACGGAGTCGGCGAGCAGGGTCGGCGCCTTGAGGCGGAACACCGACTGCGGCGGGCCTCCGGGACGTGCGTCCACGACGTGCAGGTGCGCGGCGTTGGACCCCACATCGAGCACGGCCAGTCGCATCAGCACCCCCTCCACCCGTGACGTCGGCTACCTGAGCATTGTCCCACCGAAACGTTGCAGTTACGTTCCCGGAAACGGTCGGATCAGTGCCACGAGACCGAAGACACAGGGTACGCGGCGCCGAACCATCTATTGTGGACGGTCCGGACGCCAGTCGTGGTCAGCCCTTCGGGGCCTCGAAGACGAGCATCGCGTCCGCCGGAGGTTCGCCGTAGATGGAGCGGACCGTGGTCTCGTCGAAGCGGGACTCGTCGGCGACGTTGACGAAGTCGCGGATCGCGGTGCCCGAGCAGTACGTGTCGGCCAGCGGCGCGCCGCGTCCGGCCACGACGTCGGGGACGTGCACGGTGCGGAAGTCGACGCTGTAGCGGGCCAGGCCCGAGGTGTTCGGCGTGGACCGGTGCAGCTGGGCGCCGGAGAACAGCAGGACCTGGCCGGGTGCGGGGAGCACCACCAGCTCGTTGGGCGGGTTGTGGTCGGTCGCGCCGGGGCGGACCTGCGCCTCCTGCTTGACCGACGCGGCGGTGGTGAGCCGGCCGACGTTGTTGCGGTAGTAGTCGAAGTCGCCGGAGTTGTTGTCGACGGGCCGGTTGAAGCGGTCCAGGTCGAAGGACATCGCGTTGTCGTCGCGGGCCGGGAAGATCGGCAGCCACCAGTTGAGCTGCTGGTTCGGCGCGGAGTACCACACGTCGCGGTGCCACGGGAACGCGAAGGCCACCCCGGTCGTGAGGTGCCCGACGGGGAACGAGGTGCGGGGCTTCGGCACGTCGAAGTGGGTCTCCTCGGCGGTGAACCCGGCCTCTTCGATGATGTTGCGGACGAGCTTCTTGGACCGCTCGTCGTGGATGAACCGCGGCTTCCACGGGCCGAGCAGCGCGGCCATCGCGGCCGGCTCGTAGTGCTCGTGGGCGTGCTCGGGGTCGTGCGGTGCGAACAGCTCGGTCAGCTGCTGCCGGGCGTGGTCGACGAACTTCGCGACCGAGGGCAGTTTCGTCATCACCAGGAGGTGACCGTCGTAGAGGCGTTGGCGGAGCACCTCGGGCGGTGCCTGCAGGTCGACGTGAACGGCCATCTGTCTTTCCTCCCCGGAGAAATATTCGCTGGTGAGCCTAGGCATCCCGGGAGTTCGGCGACACCCGGGTCCCCAGATGGCGCCAGGGTTCGTCAGCTTTCCGACTGAACCGGCGGACGCCCCTCGGGCGATCGGCCGACCCGATTCCGTCAAATCGGGTCGGCAAGATCGAACATGGCAAATGGATGGCAAACGATTGCCGTCTGGAGAGCCCGGTCACTACCGTCCGAGGCACATGTCCCGACCCCGCCAATGAGGGAGATGCTCCAATGCCCCATGCCCCCCAGCCGCCCAGCGTGCCGAAGGCCGTCACCAGGGCCCTGCTCAGCGCCGTCCTGCTGCTCGGCGGCACCGTCGCCGTCCTCGGTGCCACCGCCGGCGCCGCGCAGGCCGCCTGCGGCACCACCAACCTCGCGCTCAACAAGCCGGCCACGTCCTCCTCCAACGAGAACGGCAGCCTCACCCCCAACAAGGCGGTCGACGGCAACGTCAACACCCGCTGGTCCAGCGCCTTCAGCGACCCCCAGTGGCTGCAGGTCGACCTCGGCGCCGCCACCGACGTCTGCCAGGTCGTCATCACCTGGCAGAACTCCTACGCCAAGGCGTTCAGCGTCGAGGTCTCGCCGACCGGCGCGGCCGGCAGCTGGACGTCGATCTACTCCACCACCACGAGCACCGGCGGCACCCAGACGCTCAACGTCAGCGGCACCGGCCGCTACCTGCGCGTCTACGGCACCCAGCGGGCCACCGGCTATGGGTACTCCATCAAGGAGCTCGCGGTCTACAGCGGCACGACGACCGAGCCGCCGGTCTGCACCAACCCGCCGGCGTCCGGCGCGCTGCCGCCCACGTTCATCGTGTTCGACCCGTCCATGTCGGCGGCCAGCATCCAGAGCCAGGTGAACACGGTCTTCGCGCAGCAGGAGGCGAACCAGTTCGGGACGCAGCGCTACGTGCTGGCGTTCAAGCCCGGCACGTACAGCGGCATCAACGTCAACACGGGGTTCTACACCTCCGTCATCGGCCTCGGCCGCAACCCCGACGACGTCGTCATCAACGGTGACGTCACCGTGGACGCGGGTTGGTTCGGCGGCAACGCGACGCAGAACTTCTGGCGGTCGATCGAGAACCTGTCGATCGTGCCGAGCGTCGCCAACAACGGCGACCGCTGGGCCGTCGCGCAGGCCGCGCCGATGCGGCGGGTGCACATCCGGGGCAAGCTCAACCTCGCCCCGAACGGCTACGGCTGGGCCAGCGGCGGCTACATCGCCGACAGCAAGATCGACGGCAGCGTCGGCCCGTACTCGCAGCAGCAGTGGTACACCCGGGACAGCTCGATCGGCAGCTGGGTCAACGGCGTGTGGAACATGGTGTTCTCCGGCGTGCAGGGCGCACCGGCCAACAGCTTCCCCAGCCCGCCGTACACCGTGGTCGGATCCACCCCGGTCATCCGGGACAAGCCGTACCTGTACCTGGACGGCAGCACATACCGGGTGTTCGTCCCGAATCTGCGCACGAACGCGGTCGGCACCACCTGGTCCGGCGGTTCCACCCCGGGCTCGTCGATCCCGCTGTCGGACTTCTTCGTCGTGACGCCGGGCACCGGCGCCGCCACGATCAACCAGGCCCTCGCCTGCGGCAAGCACCTGTTCTTCGCCCCCGGCGTCTACCACCTCAACCAGACGCTGAATGTCACCAACCCGAACACCGTGATCCTGGGTGAGGGGTACCCGACGCTGATCCCGGACAACGGGGTCAACGCGATGACCGTCGCCGACGTCGACGGTGTGAAGGTCGCGGGCCTGCTCTTCGATGCGGGCACGGTCAACTCGGACACGCTGCTCACGATCGGTGCGGCCGGCTCGACGGCGGGTCACGCGGCGAACCCGACCACGGTGCAGGACGTGTTCTTCCGCATCGGTGGCGCCGGGCCCGGCAAGGCGACCAACAGCCTGGTCGTCAACTCCAACAACACGATCATCGACCACATCTGGGCGTGGCGCGCCGACCACGGCGCCGGCGTCGGCTGGACCGTCAACACCGCCGACACCGGACTGATCGTCAACGGCAACAACGTCTCGGCGTACGGGTTGTTCGTCGAGCACTACCAGAAGGACGAGGTGATCTGGAACGGTCAGGGCGGCCGGACCATCTTCTTCCAGAACGAGATGCCCTACGACCCGCCGAGCCAGTCCGCCTGGCGCACCGGAGCGCGCGGGTACGCGGCGTACAAGGTGGCCGACACCGTCACGACGCACGAGGCGTGGGGGATGGGCAGCTACTGCAACTTCACCGCCGACCCGTCGATCGTCGCCGAGCACGGCTTCGAGACGCCGGTGACGGCCGGCGTGAAGTTCCACGACCTGCTCACCGTCTCGCTCGGCGGCAAGGGCACGATCGCGCACGTCATCAACACGACGGGCGGCCCGGCGCAGGGCACCAGCACGGTGCCGGTGTATCTGGTCAGCTTCCCGTAGGTGCTCGGCAGGCACGCCGCCGACCGGAAACGGCCGGCGGCGTGTGCCGTTTTCGTTGACAACGTTTGACAGTTGCGAGATATCGACGTACAACTCTGTGAGAGCGCTCTCAGCCGGCTTGCCCGGGCCGGCCGCCACCGGCCCGGGCAGGCTCCGTATGCGCTCGGACCGGTCACCGACCGGCCCACGACGGGGCCCGCCCGGCTCGGGAGCGCCGGGCGGGCCCATCCACGTTTCCCGTGATCCGGAAGACTCTGAGCACCCTGGGGTGCACGAGGTCTACCGGATCACGGAAACCAGAGGGGGAGCGGCGGGCGCGGAAGCCGGCGGGACGCGGCCGGGCCACCAGGCGGCGCGGCCGAGCAGGGTCATCGTCGCCGGGACGAGGAGCATGCGGACCACGGTCGCGTCGAGAACGATCGCCACCACCAGGCCCAGCCCGATCTCCCGGATCGGCGCGAACCCGCCCAGCAGGAACCCGGCGAACACCACCACGAGCAGCAGCGCCGCCGACGTGACGATCCGGCCGGTCTGCTGCAGCCCGACGGCCACCGAACTGCGCGAGTCGGCGCCGGTGAGGCGGTGTTCGCGGATGCGGGCGAGCAGGAACACCTCGTAGTCCACCGACAGCCCGAACGCGATCGCCGCGACGAGGACCGGCACGGTCAGGTCGATCATGCCGAGGTCGCCACGGTCCTGGAAGACGAGGGTGACCACGCCCAGCGCGGCGCCGATGCTCAGGACGCTGGTGAGGACCGCCTTCAGCGGCAGCAGCAGCGAGCGGGTGAACGCGGCGAGCAGGACGATCGTCGCGGCGACGACGATGAGCGCGGCGATCGGGCCGTACCGGGCGAGCATGGACCGGTAGTCGACCAGCCGTGCGGCGTCACCAGTGACCAGGACCTCGAAGGGCGCCGCCACGTCGCGCACCGCGATGACCGTCGCGCGGCCCTGCGCGGTTTCGGGGCGATGCGCGGGCGTTGCCCGCACCACGGACACCGCCGCCGACACGGGCTCGACCCGCACGGCGGTCACCCCGGCGACGCCGCGCACGCGCTCGGCGAACTGCTGGGTGGCGGCGGCGTCGGCGGGGGAGCGCACGACGGCGAGGATGTCGTCGGGCCCGACGAACGCCGGGTAGTGCGCGACCAGCTGGTCGTATTGCTGGCGGGTCTGCGTCGAGGACGGCAGGGCCCGGGCGTCGCTGTTGCCGAGGCGCAGGTGCAGGGCCGGGACGGCGAGGGCGAGCAGTCCGGCGGCGGTGAGCACGGTGGTGAGCACCGGGCGGCGCTGCACCGCGACGGCGAGCCGGCCGAAGACCCCGTCGCCGGTCCGCACGGGCGCGGGCCGGATCCGGCGCCCGGTCAGTTTGAGGACGGCGGGCAGCAACGTGAGCACCGCGAACATGTTGACCAGCACGACACCGGTACCCGCGAGGCCCATGGAACGCAGGAACGCGTCGGGGAACACGGCCAGGCCCAGCAGGCTCGCGGCGACCGTGAGGCCGGTGACCGCGATCGTGCGGCCCGCCTTGTCGACGGCCGTGGCGAGCGCGGCGGCAACGTCCCCGGCACTGTCCACGAGTGCGGTCCGGAACCGGCTGATGAGCAGCAGCCCGTAGTCGACGGCGAGGCCGACGCTGAGCATGGTGGCGACCTGGATCGCGTACACGGAGATGTCGGTGCCGAAGCTGAGCGCGTAGAGCAAGCCGAACGTGCCGCCGATCCCGGCGACCGCGACGAGCAGCGGCATCGCGCCGGCGAGCAGGCCGCCGAACACGATCACGAGCAGGATCAGCACAGCGGGGAGGGTGAACAGCTCGGCCCGCTGCACGTCGGACTGCGCCTGCACGGCGAACTCGCTGTCGGTGAGCGGACCACCGGTGACGGTCACCCGGGCCGGGTCCACGGCCCGCAAGCGCGCGGCGACGTCGTCCGCGGCACTGTCCGGCGAGACCGTCACCTGCAACAGCACCGCCTTGCCGTCGTCGGACGGCAGCGGCTCGCCGACCTCGACGACGCCGGGCATGCCCCGCACGTCGGCGAGCGCGACGCCGCCGGTGGCGACCACGGTCAGCTGCGACGGCCGCGGCCCGGCGGCGGCGTCGCGCAGGTCCAGGGCCCGCTCGGTCTCCGAGCCGGGCACGGTGGCGACCTGCGCGGTGAGCTTCATGAACACCCCGCCGCCGACGCCGAACCCCACGGCGACGACCGCGACCCAGAACACGATGACCATCACGGGCCGGCGCAACGCCAGCGCTGTCAGTATCCGGAACATGGCGTCGATGCTCGTCGCTGCGGCACCGCTGCCGCTTCGCCGCCGGGAGCGGTCTTGGTCCTCCCTCTCAGGAGTGAGGCGCGCTCACAGCTCGTCCCACGGGACCGAGGACAGGGCGCCGGTGACGGTGGCCATGAGCGCGGGATCGACGTCGAACGGGTGCTCGTCGACGGCGGTGACCGCGACGACGCCGATCGAGTTGGTGACGAACGCGGCCCGGAACGTGGGCAGGTCGGCGAGCGTGACCGGGATCCGGCGGGACGGCAGCAGCGGCTCGAGCAGCTGCATCGTGATGCCCGGCAGGGCCGGCGCGTCGGGCCACACCACGTGGGTGCCGTCGAAGA
Organism: Dactylosporangium cerinum; assembly: GCF_042653625.1. Lineage (NCBI taxonomy): Bacteria > Bacillati > Actinomycetota > Actinomycetes > Micromonosporales > Micromonosporaceae > Dactylosporangium > Dactylosporangium cerinum. The sequence goes on along the minus strand of NZ_JBHSIU010000046.1, from coordinate 365,966 downwards.
AGGCGATGTTGTGCACCGCGCCCTCGATGATCTCGCCGTCCGGGCCGGTGAGCAGGGCGTCGTCGAAGCCGTGCTGGACGGCGGCGCGGCCCCAGTAGATCTGCCCGAAGCCACCGAGGTGCTTCACGTGCGCGACGGGGCGCTGGTACGGCACCGACATCAGCCGCAGCGGCGTCGGTGACGGGTACACCGGCGGGCGGACCGCGACGAGCACCGACAGCGGACCGTCCGGCGCGGGCTGGTAGACGTTGACCCGGACGGCCGCGTCGGGCACGTCGCGGACGGCGTGGCGCAGCAGCGAACGGGTGTGCGCGGGGTCCAGTGGCACGTCGAACAGGGCGAGCGACGCCGACGCCAGGCGGCTCAGGTGCAGGTTCAGGCCCTGCACGCGGCCCGAGCGGACCTGCATGGCGGTCAGGTGGCCGTAGTTCATCAGCGCCGGGAAGTAGAGCTCCTCAGGCGTGGGCGAGTGCCCGTCGATCTCCAGCCGGATCAGTCCGCTCATGATCGGTCACCATAGTCCGCACGACCTGTTCCAGGTCGACACGGGGGAGCATCCGGTCACCGATCTTCACCAGGGGACTGCCCGCGAGGGTGACCGGCGCGCCGGGGTCGGCGTCGGCGCGGCGCTCCTCCCACACCGACTCCTCGATCGCGCGCAGGTGCGGCACGATGAAGCCGACCCGGGTGCTGCGGGCCTCGATGAGCAGCACCCGGGCGGTCGTCTCGTCGACGTCGGCGGGCCGGCCGAGCAGCGCGGCGAGGCTGATCAGCGGCACGGTGGCGCGCTGGTGGGTGAAGACGCCGCGCAGCGGGCCGCCACCGACGAACGGGATGACCTCGGCCGGGAACGGCACGATCTCGGTGATCTGGGTCAGCGGCGTCGCGACGTCGACGCCCGCGTCGTAGGTGAGGAACTTGCGGACACTGTCCTGGATGACCCGGCCGTCGAACCGCGGGTCGGCGGTGTCGGTGCGGCCGGCGACCTGGGTCACCGCCGGGGTCCCGCCGACGGGTGTGCCCAGCGCGGCGAGGGTGCCCAGCGCCGCGTCGGCGCGCATCGCCGTGCCGTCCAGCACCAGGTAGGAGCCGCCGGCCTGGCCGGGCAGGATCCCCACGGCGTGGGCGGCGGGCAGCCCGAACTCCGGCATCGGCAGCACGTCCGCGTCCGGGACGGCGACGATGCTGATCACTTCGGTGACGGCGAGGACGAGCAGGCCCCGCTCGTAGGCCAGCGACACGCCGCGCTTCACGTCGACCGGGGTGAGCGCGCCGAGGCCCAGCACCGCGAGGGTGTCCACGGTCGGCACGTAGCGGTCGCCGAGCTCGACGACCCCGTGGATCGTCGGGCCGTCCAGCGGCGAGGACTTGAGGATCAGCTCCGGCACCACCGAGTGGATGTGGGACACGTCGACGGCCAGGCCGATCTCGCCGCAGCGCAGCAGCATCATCATGCTCCGGCCACCGGCGGAGATCCCGGACGCGGCCTGCTGCGCCTGCGCGACGGCGCCGCTCGGCCCGCCGGTGTCCGCGGCCAGGACCATGCCCGGGGTGTTCCTGACCGCGGCGCAGTCCAGCACGCTGACGACCGCGTTGTCGTCCGGTCGCTCGAAGGTACGGGTGAACAGCGGCAGCTCCGTGTTGACGCTGACGTCCAGGTGCGCCTCGTCCTCGATGTGCACCACGCCGCGGACCGCGTGCGCGAGCAGCCCGAACACCGACCCGTCGTAGGTCACGACGACGACCACCTCGGCGGCGGCCGCCTCGCGGCGGTTCAGCAGCAGCCGCAGGTCCAGCACCGGGATCACCTGGTTGCGCAGGTTGACCGCGCCGACCAGCCCGGGCGCGACCGCGAGCAGCGGGTCGAACGCCGCGGGGCACGGGATCACCTCGCGCAGCTCCGACAGCGGCAGCGCCACCTGGACGTCCGCGACGGTGAACACCCCGTACAAGGTCCCGGTCATGCTTGTTCAGCCGGGGCGGCGCCGATGAGGTCGCCGATCAGCGTGTTCACGGTCCGCGACGCCTCCTGCTGCTGGCGGGTCGAGGCGACGATGTGATGGATCGACTCAGCGGTCTTGCCGACGCTGCGCAGGATCTCCTCGAACGCGTCCTGCGCCCGCTGCGCCACCTGCGAACCCTGGTTGATGCGGGTCGCCGACTCCACGATGAGCCGGCTGATCTCGCGGGCGGAGTCCGAGGAGCGCTCGGCGAGCTTGCGGACCTCACCGGCTACGACGGAGAACCCGACCCCGTGCTCGCCGGCGCGGGCCGCCTCGATCGAGGCGTTGAACGCCAGCAGGTTCGTCTGCGACGCGATCTCGCCGATGACCTGCACGATCGCCGCGATCTGGTCGGAGGAGCGCTCCATCAGGTCGATCGCCTCGATCGACTTGCGGAGCTCCTCGAAGCCCCGCTGCGCGTTGGACTGCGTCTCCCCGGCCAGCTCGCTGGCCTGGCCGGCGTTGCCGACGATCTGCGCGATGGACGTCGACAGGTCATCGATGGCGCCGCTCATCTCGCTGGTCTTCGTGTTCAGCCGGTGCTCCAGGGCGACCTGGTCGGTGATGTCCTGGGCGTACTTGACGACCTTCACCGGATCGCCCGAGAGGTCGAAGATCGGGTTGTAGTTGGCCTGCAGGTACACGTCGCGGCCGTACTTGCCGATCCGGTGGAACCGGCCGTTGAGGAACTCGCCGCGGCTGAGCCGCAGCCAGAAGTCCCGGTACTCCGGCGAGGTGATGTAGTCCTGGGTGCAGAACATGCTGTGGTGCTGCGTCTTGATCTCCCGCAGCGAGTAGCCCATGGTCCGCAGGAAGTTGTCGTTGGCCGTCAGCACGTTGCCCTCGAGGTCGAACTCGATGACCGCCTGCGCCCGGTCGACCGCCGAATACTTGCCGCGCAGCTCGGCCAGCAGCCGCCGGTCGTTGGTGATGTCGTATGCGGTGAGCAGGATCGCGTCGGGCTCCTTGCCCGCGCCGCGCACCGGCCCGCAGTTGAGCCGCAGCCACCGCTGCCGCCCGCCGCTGTCCACGATCGAGGTCACCTGCTCCAGGAACTGCCCGACCCGCGCACTGTCCATGAGCTGGTCCACGATCCGCGACTGCAGGTGCCAGACCTCCTCCAGGCGCTTGCCGACGAGCTCCGGCAACGGCAGATCGGTCGTCTCCAGCACCCTGTCGTTCACCGAGACGACCGTGCCGTTCTTGGCGTTCAGCACCACGATCATGCGCTCCTGCACCAGGAGGCTCAGCGACGCCTCGGCCAGGGCCGGAGTGTGGCTGTCGTTGACGAGGCCGATCGGTTCCGGCACGGTTGCTCCTCGGGTACCGCAGCGGTGCGAAATCACGCATCGTGAAGTTCGGCGGGGTCCCGCCGACCTTGAGCAGAAACCGCTCCTGCGACTGAGGCGCGGCGGCACCGCGGCGGCCAGAATGACTGCCATGCGCATCCGGGCCGTGGACATCCTGATCACCGTCGCGGTCACCGCTGCCAGCGTCTACCCGACGGTGCAGTGGGGCGCCCCGCTCGACGTGCTGCTGGCGCTGCTCGCCTCCGTGCCGCTGCTGTGGCGCCGGCAGGCCCCGATCCTCGTCGCGCTGCTGTGCGGCGTCGGCACCACCTGGCTGTCGGTGACCGACCACCTGTTCGACCAGCCCTACGGCCAGCTCGTCGCCACCTACACCTGGGCCGAGCTCGCCACGCCGGGATGGCGGCTGTTCGCGGCCGCCGGCACCGTCGCCGGCGTCGGGCTGTCGCTCATCGTGCCGCAGGAGAGCCCGCCGTCCTTCGGCTACGTCGGGATGATGTTCGTCGCCGCGTATGCGCTCGGCACCGGCATGCGGGCCCGCCGCGACCGCATCGCCTACCTGGAGGAGCGCACCCGCCGCCTCACCGAGGAGCAGGCCGCCGCCGCGGGTGCCGAACGGGCCAGGATCGCCCGCGACATGCACGACGTCCTGGCGCACTCCGTCGGGCTGATGGTCGTGCAGGCCGAGGGCGGCGCCTCAGTCGTGCGGACCGACGCCAACCGGGCCGAGGCGGCGTTCGACGCGATCGCCGACACCGGCCGGGAGGCCCTCGTCCAGCTCCGCCACGCCCTGGGCGTCCTGCGCGACCAGCAGCCGGAGCCGCCGGGCCTGGACGCGGTCGCGTCGCTGGTCGAACGGGCCCGCCGGACCGGCCTGGACGTCACGCTCACCCGCGACGGCGTCCCGCCCGTGCCCGCGGACGTCGGCGCGACCGCGTTCCGGGTCGTGCAGGAGGCGCTCACCAACGCCGTCAAGCACGCCGGTGCGCGGCATGTGGCGGTAGTACTGGCAGCAGAAGGCCCGGCACTGCGGGTACGGATCCGCGACGACGGCCGTGGCGGCGGCGCCGGACCCGGGCACGGCCTGTCCGGCATGGCGGAACGGGTCGCGGCCGTCGGGGGCACCCTGCGGACCGGGCCACCCTCGCAGGGGCAGGGCTTCGAGGTCGATGCCCTGCTGCCGGCCGGGTAGGTTGGCCGCCGTGCTCAACGTGGTGGTCGCCGACGATCAGGCCCTGGTCCGTGACGGCCTGTGCATGATCCTTTCCTCTCAGCCGGACATCACCGTCGTCGCCGAGGCGGCCGACGGGGTCGAGGCAGTCGCCGCCGCGCGCACCCACCGCCCCGACGTCGTCCTCATGGACGTGCGGATGCCCAACCTCGACGGCATCGGCGCGACCCGCGAGATCTGCGCCGCCACCGCCGCCCGCGTCCTGGTCCTCACCACGTTCGACCTCGACGAGTACGTGTACGACGCGCTGCGCGCGGGTGCCTCCGGCTTCCTGCTCAAGGACATGCACCGCACCGAACTCGTGGCCGCGGTGCGGACCGTCGCCGCGGGCGAGTCGCTGCTGGCCCCGGCCGTCACCCGTCGGCTCATCGCCGACGTGCTGCGCCACCGGTCGGCGGCTCCACCCTCGCCGGGGTTGTCCACCCTGACCCCACGGGAGATCGACACGCTGCGGCAGGTCGCCCGCGGGCTGTCCAACGCGGAGATCGCCGCGGAGCTGTTCGTCACCGAGCACACCGTCAAGACGCACGTGTCCAGCGTCCTGACCAAGCTCGGCCTCCGCGACCGCGTGCAGGCCGTCGTCGTCGCGTACGAGTCCGGCCTGGTCCGCCCCGCAGGCCCGATCTGACCCATGTGTACCGTTGGGCGGTGGACCTCCGCTCCGGCTCCCTCGAAGAACGCGAGGAGCTGCTCTACGAACTCCTCGACCGCGCACCCGACGACGTCGCCGCCGCGGACGAGGTCCGCGCCGTCGTGCGCGACTACCGGGACCACCACCGCTCGCTCTACACCCGCGCGCTGAACCAGGCCGACGTCTTCGTCGACGAGTCACTGCGCGGACCGCTGCTCACCGCGCTGACCGACGCCCGGTACAACTGCCAGGCCTGGGCCGCGATGGGCTGCGCCGCCGGCGGCTTCACCGAGGCCGTCCCGGCCCTGCTGGACCTCATCGAGGACCCCGACTGGAACGTCCGCGAGCAGGCGATCCGCGCCCTCGGCCGGCTCGGCGACGCCAAGGTCGTGCCGGCCATCGCCCCGCTGCTCGGCGACCCGCAGGAGTACACCCGCCAGCACGCCGCCGACGCCCTCGCCGAGATCGGCGGCCCCGAGGCCCTCGAGGCGCTGTGGCACGAGTTCGAGCACCGCCGCTTCGCCCGCATCGGCTACGTGGCCAGCAACCTCGCCCGCTTCGCCCCTTCGGTCCTGCCGCGCCTCGAACGCGCGGCCACCAGCCCCGATGCCAACCAGCGGTACTGGGCGGCGATCGCGCTCGGCTCCACCGGCGACGAGCGGGCCGCCCCGACCCTGGAACGGCTCATGGCCACCGACCGCGGCGCCACCGTCTTCGACGGCCGGGTCGACGTCGCCGCCAAGAAGGCCCTGCGCACGCTGCGCCGCATCCAGTCCGCCATCGCGGCCCGCTCCGCTGCCGGCTGAATCCGCCCACGGCGGATCGCTCTTCCCATCCCGGGCATCACCACGGTCCAGTGGACGGATGAGCATCGGCGTGCGTACCTCGCCCTACTGGCCCGTCGTCAGCCACCCGAAGCTGGGACGGGTCCTGCCGGGCCTGGTGGTGTCCGCCCTCGGCGACGGCATGTCCCTCGTCGCCGTCACCTGGCTCGCCCTGCAACTGGCACCCGGCCCGCACCGCGGCACCTGGGTTGCCGTCGCCGTCGCGGCGTACTCGCTGCCCAGCGCCGCCGGCGGGGTCCTCTTCGGACGGTACCTGCGCGGCCGCCCCGGCGCGCAGCTCGCCGGCTGGAACGCGACCCTGCGCGCCGTGGCCCTCGGCGCGATCGCCGTCGCCTACGCACTGTCCGGGCTGACCCTGGGCCTGTACGTCACGCTGCTGGCGGTCTCATCGCTGCTCGCCGCGTGGGGCTCGGCGGGGCGGTACACGCTCATCGCCGAGCTGCTGCCGCCCGTACACCACCTTCCGGCCAACGCCGTGCTGGCCACCATCGCCAACTTCGCCACCATCGTCGGCCCGCCGCTCGCCGGCGTCCTCATCGGCCTGACCAACCCCGCGACCGTCATCGCGATCGACGCGGCCACCTTCGCCGTCCTCGCCGTGACCTACCGGCTCGCCGTCCCCACCGGCCCGCCGGCTGAGGCGTCCGGCCCGCCCGCCCGGGCCGGGTTCGGCGCCATCCGCGCCGACCGGACCCTGCTCGGGCTGCTCGTGCTCTCCTTCGCGTTCTTCTTCCTCTTCGGGCCGTTCTACGTCGCCATGCCCATCCACGTCGAGTCCGACCTGCACGCATCGGCCACGGTCCTGGGCGCCTTCTACACGGCGTTCGGCGCCGGCGCCCTGCTCGGCGGGCTCATCACCGGCTACCTGAGCCGCTGGAAGCTGTGGCCGACGACGATCGGCATCGTCCTCGCCTTCGGCACCGCGCTACTCCCGCTCGGCCTCGGCGCGCCGACGGTCCTCGCGGTCGCCAGCTTCGCCGTGGCCGGGGCGATCTGGGCGCCGTACATGTCGACCTCCATGGCGCTCTTCCAGCGCACCACGCCACCCGCCGAACTGCCCCAGGTCCTGGCCGCCAACGGCTCGGTCCTCGTCCTCGCCGTGCCGCTCGGCACCGTGCTCGGCGGCTTCGTCGTCGGCCCGCTCGGCGCCCGCTCCACGCTGCTGGCCTGCGCCGCGGCGACCATCGCCCTCGGCGTCGTGGCCGCCCTGCTCGTCGCCCGCCGCCGACCCGCCGTCGCAGCCACGCGCTAGCGCGGCTCGGACCCGTGCAGCGGGGCGTCGGCCAGGAAGCCCATCATCGCGAATTCCGGCACCGTGCTAGCTTGCCCCGGCAACTTTTACCTCGGATACGAGGTAAGTGTCAGGAGGTATGTGATGCGCGGCGCCCAGGTGCGACCAGATGGCACGACGATCCGCTGGGTGGAGTTTCCCGGCGCCGAACCCACCCGGGTCTATCTGCACGGGCTCGGCGCCTCCTCGCCGGCGTATTACGCGGCGGTGGCCACCAGTCCCGCGCTCGCCGGCCGGCGCAGCCTGCTGATGGACCTGCTCGGACACGGCATCAGCGACCGGCCGGCCGACGCCTCGTACACGCTGGAGGAGCACGCCGATCTCCTCGCCACCGCGCTGAGCGCAGCCGGAGTCAGCGCGGCAGAGGTGATCGCGCACAGCATGGGCGGCTCCGTCGCCATCGTGCTGGCCGATCGCCATCCACACCTTGTCTCCGCACTGGTCCTTGTCGACGCCACCCTCGACCCGCAGCCTCCGGGCGTCGGCCTCAGCGCCCGCTACACCGAGGAGCAGTTCGTGCACGGCCACGGCCGAGCCGAGACGCTGACCCGGGTCGGACCGGCCTGGGCGGCGACAATGCGCCTCAGCGGTCCGGAGGCGCTGTACCGCACTGCAGCACACCTCGGCCGCGGCACCACCCCCACGATGCGTGAGCTGCTGCTCGAACTGCCCATGCCGCGCACCTACCTCCACCCGGCTGGCGCCGAGCCGATCGGTGCGCGCGTCCTGACCGACGCCGGCGTACGGGTGGTCGCCGTACCCGACGCAGGCCACAACATCATGCTGGACAACCCCGAGGCCTTCGCCACGGCCACAGCCGCGGCGCTCAAGGCGTAGCCGCGACGCTCAAGGCGTAGCCGCGAGCGGGCCATCCATCGGGACGGTGTCGCGATGGCAGACTGGGGCTTCGGCTTCGGCATCGCAGGGAGGTGCCGCGCGTGGAATCGGATCAGTTTCGCCGGGCCGACGACATGTACGCCGCCCAGACCGAACGTATCCGGCGGGACATCGAGGGCAGCGGCATCGGGGTTGTCGCGGTGTCCGGGGCGACCCGGCCCGCCGAGCCGCGGTTCGGCGGGCTGCTCTCCGGCGATGGCACGGTGCTCGGCGTCGAGGTCGTCCACGACGCCGGAAACGTCCGGGTCGTCGTGGACACGGCACGACCGTCCGGCGGCCGGCCGCTCGGGTGGATGGTGGAGCACCGGCTGCGGCTGGCAAGGGCGAGGTTTCCCACCCTGGAGTGGACCGAGGACGACGTCACCGTGGTCGTCGACGGCGCGCCCGTGGCGGGCCGGATCATCCGGGCCGGCGAGCGGTGGTGGGCTGCCGGCTGCCGGCTGGGCGACCTGGAGATCAGCGTCGGTGCGCAGGACTGGCACCCGGACGTCATCGCCGTGGACACCATGGACGATGTGGTCGCGATGCTGGCCCGGCTCCAGCAGCCGGCCGCACCGGGGCGGGGCGGTGCGTCGGCGGACGGGGAGGTTCCCGATCACCTGCGGCGGGAGCCGCACCGGGCGCTGGTCGACATGATGCTCGCCGCCGCGCCGGAGCATCCCGAGTGGCTGGTGGGCGGTGGGGCGCCACCTGACCTGCCGCGCTACTGGGGGACGGTGTGGCGCGCGGCCGTGCGGCGTCACACGGAGCTGACCGACGAGCCGGACGCGGCCGCCGAGGAGTCGGTGCGCGGCATGGTGGACCAGTTGGGCAACCTGCACCGCGAAGCGGCCTGGTTCCGGGAGGAGCGGGCGCTGAGGGAGAGGGCCATCGACGAAACGCTGCTGCACGGCACCGGGCTGAGCGACACCGTCCCCAGCCGTCCGGCGCAGCTCGCGTGGCGGCGGCTCCAGCACGGCGGCGGCCAGGGCCCGCAGGCTTCCCACGCCGCTCACCAGGACTGGCTCGCGGCGTGGGACCGCTGGGCGGGGAGTCAGCGCTGATCGCGTGGCGAGTCTGCTGGTGCGCCGCTGGATGCTGGTGCATCCGACGATCCGGATGTTCGTGCTGCACGACCCTTCGTGCGACGACAGCTCCAACTTCAACGTCGCGATCGTCGCGGCGATGGCGGACTCTGTCGGCTGGGCGTACGGCATGGTCGCCGTCACCAGCGTCGCCGAGGTCGGCAGGATCCCGGTGAGCGTCGAGATCTGGGACGCCGCCGCCGAGGACGAGGGTGCGGCCTGGTCCGCCGACCCTTGACCTTCCCAGCGGACGGCGCCGTCGCCGGACGACGAGGAGGAAACCGGCGGTTTTGTCATACCCGTGTGGTGGTATCGGCGCATGGATGTTGAGGTGGCGCGGCGGGGTCCGGGCGAGTTCCAGTTCGTGCACGTCGCGGCGGAGCTGGTGCCGGCGGTGATGAAGGCCGGATTCAACGAGCACGACGGGCACTGGTGCAAACGGTTCCCGGCCGACACCCCGCACCTGGACCGGGCCTGGTCCAACTTCTCACGGCTGGCCGAGCCGATGCTGCGGCAGTCCGCCGGGCTCGATCCGGTCCCGTGGGAGGCCGCCCTGGCCGAGGTGTGTCAGCGGCTGAACGCCGCCGGGGTCGACTGGTGGCTGGGCGGCAGCACCGCCCTTGCGATCAGGGGCATCCCCGTCATTCCGGGGGACCTCGACCTGATCGTCTCCGACGGTGACTCGAGGCGGGTGGGTGAGCTGCTGCTGGACGGGCTGATCGAGCCCGTCGCCCCGGCGAACTGGTTCTGCACCTGGTTCGGCCGCGCGATGCTCGGCGCCAGGGTGGAGTGGGTCGGCGGCGTCGGACCGACCGCCGACGAGCCGGAGACGACCGACTTCGGGCTGACGGCGGCGGGTCGCCTGGAGACTGTGGCGTGGCGAGGGTGGTCGGTCCGCGTGCCCCCACTGGACCTGCAGCGGGCGGTCAGCCTCCGTCGCGGGCTGGACGAGCGGGTCCGGCGCATCGACGAGTTCGCGGCCGGCTTACCCGCGTGAGCTGCGTTTTGGCCTGCTTGCTGCTTGGGCCGCGGTTGTCGGCAGCTTGCCCGCTTGGGTCGTGGTTGCCGGCGGCTTGCCCGCTTGGGTCGCGGGTCGCGTTCGTGGCCGGCTTACTTGCGTGAGTTGTTTGGGACCTGCTCAGAGGTCAGTTCAGAATGAGCTGACGTGTCGCATTGTGACGGTCTTACCGCCGCCCGGGCCGCCGACGCGCTGTGGGTGCTGACCAGCTTCGAGAGCCTCGACCTTCTCATCGCCGGCCGGGGCCTGACCGTCGACGCGGCGATCGAAACCCTGGTGACGATGGCCGAGTGCGCCGTCTGCCTTCCGGCGACGGCTGTGTGGATTCTCATGTGAGATGTCATCGACCGGATTGTTTACCTGCGGTTCCGCGGCGGCGTCTGCTGGGGATGTCTGGGCGCGTCGGCGTTGCTGAGGCGTTCCGGGAAGCCCTCTTCAGGACGGACTGCATTGTTCGAGCAGGCTCTGCGGGCCCGCCCGTCACAGGCAATCGTCGGTTATCGCTGGTTGGGTGTGCGGGTCGGTGAAACGGAGGCGGTAGATTGCTGGCATCGGCATGCGTTGCCAGAATGTCCAGTCCGTCGGCATGCCGAATCCGGACAACGCTCGCGAGATGAAGGTGCCGTGGGTGGCGGCCAGCACGAGTCGGCCGTGGTTTTCGTGAGCGAGCGCCCGCACCACGTCGACGGCCCGGACGGTGAGCTGGTCCAGGCTTTCACCCTCGGGCCTCGCGTGCGACGGATCCGCCCAACTGCGGGCGTAGTGCGGCTCCCAATCGTCGGTGTAGGGAAGTCCGTCGTCCCACTCCCGCAGCTGTAGGCGGGTGCGGACGGGAAGGCCAAGCGCCTGAGCTGTGGGCTTGACAGTCTGGATCGCGCGGCGGTATGGGCTGGACCATACAGCTACTGGTCGTAGCTTGGTCAGCGTTTCCACCAGTTCGAGCGCCTGTTGAAGGCCGTTGTCGGCGAGGGGGCGGGTCAACTCGTCAGGGCCCTCTGCGGTCGGAGGGATGGAGGAGGCGTGACGAACTAGAACCACCTCGGTGTGCACCTGTGGACCTCCCATGGAGTGCTGGCGTGGCGCGGTTCAGTCGACTCGGCTCCACAGGTCGTAGGGATTCGCGCCGGGGCGGAAACCGTGCGCCTCGGCCATGCGCGCCGCGTCCGCGAGGCCGTGGCCGACGTCCGGGGGTGAGTGGGCGTCGCTGCCGAAGGTGACTGCGTCGCCGCCTTCCTCATGCCACCAGGACAGGATGGCCGCGTGCAGGGGCAGCCGCGTGTTGATCTCCAGCGCTCGGCCGGACTGCGCGGTCGCCCGCAGCGCATGGCGGAACTCCTCCTCGAATACCTTCGGGTCGAACACCCCGGCCCGCTCTTGCGGCCACGAGCGAACCGGATAGTCGATGTGGGCCAGCACGGAGAACATCCCACTGATCGACATCATGATGGCTACGCCGGCCAGATATTCACGCATCACCTCGTGCGGGTCGCGGTGCGGGTAAATACCCCACGGCTCGGCGAACGCGCCCGTATCGGGAAGGGTGTGCAGGGAGCCGAGCACTCGGTCGAACCGGCCTGCGGCGAGGATCCGGGAGCATTGTTCGACATGCCGGTGTGGTTCGCCCATCTCCAGACCGCTGAGAATCCGCAATTGGGGGAACCGGTCGCGGCAGTGCTCGATCGCGGCCAGATAGCCGACTGGGTCGAAGGTGGGCGGTGTCAGGAGCCCGTCCGGGGCGGCGATCACGGTGAGGTGGTCCATGACGTATGGACCCTCTAACGCGATCCTCCACACGGTGTGGTCCAGGTGCTCCGTGAAAGTGATCGCCGGTAGCCCGAGTTCCAGGGCACGAGCGCAGGAGCCTTCCATGTCGCCCACTGCTGTGTCCCAGGACCACTCGCTGTGCACGTGGCTGTCGCATGGCAACGACACTTCGCACCCCCGTCGATCGGGCATCGTCGCCATGACGCTATCGGTTCACGGTGCTGAGGCGCCGAACTGCCCGGTCCGGGCGGAGCACGGTCGGTGATCGCGGTTGACGGGACGGCGCTGGTCAGGCGCTGATTCGCGGGAGTCTGGCGCGGGTCTCGCGCAGCGCCTGAATGTCCGGCTGAACGACGAGGTTCAGCAGAGTGGTGCCGAGTGCGATGGGGCGTTGTCGCCGGCCAGCGGAGCTCGCGCGGTGGTAGAGCTGCTGGCCGAGATCGGTTTCAAGCCGGTGCAGTTGCTCGATGAGCGTGGCCCGGTTGATGCCGATGGTGCGCGCGGCGGCGTCGATGGTGGGGTGGGTCATCGTGACGGCGAATCGCTCGAGTCGTTCGGGGCCTCCTCGGTCGGCGAGCGCGCGGTGCAGGTCGTCGCCGGTCCGGCCGGCGTTGACATGAAGTCCGGTTGAGGTTTTAGCGTCTGTGCCGTGCAGGAGCGGTTCAAGGACGCCTTCCGGCGGTATCCGACGGGTGTCGCGGTCGTCACCGCGGCGGGGCCGGTCGGGCTGACCGTGTCGAGCGTCGCGTCGGTGTCGGTGAACCCGCCGGCGCTGTCGTTCTCGGTCATGGCGACGCGCTCCGCGCGGGCGCTGCTGGCGGCGCCGAGCTTCGTCGTGCACCTGCTCGGACGCCGGCACGCCGGGCTCGCGCAGGACTTCGCGCGGTCCGGCGGGCCCCGCTTCACCGCAGAGCAGGGCTGGGAGACGCTGCCGACCGGGGAGCCTGTCCTGCCGATCGCCCTGGCCGGGCTGCGGGCGGTCCCGCTGCACCGGCTCCAGGTCGGCGACTCGACCCTGGTCGTCGCCGAGGTTGTCGACGTGCTCACCGGCCCCGACGACGACCGCCTGATCTACCACGCCAAGCAGTTCGTCATGTCGGATGGAACCTGATGCAATCCGGCGAAACACACGCGGGGCGCGCCGGGGGTGGCTGATCCTGGTCGAGGAGCGGCAGCCCGAGCGGGGACCCGGCTGGACGTGACGGCGGACGGTTGCCGGACACCTGGGCGCAACATTCCGCTGGGAGGCTGTCGCGGTGTTCGAGGTGCGATTCGTGACCGAGGTCCATCCACCGGACGAGTCGGTGGTGCTGCGCACCGCTGACGACGGATGGGCCGTCGATCATCCCGGGGTGTTCGTCGACGGCGCGTGGACGTTCGTGCTGGAGGACCGGGGCGGGCCGTTCGTGTGCAAGTTCGTGCTCGACGGGATCTGGATGACCGGCGACGACCTGGTCGTGCAGCCGATGCCGGGCGGGCGGTTCGACTTCGCCGACGACGTCGTGGTGTTCGCGCCCGTGCCGGCGGTGCTGACCGAGAACGGCCGGGTCCAGCAACTGCTTTTCCCGCCCGCGTACGACGAGGACCATGTCTACGACGTGATCGTCGTCGGCTCCGGCATGGGTGGCGGGCTACTCGCCGACCAGTTGTCGGACGCCGGGGCGGACGTGCTGGTCGTCGAGGCTGGCTCGCTGCTGTTCCCCACCCACGTGGCGAACCTGCCGCGGCGGCTGCGGATCGGGCAGTTCGACAAGAACGTGTGGGGGCTGTTCGGCGACTTCAGCTTCGCCAACTACGTCAACGCACCCGGGTCGTTCTTCGGCGGGGCGCAGGCGTTCAACCTCGGCGGCCGTTCGGTGTTCTGGGGCGGGCTGATCCCGCGGATGGGTGCCTGGGAGCTGATCGGCTGGCCGGCGCCGGTCGCGGAATACCTCAGCACCACCGGCTACCGGCTCGCCGAGGACGCGCTCAACCGCAACGGGCCGCTCGGATCGCCGTTCCAGGAACAGACCAAGCGACGCCTGAGCGAGCTGTTGCCGGAGTTCGACCACCTGGACGCCCCGGTCGCCGTGCAGTATCAGGGATACACGCCGCTGTCGGTGCCCGGTGGCATGTTCTCCACCGCGGACCTGCTCAGCGAGGACCGGCTCGCGGTCGACGCCGGTGCCCGCCGGCCCACGGTCAACCTCAACCACGCCGTGCAGCGGGTCCTGTTCGACGGTGCCCGCGCCACCGGCGTCGAATGCTATGACCTGCTCGGCCGCCGGCAGCGCTCGTACCGCGCCAACACCGTCGTGCTGTCCGCCGGCACCATCGAGTCGGCGAAGATCGCGCTGCAGTCAGGGCTCGTGGACCCGGCGGGGCTGATCGGCCGCGGCATCACCGACCACCCGATCATGTTCACGCACTTCTCGCTCCCGGCCGGGTCGGCGTCCGCGGCCACTCAGTCCTCGGCGAAGGTCTGGTCCCGGCACCGCGCGACCAGCACGGTCGACCACCCGTACAACGTCGTCGTCGAACTCGGCGCCGACTTCAACCAGGGCCGTTACATCGACCCGGACAACCTGCGCCGGCACCGTGAGGCGAAGGGCGACGCCACCCTCGGCGAGATCGTGTTCCTGTTCAACGCCCCGCTCGTGGAGACCAACCTGGTCCAGCTCGACGGCCCGCCCGACCGTCCGGTCCGCGTGGACGTCCAGCCCTGGCCACTGCCCGCGGCGCTGCTCGACGAGGTTCGCGACGTCGCCGGCACGGTCCTCGCCGGGCTGGGCGCCGAACCCCTCGCGGGCGAGACCCTGGACCTCGCCACCGCCAAGCTCGGCGGGGTCGCGCACGAGGTCGGCACGCTGCGCATGGGCGAACCCGGCACGTCGGTGGTCGACGCGAACCTGCGCTTCCACGCGTACGAAAACCTGTTCGCGTGCGACAACTCCGTCTTCCCGACCTCCCCGGCCGCCAACCCCACCCTCACCCTCGCCGCCCTGAGCCTGCGCCTGGCCCGCTACCTGACCAACGGCTGAGCGACCGCGATCGCGCCGAGGTTGCCCGTGCGGCCCTCGCCGGGCGGGACGACCCTGACTTGTGGGCGACTCATCGTCGGCGTCCCCGGCCCGCACGGCCGTCTCGAGGCCCCACGCCCGCAGCAGGTCCATCTGCCGCAGGCTGATCCCCACCGCCCGCGGCAGCGCCGAACCGGCTCGTCGCTTGTCGAGCACCAGGACGCGGACGCCTTGGCGGGCCAGCGCGAGCGCGGTGACGAGTCCCGCGGGTCCCGCGCCGACGGCGTCGAGTTCATGGGAGGGCCGGTGACCCGGCCGCTGGTGCAGGTGCCGGCCATCCCCCGTAGCGTGGCCGGCACCGGACCGGCCGAGTTCACTACACGGCCGCGATGACCGGCAAACGGTTCGAGAATCGTCGAACGGCGCGGGCGGCTGATGGCCCGGCACGGCCTCGGGCACACGCTGAACACGCTGCACCCGGCGATCCACTGGACCGGCATGCGAATCGAGCTGACGGGTTCAGACGCGCGGGCATACGACCTGTCCGCGGGCCCCGTGGTCGTGCCGTCGATGCTCGGGTGCCCCCGGCTGGCCACGCAACTGGACGACGTGGAGAACGCGGCGGTGCAGTATCCGCTGTGGGGGCGGGTCGCCCCGTCGGGGCGCGCCGGGCCGCGATCCTGCGCGACCTGGACGAGCCGCGGTCGACGACCGAGCTCGGCCGGCGACACGGGCTGAGCAAGTCGACGGTGTCGCACCACCTGGCCGTGCTGTTCAGCGCCGGCCTGCTGGTCCGGGTCCGCCAGGGCAAGACCGTGCGGTACAGCCGCAATCAGGACAGCGAACGCGTGATCTCCCCGAGGCGGTAGCACCGGAAAACCGGTTGACGGGTGGTGCCGGGATGCGGCAGTGTGGCACTGCCCACGCGCACGGCGTCGGCATGCTGCATGAGGGACTGAAGCCTGTGACCCGGGATGGCCAAGCGGCCGCCTGAGCGTCGGTCGCGCGACCGGGGATCTCCCGTCGCGCCGACCATCACAGCGCTGGGCGGCCCACGCGTCGATCGCCCACCGTCAACTTCACCATGTCTCGAGGTATCACCGTGTCCTTGGATGCCCGCATCCAGCAGTCCGTTGTCGTAAACCTGTCCAACCGGCCCGCACCCGTGCACGTGGGGCCGTTCGTGATCGGGGTGGACCCGACCACCGCGAATCCCAACATCAACTACGCCACGCCGCGTCCCGGTGCGGCCATCACCGGTGCCGACGTCGCCGACCTCGTGGCGGCGTTCCGGGACGCCGACCGCGTCCCGCGCCTGGAATACGTCATCGGGTGCGCCCCGGAGCTGGAGCCGCTGCTGGTCGGGGCCGGTTTCGAGGTGGAGGCGCGGCACACGTACCTGTGCTGCCGGCCGGAGACCCTGCAGGCGACGGCCACGCCCGAGGGGTACACCTTGCGCGCGCCCGACAACGACGGCGAGCGTGCGGCGCTGATCGGCGCGCAGCACGACGCGTTCGGCGGGGAGTCCGTGGCCTCTGCGGAGGACGTGGCCCGGATGCGCCGGGCGCAGGACGCCGGTGGGGTGGCGCTCATGGCCGTCACCGGCGACGACGTCTGCGTGGGTGGCGCTCAAGGTGTCCCGCCGTCCGACGGGCTGAGCGAGGTCGCCGGGGTCGCCGTGCGTGCCCCGTTCCGCCGGCGCGGCCTGGCCGGTGCGCTCACCGCCGACCTGACCGGCCGGCTGTTCGGCGCGGGGGTGGAGGTCGCCTGGTTGGAGGCCGGCGGCGAGGACTCCTGGCGGGTCTACACGCGGGTCGGCTATCAGCCCGCCGGTCAGCGCCTGTACATGGCCCTGCGCTGATACCCGCCCCCGCCGGCCGGCTCATGCCGATGCCGGCCGGCGGGGCGCCCGGGTCTTCGTCAGTAGGGCTGGCCGCACACCCGCCACTGGTCGTCTTCCTTGACGAGTGGGAAGACGTGCCGCTCGGTGAAGCCGGTGTCGGCGGTCAGCACCAGGGCGACGGTCGCGGAGACCTTGCCGTTGTAGTTCATGACGTTGACGCCGCCGAATGTGTGGCTCTGGATCTTCGGCTGCTTGGACACGCCGTCCTTGAAGGCATCGAGGGTGAACTTGGCCTGCGTCGGCTTGCACAGCAGCCCGTAGGCGGCGTCGACGTCGCCGTTCTCCAGGTTCGTGACGAAGGTCTCGGCCGCGGTGCGGGCCGGTTCGGTGGCGTTCTCCACGCTCTTGAACAGGCGGTAGCCGCCGAAGATCGCCCCACCGCAGCACAGGACGAGCACGATCCCGAGCGTGATCAGGATCGTCTTCCATGGGCGCTGCCGCCGCGGCGGCTGAGGCACTTCGAACCCACTGGTCACGGTGATCACGATAGGGGACGGCGTCCAGAATCGTTGTCCGCGAAAAACGCAGATCCGGCCGGCTCAGGCCGCAGCGCCGTAGAGGCTCACCAGCGAGGCGACGGCGTCGCGGTCGCCGGTCACCTTCACGGCGGGGATGAGGCCCAGGCCGCCGAAGACGACCCCGCTCCAGGTGCTCGAGTCCACCGTCACGGTCGCCACCGGATCCGCGACGGAGCCCGCCGCCACGAGCACGGTGCCGTCGTGGGCGACGGTGTGGAACTGCTGCACCGGCGGGTCCGCCCGGCGGGCGTCGTGGAGGCGCAGCACGATCCGCGGCACCCCGGCCGGCGAGGGCGGCGCCATGGTCCGCATGGCCACGACGACCGCGTCGGGGGTCATGCCGCCGGCGGTGTCGGGTGACGGGCCCGCGGAGTACCAGCGGCCCAGCGCGGCGAGGACCGGCTCCAGGCCGAGTCCCCAGTCCGTGACGACGTACGCGCGGGTGCGGGCGAGGTCCGGCAGCACCACGCGGTCGACGATCCCGGCCTGCTGCAGGGCGCGCAGGCGGTCGGTGAGCACGGCCGGGGTGATGCCGCGGACCGACTCCTGCAGGTCGGCGAAGCGCTTCGGCCCGAGGAGCAGCTCACGCACGACGATGAGCGTCCACCGGTCGCCCACGAGGTCGAGGGCGTTCGCGGCGCGGCACGCGTCGCCGAGGGCACCGTAGCTCTGCCTGATCGGCACCGGCCGCACCCCAACTCTGTTCAACCGAGCGTCAACTATGTTTAAGATACCACTCATGACGCTCACCCCCGCCCCGGCGGTCGTGGACCGCGAGACCTGGTTGCGCGAGCGCGAGGCGTTGCTGCCCCGGGAGAAGGCGCACACCCGCGAGGGCGACGCGATCGCGGCGGCGCGCCGGCGCCTGCCGATGACCGAGATCGAGCCGATCGCACTGGTCGGGGCCGGCGGTCCGACGCCGCTCGCCGAGATCTTCCAGGGGCGCGACCAGCTCGTCGTCTACAAGCACATGTGGCACGAGGGCCTGCCGTTCGAGGCTCAGTGCGAAGGCTGCACCGCATCCATCTGGGACTTCCACGACGCCGCCTATCTCGAGGCGCGCGGAGTGTCCTTCGCCGTCTTCGGCGAGGGTCCGTTCGCGGAGATGGCGCCGTTCAAGGAGTTCATGGGCTACACGCACGACTGGTACTCGACGTACGGCGTCGACGACCCGGCCTACGCCGGCGGCGGCATCCTGGCCTGCTACCTGCGCCAGGGCGACCGGTTCTTCCTGACGTACGAGAGCACCGGCCGCGGCGTCGAGGCCATCATGGCGTCGCACAAGCTGCTCGACCTGACCGTCTACGGGCGGCAGGAGGTGTGGGAGGACTCGCCCGAGGGCTGGCCGCAGGAGCCCACGTATACCCGATGGCGCCGGGACGGCCGTCCCGTGCCCCAGTGGACCCGGCCGGCGGTCACCCCGGTGCACGCGCACAACCCCCAGCACTGTCACTGAGCCGCCGAACGGGGGGCGGGCCGGGCTGCGTGCAGCCCCGGCCCGCCGGCGCGGATCAGCTGACCGTGACGGCCAGGTCGTCCAGCACGAAGGAGGTCTGCAGCGACGAGTCCTCGGTGCCGTTGAACTTGAGGGTGACCGTCTGGCCCGCGAACGCGTTCAGGCTGTAGGTCTTGGCCTGATACCCGGAGGCCTTGTTCAGGTTGGACAGGGTGCCGAGCGTCGTGGACCCGGCGGTCACCGTCAGTTTGTCGTACGCCACCGAGGTGGTGGTCTCGGCGGTGTCGATGTGCACGTAGAAGGTCAGCGTCGCCGAGCAGCCGGCCGGGATGGTGACGGACTGCGAGACCGACTCGGTGTGGGTGGAGCCGTAGCCGAGCAGCCACGCCGAGTACGTGCCGGTGCGGGCCGGCTGGCCCTGGCTGGACCACTGGCCGATGGCGCCCGTCGTGCCGGTCCAGGACGTGGCCCCCGACTCGAAGCCGGGGTTCAGCAGCTTCTGGCCGCTGCACGTGCCGCCGCCACCGCCGCTGACCGTCCAGCCGAAGGACGCCGTGCCGCTCGCACCCGTGGTGTCGGTGGCCGTGACCGTCGAGGTGGTCGTCTGCGCCGTGGTCGGCGTGCCCGAGATCAGGCCGGTGCTCGCGTTGATGCTCAGGCCCGCGGGCAGGCCCGTCGCCGAGTAGGTCAGTGTCTGGCCGGAGCCGGACGAGGACGCCGAGATCTGCAGCGACTTCGCGGTGCCCACCGTCGCGGTCTGCGCGCCGGGGTTGGTCACGGTGACCGTGTTGCCCGTGCCGGCGGGCTTGGTGAGCAGGCAGCCGGCGATGGTCAGATCGATGACCCGCGAGGAGTTGAGGCAGGTGGTGAACCAGTAGGTCTGCTCACCGTAGCTCTGGCCCTGGTGGACGGTGACGTTGCCGTTGGCGTCGACCTCACACGGGTTGTTGAGGGTGCAGCTGGCGCCGTCGTCGTTGCCGGTGTTGTTGATGCCGATGACCGCGTTGTCCGACGAGCGGACGATCGGCGAGCCGGACGTGCCGTGGGTGGTCTGGCAGCCGGTGTTGTAGCGGATCGAGTCGTGCCAGGTCCACTGGTCCTCGCGCAGGGTGGGCACGAAGCCGTTGATGGTGCAGGTCCAGACCTGCTTCCAGTAGCTGGACGGGATCGTCATCGCCGTGCCATCGGCCGGGTGGGTGCCGGCGATCGTCAGGGCGGTGGTGTTGTAGCTCGTCTTGATCTGCGCGAACGTCTGTGTCAGCTGGTACAGCGCCACGTCGGTGTTCGTCATCGTGCCGTAGATCAGCTTGTCGGCGCGCACGGTGCCCAGCGACGTGCCGGTGTTGCTCAGCAGCGTGCCGGTGCGGGTGCTGGTCCGGTTCTGCAGGACCACGCCCGCGTTGATGAAGCCACCCTCGTAGCAGTGGCCGTTGGTGAGCAGCATCGCCCGGTCACTGTCGACCGAACTGGGGTACCGGACCAGGGCGCCCGAGCAGTTGTTCAGGGCGATGGTCGCGGTCAGCCCGGTGACCTGCACGGCCTGGGCTGGTGCGGGGCCGGCGACGACGCTCGCGGCGACGGCGAGGATGGCCGCGCCGATCGCGATGACCCGTCTCATGCGCATGGGTGGGTGGTCCCTTCCGGTTGGGGGAAACGCAGCGGGTGCCGCGGGATACCGCGAACACTTCGCCGACCGTCGATGTGGTGATGGCACCATCACATCGACGGGCATGCCGGTCAACGGGGTGGACCCTTTGCGTACCCCCATGGTTGCCGGGCATGCTGCGCGGATGAGTGCGCTGTTGTTCATCGGTGGCCGGGTCTTCGCCGCCGGCGGGGCCGAGGCCGTGGCCGTGAAGAACGGGCGGATCACCGCCGTCGGTGACCGGGCCCGCGTCCTGTCGGAATTGTCCGGCCAGGCGTTCGACGTCGTCGACCTCGACGGCCGGGCCCTCGTCCCCGGCCTCCAGGACGCGCACATCCACCCGGTGTCCGGCGCCCTGGAACGGCTGCGCTGCGACCTCACCCCGTGGCACGCCAAGGCCGACTACCTCGCCGCCGTCGCCGCGTACCCCGGTGACGGCTGGATCACCGGCGGCGGCTGGTCGATGGCGGCGTTCCCCGGCGGCCTGCCGCACCGTGACGACCTCGACACCGTCGCCCCCGACCGGCCCGCCTTCCTGCCCAATCGCGATCATCACTCGGCGTGGGTGAACAGTCGCGCACTGCTGATCGCGGGGATCGACCGGGACACCCCGGACCCGGCCGACGGCAGGATCGAGCGGGACGCCGCGGGGGAGCCGACCGGGGTCCTGCACGAGGGCGCCATGGACCTCATCACCGGCCTGCTGCCCGCCGACACCGCCGAGGACTACGACCGCGCGCTCATGGAGGCCCAGCGCTACCTGTTCAGCCTGGGCGTCACCGGCTGGCAGGACGCGATCGTCGGCGCCTATGCCGGCGCACGTGATCAGTTCGACACCTATGTGCAGGCGGATGCGGCAGGTGTACTGCGGGCAAGGGTCACCGGCGCGCTCTGGTGGGACCGTGGCGGCGACGAAACCCAGATCGCCGCCTTCGAGTCCCGCCGCGCGCTCGCCCGGCACGGCCGGTTCCGCGCGACCGCGGTGAAGATCATGCAGGACGGTGTGGCGGAGAACTTCACCGCCGCGATGCTCGACCCGTACGTCGGTCAGGGCGGGCACTGCGGCCAGTCCAACGTCGACCCGGCCCGCCTCCGCGACTACGTGAGCCTGCTCGACGCCGCCGGCTTCGGCGTCCACTTCCACGCCATCGGCGACCGCGCGGTCCGCGAATGCCTCGACGCCGTCGAGGCCGCCCGCGACCGAGGTGCTGCTTCCGGCGCCCGGCACCACCTTGCCCACCTGCAGGTCGTGCACCCCGACGACGTGCCCCGGTTCGCCGCGCTCGACGTCACCGCCAACATCCAGGCCCTCTGGGCCACCCACCACGAGCAGAACGACACCCTCTGCGTGCCGTTCTTCGGCCCGGAGCGGGCCGGCTGGCAGTACCCGTTCGGCTCGATCGCCCGCACCGGCGGCCGGCTCGCCGCCGGCAGCGACTGGCCCGTCACCACCCCGGACCCGTGGTGGGCGATCCACGTCGCCGTCCACCGCACCGAACCACCGGTCTCCGGCGAGGCGGACTGGCCCACCTCCCAGGTGCCGATGCTGCCGCAGGAGGCGCTCAGCCTGGAGCAGGCGCTGACCGCGTACACCCTCGGCTCGGCCTACGTGAACGGCACCGACGACGAGACCGGCTCGATCACCGTGGGCAAGGCCGCCGACCTGGTCGTCCTGGACCGCGACCCGTTCGAGCCCGGCGCCACCCTGTACGAGACCAGGGCCGACCTGGTCTTCGTCGACGGCGACCTGGTCCACGAGCGCTAGAGCTCGAGCGTTACCTTTCGCTGCCGGCCGTCCTGGATGATTGTTCCGGCCCGGGACGACCGTGCCCGGGCGCCGATGAGCGTCGCCGTGTTGGCGGCGTCCAGACCGCGGATGGACCACCCTTCGTCGGGCGCGATGAGGTGGAACCCGAGCTCGTAGCCCTCCGGCAGGAACTCGATCAGAGGCGCCAGCCCGTCGAGCCCGGCGGTGGCGACGAACCACAGCTCCGGTCCGGTCCACAGGTCCCGCAGCAGCCGGCCGCGGGTCGGCAGGTCCGGACGGGGCCGCCTGGCCCGGAGCAGTTCGGCGACGGTGGCGGCGTCGGCCGCACCGAACACCCGCCCGTCCGCCCAGTTCGCGATGGTCTCGCCGACCCGCCGGACCAGGTCGTCGCTGCCGCGGATCAGCAGGTGCGGTCGCCCGGCGAAGTTGAGCACGCAGTCGGTGCCGTCGTCCTGGTGGACGCCGATGCGCAGGCGCAGTTCCGGTCGGACCCGCGGCGCCAGCGGGCCGGTCCACGCGTCGGTGAGCTCGGCAACGTACTGGTGATGGTCGCCGCCGACGTGCCGGACCGGCGCCGCGATCTGCACGCGGACGCCTTCGCCGGCGTGGCCGCATCCGGGTCGGTCCGGCGAGACCTGCCAGGCGACGTCGAGGGCGAACCGGGACGCGGTCGGGTCGTCGAGTCGTAGCTCGATCAGCGTGGCGAAGGTGTCGAGGACCTCCGCCTCGAACGCGCTCCACGCGGTGGCGGTCGCCACGACATGCACCCGGCGGATGGCGAGCAGGTCCGCGACGCTCGGATGATCACGCAGCACTCTCGGCAGGTCGTCGACGACGAGCACCGCCACCCGCAGCGTGAGATCCAGCGGGCTGTGACGGAGGAAGGTAACCAGGCGGTTGATGGCGGCCGCGTCGTCGCGGCGGAAAACCCCCCCGACGAACGGCAGGCCAGCCACGGTGTTGAGCCCTCCGCCGAGGCAGTAGACCTGATATGGCTCGTGCTGGCGCGCGATCGCGGTCACCACCGTCTGCAACGCGGTCGTCTTGCCGGCGCCGTGTCCACCGACAATCACGGTGTGCCCGGCCTCTGCCGACGGGTCGATGGTGAATGGTGCCTGGCGGTGCTCGCGGGGGATGTCGGCAAGTCCGATCGTGACTGCGCCGGTCGGCAGGTCGCCGAGCGCGACGAACTGCGGCAACGGCGGCAACCAGATCTCGTGCACGGGCCCGCCACGCCCGGCCATCGGGGCGACGAGGGCCTCCTGCACCTGCGTGACCATCGCTCCCCGGAACCGGCGCACGCTGTCGTCCGCCTTGTTCCGTAGGTAGCCGTGTCCGGGTTCATGCGGCAGCGCGAACGCCTCCGGCCCGCCGAGCACGAGCCGGGACTCGGCCGCCGTGACAGTTCGCATGGCGATCCGGAACGTCAGGTACGTGTCCAGCCCGCGGAGCCGGTTCTCGGCCAGCTGCCTGGCGGCCAGCAGGACATGGATGCCGAGGGTACGGCCGACCCGGAGCACCTGGAGGAGCGCGTTGACGGCCGACGGCTGCGCGGAGAGGAGGGAGCCGAACTCGTCGATGACCACCAGCAGCCGCGGGCGACGTCCCGGATCTGCCTGCTGCCGCCGGTCGACCTCGCCGAGGAGCACGTGCACCAGGCGCGGCACGTCGTCCACGACGATCCCGGCGAGGTGTGGCAGCGCCTCGAGCCCGGCGAACGTGGCCCCGCCGAAGTCCACGGCGAGGATGTTCAGCTCGGCAGGACTGTTGGTGACGGCGAGCCCCAGGACGAGGGACCGCAGCAACTCCGACGTGCCGGCCCCGGCCGCCCCGACGACGAGCCCGTGTGGGCCCATGCCGCCTTCGCTCCCGTCGCGCAGGTCGACCAGGATCGCCCGGCCCTCCGGGTCGGACCCGATCGGCACGGCCAGGTTCCCCGGCACCGCCCACGCCCGCGCCGGGTCGAACGTCGCCGGATCGATGCCGTGCAGCTCGGCGAACCGGACGCCCGGGGACGTCGGCGGATCGAGCCGTATCTGCCGAGGTTGCTGGTCCGGCACGGCCAGCTCGCCGATCTCGCGGGACAGCGTGATCGTCGGCGTGGCGAGGTCCTTCAGCGTCCGCACGATCCCGTCCGATGCCCCTACCGGGGCGAAGACAACCACCCGTAGCCGCAGGCCGCTGGCGTACGGCAGCAGGTCTCGAAGCGCCGTCAGCGGAGTGAGGGCGCCCTCCGCGATCACCCACAGGTCGGGCCCGGTCATTCTCACCCCGCCCGACGACCGTTGCAGCTCCTCGACGACGCGGGTGGTGTCGTCGGGGCCGACGATCTCGCCGTTGCCGGAGCGCTCGATCGCCTGCCGGACGGCCAGCCGCTCGTCCGGGGACGCGTCGAGGACGATCAGGTGCGGGTCCGCGGCGAAGTCCACCGCGAACTCCTCGCCGCCGGACAGGAACGTGCCGAGCCGGATCCGTGGGCGTGGCTGCTCCACCGGTGTGGTGGCGAGCTCCCGCAGGTACGCCTCGTGGGAGCCGCCGCCCCGCCGGATCGGCAGCGCGATCTGCATTTGCAGCCCACCGGCCGTCAGCGCACGACCCGCGGTTTCGTACCGCAGCAGCCGGGCGGCGGGGACCGAGATCCGCGACGTGTCGGGGTGGTCGAGCCGAAGCTCGACGCGCGTGCCGAACGCGGCGAGATGCTCCTCGCTGAACCGGCTCCACCGTTCGTCCGAGGCCACGATCACCACCCGCCCGGCCGACACCAGGTCGCCGAGGCCCGGATAACGCCGAAGGAGGTTGGACCAGCCGTCGACGACGAGCACCGTGTCGGCCGCGGTGCTGCCTCCCAGGGACCCGAACAGGGCGTTCAACGTGTCATGGTCGTGGGCGGGATCGAGCACCGTGATCACGTCGGGGAGGCCGATCAGCGGGCCGAGGTCGCCGCCGACGCAGTAGACGCCGACCGGCCGCGCCGTGCGGGCCAGGGCGGCGACCACCGTCCGGAGCGCGGTCGTCTTGCCCGTGCGCGGTTCGCCGACGATTGCGACGTGCCCGGATGCGCCGGAGAGGTCGATGCTGAACGGCCGGCGCCGGTGTTCGCGGGGCACGTCGACCTCGCCGATCGTGACGCCGTCGGCCGGCAGGTCGCCGAGCGCCAGCACCGGCGGAAGCGGAGGCAGCCAGACCTGGTGCACCTCGGCGCCGTGCCCGGCCATGCGACGGACCAGGACGTCGAGGAGCGAGTCCGGTCGCTGGGCGAGGACGTCGTCCCACGAGGCGGAGTACGGGTCGGACACGGACGTGCCGCGGAAGCGTTGCGGGGCGCCGTCGCCGGCCCGCAGGAAGCCGTGACCGGCGGCGCGGGGCAGGTCGAACGCCTCCGGTGTGCCGATGGCGAGCTGGGACTCCTGCTCGGAGAAGGCGCGCAGGGCGATCCGGACCGACAGGTGGGCGTCGAGGCCGCGCAGGTGACCCGACTCGAGGCGCTGGCACGCCACGACCAGGTGGATGCCGACCGGGCGGCCGAGGCGACCGATGGAGATGAGGGTGTCGATGAGCGACGGGTCGGCGGTCAGCAGCGAGCCGAACTCGTCGACGACGATGAGCAAGTGCGGGCGGCGCGCGGTGAACGGCTGCTGGCGGCGGCTGATCTCGCCGAGGACGACGTCCTTGAACCGTTCGATGAGCGATACCAGGTCGCCGGAGTCCACGGCGAGCCCGGCGAGGTGCGGCAGGGTCTCGAGGCCGGCGAACGCGGCGCCGCCGCGCAGGTCGACCGGGAGGATGTTCAGTTCGGCCGGGCTGTGCCGCGCCGCAAGGCCGACGATCAGGGTCCGCAGCAGCTCCGACTTGCCGGCCCCGGTGGCGCCGACGATCAGGGCGTGCGGGCCCGTCCCGCCGTGGCCGGGCTCGCGCAGGTCGAGCAGCACCGGCCGGCCGTCCGGGTCGGTGCCGATCGGCACGGTCAGGTTCCCCGGCACCGCCCAGGCCCGCTCGGGGTCGAACGTGGACGGGTCGATGCCGTACAGGGCCGGGAACGGCACGGACCGGTACGGGTCGCTCGGCTCGTCACCGGCCGGCTGGCGCGGCGCGGGTGGCGGCACGAGCCGTTTGACGGTGTCGAGGACGTCGCGGGCGATGTCCCGCAGCGGCGGGTCGTCGACGCGGGCGACCCGCTCCAGCCGCAGGGCGATGGCCCGCACGTCGGCGCCCGGCAGCAGGGCGAGTTCCCCGAGCTCGGCGACGGCGGCGGCCCGTAGCTCGTGCGACGGCGCGTCGGCCGCCGCGACCGCGTCGGCCAGCCGGTCCGGCAGTGACGTCCGCGGGCGCAGGCGGCCGGTCATCGCGACGAACCACTCGCGGGTCAGGGCCGGACCGCCGGCGGAGGGGCGGTTCGCGGCGAGCCAGTCGGCGGCGCGGGCCGGGTCGACCAGGTTCAGTGCGGTGAGCCGTTGCGCGTGCTCCAGCTCCGGTTGCAGGTGCCACGCGGGGTGCTGGTCGGTGTACTGCTCCAGCAGCACCGCCACCCGCGCCGGTCGTTCGGGGCCGAACCGGGCGGTGAGCGCGGCGAGCAGGGCGTCGCGCAGGGCCGGGTCGATCTCGTACAGGTCCTCGCCGACCTCGCGGAACAGCGGCGACAGCAGCAGCGCGGCCTCGGCCTCGAACGGCAGGACGGTCGGCGGGTCGAGGAAGAAGTTGATCCGCAGCAGGTGCAGCAGGCCGGCGTCGACCGCGACCGCCACGGCCGCGTGGCACGCCAGCTCCAGGGCGCCGGCGGGCAGGCGGGACCGGGCGGCGGCGAGACCGGCCGCGACGGGGGAGGCGCGGACCCAGGCGGTGGTCACAGCGGCCGGGCCACGGGGAACGGGCGGCCGCGGAGCACGTCGACCGCCTGGTACATGCCGGCGCGGGTCAGCGGGAACATCGGCAGGTGCCGGGCGACCTGCTCGGCGGTGCTGCGCCGCCAGCCGGCCGAGGGGACCGGGTTGAGCCAGGCGACGGCGCCGGCCGCGGCCCGCAGCGCCTTGCCGAGGGCGGCGGTGTCCAGCAGCCGGGCCGGGCTGAGCGTGCCGCGGGCGGCGCCGGCGTCGCTGATGACCGCGGCGCCCGTGGTCGCGGTGACCCCGTCGAGGACCTCCCGCAACGGGACCGGCGACGTCAGCGCCGGGTCGCGGTACAGGGTGCCGTCCCGCAACGGTGCGAGGGCCGGCAGCACCGCGTCGATCGCCGGGTCGAACGGGTCCGGGACCGCGTGCAGCAGCCCCGGGTCCGCGGCGCCGACGGTGTTGTGGAAGTAGACGACGGTGAGCGCGCTGAGCCGCCCGGCCCGGCGGACCGCCTGCTCGACGTGCTCGACGTAGCGGTGGAACGGCGCCATCGACCCCTGCCGGTCCACGAGCAGCAGCAGCCGGGTCGTGTTGCGGCGGGCCGGGACCAGCACCGGCGGCACCGGCACCCCGAGGCGCGCCGAACGCCGCAGGGTCTCGTCGACGTCGAGCTCGACCGGTGGGCCGTGCCGGGTCGGGCGGCGCAGGCCCCGCCAGACCTGGACGATCTCGCGTTCGGTCAGCGGGTACTGGGGGGTCATGACCAGTGTGGTGTCGGTCCGTCCGGTGCCGGGCGGCGCCGCCGGAAGGCCCCGCCCGGGTGCGGCGACCGGTGGCGGTGCGGGTTCGGCGTCGACCGCCGGCGGCGCGGGTGCGTGCTCCATCGCGGGTGCGTCGCCGACGGTGCGCACCGGCGCCGTTTCCGGCCGGGCCGGCGCCGCCAGGGTCCACTGTGGAGCATCGACGCGGGCGAACGCGGCCCGCACCATGTCCGCTTCTGCTTCGGTCTTCGCCCAGAGCATCACGCAGAGCTCGGTCAGGGCGGCGCCGGACGTCCAGCCGAACCCGGCCGCCAGGGCGCGGCGCAGGGCGTCGCAGTCATCCACGCCGAGCGGCAGCCCCCGCCGGCGGAGCTGGTCGACGATCGCCAGCACGAACGGCGGCACCCTCAGCGCTCCAGCCGCAGCGCGTCGGCGTGCTGCTTGATGAGCACCCCCGAGAACGGCAGCCGCCCGCCGCCGGGGCGCGCACCGACCGCCTGCAGGTAACTGACCCAGTCGAGCAACTCGCTGAGGCCGGGCTTCTTTGCCAGGTCCAGGGACCGCAGCCGCAGCAGCGTGTCGATCGCCTCCGCGCGCAGCTGGACGTCGCCGATGCCGTGCAGGGCGAGGATCGCGTCGAGCTCGGCGGCGGCGTCGGGGAAGCGCACGTGGTGGAACACGCACCGGCGCAGGAACGCGGCCGGCAGTGCCTTCTCCTCGTTGTTCGTCACGACGATGACGGGCCGCAGGTCGGGCCGGTCGGCCGGCACCGCGTGCCGCTCGCCGTGCGCCTCGGGCACGTCGAACGCGAGCTGGTCCAGCTCCCGCAGTAGGTCGTTGGGGAAGTCGATGTCGGCCTTGTCGATCTCGTCGATGAGCACCATCGACCGGCGGCCGTGCCCGGCCCGCACGATCGCCCGGCCGAGCGGTCCGAGCCGGACGTAGTCGCTCTCGGCGGTGGCGGCGCGGCCGAGCTGGGTGTCGTACAGGCGGCGGACGGCGTCGTACACGTACAGCAGGTCCTGGCCACGGCTGGTCGACTTGATGTACGCCTCCTCCAGCGGCAGCCCGAGCGCGTAGGAGACGGCGTGCGCGAGGCGGGTCTTGCCGGCGCCCGGGTCGCCCTGCAGCAGCAGCGGCCGGCCGAGCGCGATCGCGACGTTCACCGCCTCCTCCAGGTCGGCGGAGGCGCGGTACGGCTCCCGCAGCCGCGGCTCGAACCGCGGCTGCGGGAGCGGTCCGGCAGCGTCGCCTGCGACCTCGATGTCGCGCCGCTCCGGCAGCTCCGCGAGCCGGTCGAAGCGCAGCGACGTGTCGACGCGGTGGCGGGTCAGCATCAGGCCTCCAGGTCCTCGAGGTAGCCACGCAGCTCGTCCGGCTGGAACCGGACGCGGTCGATACATTCGGCGAGCTCCTCGTACGTGTACCGCACGTCGAGCTCGTCGCCGATCCGGCCGACGATGTCCGCCGTCCACGCCGTCGCGAGGGGCCGCGGCCAGCGCTTGTACACGGTCACGTGCGCCGCCCACCGCTCCACGTCCCGGTGCGCGAACCGCGGCGGCGGCAGCGCCGTGACCTCGTCCGGGAACCCGCCGGCGGGCACGCCGAGCAGGAACAGCATGCACCAGCGTTTCGGCTGCCCGTACGCCTCCCGGACCCGCCGCACCAGCTCCGCCACGTCGGCGGCCGGGGTGCCCCGCACCGTCACCGGGCAGATCACGTTGCGGGCGGCCAGCACCGCCGGGTAGCGGGTCATCTTCCGCACCGCCGTGTCGACGGAGTGCAGCTCGGCGCTGAGGTCGAGCCAGTGCTGCCGGGCGATCTCACCCACGTACTGCCGCAGCCACGCGCACAGGTTGTCCACCACCGCCTGCTCGCCGGCGTCGACCCCGAACACGAGGAACCGCCCGCCGGCCGTGGCCATCGCCTCGAGGATCGCGGTCTTGAGCAGGTCGAGGTCGAAGTATGCCGTGTCCAGCAGCTGGTGCACGGGCAGCGCCCGGTCCGACCGCCCGACCACGACGCCCAGGCTGAACCTGCGGACGATCTGCGCCACCGGCACCGCGAACAGCACGTTGGCCGCGGCCGGCCCGGCGTCGCCCGCGGCGGCCCGCTCGCGCACCTGCTCGACCAGCACCCCGACGACCGCGCCGTCGACGGTCACGGCGCTGCCGGAGTAGCCGCGGTAGTCGCGCAACGCCTCCGCCACGTGCAGCTGCAGCACCGTCATCTCCGTGCCGCCCTGGTTGACGATGAGATGGTCGGTCGCCGTCACCGTGCCGGTGAGCTGCGCGTCGTGGTTCTTCGGCCGGGCCGTGACCCGCCAGTCGGCGCGCAGCACCGCATGCGTCAACGCGGGCACGATGGCGAGGGACTCCGCGACCCGCAGCGTCGCGACGTCGATCGCCGGCTCCGCCTGGACCGCCTCGACCGGTAGCCGCACCCCGGCCGCCGTCACGAACTCGAGGTCCTCGGCCGCCCGGTCCCGCACCACGTGCGCCGCCGTGGCGACGATCCGGTCCGTCAGGACGAACCCGCTGCCCAGATCCCGGCCGCCGGCGACGATGCGCCCGTCGATCATCCGCTCTGGCCGGCCTCGGCGGCCGGTTCCGCGTCGGGCTTTCGCCGCAGGGTGACCGTCACCTCGAACGTCGCACCGGTCGTGGCCCGCGACACGACCACCCCGGCCTCGGCGTTGAGCGTGACCCCGAACTTCGCCTGCAGCTCCGCGACCTCCCACCCGGACAGGTCGGGGGTGACGTTCGCGGCGACGGCCCGCACCCCGGCGACGATCGCGGACTGCACGTCGGACAGCCGGTCCCGCAACCGCTCGACGGTCCCGTCACCCCACGAGATCTCCCGCCCGCCGGTGAGCTCGACCACCTGCACCACAACACCCTCAGCCACCGCCGCCTCGCTCATCGCCACACCGTACCGTCGCATGCACGGGGCTCACTATCGGCGCTCCGGGCCCCGTACGCGAGGAGGTCCCGGTGCGTCCTGGCGCCCCCTCCGCCGGATGGTGCCGTGGGGTGTGCCGATCCGGCTCCGGTACGGTCGGCGGCACCGATCCCCGGCGGCAGGAACCCTGGAGGCTGAACCCATGACAAGCGGGCCCGACGTGCTGCCCGGCGTGTTTTCGACGGTCCTGGCGTGGGAGGACGGGGAGCGGGACCGGTGGTGGTCGCGGGCCGCGGCGCTGGAGCACGGGCGCGAGCAGCCGGACTGGGGCGCCGCGGTGGCGCGGGCCGACGACCTGTCGAACCTGACCCCGGCGCAGTTGTCGTGGCTGATCGTGCGGGGGCCGGAGTCGTCGGCGCGGGCGCTGCTGGGCAAGTCGCTGACCCTGCTGCGCCACGGGCAGCGCATCGACCTGGACCGGGTCGCGGTCGCCCGGTTCGGACTGGACGCGCTGCCGCTGGTGCTCCGCGACGCGGGCGGGGACGCCGACCGCCTGGGCCTGCTGGTGCTGCCGTTCCGGGGCGCCGAGGTGGCCACGCTGGTCGCGGGCTGGCTCCGGCACCTGGGCTCGGCGCGGCTGTGGGCGCGGCTGTGGCTGCAGCGGCACGCGGACGTGGCGATGCGGACGCTGACCCCGGTCGCCGAGGGGCGCCCGGGCCGGGCCCAGCAGCAGGCGGAGGACGCGCTGCACTTCCTGGAGGGGGCGTCCGGGGTCCCGTCGTTGTTCGCGGTGCCGGCGTATGCCACCCGCAAGGGCCGTCCACCGGCCTGGACCCGCCCCGATCGGCTGCCGGAGCTGCAGCGGGCCGGCGGCGGGGCGCTGCCGCCCGACCAGGTGGCCCGGGTCGTGGAGGCACTGAGCTGGTCGCGTCTGGCCGGACCGCCGGAGCCGGCGCCCGGATCCGACGGTGCCGTACCGGTGGCCGTCGAGTCGTCGGTGGCCACGCAGCCGCTCGTCAGGCCGGTCGAACCGGAGGCCCGGGAGCGCATCGCGGGCTGCGACGCGGCCAGCCTGGCGGCGTTCGGCCGGGCCGTGCTGCACGAGTGGGTGGAGGACGGGGCGCCGGCGGGGGAGGCCTGGGCGCTGCTGGCACAGGCGCACATCGGCGACGACGCCACCATGGACGTGCTGGCGCCACTGGTGCGGTCGTGGCCGGCCCTCAGCCGGTACGCGCGGGCGATCGACGGGTTCGCGGTCCTGGCGACGGCTGGCACCGACACTGCGCTGCGGCACCTGCTGGCGATCGAGGCGAACATGTCGGGCGGCACGACGAACGAGCGGGCCAGCAACTACCTCGCGCAGGCCGCCGCCCGGCGCGGGCTGTCCGTGACCCAGCTGGCGGACCGGCTGGCGGCCACGCACGGCCTCGACACCGGCGTCACGCTGGACTACGGGCCGCGCGTGTTCACGGTGGTCACCGACGACCACCTCACCGTCCGGGTCCTGGACCCCGCGGGGCGGCCCGTCGCCAGGCCGCCCAAGCCGGGCGTGAAGGACACGAATCCCGACGCGTACCAACGGTTCCTGCAATTGAAGAAGGACCTGCGGGCGACCGTGGCGGCGCAGACCACCCGGCTGCAGCGGGACCTGTTCACGCGGCGGTTCCGGCCGGCCCGGGACCTTCCGGCCGTCGTGCTGCCGCACCCGGTCCTGGGACCGCTCGCGCGGCGGCTGCTGTGGGGCGAGTACGACCAGCGGCGCGGCCTGGTCCGGGCCCTGCGGGTCGCCGAGGACGGCACCTTCGCGGACCTCCACGACACGACCGCGACCGTCGACGGCGACGCGCAGCTCGGCCTCGTGCACCCCGCGGACCTGGGCCCGGACCTGGCCCACTGGGTGCAGCTCGGCACCGACTACGAGATCCTGCCGCCGTTTGCGCAGCTGCACCGGCCGGTGGTGACGCTCACCGAGGCGGAGCGCGCCGCGACCAGCCTGACCGGGTTCGGGCCGCTGCCGACCGGGCGGGCCCTGGAACTCGTGCACCGCAGAGCGTGGCGGGGCAACGGCTCGTCCTTCGTGCCGAGCCAGCCGCACACGCAGCTGGCGCACGACCTGCCGGACGGGCTGTCGCTGCTGGTGGAGATCACTCCGGGGGCTGACTCGCCGTTCGACCCGTCCTCGGACCAGCAGGTCACCGAGATCTGGCTGGACGATGCCTGGTCGGACCACCTGCAGCTGGCCCGGCACATCCCCATGGGCGCGGCCGATCCGGCCGCGCTGTCGGAGTTGCTGGTCGAGCTGCGCGGCGGGTCAGCCTGACGCCGACACGTCCAGGGCGGTCTCCCGCACGTCCGGGTCGGCGTGCCGGCGCAGGTCGTCCAGCCGGCGCAGCCGGGGCTCCGGCCAGCGTTCCTGCGTGGCGGCGAGCCGGATCCACACCAGCGCCGCGGCGGGGCCGGGGCGCCGGGCCAGGTGGTCGAGGACCGCGGCCAGGTGGGTGGGGTCGGTCAGGCGGGGCAGCCCCCGCCAGGACTCGACATCGAACCGGTGCGGCCGGTCGTCCACGGCGTCGAGCAGCCGGTCCCACAGCGCCAGGTCCGGTCCGGCCTCGGAGGACGGCTCGGCCAGGTCGCCGAGCGCGAGGCGGGTCAGCAGCAGCACCCGCACGCTGGGCAGGTCGAACGGGACGAGGCCCCGTTCGAGCGCGCGGGTTGCGGGGCGCCGGGCGGCCGGTGGGATGTGCCACGAGCCCAGCGTCAGCGTGGCGGCCAGGTCGGCCAGCCGGCGCCGGACCTTCACCCGGTCGCGGTCCGCCTGCGCCGCGAGCACGTCCACGGCGGCCGCCCAGGCGAGGTCGCCGGCCGAGGTACCCAGGGCGGCGCCCAGGGTGACCCGCGCCGCGCCGGCCAGCTCGTCGGGGTGGTCGAGGCCGACCATCCGGGCGACCGCGTCGAGGCCCTCGGGTGCGTAGCGGAACCAGCGCCGGTACCCGGTCACCACCGCCGGGTCGCCGGAGTCGAGGGCACGGACGAGTAGGCGGGCCACGGCCGGCCGCCGGTCGGCTGGAACCCGCTCGACCGGTGTTGCCAGGATCGCGTCCCGGACGGCGTCGGGCTGCGCGTCGGGGCGCAGCGCAGCGGCGAGGAGCTCCGCGACGCCGTCCGTGGCCTCGACGGAGGGGACCAGGGTGGCGGCCACGGCGGCGCGGACGTCGCGGTGCAGGTCGGGCAGGCGCCAGGCGTCGATGAGGGCGGCCACGGCCGCCGGGGTGCCGAGCGCGCCGAGGGCCCGCACGGCCTCCTTCGCCGGCGCGAGCCGGCCACCGCCGCGCAGCGTGGCGGTGAGCGCACCGGCCGCGGCGGCGTCGGTGACGGTGTCCAGCGCCGACCGCAGCGCCCGGGCGGCGGCCCGGGCCCGGTAGCCGATCGGGTCGTCGACGTGCTCCGCGAGGTGGGCCAGGCCGTGCGGGCGGCGGGCCAGGGCGCCCAGCGCGGCCGTGGCGACCCCGCCGTCGTCCGCCTCGGCGAGGGCGGAGAGCAGCTCCGGGTCGTCGAGCACGCGGAGGGCCGCGATCCGGTCGGCGGGTGCGACGGACGGGTCGGTGGCCTGCTCGGCGGCGGCGTCCCGGTACCAGGTCCGCTGCGCCGGTCGCCAGGCCCGCAGCGTCGCCGCGGTGGCCGGGATCAGCGGCCGCAGCGACCGGACCGCAGCGTGGTCGAGCAGGCTCGTGTGCCGGGTGGTCAGCAGCCGGGTGATCTCGGGCACCCGCGCGAGCGCCGGGTCGTGCTCCAGCAGGGTCTGCAGCCGCTCGGCCCGGTCCGCGGGGGCGCCACCGACCCACAGCCGCGCCGCCTCCCGCGCGATCTCCGGATCCGTGGCGCCGAGCGCGATGTCCCGCATCCGGTCGCCGAGATCCAGCCCGAGCTGCGCCGCGACCACCAGCAGCGCCCGGCCGTCGAGGTCGTGGGCGAGGTCCCATACGGTGGCCCGGACGCGCGGCCGCAGCCGTGGCGCGGCGTACCACGGGCCGAGGTCCCGCTTCGTGCGCGCGTAGACCAGGAAGAGCTCGGCGGCCCGGGCCACCTCGGCGGGGCCGGCGTCCGGGCGGTGCGCCGCGTCGAGCGCGACGGTGAGGGTGCGGGTGAGCCATTCGTCGATGTACTGCCAGGAGCGCGGGGCGACGTCGGGGCGGGTGAGGACGGTGTGCACGACGGCGGCGACCGCCGGCACCGGCACGGCGGTCACGCTGCGGGCGGGTCCGGCGGCGAGCAGGCTCAGCACCGACTGCTGGACGAGGTGCTGGTCGGTCCAGGCGCGCCCGGCCCGGTCGATCGCGTCGGTGTTCGCGGCCGGGTCCCGGTCGAGCATCGCGCTGCGCAGCAGCGCCAGCCAGCCCCGCTCCCGCTCGTCGGCGCGGTGGCTGCGGGTCATGGCCAGCAAGGTGTCGCGGACCTCCGCGTACGGCAGCAGTGCGAGCACCTCCGGATCGCCGGGGCGCTCCGCCAGCAGCGTCCGCGCCCAGGCCACCCGGCCAGCGAAGGACAGGGCCATGAGCTCGACGACGGACGGACCCGGCAGCGGGCGGCGGCGGGCGGGTGGCAGCGCGTCGAGCAGCGCGGCGCGCCCCGCGCCGTCGGTGAGGCGCGCGAGGGCGTCCAGGTCGGCGCCCGCCAGCCGGCGGACCGTCCGCCGGGCCCGCCGGGGCAGCCGGATCAGGCCCTGCGACGGCACCGGGAACCACCACCACGTGCGGTCCCGCAGCGCGGCGGCGACGGCGTCCGGGGTGCCGATCTCGTGCCACTGCCGGTCCGGGGACACGATCGCGGCCGCCGCCGGATCGCGCCGCAGCGCGGTCTCCATGGTGTGCCGGTCCTGGGACCACCGGCGTGCCGGGTCCGTGCCGGCGTCCTCGACGAACCGGCGCGCGACGGCGACCGGCGCCACCCGGGCCAGGCGGTGCAGGTCGTCGGCCGTGAGCCGCAGCGCCGGCAGCCACCGCTCGACCACGCCGGGGGAGCAGGCCGCCAGGAGCAGCGGCCGGTCGCGGGCGGGGACCTGCGGCAGCAGCGATTCGGCGAGCTCCCGGCGACAGGAGCGCCGCAGCACCCGGTACACCTGCCGCCGGATGACGAACGGTGCGCTCAGCGCGAGGCGGCGCAGGGCGGTGTCGGACACCGGGAGGCGGATCGCCGCGGACAACGCCCGGCCGAGCAGTTCGCCGTCATCGAGGGCCCGCTCGACCGCGGCGACATCGCGGCGCACGACGGCGATGAACAGCCCGTCGTGGCGGTCGTCGACGTCGCCGGAGGCGAGCCGGGCATGGTGGGCACGGTATTGCTCGTCGGAGAGGCTGAGCGCGAACCGGGCCAGTGCCCGCCGCCGCAGAGGTGCGTCGATGCGGTCACGATAGCGCAAAGGCATGGTGGGCGGTGACCGCCAAGACACCGCCCACCATGCCGGTCTAGGAGTCCTGCGCCTTGCCCGTCGTCACCCGGGCGAGGATCAGGGCAATCAGGATGATCAGGCCGTACACCGCCTGGATCCACTGCGCCGAGACGCCGGCGAGGGTCAGGATGTTGGTGATCAGGCCGAGGACGAGCACGCCGCACAGGGCGCCGAACAGGGTGCCCTTGCCGCCGTTCATGCTGACGCCGCCGATGACCGCGGCGGCGAAGACCATGAAGATCATTTTCTCGCCCTGGGCTGCGGCGACCGAGCCGAGCCGGCCCGTCATCAGCAGGCCGGCGAGCGCGGCGAGGACACCGGCGACCATGAACACGATCCAGATGACCCGGTCGCTGCGGATGCCGGCGGCGCGGGCCGCGTCGACGTTGCCGCCGATCGCGTAGACGGCTCGGCCGTGGCGGAACCAGCCGAGGACCGCGATCCCGATCGCGAACAGCAGTCCGCACAGCCAGATCGACAACGGCAGCCCGAGCCACGTGGCGTTGCCCAGGTACAGCACGGACGGCGGGAGTTCGAACAGGTTCTTGCCGCCGGTGATGCCGATCTGCAGGCCCCGCAGCGTGATGAGCATGCCCAGGGTCACGATGAACGCGGACAGCCCGAAGCGCAGGATCAGCAGGCCGTTCAACGCGCCCACGAGCAGCCCGACGAGCAGGATCAACGGCACGGCGAGCGCGGACGGCCAGGACGTGCCGAGCCCGTTGCTGGCGGCCGGGATGACCAGGGCGACGCCGAGCGCCGGCGCGAGGCCGACGGTCGACTCCAGGGACAGGTCGAAGCGGCCGCCGATCAGGATGACCGTCTCGGCGAGGACCAGCAGCGACAGCTCGGTCTGCTGCTGCAGCACGTTGATGATGTTGGTGCTGGACAGGAAGACGGGGTCGACGATCGCGCCGACGACGAGCAGGACCAGGATCGCCGGGACGAGGGTGAGGTCCCGCATCCGGGCCAGGCGGATCCCGGACAGCCGGGCCGGGACGGTGGTCATCGGTTGACTCCTTCGACGGCGGCGACCACGTCGGTGTCGCTCCACCCGGCGGGCAGGGCCGCGACGACGCGGCCGTGGAACATGACGAGGACCCGGTCGCAGTGGCGCAGGTCGTCGAGCTCGTCGGAGACCATCAGCACCGCCGTGCCGGTGTCGGCGGCGGTGCGCACCGCGTCGAGCAGGGACTCCTTGGAGCGCACGTCGACGCCCGCGGTCGGGTTGATGAGGACCAGGACGGACGGCGCGGTGCTCAGGGCGCGGGCGAGCACGACCTTCTGCGCGTTGCCGCCGGACAGGCTGCTCACGGGTGCGGCCGGCCCGGACGTGTGGATGTCGAACCGGTCGATGAACGCCCGCGCGGTCGCCGCCAGCTTCGTGGGGGAGACGTAGCCGGCCGGCCCGAGCGACGCGGCGATCGGCAGCGTGGCGTTCTCGGCCACCGACAGCCGCGGGATGAGCCCTTCCCGGTGCCGGTCCTGCGGCACCAGGCCGATCCCGGCGGCGAGCGCGGCCGGCACGCTGCCCGGTGTGACGTCCCGGCCGCCGGCGGTCACCGTCCCGGCCGTGGCGCGCCGCAGCCCGCCGACGGTTTCCGCGAGGGCGACCTTGCCGCTGCTGCCGGAGCCGGTGACCCCGACGATCTCCCCGGCGCGCACGTCGACGTCGATCGAGGTGTACGAACCGCGCAACGTCAACCCCGCCACCCGCAACGCCACCTGGGCGTCCGGCGGGACCGGCGGGCGGGCCCCGACCGCGGTGAGCCCGACCGCCTCGCCGGTCATCGCGGCGACGAGCGCGTCGTGGTCGACGGTGTCGACGGGCGCGGTCAGCACGTGCCGCGCGTCCCGCAGCACGGTGACGGTGTCGCAGACCTCGTAGACCTCCTGCAGGTGGTGCGAGATGAACAGCATCGTCACGCCGGTCGCGGACAGGGCCCGCAGCCGGACGAAGAGGCGCTCGATCGCGGTCGCGTCGAGCCGGGCGGTCGGCTCGTCGAGGATGATGAACCGGGCGCCCTGGGACAGGGCCCGCGCGATCTCGACCAGCTGCCGCTGCTCGACGCCGAGGTCACCGGCTCTGGCCGCGGGGTCGACGTCGACCCCGTATTCGTCCAGGAGCTGCTGTGCGCGGCGGCGCAGCGTACCCCAGCGAATGACGTCGCCCTGGCGGTTGAGG
This sequence comes from Dactylosporangium cerinum, assembly GCF_042653625.1. NCBI lineage: Bacteria > Bacillati > Actinomycetota > Actinomycetes > Micromonosporales > Micromonosporaceae > Dactylosporangium > Dactylosporangium cerinum. Next base: position 327,507 of record NZ_JBHSIU010000046.1, on the reverse strand, counting down.
AAGAGGTTCTCCGCCACCGACAGGTCCGCGATGATGGTGGAGCGCTGGAAGACGCAGGCCACCCGGCGGCGCCACGCGGCCCGGTCCGGCACCGGCGGGGCAGGCTCCCCGTCGAATCGGACCGCGCCGGCGTCCGGGCTCTGCAGCCCGGTGAGCAGCGACACGAGCGTCGACTTGCCGGCACCGTTGCGGCCCACGAGAGCGTGGGTGCTGCCCGGCGCGATCGACAGCGACACGTCGTGCAACGCCGTGGTGGCGCCGAAGCGCTTGCTCGTGTTGACGGCCTCCACCGCCGGTGCGCCCGTCATCACTTGCCGATCTGGTTGCCCCACAACGCCGAGTCCTCGACGTTGTCCTTGGTGACGAGCGGGGCGGGCAGCTGGTCCTCGAGCAGCCCGGGACGCACCTGCACGATGGTGCTGTCGTGGTCGGTCCTGCCGGGCTGGAACGTCTTGCCGTCCACCGCGGCCTTGGCGTAGAACAGCGCGTACTTCGCGTAGAGGTCGGCGGGCTGCGACACGGTCGCGTCGATCTCGCCCTTGCGGATCGCCTCGAACTCCTGCGGGATGCCGTCGTTGGAGACGATGAAGATGTGCTTCGGGTCGCCCGGCGGGACGAGCAGGTTCTTGGTGCGCAGCAGCTGCAGCGTCGGGGCCAGGAACACGCCGCCGGCCTGCATGTAGATGCCGTTGATGTCGGGGTGCTGGGCCAGGCGGGTCTGCAGCGCGGCGGACGCCTTCGCACCCTCCCAGTCGGTCGGCTCGGCGAACACCGTGATGCCGGGGAACTTGCTCTGCATGCACTCGGCGAAGGCCTCGGACCGGTCCCGGCCGTTCACGCTGGACAGCGAGCCCTGGAACTCGATGACCTTGCCCTTGCCGTTGAGTTTCGCGCCGAGGAACTCGCACGCCTTCTGCCCGTACGCACGGTTGTCGGCCCGCACGACCATGTAGACGTTGCCCTTGTCGGGCCGGGTGTCGACGGTGACGACCGGGATCTTCTTCTGCTCCAGCTGGGTGAGCGTGGTCGCGATCGCGCCGGTGTCCTGCGGCGCCATCACGATCGCCTTCGCGCCCTGGCTGGTGAGCGCCTGGGTGTTCGCGACGAGCTTGGCGATGTCGTTCTGCGAGTTCGTCGGCGTCATGAGGTTGATGCCGGCCTCCTTCGCGAACGCCGGCACGTACTTGGCGTAGGAGTTCCAGAAGTCGGAGTCGGCCCGGGGCAGGTCGACGGCGATCGGCGGGGTTCCTCCGGTGCTTTCAGGGGTGGCGGCGGAGTCACAGGCGGTGAGCGAGACGACCATGGCGGTGGCCAGGATGGCCGGTCGTAACAGCTTCATGACGGGATCCTCAGGTTCCTTCGGGGGTATCACGGCACTGCGCGAATACATCCGATGTCTAGCAGGCACAGGCCATGGTCGGCAAGGGCTAAAATCTTGGAGGCTGTCGCTTTTGTTCGATGGAACAGAAGTTCGGAACCCTTCTTGACGAAGTGATACCTCCGATGTTCACTCATGTCGAGGGTTGTCCATGGTTCGATGAGCGGACCCACCGCTAGAAGACCTGCGGACGACACCCTGCAGAGCGACGCCGACGCCGAGCAGGGTAGGCGCTAGTCCCGGAGGGGCCCCTCCGGGACTAGCGCTGTTCGGCGTGTTTCGCCCGCGCCTGCGGGCGGTGGGAACCTCGGCGGCCAGGTGACAATGGTGCTGTGGTGCGTGCCTATCAGGCCCCGTGGTCCAACCGGGCGTTGCTGGTGATGGTGGCGGTGACGACGTTGGTCGGCGCCGGGCTGTTGCTGCTCGCCTGGCGCAGCGACGTGGAGGGGCGGCGGATGCGCGACGCTCCGCAGTGCGCGCCGGCTCAGGTGTTCACCTCGGCGAAGTGCCGCGCGGTCCTCGACGGGACGGTCACCTGGATCACCACCTCACAGGCCCAGGTGGACGTCGACGGGCATCACCTGACCATGCCAACGGCCCCGTTCAAGAACCTCCCGGCGGCCGGCGAGCGGCCCGCTCGGGCGACGCTGTACCGCGGCAAGGTCGTCCGCGTCGAGGCGGATGGCCGGCTGTTCAACGCGACCGACACCCCGCAGGACAGCCGTGACTTCGTCCTCGCCCTCGGCGTGTTCTGTCTGGCCGCCGGGCCCATCAACGCCCTGGCGCTGCTCGCACGCAGGGGGAGCGGACAGAAGGCCGGCCGGCGCGGTGGGCGTGGGCAGCAGGCCGGACTGCGCGCGCCCCACCTGACGGCGTAGCCGCGTTCTCCGTCGCCCGGACGGCACGCCCGGCGCCGCACCGGGACCTTCAGGTGGGCGAACAATGCCCCGTCGGACTCCAGGCCGGCGGGTGCGTGGATCGCGTCGATGTGCACGCGCCCCTCGGGTCAGCGGGCGGTGAGGGCAGTCGATATCATCCATTCCCTTACAAAGGGGGCGGCATGGCGGGGGCATCAACCAGTGAGTCGATCATCGAGTCGGGCCCGGAACCCGGGCCGGTCAACCGGCGCGCGCTGCTGGCGGTGGCGGTCGTCCTGGTGCTGGTCGCCGTGATCGGCGTGGTCGTGTGGCAGTCGTCCCGGGACACGGCCGCACCCGGCAGGTCGCAGGCGCCCGCGGCCGCCCCCAAACCATCGGAGCTGTACGCGGCCGACGGCACGACGCTCATCGCGCGGTTCGACACCGACGATCCCCGGGACGGCTGCGTACGGGCCCCGGTCAACGACTGGGGCTTCTTCTGCGAGTACTTCGTCACGTGGTGGCAGGCGCAGGCCCTCTTCGGTGAGGACCTGGCGCAGCGGACCGATCGGCTGCTGCACGGTGGGTACCGCATCGGCGGGTCGCTCGACGTCCAGCTGCAGGCCGGTGCGAAACGGCGGGTCGACGCGCTGCTACCGGTCACTGACCCGAACGTGTTCTCCCTGGCCGCGATCGAGCCCGGCACCGGCCTGGTCAAGACGATGGCCGTGAACCGCAACTTCCGCCGTCCGCCGGTGCCCACGAGCTCGGCCGATCCGAACCAGCCGCCGCTGCGACTGCCCGCCGGACCGGACACCGTGGCCCCGCTCATCTCCGGCGACGCGGACATGCCCGGCGTGGCGGCCGGTGCGCCCTTCATGATGTTCACCCTGGCGGCGGCGCTGAACAGCGGCCTCCGGCTGGACCACGCGATCGACACGAAGCGGGTGTACCAGTCGAAGTACCGCATCGACCCGTCGAGCCCGGCAGCCTGCAACGGCGGGTACTGGTGCCCCGCCAACACCGGCGATCCCGCGTACCAGTCGGGCCGCCGCACCATGTGGGACGCGTTCGGCCACTCGGTGCTGACCTACTTCGTGGCGCTGCAGGAGCAGATCGGCGCGAACCAGTCCATCGCCATGGCCAAGCGCCTGGGCATCGTCTTCCGCAGCAAGGAGGACCAGGCGCTCAGCGAGGCGGCGGGCAACGCAAACTGGGGCGCGTTCACCCTCGGCGTCTCCGCGACCACCGCCCTGGACCTGGCCAACGCCTACGCGACCCTCGCCGCCGACGGCACCCACTGCGACCCACTCCCGGTCGCCAAGGTCGCCGACGCCGGCGGCCACCCGGTCCCTGGCATCGGGCCGAACTGCACCTCGGTGCTGCGCGCCGAGGTGGCCCGCGCCGCGATCGACGCCGGCCGCTGCCCGCTCGGCGACCGGTCCGCGTTCGGCGACCGCTGCGGCGCCGGCAAGGTCCTGACCACCCCCGTGCGCGCCGCCGTGGACCGCCCGGTGTCCGGCCAGTTCGGCCTGACCACGAACCGCCGGACCTTCTCCCTGGTGGTCGCCGCACCCCAGCTGGCGACCGCGGGCATGCTCACGACTGCGCCGGGCGGCACCACCCAGCTCGGCACCGGGGTGCCCGAGGCGGCGAGCGGGGTGATCGCCGGAGTCGCGCACGACGCCCTCGCCCCGCTGCCGGTCCGCGACTTCACCGCCCCGCCGCGGGACCTCGCCCTCGCCGCCTGACGGCCCGACGCCCCGGCCGCAGGCGGTCGGGGCGTCGTCGACCACGCGAGCCTGGCACGGGCTAGCCTGCGGGCACCGAACGGGGGTGGACTTGTGGGTGCGAAGACGGCGATGCTCGTGTACGCCGACGGGGCTGGCGTGATCCCGGTGCTGCGAGGCACGACGTCGACCGACGCCGGCGAGGCGGCCGCGCTGCTGCGGCGGCTCTGGCCGGAGCGCGACGTCGAGCCCGACGGCGAGGAGCCGTGGGCGCTGTTCGAGGCGGTGTACCCGCCCGAGGACACCACCTGCGCGCTGGCGGTGCCCGGTCTGGCGATCGTCTGCGACCAGCGGATCGCGCTGGACCGGCCGTCGCAGCTCCCCGCCCGCCTGGTCGCGGCGGAGGGCGGGCGGAGGGTGATCCTGCACGCGATGCACAGCGTGGTCGACTGGACGGCGTTCGCGGTGTGGGAGGACGGGCGGCTGATCCGCTCGCTCAGCGTGGCGCCGGACTTCGGGATTCTGGAGGACCTCGGCGAACGGCTGCCGTTCGAGTCGACGTACTGGAACGGCGACCACGCGGTCGACGGCTATCCGCTGCCGTTCCACCCGCTGGCGCTCGGGGAACGGGCGATGGGCGAGCTCCTCGGGTTCTATGCCGAGGGACTCGCGTCCGACGACGAGGCCCCGGCCGAGCGGGTGGACGCGGAGGCGGTCGAGCTGCACGGCTTCCTGATGCGCGAACGCTGACAGGCCGAAGGATCCCCGGGTCCTTCGGCCTGTCGCAAACCCCGGTCTACCCGAGGATGAACTTCTCCCAGGGGCCGATCGCGTCCCGGTTGGCGATGAGCGCGGCGGCACCGGCGTTCTCCGCGACGACGTACTTGTTGTTGACGGTGGCCTGGAGGCTGACGGTGCCGTCCGAGTTCTGGATCAGCCTGAACGTCTCCCACGAGCCGGCCGCGGCGCGGTTGGCGACGAGCGGGTTGGCGCCGGCGTTCTCCGCGCAGACGAACTGGCCGTTGGCCTTGGCCTTCAGGGCGACGTTGCCCCCGCCGAGGTCGACGATCTCGAACTGTTCCGCCGCGGTGACGGTCGTCTGGTTCGCGATCAGCGGGCCGGACCCGGCGGTGACGTAGCGGCTGTTGACCTGGGCCATGAGCGACTGGCCGGTGCCGGTCGGTGGGGTGCCGCCGGTGAGGATCCGCAGCGCGTCGATCATGCCGACCGAGGTCGTCTTGTTCACGACGCGGATCGTGTGGGTGCCGTTGGTCAGGCCGGTCTTGCTGTACACCACCTGCTGGGCCTGGCGGGCGCCACTGGCGAACAGGTTCACGTTGGCCTGGAAGACGTTGTCGATGTAGACGTCGACGTTGCCCATGTCGCTGAAGCGTTCCGACAGCAGCTCCACGCCGGTGCCGGTGAACGTGTAGCTGGCGGTGGCGTTGACGGTGGTGGAGTGGTGGGTGTCGTCGTTGTAGTCGCCGTAGCCGCGGCCGGTCGTGAGGTGCCAGTTCGCGTCGTAGGTCAGCGCGGTGTTGTTGACCAGCCCGGGGGTGCCGGCGCCGCCGGTGCCGAGCGTGGACGCGGTGCCCGACAGCGACTTGACGCCGTTGTTCACCGTGCCGCTCAGCGAGGTGCTGGTGTAGGACGTCAGCGGCTTCGCGGTCCGCTCCACGATGTACACGGTGTTGGCGGCGGTGGCGAAGGTGACCTCACCGGCCGTCGTGGTCGTGAGGGTCACGTTGTCCGAGGCCCGGCGGACCCGGATCTCGGCGGTGCCCCACGGGTTCACCACGCGGGCCTGCTTGCCGTAGAGGCTCTTGATGCCGACGTACTTGGTCTCGTTGCCCTCCCGCTCCGAGCTGACCTGGAACCCGTCCTTGGCCAGGAGGGTGAACCTGCCGATGAAGTTGGTGTCGTTCGGCGCGGCCGGGAAGACCCGGATCTTGTCGTTGTAGGACTGCAGCAGCGTCTCGTTCATCGCCGCCAGGTGCACGCCGAGGTACTCGAAGACGCCGTTGGTGTTGTTGGTCATGCCGTTGGGGTAGTTCTGGTAGCGCTGCAGCATGAGTTTCATGCCCTGCAGCGCCTGGTCGCCGAGGCCGAGGCGGGCGGCCTGGACGGCGTCGTTGGCCCATACGTTGCTGTACGGGTTGGGCCGGGTGTTCCAGCTGTTCAGCGCGGTCTGGTAGTCGGGCGCGCCGATGCCGGTCAGGTCGTAGGGCCAGATCAGCTCGGAGGTGACGTTCTCACCGTTGCGCTGCTGCGCGGGGGCCGGCGGGTCGTGCGGCAGCCATGCGCCGTTGCTGGTCTTGTACGGCTCGATGCGGTCCAGCACGTTCTGCCACCCGGCGCGCAGGCCGGCGTCGAGGCCGAGCTGGTTGCTGACCTGGATCGTGAGCGGGAACAGCAGTCGCACCGCGGCCAGGTCGGTGATCGCGTTCTTGACGTCCCAGTACGTCTCGTGCGCGTTCGACGTCGCCATGTAGTACCGGCCGGTGCCGGCGTCGTAGCTGAGCTTGGACTGGTAGAACTTCACCGCCTCGCGCATGTACGGGTACGCGGTGTTCTGCAGGTATGCGGTGTCGTTGGTGTACCGGTACTGCAGGTACATGTTGTAGGCGGCCTCGGTGCCGGTGGAGTAGATGTCGTTGACGAAGTCGCTGCCGACGGTGCCGCGCGCGTTGCCGTCCCAGCCCATCGTCTCCGGCACCCACAGCCCGTCGATGCCGTATCTGGTCTGCGTGTAGGCCTTCAACGCGGTGAGGTTGCGGCTGTACAGCCGGTTCTCGGTGGCGAAGAGGTCGACGTGGTTCGACGCGAGGAACGAGTTGTACACGTCGCGCTGGTTCCAGAACCAGTAGCCGTTGCTCCACTTGGTGCGGTCCTCGGTCGCCCGGAACACGCCGTTGATGAAGTGGAACGGGTAGTTGCCGTAACCGCCTGCCGCGATCATGTACGTCGACAGGTAGTAGACGTTCTCCAGGTAGTCCCCGGTGCCGGCGGCGCCGCTGTACTGCACGAACGACTTCGCCCAGAACGCGTGCCACCAGTTGCGGTAGTTGTTGAGGTTGGTCAGGTAGCCGGTGCTCTTCGCCGCGGCGAGCTGGTTGCGGGCCTGGGTCACCGAGTTGGCGCCGGGGGAGTTGACCCGGCTGGCGGCGGTGAACCAGATCGTGTAGCTGCCGGTCGGCGTGATGTTGAGCCGCACCCGGGTGCCGTTGACGACCTGCGTGGTGTACGCCGCGCCCTCCACCGTCGCGGCGAAGGTGTAGCCGAAACCGTTGGCGTCGCTCTGCCCGCGGCTGAACCCGGCGGCGGTCGCGTCGGCGAACGTGCTGACCTGCTTCCAGGTGTCCAGGTTGGGCACGTCGGCGCTGTTGGTGACCGAGTTCGGGTCCCACAGGCTCAGGTCGAGCGTGGTCGCGCCGAGTCCGGTGCGGTCGTCCTCGACGTGCACACCCATGACCTCGGAGCCGGGCACGCCCATGACGGTGACGCTGCGGCCGGAGGTGTACCGGGTGGTCAGGGTCCCGTCGTAGAGCGACAGCCGCTGCTGGTAGCTGTTCGCGCCGGTGTCCAGGCCGGGGCTGGTGTTGAGGTTCACCAGGCCCGCCGCGAACGCCGACTGCTGCGACAGGTCCACGCCGGAGACCTGCATGGTGAGGCCGTTGGCGTTCCACACCATCGCGCCGGTCTTGCCGTTGCCGACGGTGAGCCCGTGCAGCGGATTGGTCTGCGGGCTGTTGTAGACGATGTCGTGCTTGCCCAGGTAGCCGGCGTAGTCGACGTCGAGTGCGCCGGTGCCGGGGTTGAACGCCTCGTCGGTCGTCGACGCGGTGGCGTTCTGGCCGTGGATCAGGGTGACGAACGTGCCCAACAGGACGGTGGCGGCCGCCAGGAGGGCGAGTCGGCGGGGCTTGCCCACAGAAACTCTCCTTCGTGTCTGGAGCGGGAGCCTCGCGCCGTCGAGCCTCTCGTGTAACAAGCAGTTAACATTGGACGTCTGGCTTCGTCAATGCCCGCATCGCTCGGCTTCGTCCGAGAGTGTCCGTGACCACGCCGCCTTCGCCGGCAGATACATAGGATGTATCTGCCGGCGCGGTCGGTGGTCAGCCGGTCATCGCGGTGCCGGTCTCCAGCAGCGACTTGAGGTCGCTGAGGATCCACGGCCAGCCGCCGCCGGCGCCCATGTCCTCCAGGTCGCCGGCGAGCATCTCGGCCAGGCCGGCCTCGTCGCCGATCTCGTGGGTCACGGTGAGCGACGTGACGCCGTCCTTGCCCTCCTTCAGCTGGTACGTGAGGCGGGTGAACCCCTCCGGGATGTGGTTCGGGTCCATCAGCATCCGCCAGGTCTGCACCAGGTAGAGCGGCGGATCGACCTCGACGATCTCGCCGTCGACACCGAGCTCCGGGGCGCCGGCGGCGATCATGCCCTCGTTGGACAGGCCCCGGAACTCGCCGCCCGGGCGCAGGTCCATGTGGTTGGCGCCGCGGTAGCCGTAGCGTGCCGTCCACTCCGGGGTGGTGATCGCGTCCCAGATCTTCTGCGGGGTCGCCTTGATGTAGACCTTGTAGACCTGCGTGCTGCTCATGACTCGTTCTCCTCGAGGTCGGCTTTCAGCTCCAGCAGTGCCGTGACGTGGTGCTCGGTGTACTTGTCGATCCACCGGTCGTGCACCTGGCGGATCGGGATCGGGTTGAGGAAGTGCAACTTCTCCCGCCCCGCGCGGCGGGTCACGACCAGGTCGGCGTCTTCGAGCACCTTGAGGTGCTTCATGACCCCGAAGCGGGACATCGCCAGCTCCGACTCGAGCTCCGTGAGCGTGCGGCCGTCACGCGCGAAGAGCAGGTCGAGCAGGAACCGCCGGGTGGGATCGGCGAGTGCCTTGAAGACGCGATCGTCGTCATCCACTACTCGAAGTTATGTGACCTATTGGTCACATGTCAAGGTGGTGTGGCGCATTGGGCAGGGGTGGCCCCTTGTGAAGGCCATGGGCGGGGCGGCTAAGGTGCCATATCCCGGGCCAACGCTGTCCCACCTTCGATTTGCGCCGCCAGGCAAACGGTGGAGGTCAGCTGTGCCCGATCCGACGGGGTTCCTGAAGTACGGTCGTCAACTGCCGCTGCTGCGGCCGGTGCCCGAGCGGGTCGCCGACTGGCGCGACGTCTATCAGCGCGCCGACGGCCAGCTGATCCACGAGCAGGCCAGCCGGTGCATGAACTGCGGCGTCCCGTACTGCCACAACGGCTGCCCGCTGGGGAACCTGATCCCGGACTGGAACGACCTGGTGCGCACCGGCGACTGGGACCGCGCCGCCGACGCGCTGCACGCGACGAACAACTTCCCCGAGTTCACCGGGCGGCTCTGCCCGGCGCCGTGCGAGGCCGCCTGCGTCCTCGGCATCGGCGACGACCCGGTCACGATCAAGCAGGTCGAGGTCGAGATCATCAACCGCGCCACCGATGACGGGCCGCTGCGGCCGTTCCCGGTGGTGGCGCCGTCGGGTCGCACCGTGGCCGTCGTCGGCTCCGGCCCGGCCGGCCTGGCCGCGGCGCAGCAGCTGGCCCGCGCCGGGCACGCGACCACGGTCTACGAGCGCAGCGACGCCCCCGGCGGTCTGCTGCGCTACGGCATCCCGGACTTCAAGTTCGAGAAGCACCACATCGACGCGCGGCTGGCCCAGATGGCGGCGGAGGGCGTGACGTTCGTCACCAACTGCAATGTGGGCGTCGACGTCTCCCTCGCCGACCTGCGCCAGCAGCACGACGCGGTGGTCCTGGCCTGCGGCGCGCTCGACGCCCGCGACGTGCCCGACACGCCGGGCCGCGAGCTCACCGGCATCCATCAGGCGATGGTGTACCTGGAAGGCTCCAACAAGGTCGTCGCCGGCAAGCTGGACGCCCCGCCGATCTCCGCGGCGGGCAAGCACGTCATCGTCGTCGGCGGCGGTGACACGGCCGCGGACTGCCTCGGCACCGCGCACCGCCAGGGCGCGGTCAGCGTGCAACTCGTCGAGGTCGTCCCGCTGCCGCCGCCGCAGCGCGACAGCAACCGCAACCCGTGGCCGACCTGGCCGATCATGCTGCGCACCGCCTCCGCGCACGAGGAGGGCGGCCAGCGCAACTACGGCTGCACGATCCGCCGCTTCATCGGCGACGACAACGGGCAGCTGCGGGCGGTCGAGCTCGTCGACGTCGTCCTCGGCCCGGGCTTCACGCTCACCGAGGTCGAGGGCACGATCCGGGAGATCCCCGCGGACCTGGCGTTCCTGGCGATCGGGTTCGCCGGCACGCAGCCCGGCCCGCACCTGGAGCAGGTCGAGCTGCCCCGCAACCGGCGCGGCACGATCGACACCGACAAGGAGTGGCAGACCGCCGTCCCGGGCGTCTTCGTCGCCGGTGACGCCCGTCGCGGCCCGTCGCTGATCGTCTGGGCGATCGCGGAAGGCCGCTCCGCGGCCGCGGCGGTCCACCAGTACCTGGGTGGCGGCGGCCGGCTCCCGGCCCCGATCACCCCGGCGTCCGCGCCACTGGCGTAAGCCGCGCCCCATCGCCGCCCAGGGCCTCAGTCCATGCTGAGGCCCTGGGCGGCGATGGCGGCCTGGACCCGGCTGCGCAGGCCGAGTTTCGCCAGGACCCGGCTCACGTGCGTCTTCGTCGTCGCCTCGGCGATGCCGAGCCGGACGGCGATCTCGGCGTTGGACAGCCCGTCGCCGAGGCACCGTAGTACCTCGCGCTCACGCTCGGTGAGCTCGCCCAGGTCGACCGGGGGTGCCGGCGGGCCCGCGAACGTGGCGATCACCCGCCGGGTCACCGCGGGCGCCATGACGCCGTCGCCCCTGGCCACCGCCCGGACCGCGGCGAGCAGGTCGGCCGCCTCGGCATCCTTGAGCAGGAACCCGGCGGCGCCGGCCCGCAGCGCCCCGAAGACGTACTCGTCGAGGTCGAACGTGGTCAGGATCAGCACGCCGGGCACGCCCAGCGCCACGAGCTCGCGGGTGGCGGCGATGCCGTCGAGGCGGGGCATCCGGACGTCGAGGACCACGACGTCGGGGCGCAGCTCGCGGGCCAGGTCGATCGCCTGCTGCCCGTCGGTGGCCTCACCGACCACCTCCAGGTCGGGCGCGGAACCCAGGATCAGCACCAGACCGGCGCGGACCGCCCCCTGGTCGTCGGCGACCAGCACCCGCACTGTCACGCGCTGACCTCGCGGGGGAGCCGGGCGGCGACCAGCCAGCCGCCGTCGCGTGGACCGGCGGCCAAGGAGCCGCCGAGCAGCTCGGCGCGTTCCCGCATACCGATGACGCCCGCGCCCGCGCCGTCGGTGCGCGGCGCGCCACCGGCCAGGGGCGACGCCACGGCGATGTCCACTGTGGATGGGCCGTAGTCGATTTCGATCGTGACGCGGCCGTCGTCGCCGTGTTTGAGCGCGTTGGTCAGCGACTCCTGCACGATGCGGTAGGCGGCCAGGTCCACCGAGGTGGGCAGCTCGGCGGGTGTACCCCGGACCGACACCGCAACGGCCAGACCTGAACGCCTGGCGCGACCGGCGAGGTCCTCGAGGTCGGCCAGGCCGGCCGTGACGTCCTCGCCGGCCGCCGGGTCGCGGAGGAACCCGACGAGCTGCCGCATCTCGGCCAGGCCCCGCACGCTGTTCTCGCGGATGACCCGCAGCGCGTCGCGGGTCCCGTCCGGGCCGAGGTCGGTGCTGAGCGCGGCCGTCGCGTGGATGGCCACGGCGCTGAGGTGGTTGGCGATGACGTCGTGCAGCTCGCGGGCCATCCGGGCGCGCTCCCCGGCCACGGCGTTGGCCCGGTCGAGCTCCGCGAGGCGCACCAGCTGCCGGGCGACCTGGGCCTGCTCGCGGTGGTGCCGCACGTGCGTGCCGGTCAGCACCGGCACGACGGTGACCAGCGCGAGGAGGACCGCCAGGCCGAGCGCCTGCACGTCGCGGAACACGACGAGGGCCACGACCGCGGTCACCACCGAGCCGACGACGGAGCAGGCGAGCAGCGCCCGGGCCAGGGACTGCCGGCCGTGCACGCAGGCGTCGTACAGGACCTGCGTGTAGACCAGCGGCGTGGCCAGGGACGGCCCGACGATCACGTCGGCGGTGACCGCGACCGTGCCGATCAGCACCGAGGCGAGGGGCGCGGTGCGCCGCAGCAGCAGCGCCGCACAGCACACGACCAGGGGTGGCAGCAGCCAGCCGACGCCGGCCCGGGCGTGGTACTGCCCGGTGAGGAGCATGAGCAGCCCGACGGCCAGCCCGGCCCCGGCCAGCAGGAGGTCGACCGCGCGTCCTTTCATGCCCACGATTCCACCACTTCGGGCCGGGACCCCGATATGCGACGAAGGATGTACACCCGAGCCGTCGCCACGGCCGACGCGCCGGGCCGCTTTGCACGGAACCCTCAGATCATGGTCATCGGATTCATCATCGGTTGTGAGATCGCGTTCTGGATCGTCCTGGCCGCGGGGCTGGTGCTGCGGTATCCGCTGCGCCGCCCGTGGGCCGGTGCGGTGGTGCTGGCCGCCGTGCCCGTCGTCGACCTGGTGCTGCTCGTCGCGTGCGCCGCCGACCTGCGCGGCGGGGCGACGGCCGGGTCGCGGCACGCCCTGGCGGCGCTGTATCTCGGGTTCTCCCTCGCGTTCGGGCACAGCATGGTGCGCTGGGCGGACGTGCGGTTCGCGCATCGCTTCGCCGGCGGCCCGAAACCACAGAAACCAACGGACAAGCGGGCACACGAGTGGCGTCTCTTCGGCCTGGCGGCCATCGCGTGGGCCCTGACCTGCGCATTTCTCGGCGCCGGGATCTGGTGGATCGGTGACCCGGCCCGCACCGCCGCGCTGAAGGCGGGCGCCGGGCAGGTGTCGGTCGTGCTCGTCATCTGGTTCGTTGTGGGGCCACTCTTGACTTCCAACACAAGCGGGCGTAAACAAAGCACAAGCAAAACGAAACGGCGGTGAAACAACACGATGTACGCGGAAGAACGGCAGCAGGAGATCCTCCGGATCGCCCGCGCCAAGGGCCGGGTCGAGGTCGCGGGCCTGGCCGACGAGCTCAACGTCACGACGGAGACCATCCGCCGGGACCTCACCATGCTGGAGCGGGCCGGCGTCCTGCGCCGGGTGCACGGCGGGGCGATCCCGGTCGAACGGATCGGTTTCGAGCCCGCCCTGGCGACCCGTGACGCGGTCCTCATCGAGGAGAAGGAGCGCATCGCCAAGGTCGCGCTCGCCGAGGTGCCCGAGGAGGGCGCCATCATCCTCGACGCGGGCACCACCACCGCCCGCCTCGCCTCGCTGCTGCCCGCCGACCGGGAGCTGACCGTCGTGGTCAACTCGCCGGTCATCGCCACCACCATCGGGGTCCGCCCCAACCTCAACGTGCTGCTGCTCGGCGGGCGGGTCCGCGGCAAGACCCTCGCCACCGTCGACGACTGGTCGCTGCGGCCCCTCGCGGACCTGTACGTCGACGTGGCGTTCGTCGGCACCAACGGCATCTCCGTCGAACGCGGCCTCACCACCCCCGACCCGGCCGAGGCCGCGGTCAAGCGGGCCATGATCCGCGCCGCCCGGCGCACGGTCCTGCTCGCCGACCACACCAAGCTCGGCAACGACTACCTGGCCCGGTTCGGCGAGCTCGCCGACCTGGACCTGCTCATCACCGACACCGTCGCCGACAACGACCTGGTCGGCGACCTCGAGGCGGCCGGCGTACGAGTGAGCCGAGCATGATCGTAACCGTCACGCTCAACCCCAGCCTCGACCGGGCGGTCGAGGTGGATGCGCTGACCAGGGGAGAGGTCATCCGCGCCACCGCCGCCCACCTCGACCCCGGCGGCAAGGGCGTCAACGTGTCCCGGGCGCTGCTCGCCAACGGGGTGCCGTCCGTGGCGGTCCTGCCGTGCGGCGGCGACGAGGGCGGCCAGCTCGTCCGGCTGCTCAAGGCCGAAGGGGTCGAGGTCCTCGCGGTCCCGATCACCGGCCGGACCCGTTCCAACATCACCCTGGCCGAGCCCGACGGCACGGTCACCAAGGTCAACGAGCCCGGCCCGGCGATGTTCCGCGCCGAGTTCGACGAGATCACCGACCGGGTGCTGACCCGGGCCGGCAGCGCCGACTGGGTCGTGCTGTGCGGCAGCGTCCCCCCGGGCCTGCCGGACGACGCCTACGCGCAGCTCTGCCGCCGGCTGCGGGCCGCCGGCATCCGGGTCGCCGTCGACACCAGCGGTCCCGCCCTGCGCGAGGCCGCGCTCGCCGGGGCGACCCTGCTCAAACCCAACCGCGACGAGCTCGCCGAGGTCGTCGGCACCCCACTCGCGGACCTCGGCGACGTCGTCGAGGCCGCCCAGCAACTGCGCTCCTGGGGCGCCGGCGCGGTCGTCGCCAGCCTCGGTGCCGACGGCGCGGTCCTCGTCGACGCCGACGGGGTCGTCACCGGCACCTGCCCCGTCGACCGACCCCGCAGCACCGTCGGCGCCGGCGACGCGCTCCTGGCCGGGTTCCTCGCCGCCGGTGCCCACGGCGCCGCCGCCCTCGCCGAAGGCCTGGCCTGGGGCGCCGCCGCGGTCAGCCTGCCCGGCAGCCGCATGCCCGGCCCCGCCGACCTGATCCGTCACAACGTCGCCATCCACCCCCAACCGGACCAGCTCCGCCCCCTGCTGCGCTCCGGCCCGCCCTCCTGAAGGAGAACCCCGTGTCGACCTACACCCCGCAGGTCCAAGGCGGTGGCTTCAAGGCCTCCGTGCAACGCGTGGGCGGCTACCTGGCCGCCATGGTCATGCCCAACATCGGCGCCTTCATCGCCTGGGGGCTGATCACCGCCCTGTTCATCCCGACCGGCTGGCTGCCCAACGCGAAGCTCGCCGGGCTCGTCGGCCCGATGATCACCGTGCTGCTGCCGGTCCTGATCGGCTACACCGGCGGCCGGCTCGTGCACGGCCAGCGCGGCGCGGTCGTCGGCGCCGTCGCCACCATGGGCCTCGTCATCGGCGCCGACGTGCCGATGTTCCTCGGCGCAATGATCATCGGCCCGCTCACCGCGTACCTCCTCAAGCTCTTCGACGGCCTGGTGGAGAACCGGATCCGTCCCGGGTTCGAGATGCTGGTCGACAACTTCAGCGCCGGCATCATCGGCGGTGCCATGGCGATCGGCGGCGTCTACGGCATCGGCCCCGTCGTCGAGTGGCTCACCAAGCGCGCCGGCTCCGGGGTGGACTGGCTGGTCGACAAGGACCTGCTGCCGCTGACCTCGGTCCTGGTCGAGCCGGCGAAGGTGCTGTTCCTCAACAACGCCATCAACCACGGCGTGCTCGGCCCGCTCGGCGTCGCCGAGGCCGCCGACAAGGGCAAGTCCATCCTGTTCATGATCGAGTCGAACCCGGGCCCCGGCCTCGGCCTGCTGCTCGCGTTCATGCTCTTCGGCCCCCGCGCGCTGCGCCCCAGCGTCCCGGCCGCGATCATCGTGCAGTTCCTCGGCGGCATCCACGAGATCTACTTCCCGTACGTGCTGATGAAGCCCAAGCTGATCCTCGCCATGATCGCCGGTGGCGCGGCCGGCGTCGGCACCTTCATGATCACCGGTGCCGGACTCGTCGCCACCCCGGCGCCCGGCAGCATCTTCGCCTACATGGCGGTCACCCCGAAGGGCGGCTACTTCGTCGTCCTGCTCGGCATCGCGATCTCCGCCGCTGTCACCTTCGCCGTCGCCTCGCTGCTGCTGGGCTTCGGCCGCGGCGAACCGCCCGCGGACGCCGACGAAGCCGCCGCAGAAGCGCCGACCCCGGCCCGCCAGGAGGTCTGAGCATGCCCACCATCAACGGCACCGAGATCAAGAAGGTCGTCGTCGCGTGCGACGCCGGCATGGGCAGCAGCGTCATGCTCGCCAGCACCCTGCGGCGGCAGCTGTCGAAAACCAACGTCACGGTCGAGCACACCCCGGTGAACCGGATCCCGGCCGACGCCGACGTGGTCATCTGCCACCAGGGTCTCGCCGCCCGGGCCCGGGTCAGCGCCCCCGACAAGGTGATCGTGCCCATCCAGGTGTTCATCGGCGACCCAGCGGTGACGAAGGTGGTCAACGCCGTCCAACGCGGCGGTGAGCTCAGTGGCTGACCTGCTGACCGGCGACGCGATCCGGCTCCACGAACGGGCCGGATCGCGGGACGAGGCGATCCGCCGCTGCGGCGAGGTCCTCGTCTCGGTGGGTGCCGTCAGCGGGGACTACGTGGACGCGATGCTCGCCCGTGAGCAGAGCGTCTCCACCTACATCGGCGAGGGCGTCGCCATCCCGCACGGCACGTTGAACAGCAAGGAGAACGTGCGCCGCGACGCCCTCGCGGTGCTGCGCTTCCCCGACGGCGTCGACTGGGACGGCAACGACGTGCGGGTCTGCGTCGCCATCGCCGCCGCCGGGGACGGCCACATCGACATCCTGGCCTCCCTCGCGGAAGTCCTGATGGACCCTGACCAAGCACAGCGGCTCCGGGACGCGACCGACCCCGCCGACGTGCTACAACTCCTGGAGACATCGTGAAAGTCCTGACGTTCCACGCCCCCGGCGACGTCCGCATCGAGGACGCGCCGGAGCCGGCCCCGGGCCCCGCCGACGTGAAGATCCGCGTCCGGGCCTGCTCGACCTGCGGCACCGACGTGAAGATCTACAACCACGGCCACCACCACATCGTCCCGCCGCGGGTCATGGGCCACGAGATCGCCGGCGAGGTCGTCGAGGTCGGCGCCGACGTGACCGGGTGGGCGCCCGGCGACCGGGTCCAGGTCATCGCGGCGATCCCGTGCGGCCGCTGCGGCGAGTGCCGGCGCGGGCGGATGACCGTCTGCCCCAACCAGGTGTCGATGGGGTACCACTTCGACGGCGGCTTCGCCGAGTACATGGTCGTGCCGCACAACGTGCTCGACGTCGACGGCCTCAACCGCATCCCCGACGGCGTCAGCTACGCCGAGGCATCCGTCGCCGAACCCCTCGCCTGCGTCCTCAACGGCCAGAACCTCGCCCGCGTCGGCGCCGGCGACGACGTGGTGGTCGTCGGCTCCGGCCCGATCGGCTGCCTGCACGTGCGGCTGGCCCGCGCCCGCGGCGCCGCCCGCGTCTTCCTCGTCGACCTCAACCGGGAGCGCCTCGACCTCGCCGCCGACCTGGTCCGTCCCGACGCGGCCATCTGCGGCGCGGAGACCGACGTCGTCGACGCCGTCATGAAACTCACCGAGGGCCGCGGCGCCGACGTCGTCATCACCGCCGCCGCGTCCGGCGCCGCCCAGGAGCAGGCGCTGCAGATGACCGCGCGGCAGGGCAGAATCAGCTTCTTCGGCGGCCTGCCGAAGGACAAGCCGGTCGTGTCCGTCGACTCCAACGTGGTGCACTACCGCGAGCTCACCATCGTCGGCGCCAACGGCTCCAGCCCCGCCCACAACAAGGAGGCGCTGCAGCTCATCGCCTCCGGCGCGGTCCCCGTCGCGGACCTCATCACCCACCGCCTGCCCCTCGCCGACGCCCTCGACGCCTTCGGCATCGTGGCCCGCGGTGAAGCGATCAAGGTCACCATCGAACCGTAGGGCCGGCTGCGGCGCCGCGCCCGGCGCGGGCGCTGCACCTCGCACCGACCCCCACCCCCCGTACCCGACCCAGGAGGTCGTCGATGCCCACCCGGACCGTCGTCGTCGGCTCCGCCAGCGGCCTGCACGCGCGCCCCGCCGCGCTGTTCGTCGCCGCGGCCGCGAAACAGCCAGTGCCGGTCACCATCCGCACCGGCGAGAAGAAGGCCGTGCCCGCCCGCAGCATGCTGTCCGTGCTGTCCCTGGGTGCGAAGAAGGGCACCGAGGTGACCCTCGAGGCCGACGGCGACGGCGCGCAGGACGCCGTCGACGCCCTCGCCGCCCTCCTCGAGCGGGACCTGGACGCCGAAGATGGCTGACCTGCAGGGCATCGGCGTCAGCCCGGGACGCGCCGCGGGGCCGGTCCTCCGGCTGGCCCCGCCGCCCCCGCTCCCGCCCGCGCCGACGGTCATCGACATCGACGCCGAGCGGTCCCGGGCCCGCGCCGCCGTCGCCACCGTCACGTCGGGGCTGAGCGAGCGCGCCGACGCCGCCGCCGACGCCACCGCCGCCGAGGTCCTGCGCGCCCAGGTCCTCATGGCCGCCGACGAGACGCTCCTGGACGCCGTCGACGCCGCCGTCGACGCCGGCTCGGACGCGCCGCACGCGTTCGTGGCCGCGCTCGCCGAGCACCGCGCCGCGTTCGAGGCCGCCGGGGGATACCTGGCCGAACGGGTCAGCGACCTCGACGACCTGCGGGACCGGCTCGTCGCCGCCTGCCTCGGCCTGCCGATGCCGGGGGTGCCGTCGCCCGGCCACCCGTTCATCCTGGTGGCCCGCGATCTCGCCCCCGCCGACACCGCCGGCCTCGACCCGTCCGTCGTCCTCGGCCTGATCACCGCCGAGGGCGGGCCGACGAGCCACACCGCGATCCTGGCCCGGACCCTCGGCATCCCCGCCGTGGTCCGCTGCGGTGCTGTTCTGGACATTGCAGATGGGGCACGGGTAAGCCTCGACGGCTCGTCCGGCGCTGTCGCGGTCGGCCTGTCGGACGCGGCCGTGCAGTCGGTCAACGACGCGCAGCAGGCCCTGCTGGACCGCCGTTCCGCGTCCGCCGGCCCCGGCGCGACCGCCGACGGCCACCCCGTGGCGCTCCTGGCCAACATCGGCTCGGCCCGCGACCTGCCGGCCGGCGTGGACGTCGAAGGCGTCGGCCTGTTCCGCACCGAGCTGCTCTACCTCGACCGCACCGAACCACCGTCGTTCGAGGAGCAGGTCGCCGCGTACCAACAGGTCTTCGCCGCGCTCCCCGGCCGCAAGGTGGTCGTGCGCACGCTGGACGCCGGCGCCGACAAGCCCCTGCCGTTCCTGCGCCTGGCCGACGAACCCAACCCGGCCCTCGGCATCCGCGGCCTGCGGGTCGCCCGTGCCATGCCCTCCGTCCTGGACATCCAGCTGTCCGCGATCGCCGCGGCGGCCGCGGCCTCGACGGCCGACGTGTGGGTCATGGCCCCGATGGTCGCCACCGCCGCCGAGGCCGCCGCGTTCGCCGCCTCCTGCAGCGACCACGGCCTGCGCACCGCCGGCGTCATGATCGAGGTCCCCGCCGCCGCCCTGCGCGCCGGCACCGTCCTGCGCGACGTCGACTTCCTCAGCATCGGCACCAACGACCTCAGCCAGTACACCTTCGCCGCCGACCGGATGTGCGGCGACCTCGCCGACCTCCTCGACCCGTGGCAGCCCGCGCTCATCTCGCTCATCGCCGCCTGCGCCGCCGCCGGCCGCGAAGCCGGCAAACCCGTCGGCGTCTGCGGCGAGTCGGCGGCCGACCCCGACTTCGCCCTGGTCCTCGTCGGCCTCGGCATCACCAGCCTGTCGATGGCGGCCCGCAGCATCCCCGCGGTCCGTGAGGCCCTCGCCGCGCACACCCACGACGAATGCGTCCAGTTCGCCAAGGCCGCCCTGGCCGCCGAGACCCCGGCCGCCGCCCGGGCCGCAGTCCGCCCCTGACCCCGGCTCCCCGCCGGTCCCGGACCGCGCCGATCCTGCCGTTGCGATGCCCGGACGCTCCGCCAGGCCCGGGATTGTGGGACATCGCGACGGCAGGATCGGCGCTCCGCCGCGTCCGCACCATGGCCACCGGTTCGGCACGTCCACCGGACACGAACCGCCCGCCCTCGTGGCAACGTTGCGGTCACCGACCTCGACGAACGATGGAGCAGCCGCTTGGAGACCGACGATCTGTCCGACCACGGCGTGCTCCGGACGTTCCTGGCCCCGTGCCTGCTCGTCGCCGCCACGGTGCTGTCGCTCGCCGGTATCGGCGTCGCCGCCGCGAACCGCTTGTCCGCCGCTCCGAGCTGCCCCCGCGTCGGCTCCCCGACGACCAGACCCACCTGCCCCTGATCCCGGGGTTACCTGAGCACTACGCCGGCGACTTCTCCGGGTCCCAGTTGCCGAGGAAGACCGCCATCCCCTCGGGTGGCTGCTCGTTCGCCAGCTCCCGGCCGTCCTCGTCGATGATGCGTCGCATGACGTCCACCGGCAGGTGGGGGTTGGCGGCGGCCTGACCGCACAGGTCCGGGTCGTCGAAGAGCTCGAGGACCCGGCGGGGCGACAGGCGGGCGTCGACGGCGGCGAAGCCGCGGACCAGGGGCTCCGGATCGTGGCTGAGCCGCTCGATGACCTCGGCGGGCACCCTCGGGTCGCGGCAGGTGAACCCGCGCAGGCGAGGGTCGGGCGACGCGGCGAGATGGTCCAGCCGGTCCCGGGTGAGACTCGGGTGCTGCAGCAGCAGGCCGCGGCTGAGGACCCGGGCCTCGAGGTACGTGGCCAGCACGACATCGGCGGACACCGCGGCGTGGGTCTCGCACAGCAGCAGCCGCACCGCGAAGTCGTCGTCGGTGGCGAGCAGCGCGACGAGGTCCGGCGCCAGGTGCCGGTTCAGCGCGGCGCTGCGGCGCAGCCCGATGTGGGCCGAGGTCGCGCAGCGGCGCTGCACGTCGGGGTCGTCGCTGTGCCGCACCCAGTCCAGCGGCATCAGCCGGGAGTTCGGCCGCACCACGTAGTCGATCGCGGCCCGCTGCTCCTCGGTCAGCTCCGGCCGCATCGACACGGCCAGCCGGACGCTCCGGTCCGGGTCGACGGCCAGCCGTGCGACCAGGTCGGCCGGCAGGTCCGGATGTTCGGCCGCCCGGTAGCGCGTCTTCTCGTCGGCGATCAAGGCCTCGGCGTCGGCGCGGGTCAGCGGCGCCGCTGCCGGCTCCGTCTCCGGCTCGGTCGCGCCCAGGCGGTCGCGGAGTTCGCGGGGCACCCACGGGTTGCCGCGCACCCAGTGCGTGAGCGACGGCATCCGCTCGATCACCCGCTCGAACGCCCACGCCGGCATCCTCGGCTCCGGGTCGTTGGTCCAAAGGCGGGCGTACGTGCGCTGAACGAGCGCGTTGAGGACCCCCTCGTCCGGGTCCTCGACGAGCCGGGCCCGCTGCGCCGGCGGGAGATGGTCCGCGTATGCCATGACGGTGCGGACCTCGCTGTCCGGGTGCTCGATCAGCGCGTCGACCTGCTCGTCGGCCCACGTGTCGCGGCCGCGGATCGCGGCGTCGACCTCCGTGAACAGCTCGTCGGTGAGGCGGCGCAGCAGCTCGGCCGGGATGGCCGGGTTCCCGGCGAGGCCGCGCAACCGCCTGCGGGCGGCCTTGTAATGGTGGTCGTAGTAGGCCTGGTTGCCGAACACCGGCGCCCCCAGTGAGGAAGGTGCCCGCCCCCGTGACGGGCACCGGCTGGCAACGATAAGAAGGGGAAACGCCGACTGACAGGGCCGAATGCCCGATTGACACGTTTCTTTCTGTTCACGGAGGATGAAGGCAGTTGTCCCGCGTGCCGTGGTACGCCACCTGTAGCCGCAGTGGATCGCCCGGAGGGATCCGCGGGTGGTCGAACCGGGCCGCTTCCGTGAGCCCCAGCCGGCGCATGACGGCCCGGGACGGTTCGTTGAGCACCGCGGTCAGGGACCAGATCTCAGTCCTCCCCAGGTTGTCGAACGCGATGGCGAGCGCCGCGCGGGCGGCCTCGGTGGCGTACCCCTGATGCCAGGCGTGCCTGGCCAGCCGCCAGCCGACCTCGAGCTGCCCGGCCCCGGGAAGCCCGTCGGGCAGCGGGTTCAGGCCGGTCAACCCGATGAACGCGCCGGTCGCGGCGACCTCCAGAGCCCAGAACCCGAACCCGTGCCGGTCGAACCGCGCCTCGATGGACTCGATCATCGCGTCGCTTGCCGCACGGTCCAGCGTGGCCGGGAAGTACCGCATGGTCTCCGGGTCGGCGTTCAACGCGGCGAACGGCACCCGGTCGGACTCCCGCCACCGTCGCATGATGAGCCGCTCGGTCCGCAACGTCATACGGGCACCCTGGCACGACGCAAGCCCTTCCGCCCGTAACTCTATCTAGATAGAGTTACGGTTCATGATGAGCGTGACGGGACGATGGGTCGGGCGCGCGGGAACCGTACTGCTGTGGGTGGCGGCCGTCGGAGCCCTGGTCGGGGCGGCGGTCCTGGCCCGGGACGTCGGGTTCGGGGTGCTGCGGCAGCGCGTCGACGTCATGGTCGCGGTCGTGGCGGTCCTGGTCGGCATCGCGGCCCTCCCGGTCGGCCCGGTCGCGGCCAGGGGAGGCCTCGCGGGCGTGGTGCGGGCGGCGCTCGGATGCGTGGTCGCGTTCGAGGTGCTCGGGGTGGCGCAGGTCGTCCGGGTGGTGCCGCCGATCACCGCGGACGGAGGACCGCGGACCAGTGATGCGACGGTCGTGCTGACCGTGTGGCTGGTGCTGCTCGGGCTGGTCCTGGTCGCCGCGGTCCGCGTCACCGGCCGGCACACCGCCGTTCAGTCCGGCGCCGTCGGGATCGCGGCGGCCTGCGGGTTCGCGGCGGCGGCGGTGTGGCTGGGGCTGGCCGCGCTGCTGCCCGGGGTCGCGTCGAGCAACGTGCCCGCGCTGCTGCTCCTGATGGCCACCGGCGGCGTCGCCGCCCACCTCATCGAGCGCCGCGCCCGGGGTGCCGCCGCAGGAACGCCGGTGATAGGTGCGCCCGACGCGGGGACGCCGGTCGTAGGGACACCGGCCGCCGGCGGCAGCACGGCGGCGACCGGAGCCGACGGCACGGACAGGCCGCGCGTCGCTGTCGGTGCCGCCGTCGCGGCGATGGTGACCGCCGTGGTCCTCGCCGCCGCGATCGACGGGCTGTTGCCGTTGAGCCACGACTGGGTCCGCAACAGCGCCCCGCCGTGGGAGGTCGGGGCGCGGCTCGTCGATCCCGTGGGCCTGCTCCTCGTGGCCGGTGTGCTCGCGGTGGTCGTGGCGGTGGGCGCCGGACGGGCCAGGTCCGCTTGACGAGCGGGGTCGGTGCGAGGCAAGGCCCAGGGGTCGGCTGGGTGTGCGCCGGGCGTGTCCGGATACCGGGGTTGTATCCAGGCGTGACCGGCGTGCGGCCAGCGCCCGGGCCGGCCGGCCCGGGCGAGACGTTGGGCCCGCCGCAGCCCGGCCATCCCTCATGAAGCAGACCTGGGCCCGAGGTCACGAACTGACCGTCTGCCCGACGGTCTCGGCCGGCAGGTCGATGTGGATGACGGTGCCGCCCCCCGGGTTGTCCGCGGCGGTGATCGTGCCGCCGTGGCGGGCCACGACCCGCTGGCAGATCGCCAGGCCGAGGCCCGTGCCGGCGTAGCCGCGCCCGTGCGCGCGGTGGAACGACGTGAACACCCGCCCGAGCTCCTCGGCGGGAATCCCGATGCCCCGGTCGGCCACCGTCAGGTGCACGCCCCCACTGGCCGCCGGCGCGGCGGAGACGCACACGTCGGGCTCGCGGCCCGGCGGGGTGAACTTCAGCGCGTTGCTGATCAGGTTCTCGAACAGCCGCCGGATCATCCCCGGGTCGGCGTCCAGCACCGGCAGCGTCCCCGACACCTGCACCAGCGGCGAGATCGAGGCGACCAGCGACGACAGGTCGACGGGGGCGGGCTCCAGCGGCGCGTCGCGGGCGGTGGCGTACGCGAGGAGGTCGTCGATCAGCCGCCGCATGCGCTCCACGCCGGACCCGATGCGGGTGACGACCGCGACGTCGTCGGGGTCGGTGAGCCCCTCGGCGAGGATCTCGGTGTACCCGGAGATGGTGGTCAGCGGCGAACGCAGGTCATGGGCGGCGATCGCGGCGAACGCGGCCAGGTCCGCCTCCCGTTCGCGCAGGTCGGTGACGTCGTACCCGGTGAGGACGGCCCCGATGACCCGGCCCGCCTCGTCGCGCAGCGGGCGGGCGTCGGCGACGACCCGCCGCTCACCGGCCGCACCGACGAGGGCCATCTCCTGAGCCTTGACGGTGTCCCCGGCCAGCGCGCGGGCGAGCGGATGCGGGCGCGGGTCGACGACGTTGGCGCCGGGCACCCACACCGCGTCGAGGTCGGCGATCGTCTGCGGGACACCGTCCGCGCGCCGGCTGCGGGCCACCCGGTTGAGGTGCACGATCCGCCCGTCGGTGTCGCAGGTGAGCACGGCCACCTCGATGACGTCGAGGACCTGGTCGAGGTACGCCTTCTGGGCGGCCACCGCGTCGGCGGCGGCGACGATGCGTTCCCGGGCCCGGCCGCTCTCGTCGAGCTCGGCGTTGAGCGCGGCCGACAGCCGGCGCACCTCCGGCGGCCCGGTGAGGGCGGCGCGGGCGGCCAGGTCGCCGCCGGCCCGCCGGTCGAGCAGATCCTCCAGCGCTGTGAGAGGGGTGAGGAGCAGCCGCTTCGCGGTCCGGTGGATGCGCAGCGCGACCAGCACCGACAGCAGCGCGAGCAGGGCGAGGGACGCATCGAGGACGGTGCTCGCGGTGCGGTACCCCGCCGTCGCCGCCCGTTGCGCATCCTCGACCGCGCCGGCCACGGCCGCGTTGCGGGCCCGGACGGCGTCGAACAGTTCCTTGCCCCGCCCGCTGCGGTCGGCCTCGAGGCCCGGGTACCCCGGCGGCAGCGCGCTGATCGGCAGCGCCACCTGCGCCAGCCACCGCTGCGCCGCCTGGTCCAGGTCGCGGACGAGGACCCTGGTCCGGTCGTCGGGGGCGGCCCGCAGCGCCGTGTCACGGGCGACGGGATAGTCGGCGGTGCCGGCTCGGAACGGGTCCAGGAACAGCGGATCGCCGGTCAGCTGATACCCACGCACGCCGGTCTCGACGTCGGTCAGGTCCTGCAGGATCCGCTGGTTGGCGCGGGACGTGTCCGCGATGCGCTGCAGCTGCCCGTCGTAGACCTCACCGAGATACTGCCCCCCGAGGAACCGCGCGGCGCCGACGGACAGCAGCACGATGACGAACCAGACGAACTGCCGGCGCAGTGTGGCCGCGATCGGTTTCGGCACGCGTGTTTCCCCCGCCGCGTCGCCCCCAGGCCAGTCCTACGCTATCGCCCCGAGCGCGCTCACAGAGGCGATTCACCGGCGCAGGACGGCCCAGACGACGATGTTGTCGCGGTAGTGCCCGCTCGCGCGGTCGAACTCCCCACCGCACGTGATCAGCCGCAGCCCGGCGTGGTTCACCGGCCCGTACACGGCGTCGGTCGGGAACCGGTCCTTCGGATACCGCCCGACGCCGTCACCGCGAACACCGCAACGCTGCCGTCGAGCCGCTCCACCCGAACCTCGTCCCTGGCCACGAGCGTGCCGAGCCGCGCGAACGCCCCGTCCCGCCCCTTCCAGTTGACGTGCCCGGCGAGGACGGCCGGCCCGACCGACCCGGGCGTCGGCCCTCCGGTGAACCACCCGACCGTCGACGCGTCGTCCGGCACCTCCATGGTCCCGTCCCCGAGCAGCGTCAACGCGACCAACTCACTGTCTACGCGCAACCGGGGAATCGACACCCGCAGTGGCGGCGACCCGTCCATCGCAACGGCGGCAGCGGCAGGGGTACGACTGGCGCCTCCCGCTTCCACCTCCGGCACCGCACCCGCTCCGACGCCGGCGGTGGGCGGGGCGCTCGCCAGGCCCGGCCCCTCGGGAGCCGGCCCGGCCCGGCTCAGCCCCGCTGCGGCCAGGACGAGCACCACGGCGAACACCGCCGCCGTCGACCCTCGCACCCTCATCGCCCAAGCGTGCCCCGAAGCCGCCCACCGCAACCGGCCAATCATGCCGCTGCCTCAGGGCCGACCGGACTGGTCCATGCCGGTCAGGCCGCCGGGGTAGACCACAGGACCAGCGGCTCACGCCCGTGGAGCACCGCCATGGCCTCGTCGACGTCTCCCCTCCGGAGCAGCAGCTCGGCCAGGTCGCCCCCGACGAAGTGTTCCGTCGCACGCGGCCGGAGCAGCGCGATCGCCTCATCGGCCCGGCCCAGCTCGTCCAGGAGACGGGTGGCCGCCTGCAGGTCGAAATGGTGTCCGGCTTCCGGGCGGGCCCGCAGCCGGTCGAGCGCCTCCTCCCTTCGCCCGCACTCCGTGAGCAGCAGGATTCGGTTGTGGCGGACGTCATCGATGCCGAACTCGTGCTCCAGCTCGTCGAGGTGGCCCAGCGCTTCCTCGGCGCGTCCCTCCTCGATCAGCATCGTCCACAGCGTCAGCGTGGTGCCCACCTCTGTGGCCGCCTCCGCCCGGATCGCCGCGAGCAACACATCGACCGCCTCGTCGACCCGCCCGTGCCGCTGCAGCAGCGTGGTCAGCGCGATGGCCTCGTTGGTGCCGCCCGAGCCGGCGACGGCACGCAGCACCTCCACCGCCTCCGCCGCACGGTTCTGCCGCTCCAGCAGCTCCGCCAGGCAGTGTGCGGCGTTGTCCGGTCCGCCTCCCGCCACCAGTTCCCGCAGGTCGGACTCCCGGCCGCAGTCGCGGAGCAGCTCGGCCAGATGCTGGCCATGATTCCCCCGGACCCGGCGCAACAAGGCGATCGCCTCGTCCGATCGGCCCTGCCGCTGCAGGACGGTGGCCAGACACTCGGGCGCGTTCGAAGTGCAGGCCTTGGAGGTGCAGGCCTTGGAGGTGCAGGCCGTCGAGGTGCAGGCCGTCGAGATGCCGGGCTGGCGCTCCACCGCGGCCACCAGCGCCTCGAGCTCGGCGATGACGTCCTCGTCGCGCCCCTGCCCGGCCGTCGCCTGAACCAGAGTCTCCGCCGACCACCAGTCATCGAGGCTCGGGCGGAGCAGCTCGATCGCCTCGTCCACCCGGCCGTGACGGCCGAGCAGGGACGCCAGGCGGTGCACCGCACTCGGATCGCCGGCAGCGACATATGGCCGCAGGAACGCGATCGTCTCATCTACGCCCCGGGAGGTCTCCAGAGCGGCGATGATCTTCTCGGCCGCGAGGCTCCACCGACCGGGCGGGGCGAAGGCGCCGTAGATCTCCAGCGCGGCGTCCACCTCGCCGCGGCGGGCCAGCTCCCCGGCCAGCGCCTCGCCGCAGTTCCAGTCGCCCTCACCCGCCTCGGCCCGCAGCACGTCGAGGCGGCCGCCCTCCACCAGCAGCCACGCCACCTGGTGCGGCACGTACCTACCCTCATCCACGAGCCGCACGCTACCGGGACCCCCTGACACTTTTGCCGCAGCAAATCGACAGGAGCGGCTATCTGGACTGGAACGAGCCGGTGAAGGCGCGGAAGGTGGACTGGCCCGCGCTCCAGGAGCCGTCGGCCGCTGTCCAGGACAGCGTGAACTCGCGACCGTCGGCGACGCCGAACAATCGGCGCTGGGTGTGCCAGCCGGGCCCGCCGGCGTAGGTGAACTCCCAGTCGGCGGCGCCACGGGCGTACACCACCGGACCGATGCCGATCGAGGTGTATCCGGTGGGCGGGTCGAGGCGCAGCAGGTCCTGCTCGGCGGCCCGCCAGTAGGCGACCCGGTCGGCCACGGCGGGCGGCGCCAGGCCGACGGTCAGCCGCCGGCCACCGGCGGGGTCGAGGAAGCACACGATGCCCCCGGCGGTGGCGCGGACCCAGTCGGCGGGCCGCCCGATCCGGAACCCGGCCGGGTCGTCGTGCCACACCCAGCCGGCCGGCAGCCCGTCTCCGCCGGCGGCAGGTGACGGCGTACCACCGTGGAGTGGCCCGGTGCCGGGTGGGACCGCGCCGTCCGCGCAGGTGGCCGGGGCGCGGGCGGCTGCCGCCGCGCCGTTCTGCGGCGTGCCGCCGACGGATTGGGCCCGGTCGACGAACCGCGGCCGGCCGTCGCTCCCGTAGGCCGAGACCAGCCCGGCGATCCCGCCGGCCACCAGCAGCACCCCGATCGCCGCGGTAAGGATCCGGGCGGCCGTGCGCCGTCGATCGTCGCCTGGCGCTGCCGGTGCCGGCGCGGCAGCCGAGGACCGGAACAGCCGCATCGTCGCGGCGAGCGGCGCGACCAGGGCCGGCACCACGGCGGACCGCGGCGCTGGGGCGACGTCCGCCAGGAGGACCCGGGCCTGCGCCGCGGTCAGCCGCTCGGCCGGGTCGCGGCGCAGCAGCCCCTCAACGACCTCCGTCAGCGGCCCGGCCAGGGAAACCGGGTCGGGCGGCGACGTGGCCAGGGCGGCGAGCACCTCCGCCGTCGTGGGGCGGGCGTACGGCGGGCGGCCCTCGACACACCAGTACACCGTGGCGCCGAAGGACCACAGGTCGGTCTCGACGCTGGACACGTGGTCGCGGACCCGCTCCGGCGCGACATAGGACGGCGACGCGATCAGCAGCGTCTCCGGCCCGTCGACCTCGTCGTGCAGGACCGCGATGCCGAAGTCGCCGAGCAGGACCCGCCCGTCGTCGGCGATGAGCACGTTGGGCGGTTTGACGTCGCGGTGCAGCACACCCGCCCGGTGCGCGGCGGCGAGCCCGTCGAGCACCGCCAGGCCGACGCGGGCGGCGACGTCCGGTTCGAGCGGCCCGTCCCTGCGCACGACGTCCTCGAGGGAGCGTGACGGCACGTACTCCATGACGATCCACGGCCGCCCGCCGGTGAACAGCACGTCGTAGACCCGCACCACGTTCGGGTGTGCCAGCCGTGCCGCCGCCCGGCCCTCCGCGATCGTCCGGGTCCACAGGTCCGCCTGGCCGGCCGGCAGCCCGGGCATCGCCAGGACCTCCTTGACCGCGACCTCCCGGGCCAGGATCTCGTCGCGGGCCAGCCACACCCGGCTCATCCCGCCCGTGCCGATGACGCGCAGCAGCCGGTACCGACCGGCGACCGTCCCCGAATCCATGAAAGGTGTTCGGAGCCGGCTGCCTACTGGACGGGTCGCTCCTTCTTCGGCAGTTTCGACACCACCCAACGGTAGGACTCGTCGACCGCCTCGAGGACCTCGTCGTCGGGGATCGCGCCGCCGACGGTCAGCGAGTTCCAGCCGGAGCGCCCGATGTACGGCATCACGCGCGCGTCGTCGGGGAACCGGGCCAGCCACTCGTCGGCGGCCTCCCGGGTCGGCGCGCACTTGACGCCCACGGCGTGCCGCTCGCCGTCGGCGCCCAGGAACGCGAAGATCTTCGGTCCGACCTTGACGACCACGTCGCCCTCCCACGGAGAGTCCTGCCACGCACCCGGCTTGGCCAGGCAGTATGCGATCAGTTCGGCCCGTGTCACGCCTGCGACCGTAGCAAAGGCAAGTCGTTTGCAAGTGCGGGCGGGTTTGCTGGGGTGGTGAAAGAAGATCTGCGGCTGGTACGGCGGGTGCCGGCCGGGCGGCGCGCCGTGACCCGGCTCGCGCTCGGGGTGTCCGTCGTCGACGAGTTCCTGTTCGACGGGCTCGAATGGTGGGAGCTCATCGACCCGGCCGACGGGGACGAACAGCCCGCGGCGGCGCTGGCGGCCGTGCGGCCGGGGGAGAACATCGTCCGTCTGGTCGGTCTCGTCGCGCCGGGCGGACGCACCGACCTCGCCGTTCAGGTGCTGATCTCGTTGGTGGACGCCCTGCGGGCCGGTCCTGCCCGTAGGCTCGTCGCGGCGCCTCTGGCGCACGGCGAGGAGCTGCTGCGTCGAGCGGGCTTCGGACCGTTCGACGACGGGTCGTTCGCCGTGGAGCTGTAGGTCTCCCGGGACGGGAGTTTCGCATCCTGCAGATTCGGATCCTGGGCCCGCTCGAGGTCGTCGGGGAGGGCGGCCCGGTCGACACCGGCACCCCGAAGCAGCGCGCTGTCCTGGCGATGCTGACGATGCAGCCCGGCCGGACCGTGTCGGTGCAGCGGCTGATCGACGAGCTGTGGGCCGACGAGCCGCCGGAGCGGGCGATCGCGTCCCTGCAGGCGTACGTGTCCCGGCTGCGCCGCGCCCTGGAGCCGGGCCGGACCGCCCGCGACCGCTCGACCGTGCTGGTCAGCCGCGCGCCCGGGTATCAGCTGATGGTGCCGGCCGATGCGGTCGACGCCGCCCGGTTCGCCGCTGCGGTCGAGCAGGCCCGCACCGGCACCGACCCGGCCGAGGCGTTGCGGGCGCTCACCGACGCCTTGCACCTGTGGCGTGCCGACCCGCTGCCGGAGCTCGGTGACTCGCCCCTCGCCCGGGCGGAGCGCAGCAGGCTGCAGGAGCTGCGGCTGATCGCGATCGAGGAGCGGTCCGAGGCGCTGCTGCGGCTCGGCCGGGCCGCCGAGGTCGCGTACCTGAGTGAGAGCGCGCTCGTGGAGGCGCCGTACCGGGAGCGGCTCTGGGGGCAGCTGATGCTCGCCCTGTACCGCTCGGGGCGGCAGGCCGAGGCCCTTGCCGCGTACGCGCGGGCCCGCGCGGGACTGGTCGACGAGCTCGGCATCGAGCCCGGGCCGGCGCTGCAGCAGTTGGAGCAGGACATCCTGCGGCAGGCCCCGCACCTGACCGGGGCGCAACCGGGCGTGGCGCCGACCTCAGGCGCCCCGACGACGCCCGTCTCGGGTGCGCCCACGGCGCCCGTCTCAGGCGGGCCGGCCATGTCTGTCTCAGGCGCGCCGGTTCCAGGCGGGCCGGCGGCGCCGGTGTCCGGTGCGCCCGCGGCGCCCCTTCATCCCAGCGTTACCAACATTTCCGAAATGTCGGTAACGGGACGAGACCTCGCCGACGACGGCGGCCTCGTCGGGCGCGACGCCGAACTGCGCACCATCGACGAACTCCTCACCGGCACAGCCACCGGCCGCGGCCGCCTCGTCCTCGTCTCCGGCAGCCCCGGCATCGGCAAATCCGCCCTGCTGCGCGAACTCGCCGCCCGCGCCACCGGCCTCGTCGGCACCGGCACCGGCGTCGACGGTGAAGCGCCGCCGGTCTTCCTGCCCTGGGCCCAGATCCTGCGCGCCATCGCCGCCGCCCCCGCCGCCGCCCAGGCCCTCGCCGCCGCGTTCGCGCCGTACGGCAACCTGCCCGCCGTGCTGGACCCGACGCTGATCGAGGCTCTGCCGCTGCCCGCCGCCGAGCGCATCGCCGACCCCGAGCTGGCCAGGTCGCGGCTCTACCAGGGCATCGTCGACGGCCTCTGCCGGCTCGCCGCGCACCGGCCCCTCGTGCTCATCGTCGACGACGCGCACTGGCTCGACGCGCCGTCGACGGTGTTGCTGACGATGTTCGCCAAGGCGGTCCGCCACAACCGGGTCCTCCTCGCCGTCGGATACCGCGAGGCCGAGCTGGCCCCGGACGCGCCCCTCGCCGGCGCGCTTGGCGAACTCCTCGCCGACCCGTCCGCGGTCCGGCTGCCGCTGCAGGGCCTCGGCGCCGACGGGGTCGCCGCGCTCGCGCGGGACGTGACCGGTGCCGACGTGCCGGACGAGACCGTGGCGATGCTGCTGGACCGCACCGGCGGCAACCCGTTCTTCGTGGTCGAGCTGCTCCGGGTCCTGGTCGCCGAGCACACCCTCGCGCCGGAGCACGTCCCGGTGCGAGTTCAGGAAGTGGTACGCCGCCGCCTGGCCAAGCTGCCCGGGCAGGTCAACGCCGTGATCGCGGTGGCGTCGGTGCTCGGGCGGGACGTGTCGGTGCCGGTGCTGCGCGAGGTCGTGCAGATTGACGAACTGGCGCTGTTCGACACCCTCGACACCGCCGTGGTCAGCGGCATCCTGACCGCGACCGACGACCCGGGGCTGCTGCGGTTCTCCCATGACCTGGTGCGGCAGACCGCGTACCTGGACCAGGGGCCGCTGCGAAGGGCCCGGCTGCACGCGCGGGCCGCGCAGGCGCTGCGGGACACCGGCCTGGCGACGGTGTCGGAGCTGGCCGGGCACCTGCGCGCCGCGCTGCCGGTGCTGTCGCCGTTCGACGTGGTGCCGGCGCTGGTCGAGGCGGCCGGCGAGGCATACGAGCAGACGGCCCACGAGCAGGCCTCGGCGCTGCTGGAGGAGGCCGTCGGCGTGCTGCACCGGGCACCGGCGGGGGAGCGGCGCGACGTCGCCGAGCTGGACCTGCGGATCCGGCTCGCGTACATGCACCAGGCAACCGACGGCTACCTGGCCCCGTTCGTGGCCGCCCAGTACGCCGCGATGGAGCCGCTGCTGGTCCGCCTGCGCGGCCGGCCGGTGCTGGACATCCTGCCGGCGCTGTGGGGGTACGCGTCGTTCCACACCGCGGCCGGCGACGTGGCGCGGGCGGTAGCGATGGCCCGCTCGGCGAGCGAGCAGGGCAGCACCGACCCGTGGGCGTCGATCGTCGCGGAGGTGCACGCTGGTGCCGCGGCCCTGGCCGTGCTGGACCTGCCGAAGGCCCGCGGGTGCTTCGAGACCGCCCTGGACGCGCTGCCCGGCGGCGAGCTGCCGGTGTTTCCGATCGCCAACTGGGATCCGGTCATCGGCGCCCAGGCGCCCGCCGCGATCGTCTGCGGCATGCTCGGCGACCACCCCACCGCCGCCCGGCACCTGCGCGCCGCCCGGGAGCGGGCCGCCCGCGTCGGCGAACCGTTCCTGGAGATGTACGTCAGCCACTACGCCGCGTCTGTCGCCGCCGACCGGTACGACGCACCGGCAACCGCGGACGCGGCCCGCACGACGCTGCGCCTCGCCAAGCGCGGCGGGCACCTGGAGTACCAGGCGATGTCGGCGATCCTGCTCGGCTGGGCCGAGGTGCGCGCCGGCGACGACGGCGGGCTGACCCGGATCGTCGAGGCCCGCACGCACCTCGGCGAGGCGATGCGCCGCTTCGGCCGCCTCGAGGCGCTGCACGCCGACGCGTGCCTGACGCTCAAGCAGCCGGCGGAGGCGGCGGCGATCGCCGGCAAGGCCCTCGAGGGCGGCCTGCCGGGCCAGACCGGCTTTGCCGAGCCCGACCTGCGCCGCGTCCAGGCGCTCGCCACCGGCGACCCGGCCGAGGCCGAGGAGGCGCTGCGGGTGGCCAGGAAGCTGCACTACGCGGCCGCCGAGGCTCGCGCCGAGGCGGCACTCGAGCAACTCGCATAGCAGCGGCCCCCGCCGCGAACGACGGGGGCCGCCTTCGATCGCCTATGCGCCGATCAGCAGGCCGTAGTCGGCCATCGCCATGGCGATGTCGGACTGGGCCCAGAACCGGTGGAACGTGAACGTCGGCGCGGGGCCGGTCCCGTTCAGGTAGGCCTGCACGGCCGGCCAGTTCGGGTCGTTCTTGTAGAAGGACCTGATGTCCAGGAACGACTTGCCGGGGGCGATGACGTCACCGTTGGGCATGACGCCGCTGTATCCGGACGGGATGTAGAGGCCCTGCTGGTTGGACGAGGACCAGATGTCGTCGAAGCGGTTGTAGTCGGTGCGGGTCTCCGGGATGCCGACGCCCTTGCTGTCGGTGTGCAGCCAGATGCCGTCCAGGAGCTTCTTGGCCGTGGTCTTCGCCGCGGCGTTGTTCGCCTTCGCGCCGTAGTAGGTCAGCAGCCGGGCGTAGGCGGCGGCGATGCCGACGTCGGTGCCCGTGCTGACGACGCTGACGTGCAGGTTGGTGTTGGCGGCCGGCGACGCCGGGTTCCACGTGGCCGGCGCGCCGGTCCACTGCAGGGTGTCCGGGATCTTGAAGTCGCCGTTCGCGGTGAACGTCGTGTTCGCGATGGCCCAGGAGACCCACTTGTCCAGCATCGTCTTGGCCTTGGCGTCACCGGTCGCGTAGTAGTACTCCGCGACCCGCTCCACCGACCACGCCTGGAAGCCGAACCACTGGTTGGACGGCGGGTCGTGGTAGACCGGCTTCTCGTCGTAGAACATGCCGTAGAACGTCGGCGTGCCGGCGGCCGGCGCGGAGTAGTTGCCGCCGACGCTGTTGGTGGCGCCACCGGCGAAGGCACCCTCGGAGGACTGCAGCCACTGGTAGAACTCGAGCTGCCGCCCGAGGCTGGTCTGCCAGTCGCCCTTGGCCGTCGGTGACTGCGGCGCGAAGCCGGAGACGTTGGACAGCACGTAGGCCGCGAGGGGGTTCTGGTAGCCCTGGTGGTTGTGGCTGGAGCCGATGCGCCACGACCACTGGCCGCCCGCGTCGCCGCCCCACGCGAAGTACCAGTTCAGCAGGTACGCGGCGGAGTCCTTGCCGGTGCCGGCGGCGCAGGCCGTCGACGTGCAGCCGGGCTTCTTGAAGTACTTGTCGTACATCGCGTACCGCAGGTAGTCGCCCATCTTGGCGGCCTTCGCCACGACGGCGGCCACGTCCGCGCCCTTGCCCTGCGCGGTCGCCCACTGCTGCGCCCAGTACGCGGCCTGGATGGCGCGCGCGTCGGCGTCGGGGGCGTTGGTGTAGCGCCACTGCTTGGCCGGGCTGCCGTCGATGAACAGCGGCAGGTAACCGCCGTTGGCCTTGGCGCCGAAGCGGAAGTCCTCACAGGACGGGTGGGCGACGGTCTCCCACACCGACTCCTGCGGGCCGCGCTGGTAGGTGTTGATGTACGACACCGTGGAGCCGGCCTGCGGGGTGCACGAGCTGAAGCCGTAGACGTTGTCGACGTCCTCGAGCCAGTGCATGGCGTACACGTCGGTGTTGCCGTACGTCGAGGTGAGCTCGCTGTACAGCGGATCGACGCCGACCTTCACCGACGAGTCGAGGTGGCCGCCCTGCTGCGGGTACAGGCTGGGCTGCCCGGCCTCGGGCGCGTAGTCGGCGGGGTCGTTCGGGTTGTAGCCGCCGGTCACCTGGTTGGCGTGGGTCGGGATGATGTACTTCTCCATCGTGTCCCAGGCCTTGTTGAACGGGGCCCAGTCCTGCTTCACCCGGCCGTACTGCGCCTCCAGCCACAGCCAGAAGCTGAACGCCTCGGACGTCGTCTCATGACCCCAGTCCGGCGCCTCCACGACGAGCGTCTCGATCGCGTGGTACGGCACGCCCTCCGGCGAGAAGTACCCGGAGCTGTGCAGCTTCTGATACTGCTCGAGGAACCGCTGGACGTACACGCCGCCGGCGACGTCGTCATCGCTCTCGTTTGCCGGTACCGCTGCCGCAGCCCAACCCGAGGCGGTCAGGTTGATCGTGGCGGCGCCGTTGGTGGTGTCCGCGTCCTGGGCGCCGCTGACGGTGACGACCTGGGCGACGTTCCAGTTGGCGGTGGTGAACGTCAGTGAGGTCGGCGATGCGGTGACGTCGGTGTCGCCGGTACGGGCAACCGCGACCGTGACGTTCGCCGAAGGCGCCTGGTTCAGCTTGACCGACAACGGCGTGGAGCCGCCCTCGGGCACGGTCAGCGGCGACGGGGTGGCCACGATCGACGGCCCGACGAACGGGTCGACGAACACCGGCACCGCCGTCGACGTGCCCACCGCGCCCTTGCTGTCGTACGCCTTGGCCTGCAGCGAGTACGCCCCGCTCTGGGTCGGCACGTTGGCCCAGCTGTACGTGTACGGCGCGGACGTGTCCGAGCCGAGCAGCAGCCCGTCGTGGTAGAACTCGACCTTCGCGATCGAGTCGCCGGCGTCGGGATCCGTGGCGGTGACGGCGATCGGGATCGTCGCCGGCGCCGTGTAGCGGGTGTTGGCGGCCGGCGAGGTGATCGTCGCGGTCGGCGCCGTGTTCGGCCCGGTGCAGGCGACCCCGTTGAGCGAGAAGCTGGTCGGGTTGACGTTGGTGCCGCTGTACCCGGCGTTGAAGCCGGGGTTGACGGTCCCGTTGCTGGGCAGGCTGCCGTTCCAGGCGGCGTTGCGGATCGTGACGTTGGCGCCGGTCTGGGTGAAGTCGCCGTTCCAGCTCTGCTGCAGCTGCTGGTTGCCGGCGAAGGTCCAGCTGACGTTCCAGCTCGTCAACGGATCGCCGAGGTTCTTCACCACGAGGTCGCCGGTGAAACCGGTCGGCCACTGGCTGCGGACTGAATAGACGACCGAGCAGCCGGTGGCGGCGTGCGCGATCCCGGCCGGCAGGGCGAACAGCGTGCCGGCGGCCAGGAGGCCGACGGCCGCGGCACGCAGCCGGCGTTGATTCCGGGTGGTCATGTCTGGGGTGCTCCTCGTGAAAGTTTCGGGGGCGGGGAGAGGGCACGCGACAGCGCGGCGGCGTTGTGACATAAGCCAGTCGCTGCGTGTGCCCCGTCGGCTCCCAGACGCGAGGTGGCGCTGATTCTGGCATGGGAGCGCTCCCGGGACAAGCGCC
This sequence comes from Dactylosporangium cerinum, assembly GCF_042653625.1. Classification (NCBI taxonomy): domain Bacteria; kingdom Bacillati; phylum Actinomycetota; class Actinomycetes; order Micromonosporales; family Micromonosporaceae; genus Dactylosporangium; species Dactylosporangium cerinum. Next base: position 291,546 of record NZ_JBHSIU010000046.1, on the reverse strand, counting down.
TCCGAATTCACCTATGGTCGCGACGGCTATCGATCCACCTGGAGGTGATGCCCACCCTTTTCGCGGCTCCCATCGCGAACCGGGGTGCGGCGGACGGCGTCTGCAGCGCCGCCGCCGCGCCCACCACGGGTTAGTTCTGCTCCGTTCGGGTTAGAGAACCCTTCTCCGACGAAGGAAAGGGGACCGTCATGACCCGTCCGATCGCGGACCTCGACCAGCACCCGGACATCCTCGAGCTGCGGGCCCGCTACGACCGAGCGGCGGAGACGCCGACCGCGCATGTGACCGACGGCGGGTTGCTGCTAGCCGGGCTCTACCTCGCCGTGTCGCCATGGGTGATCGGGTTCGCGATGTTCGAATCCGACCTCGCGGTCAACAACTTCATCTGCGGGGCGGTCGTCGGCGCGCTCGCCGCCGGCTTCAGCATCGCGTACGGCCGCACCCACGGCATGACCTGGGTGCCGGTGGTCATCGGCGTGTGGACGTTCGTCGCACCGTGGGTCATCCTGGGCGCTTACCCGAGCGGCGGGGCGATCGCGAACAACATCGTCATCGGCCTGGTCATCATCGCGCTCGGCCTGCTGACGATGCGCCTGCCCGGCGTGCGCAACCAGGGTCGTGACCTCAGGGGCGAGGCCCGCGGCGAAACGCGCGGCGACACGCGCGGCGGCGAACGGGGCGGCGAACGTGGCGGCGAGCGCAACGGCGGCGCCAGCGCCGGCTGGAGTGAACGCGGTGGTCGCGGCGGCCGCCCAGGAGACGCCATTCGGTAAACACATGGGTGACGTGCAGTCATCAGCGGTCACATCGGGGTGAATTCTTCCCGGCCTGGCGTGCGCCGGCCGGGAAGACTGGCTAAACATCAAGCGTGAAGCCCGACAGCCGGCTGCCGGCCCTCACCGGCCTGCGCTGGGCGGCGGCGCTCGTCGTGTTCGGCCAGCACACCCTGGAGCTGTTCTACGACCCGGATCTGGTCGCGCCGCGACCGGTCCGGGCCGCGCTGTGGACGCTGCTCGTCAACGGCGGCGCGAGGGGCGTGTCGTTCTTCTTCGTGCTCTCCGGCTTCGTCCTGACCTGGTCCACCCCGCCCGGGGGAGGGGCCGCCGGGTTCTGGTGGCGGCGCTTCACCAGGATCTACCCGGCGACGCTCGTCACCACCCTCCTCGCGCTGCTCGTCGTCGGGGCCGGTCCGGGCCGGCTCGCCGCGCACCTGACCCTGACCCAGACCTGGTTCCCGCAGGCGTCGGTGTTCGCCGCGCTCAACCCGGTCAGCTGGTCGCTGTCCTGCGAGGCGTTCTTCTACCTGTGCTTCCCGCTGCTGCTGCCGGCACTGCGCCGGCTGCGTCCGGGCGGCCTGTGGGCCATGGCCGTCGCGCTCGTCTGCGGCGTCCCGGTCCTCGGCGCCGCACTCACCACGGTGCCGCGCACCCAGGCACTCTGGCTCGGGTACATATTTCCGCCGGTGCGCATGGCCGAGTTCACCCTCGGCATGGTCATCGCGCTGCTCATCAGGGCCGGCGCGTGGCGGGGGCCGGGCCTGCGCTGGTCGTTCGTCCTGGTGGCGATCGGCGCCGCCGCAGCGCTGCGAGCGCCCTACCCGCTCAACCAGCACGCCCTGACCCTGGTGCCGGTCACCCTCGTCGTCGCCGCGGCCGCCCGCGCCGACCTGGCCGGCGTCCCGACCGTGTGGACCCGGCCGCTGCTGCGGTACCTCGGTGAGTTGTCGTTCGCGTTCTACCTGGTGCCCTACCTGACGTATCTGACCTACGGACGCCTCGGCCTGCTCCCGCACCGGGCGCATCCGCTCGTTGCGGCGCTGGTCACGGTCTCGGTGTTCTCGATCAGCCTGCTCGGCGCGATGGCCCTCCACCACGGCGTCGAACGGCCGGCGCTGCGACTGCTGCGCCGCCGCCCACGTCCCGCGCTGCCGCCCGACCCCGACACCACCGTCGAGGCCCCGCTGCCCACCCCCGCCCGATAACTACCCGAACCAGTCGCGCAGCCGTTGCAGGGGCCCCTGCCGCTGCGGCACCGGCGGCAGGACGCGCAACAGTTCCTCGTCGGTGACCGGTCGCGCGTCGAGGGCGGCCCGGCGCAGCACCGCGCGGTCGACGCCGACGCCACCCAGCACGGAGACGTTGACGGTGCCGCGGCGGATGAGGTACCCGTGCAGGTCCTGGATCTCGCGGTACTGCAGGCCGTCGGCGTCCGCCGGGCAGGTGGCGGGCGCGCACGGGAAGTCGAGCCGGTCGACGGTGACCTCGATCCGCACACTGCGCGGCGTCGCGGCGGGGTCGGTGGACTCGAGTGCGATACCGGGCGGGGCGTCCTGGCCGTGCGTTGAGTAGCCCTGGACGTCGACCGTGAACATCGCCCGCCCGGGCGAGCCGTAACTGCCCACCTCCGCCTGGGTCAACGGGCGCAGCGTCGCCGCCGCGGCCCGCAGCTGCTCCCGCGGCACGGACCGGGTCCCGGACACGACGACCAGGTGCGGCCCGGCCGGGACCTGGTAGCCGTGCTCCACGCCGGCGTCACGGTAGACCCATCCGTCGGGTTCCACGGTGCATGCCGCGGTCTCGAGGACCGAGCCCGGCACCCCCTGGCCACACCCGCCGGACTGCTTGACCGCGGTGGCCCGGTCGAACGCGACGATCGTGATCCAGCGCGCCACCGGGATCGCCCGCGGGTCCGTGGGCATGAACACGCCGGTGCCGAGATCGTCGCCGAACCTGTCGCTGGACGGGTGGTACCCGGGAATGCTGACCAGGAACAGCGAATCACGGTCGAGCCGCGCCTGGTCGAGGCGCTCGGACAGCTCCGGCGGGCCGGACCGTCCGGGCGCGGCGAGCATCGCCGCCGCGACGACCCCGACGATCCCGATCGTGGCCAGCCGGGCCCACCACCCGCGCAGCAGCAGACCCGCGACGGCGACGAACGGCAACCCGTTGGCCAGCAGGACCAGCGACCCGCCCTTGCCGAGCATCCCGCTGGGGTCGTCGCTCAACGCCCACCCGGCCCCCCACAGCACGCCGCCGGCCACGGCCACCAGCAGCGCCCACACCACCTGCCCGGCGGTCGTGCCCCCGAGCACCGACGCGGCCGCCGTGCCCCTGACGGTCAGCCACAGCAGCCCGACGAACCCGGCCAGCGCCACCAGCAACCCGACGCCGAGCGCTCCGGTCCCGCTGGTGTAGGCGGCGAGGAACACCAGGCCGGCCGCGACGGGCAGCCCGACGGCGCCGATCGCCCACACCGCCGCCAGCTGCGCGGCCATCAGCGCGGATCGCCGTTCGCTGTCGGCATCGCCCATGAGCACAGCGTTCCCGCGCCCCGGGCCCGACGCCATCCGTCGATGTACTCAGCTCACCTGAGTACGCCCGCCCGTCGTCCGTCCGGCCGGGTCGGACCGGCCGGGGTCCCGTGGTGCGGGGCGGTCCGGCAGAATCGGGACGGTCTCGGCATCGACTGGGTCCGATCACGCGGGGGAGCCGGCATGGATGTCTTTGAGCGGCAGAGCCGCAGCGGGCCCATGCTCGCGTTCGGGACGCTGCTCTTCATCGACGTGCTGCGGGTGTGGCTGCCGTCGACCGTCACGATCTTCGGCCAGGCGGGCTCGACCCCGCCGGCGCACCTGGGCGGGTTCGCGCTGCTGTGGTTCGTGCTGCCGTTCGCCGTGGTGTGGCTGTGGGACGACTGGTTGTCGGACTGGCCGCGGCGGCTGCTGATGAACGGGTCGGCGGTCGGGCTGGCCGGGTGCCGGGCCGCGCTGCTGCTCGTCCACGGTGGACAGCCACAGTTGTACATCGCCTCGGCCGGGGTGCTGTGTGGGCTGATCTGGTTGGTCGTGCAGGCGATGGACGGCGCCGCGCCGGTGCCCGGGGTGCCGGCCGGGATCGTGCTTGCCGCCGCCGGGCACCTGGCGCTGGGCACCGTCGACCTGACCTGGACCGGCACGTGGTGGGCGGTCGTCATCGTGGCGTTGGAGCTGCTGGTGTTCCTGGTGTTCGCGATCCGCCGGCCGTGGGACGTCGGCACGCTGAGCACCGGCTGGTCGACCGCCGGACCGGTGATGTTCCTGGCGTCGGTCGTGGTGCTGTCGCCCGCGGCCATGATGGTCGAGGTGTCCTACCTCGCCGGCGCCCCGGGGGACGATCTCGCCGGGCCCGGCATCGGGGTGTCCGTGTCCGCGTGGCTGGGGCTGCTCTTCGTGCTCCCGGTGGTGGCCTTCTGGCGCGGCATGATCCGGTTGAGCAACTTCATGCCGGGACTGATCATCACCTTCGGTGTGCTGCTGGTGGTCTGCGTCGCGGTATACATGTACGTTCCCGTGCACGGGTACGGTCCGATCTTCCGCCTCGCCGCGATCGGGTTCGGCGCCTGGGCGCTCGGCCGGTGCCTCTCCGTCACCTGGCAGGGCGAGACCTACCGCCCGGTGCTGACCGGCCTCTCGACGCTCGGCGGGATGCTGCTGTTCGCCGTCGCCACGGTCGTCTACTACGCCGCCTACGACCTCGGATACCCGAACCGCTGGGTGCCGGTCGTGGTCGCCGGTTACGTCGCCCTGCGGGCCTGCGCCGTTGCTGGGCGGGGCGAGATCGTCGATGAGCGCGACATGCGGTGGTCCTACGTGGTGCTGTCGACCCTGATGACCGGCCTGTTCGGGCTCATCGGCCTCGGTCCGACGCCGCCCGAGCGGCCGGAACTGCGCTCGGTGCGGCTGGTGGCGTACAACATCCGCATGGGCTTCGGCCTCGACGGGACGTTCGACCCTTCGGCGGCTGCGGCGGCCGTGCGGCAGCAGCATCCAGACGTCGTGGTGCTGTCCGAGGTCGACCGCGCGTGGCTGCTCAACGGCGGCCACGACACCCTGGCGATCCTCGCCCGCAAGCTCGGGATGCGATACACGTTCGCCCCGGCCGCCGACCCCGTCTGGGGCGACGCGGTGCTCACCAACCTGCCGGTCACCGGCCGCAGTTCGGTCCGTCTCAGCGCGGACGGCGCCCCGACCGGCGCCCAGGCGCTCGGCGTGATCGTCCGCGCCGGCAACCGCGAGATCGCCGTCGTGTCCACCCACATCCAGCCGCCGGCGGGCCGCGCCCCCTTGACCCAGGTGCGGCAGATCAGCGACTTCGCGAACCGGTTCGGCGGTGACCGGCCCACGATCGTCGCCGGCGACCTCAACATCGAGCCCGGGGACGAGTCGATGGACGCGTTCGCCGGCTCCGGTTTCGCCGACGCGTTGGCCCGGTTCCGGCCGCTGCCGACGTTCCCGGCGGATCACCCGACGCGGCAGATCGATCACGTCCTGGTGCGCGGCGGCCTCACCGCGAGCGAACCGGTGGTCGGTTCGAGCGCCGCATCCGATCACGCGCCGCTGGCGGTGACCCTGACCTGGTGACGGGCCTCAGCCGATCTCGCCGTCGATGCGCTGGCGCAGGATGTCGGCGTGCCCGTTGTGCCGGGCGTACTCCTGGATCAGGTGCAGGTAGACCGCCCGCAACGACATCGGGCCGCGCAGCTCATCCTCGAACGCGTCGTCGAGCGCCGCGGTGGCCACCGAGACCCGCGACGACTGCCACTCTTTCAGCAGGCGTTCGTAGTCGGCCTCGGCCTCGGCCGGATCGACCTCGTCGAAGGCCGCGTCCTTGGCGTCGGCACGCCGGTACAGGAACGGCACCGGCGTGCCCCGGAAACGCGTGTGGAACCACTCCCGCTCCACGTCGGTGACGTGCCGCAGCAGCCCGAGCAGCGACAGCGTCGACGGGGGAGCGGAGCGCTGCGCCAGCTCCTCGCCGGTCAGGCCGGTGCACTTGCCGACCAGCACCGCCCGCTGCCAGTCGAGGAACCCCTCGAGCAGGGTCCGCTCGTCGGCCACGAGCGAACCCCCGAAGGGCGGCGCCGCCGGCGCAATCCAGGTCATACGGCGATCATCCCACGCCCGCCGCCCCGGGCGGCCCGGCGTGGCTCAGGCCGCGACGATGTCCGGCTTCACCGCGGCCAGGGTGTCCTCGACCGCGGCGACGACGTCCCGGGGCGCGTGGGCCAGGAACAGGGCCGCCAGGGCGAGGTCCACGACGCGGGTGTAATGGGCGTCGGTGATGGCGAGGCCGCGGTGCGCGTCGAGCAGGGAGCGGCCGTCGTAGTCGGCGGGGCCGCCGAGGACCTGGGCGAGCAGTGCCGCCATGTGCCGCTTCAGCGACTCGACGGTGACGGTGGCGAAGTAGGGGGAGAGTTCCTTGTCGGTGAGGATCCAGGTGTACAGCTGGTCGACGACGTGCTTGATGGCGGGGCCGCCGCCGACCCGGGCATACATGGAAACCGCGGTGGTCATCATCGCCTCACGAGGGTGAAGGGGCATCGATGCGCGGGAGTGTAACGACGGATTGTTTCCGGCGTTGCCCTGGTCGTGTCGCAGCGGGCAGCCCGACATGGCAACGTATGCGCTATGTCCGTCCATCCCCGTGCAGGGCAACCGGCGCAGCGCTCCGACCTCGTCGACGTCCCGCGACTCATCACCAGTTACTACGCCGAGCACCCCGACGTCGAGGATCCTGCCCAGCAGGTCGCGTTCGGCACGTCGGGGCACCGCGGGTCGAGCCTGCGGCGCTCGTTCAACGAGGATCACATCGTCGCGGTGAGCCAGGCGATCTGCGAATACCGCAAGCTTCAGGGGTACACGGGACCGCTCTTCATCGGCAAGGACTCGCACGCCCTGTCGGAGCCGGCGACGGTCAGCGCCCTGGAGGTGTTCGCGGCCAACGGGGTGCAGGTGCTCGTCGACAGCCGGGACGGCTACACGCCGACGCCCGCGCTGTCGCACGCGATCCTGACCCACCGGCACCTCGGCGCGGACGGGGTCGTGGTCACCCCGTCGCACAACCCGCCGGAGGACGGCGGGTTCAAGTACAACCCGCCGCACGGCGGGCCCGCCGACACCGACGTCACCAAGTGGATCCAGGACCGCGCCAACGCGCTGCTCGCCGACGAGCTGCAGGGCGTCAAGCGGATCCCGTACGAGCGGGCGCGCACCGCAGACACCACCGGCCGGTTCGACTTCCTCGCCGCGTACGTCGACGACCTGCCGTCGGCCATCGACCTGGCCGCGATCGCCAACGCCGGGGTGCGGATCGGCGCCGACCCGCTCGGCGGCGCCAGCGTCGCGTACTGGGGTGCCATCGCCGAACGGCACAAGCTGGACCTGACCGTGGTCAACCCGGACGTCGACCCGACGTTCGGGTTCATGACCCTGGACTGGGACGGCAAGATCCGGATGGACTGCTCGTCGCCGAACGCGATGGCGTTGCTGATCGGCAAGCGGGGTGACTACCAGGTGGCGACGGGCAACGACGCCGACGCCGACCGGCACGGCATCGTCACCCCCGACGCCGGGCTGATGAACCCCAACCACTTCCTCGCCGTCGCCATCCAGTACCTGTTCCGGGCCCGCGACGGCTGGCCGGCGGGCGCCGCGATCGGCAAGACGCTCGTGTCGTCCTCGATGATCGACCGGGTCGCCGCGGACCTCGGCCGCACTCTCATCGAGGTGCCCGTCGGCTTCAAGTGGTTCGTGCCCGGCCTGCTGGACGGGTCGGTCGGCTTCGGTGGGGAGGAGAGCGCCGGCGCGTCGTTCCTGCGCCGCGACGGCGGGGTCTGGACCACGGACAAGGACGGCCTGCTGCTCTGCCTGCTCGCGGCCGAGATCATCGCGACGACCGGCCGGTCGCCCAGCGAGCACTACGCCGACCTGGTCGCGCGGCACGGCGCTCCGGCGTACGCGCGGATCGACGTCGCCTCGACCCGCGAGGAGAAGGCGGTGCTGGGCAAGCTGTCGCCGGAGCAGGTGACGGCGACGGAGCTGGCCGGCGAGCCGATCACCGCGAAGCTCACCGCCGCCCCCGGCAACGGCGCCGCCCTCGGCGGGCTGAAGGTCGTCACCGCGTCCGGCTGGTTCGCGGCGCGGCCGTCCGGCACCGAGGACGTCTACAAGGTCTATGCCGAGTCGTTCCAGGGCCCGGAGCACCTGGAGCGCATCCAGCAGGAGGCCCGCGGGGTCGTGTCGGCGGCACTGTCGGCGTGACGCACGAAAGCCCGGCCGGAAGGCCGGGCTTTCACCGAATCACTGAGCGGCGTCAGGCGACCGCGCGGTCCGGTGCGGCGGTGGTACGGCCGGCGGACGGCCGCTGCTTGAACGCCCGCTGCAGCTGCACCACGATCGACCACGTCACCTCGCCGACCGGGCGGGCGCCGTTGACCTGGATCAGCAGCTCGCGCTGCTGGTAGTAGTCGAGCAGCGGGCGGGTCTTCTCCTCGTACACCTTGATCCGGTGCTTGATCACGTCGACGGTGTCGTCCTTGCCGCGGGCCCGGGCCAGCATCCGGCGGGTCAGCTCGTCCTCGGGTACTTCGAGGTGGATCGCGATCTGCACACCGACGCCGAGGTCGCCGGCGGTGCGGTAGGCCGCCTCGGCCTGCTCGACGGTGCGCGGGAAGCCGTCCAGGACGTAGCCGCCGCCGGCGTTCGCGGCCAGGACCGGCTTGCGGAGCATGTCCATGATGATCGAGTCGGGGACCAGCTCACCCTTGTTGACGAGTTCCTCGACCGTGCGGCCGATCGTCGTGCCCTCAGCGATGTTCTTGCGGAGCAGATCGCCACTGGCGATGTGGGTGATGCCGAACTGCTGCGCGATGAGCTGCGCCTGGGTGCCCTTGCCCGCACCCGGTGCGCCGATCATGAGAATCCGCTTCGCGCGCGGTGCCGCCGACTGCATTGTCATCTGCACACCCCTTTATGGCGTTATGACATGGTGAAAAAGAGTGCCGGCCGACGCCGATGGTCCAGCATCCCACCTCGATGTCCGAGCTGGGCTTGGGGAACGCTGTGAATTACCGCATTCCTATCTGTGGGTCCGGTGGGGAATACCGGACCCACAGACGGGTATGACGATCTACCGGGTGCCGACCAGGTCGACGACGAAGACGAGCGTCTCACCGGGCTTGATCAGGCCACCGCCGGCGCCCCGGCTGCCGTAGCCCAGGTGCGGCGGGATGACCAGCTTGCGCCGGCCGCCGACCTTCATGCCGGCCACGCCCTGGTCCCAGCCGGCGATGACCTGGCCCTGGCCGAGCCCGAAGTCGAAGGTGCCGCCACGGTTCCACGATGCGTCGAACTCCTTGCCCGTCGACAGTGACACACCCACGTAGTGGACGCTGACCTGCTGACCGGGCTGGGCCTCCGCGCCGTCACCGACGGTGATGTCCTCGATCACCAGGTCCGCCGGCGGCGGGCCGTCGGGCAGGGAAACGTCGGGCTTGCTGAGCGCCATGCGATAACTCCTCGGCGGGATTCGGTGTGTGTCGCGGTCCATCCTGCCCCATGCGTCGCCGCCCGGCCGCCAACCACCCGGCATCTGGCCCTGAGGTGATATGGACCACGCTCGGTCGCCGGCCGTACGCTGAAGGCGATGGCACGTGGCAAGCCGCCGAGCAGACCGGTGCGGGAGGCCTTCTGGCTCGTCACCGGTGGGTTCGTCCTGCTCGCCGGCCAGACCCTGGCGACCGTGGTCCTGCTCCTGCGCTTCGGCGCCGCCTACGACGCGCACGGACCGTGGACGTTCAGCGAGCAGGCCCAGGCCGACAGCCTGCACGCCGGGCTGGTCGGCGCGGCCATCCTGGGCGCCGGGATGTCCATGCTGCTCGCCGGTGCCGCCCTCGCCGTTCCGCGCCGCTCCACCCGCACCCGCACGGTTGTCGGCTGCGCCGCCGTGGTCCTCGCCGGCGCGCTGCTGCTCGGCATCGTGGTCGGCCCGGACGGCGCGGTGCTCGCCGGCGACGCCGACGAGCTCGCCCACCTCGAGACGCTGCTGCCGGTGTGGTTCACGGCCCTGACCTGCTCGACGGTGACCGCCGTGATCGTCCTGCTCGGCGTCGCCTTCGCCCGGCTCGGCCGGGACGCGGCCCTCGACTACTACCAGCACCACGACCCGACCGCGACGTGGCGCGGCTTCATTTCGTGGCTCAACATCGTGAGCCGGCACTGACCAGGGCGAGCCGGCTCGCCACGGCGCCGCGCCCGGTCCGGCAGGCGTTCTGGCTGGTGATCGGTGCCATCGTGCTGATCTCGGCGGAGGCGGCCACGGCGGCGGTGCTGCTCGGCCGCTTCGACACGACCGTGACGGCCCACGCCCCGTGGACCGTCCTCGAGCAGCTCCAGCTGGACAGCATGCACACCCGGCTGGCGCTCACCGCCGTCCTCAGCGCGGGCCTCGCGCTGCTGCTCGCCGGTGTCGCCCTCGCCGTCCCGCGCAAGTCCGCCGGGACCCGCCCGCTCGTCGGCCTTACCGCGCTGCTCGCCACGGTCGGGCTGCTCCTGGGCGTGGTGATGAACCCCGACAACGCGCTGCTGGCCTACGGCGCCGCCGAGGAGGCGCACCTGCACCTGGTGTTGCCGATGTGGTTCTCGGTGCTGTCGTCGATCGCCGTCTCCGGCGCCCTGCTGGCACTTGCCGTCGCGTTCGTCGTCATGGGCCGCGAGCCGGCCTACGAGTACTACCACTACCACGGCCCGGTCGCGGCCTGGAACGCTCGGCCCGCGACCGCTGCAAACGAGGGATCGCGCGCGCCGTGACCCGGCCCTATCCTGTGCCCGATGGCTGACGACGTGGTCCAGAACGGCGCCACCCCCGGGCACCGGCCGGGCCCGGCGCCGCGCCCGGTGCGCCAGGCGTTCTGGCTGGCCGCCGCGGGCTTTGCGCTGGTCGCAGGGCAGGCGGTCGCGGCCGCGGTCGTGCTCGCCCGGTTCGACGACGCCTGCACCGCGGTGTGCGGGGCCCTCGAGACCTTCGACGTCGCCCCATCGATGCGCTTGCGGATCGCCGCCGCGGTCGCGCTCGCCGGGTCCGTGGCGTTGCTGCTGGGCTTCGCCACGCTCACGGTCCCGCGCCGCAGGGACACCTCACGGTCGCTTGTCGGCGGCGCGGCGCTGCTGTCGGCCGTCGCGTTGCTCCTGGGCGTGGTGTTCAGCCCGGAGAACCTGGTGCGGGCGCAGACCGCCGCCCAGGTCGCCCTCTACGAGACGCTGCTGCCGGTGTGGTACACCGCGCTGTCGTCGGTCGCCGTGATCGGCGTCGTCGTGCTGTTCGGCGTCGCCTTCGCCCGGATGGGCCGGGAACCGGCGGTCGAGTACTACCAGGAGCACGACCCGACCGCCGGCTGGGGAGGGTTCACCTCCTGGCTCGACGTGATGCGCCGCTGATGCCTCAGCGCTCGTCAGCGCTCATTGAGGGCGTCGAGCATCGCCTCGGCGACGCCGGTGGCGCTGGCCGGGTTCTGCCCGGTGACCAGGCGCCCGTCGCGGACCACCCACGGCTGCCACGGGGCCGCGCCGGTGTGCCGCGCCCCGAGCGCCTCGAGGCGCCGCTGCAACGCGAACGGCACGACGTCGGCCAGCCCGACCGCGTGCTCCTCCTCGTCGGTGAACGCGGCCACGTCGCGGCCGGCGACCAGGTGCCCGCCGCCGGTCAGCGTGACGCCGACCAGTCCGGCCGGACCGTGGCAGACGGCACCGACGACGCCGCCCTGCTCGTACACCTGCCGCACCAACGACTGCAGCGCCGGGCTGTCCGGGAAGTCCCACATGGTGCCGTGGCCGCCGGCCAGGAACACCGCGTCGAACCGGGTCGGGTCGAGGTCGCCGACGGCCGGGGTGTCGTGGCCCAGGAACGCCAGGAAGTCCTCGTGGCCGGCCACCTCGCCATCGCGGGGCGGGTCGCCGCCGAGGACCGACGCCACCGACACGGTGTGGCCGGCCTTGGTGAAGACCTCCCACGGGTGCGCCGCCTCCGACACGTAGAAACCGGTGCTCCGGCCGGTGTCACCGAGGGTCGCGTGGCTGGTCAGGACGATCAGAGTCGTTGTCATGGCGGCCAGCCTGCCGCACCGGATGCCATCGGCGCCAATAGCCGGACGAGGCCGGTACCATCGGAAATCCTATGGCACTCTCGCTGGATCTGCTGCGCACGTTCCTCGCCGTGCACCGGGAAGGTTCGGTGACCGGCGCCGCTCGCCGGCTCGCCCTGTCCCAGCCGACCGTCACCGCCCAGCTGCAGGCCCTGGAGGCGGCGCTGGGACGGCCGCTGTTCGTGCGGCAGCCCCGCGGCGTCACGCCGACCCCGGCCGCGGACCTCCTGGCCCGGCAGATCGCCGGGCCGCTCGACGACCTCGCCGGCGTCGCCGAACGCCCCGAGGAGGGCACGGCCAGGCTCGGCGGCGCCGCCGAGTTCCTCACCGACCTGGCCCTGCCGGCGCTCGCCGGGCTCGTCGCCGCCGGGCTGAAGCTGCGGGTCACGCTGGGCCTGTCCGACGACCTCGCCGACGCCCTGGCGGGTGGCGCCCTCGACCTCGCCGTCCTGACCAGCCGCCCCCGCCGCCGCCAACTGCGCGCCGATCCGCTGTATGACGAGGAGTTCGTGCTCGTCGCCGCCCGGCGGTGCGATGTCGCGTCCACCCCGCTCGTCAGTTATGCCGAGGAGTTGCCGATCATCCGGCGGTACTGGCGCAGCGTCTTCGACCAGAAGCAGCACCGCACCGCGGACGTGGTGGTGCCCAACCTGCACGCCGTGCGCGCGCTCGTGCTCGCCGGCGGTGGCTGCAGCGTGCTGCCCGAATACCTGGTCCGCGCGGACCTGGACGTGGGCCGGCTCGTCCTGCTGCACGAGCCGCCGGTGCCGCCGCTGAACACACTGTTCCTCGCGCACCGCGACGGCCCGCTCGCCCCTGCCGTCGCCGCGGTCCGCACCCGGCTGCTGGAGGAGTTCCGGTCCGTTTCGCCGATGGAAACGTAACCGCGCTACGTTCAGACGGTGACCCAGCCTTTGGACCTGCCCCGCACCGTGGGCGAGCTGCGATCGAGCGGCCACCGGTTCCGCACCGTCAAGCAAGAGCTCCGCGAGAACCTCCTGGCCAAGCTGCGCTCCGGCGAGCCCCGCTTCCCCGGCATCGTCGGCTACGAAGACACCGTCCTGCCCGAGCTCGAGCGGGCCATCCTGGCCGGCCACGACCTGGTCCTGCTCGGCGAGCGCGGCCAGGGCAAGACCCGGGTCATCCGCGGCCTCGTGTCGCTGCTGGACGAGTGGACCCCGGTCATCGCCGGGTCCGAGCTCAACGAGCACCCGTATGAGCCGATCACGCCCGCGTCCCGGCGGCTCGCGCTCGAGGCCGGCGACGCGCTGCCGGTGGACTGGCTGCACCGCTCGAAGCGGTATGGCGAGAAGCTGGCCACCCCCGACACGTCCGTCGGCGACCTCATCGGCGACGTCGACCCGATCAGGGTGGCGCAGGGCCGGACCCTCGGCGACCCGGAGACCATCCACTTCGGACTCGTCCCGCGGACCAACCGCGGCATCTTCGCCGTCAACGAGCTGCCGGACCTCGCCGAGCGCATCCAGGTGTCGCTGCTCAACGTGCTGGAGGAGCGCGACATCCAGGTCCGCGGCTACCAGCTGCGGCTGCCGCTGGACGTGCTGCTCGTGGCCAGCGCCAACCCGGAGGACTACACCAACCGCGGCCGGATCATCACGCCGCTCAAGGACCGGTTCGGCGCCGAGATCCGCACCCACTACCCCCTCGATCTGGAGCTGGAGACCGACCTGATCCAGCAGGAGGCGCAGTTGGTCGCGCAGGTCCCGGGCCACGTCATCGAGGTCCTGGCCAGGTTCACCCGCGCGGTGCGGGAATCGCCGGCCGTCGACTCGCGCTCCGGCGTGTCGGCCCGGTTCGCGATCGCCGCCGCCGAGACCGTGGCCGCGTCCGCGCTGCGCCGCGGCGGGCTGCTCGGCGACGACAAGCCGGTCGCCCGGGTCGGCGACACCGTGTCGGTCACCAGCACGCTGCGCGGCAAGGTCGAGTTCGACAGCGGCGAGGAGGGCCGCGAGATCGAGATCCTCGCCCACCTGCTGCGCACCGCGACCGCGGACACGTTCCGGTCCCGGCTCGCCGGGCTGGACCTGTCCGGCTTCACCGACCTGGTCGCCGAGGGTGCGGTCATCGAGACCGGCGAGCTGGCCGGCGCCGACGACATCCTGCAGCAGGTCGGCACCGTGCCCGGCCTGGCCAAGGTCCTCGAACGGCTCGGCCTCGGCGACGCGCCCAGCCGTGGCGAGGCCGCCGCCGGCATCGAGTTCGTCCTGGAAGGACTGCACCTCACCAGACGGCTGTCCAAGGATCTCACCGAGGACGGCCGCACCGTCTACGGAGGCTGAGCACGTGCGCCACAACAGGTTCCGCTACGGGGCGTGGCGCGGCGGGCCCGACCCGCTCGCCCCGCCCTACGACGTGCGCGCCGCCGTCGACCAGGTCGGCGCCGAGGTCCTCGACGGCGGCAGCCTCCGGGAGGCGTTGCGCAACCTGCTGCGCAACGGCCCCGACGGCGGCCGCGGCCTGGACGACCTCCTCGCCCGGGCCCGGCGGCTGCGCCGCGAGGCGATGCGCCGCGGCGACCTCGACGGTGCCGTGACCCGCGCCCAGCAGCTGCTCGACCAGGCGGTTGCCACGGAACGCGACGCCCTGGCCGCGCTGGACTCCGACGACGCCCGATTCGCCGAGGCGCAGCTGGCGAACCTGCCCCGGTCGACGTCGAAGGCTGTTTCGGAACTGTCCGAATATCAATGGACATCGCCCGAGGCGCGGGCGCTGTACCAGCAGATCCTCGACCAGCTCCGCAACGAGGTCCTCGGCCAGCGGTTCCAGGGGATGAAGGAGGCCCTGCAGGACCCGGCCATGCAGGAACGCATGCGGGAGATGCTGCAGGACCTCAACGCCCTGCTCGGCAAGCACGCCCGCGGGGAGAACACCGACGACGCGTTCGCGCAGTTCATGGCCCAGCACGGCGAGTTCTTCCCGGAGCAGCCCGGCACCGTCGAGGAGCTCATCGACGCCCTCGCCCGCCGCGCCGCCGCCGGGGAGCGGCTGCTGCGCTCGCTCAGCCCGCAGCAGCGCGAAGAGCTGCAGGCGCTGATGGAGCAGTCCCTCGGCAGCCTCGCCGGGGAGATGGCCGCCCTCACCGACAACCTGCGCTCGCTGCGCCCCGACCTCAACTGGGGCCGCGGCGAACGGGTCCGCGGGCAGCGCGACCTCGGCTACGGCGAGGCGGCCGGCGCCCTCGAGGAGATCGGCGACCTCGACGACCTGCTCGACCAGCTCGGCCAGGAGCACCCCGGGGCCACCCTCGACGACGTGGACGTCGAGGCCGTCGAGCGGCAGCTCGGCCGGTCCGCCGCCGACGACCTGCGCCGGCTGCGGGAGCTGGAGCAGCAGCTGCGCCGGCAGGGCTGGGTCACCCGCGGCGCCGACGGGCTGACGCTCAGCCCGAAGGCCCTGCGCCGGCTCGGCGGCACCGCCCTGCGCACCGTCTTCGCCGACCTCGCCGCCGGCCGCAAGGGCCAGCACGACCTGCGCGACGCCGGGGCCGCGGGCGAGCTGACCGGGGCGTCGCGGCGCTGGCAGTACGGCGACGAGCAGCCCATCGACGTGGTCCGCACCATCGGCAACGCGGTCCGCCGCCAGGCCACCGGCGGCACCGCGGTCCTGCCGATCGGCCTGGACGTCGAGGACTTCGAGATCGCCGAGACCGAGCGGCGGGTCTCCGCGGCCGTCGCGCTCTGCGTCGACCTGTCCTTCTCGATGATGGCCGACGGCCGGTGGGGCCCGATGAAGCAGGCCGCCCTGGCGCTGTCGCACCTCGTCGCGACCCGCTTCCCGCAGGACGCCCTGCAGATCATCGGTTTCGGCCGGTACGCGACGAAGCTGTCCGTCGAGGAGCTCGCCGCCGTGGAACCGGACTACGTGCAGGGCACCAACCTGCAGCACGCCCTCATGCTCGCCGGCCGGCACCTGCGCCGGCACCCGGGCTCCGACCCGGTCGTCCTCGTCGTCACCGACGGCGAGCCGACCGCACACCTGCTGGACGACGGCACGTCCTATTTCCACTGGCCGTCGACCCGCGAGACGGTGACCTCCACCGTGCACGAGGTCGATCAGCTCACCCGCTACGGCGCCGTGCTCAACGTGTTCATGCTCGGCGAGGATCCGGGCCTGCGCCGGTTCGTCGACGCCGTGGCCCGCCGCAGCGGCGGCCGGGTCTTCACCCCGGAAGCCGGGGACCTGGGTCGATACGTCGTCTCCGACTACATCCGCGCCCGCCGGGGCCGCCGCGGGTGATCCGTGTTTCAGCCGAGGCGGGGGAGGGGTATCTGAAGGTTGTCCATGAACACCCCTCCTCCCCGGGAGCTGAAGATGATCGTCCTTGGCCTGATCCTGTTCCTGCTCGGGCTCTTCCTGCACGTCGGCATCCTGGAGACGATCGGCATCGTGCTGCTGATCGTGGGAGCGGTGCTCTGGATCCTCGGCGCCGTCGGCCGTCCGCTCGCCGGGCGACGCCACTATTGGTGACTCTCCCGTACCTCACGCGCTGGCCGGCGGTCCCCCCGCCGGCCAGCGGCGTTTCCACCCCGGCGACTTATAACTCGAATTGTTTCTCCGGTAACCCGGCGCCGCCGCCGCGACCTGCACTTCCGTCGATTATTCGTTCGGGTGCGAAAGGTCTTCGCAGGTGGCGGAATTCCCTGATATTAGATCGCTTGCGATACACGGATCGTGACCTCGATCATCGCTGGGTCGAACGTGCGGAACACCGCACCGACCCAGATGATCAAGGAGGATCAGATGGATGATCGCAAGGATGGCGCGTCCACCGGCGGCGCGTACGGGCGGTGGTTCCGGATCCACCGGGCCGCGACGCAGTGGGGGCCTCCCGCTGCAACGGAAGACCCCCGTCCCGAGACCGCTGAACCCCTGAAAAGGCCGGACCGGGAGCACCTCGGTCCGCGTGACGACAGCGCTACCGAATGCGGCGACGTTACCGCATTGTTGTCTGCCCGACCAAGGTCCGACGGCGCAGTTCCGGCGGAGGGTAAGCCAGCGACGGGCGCCGATATGCTGACCGTTGATGGGCCGGTCGGCGCCGGTCGCTCCACCACCCGGCCCACCGTCGGGGAATGATCGTCGATCGCCGGCGGGCGGGTCCCGGCGCCGATGTGTCAACAATGCGCCCCGCGCACGACTGGCGGACTTCTGGATCCCGGTGGCAATATGCCGCATGTCTGGATGCGCTCAGGACGGCTGCAACCGTCGGGCATCCCGGCGCTGATCCCGCGCGAAGACCTTAGCAACGCAGAGCACGCAGAGACCGCTGAACCCGGTGAGGCGGCGCCCTGACGAACTCCGGCAGGGCGCCTCCTCTCGACGCGCACCCCGCACCGCCGGGAGTGCCGTAACGAAAGCGAGCCGGAACGATGCCCGAGCCGCCCGCGGGGTCCAGGCCCACCCGGCCGCCGAAGTCGTCCGGCAGCAACCGTGGCCGGCCCCTCAACGCCGTCAAGGGATACGGGCCGGTCGCGCAGTTCGCCCGCAAGCTGCGCAAACTGCTGGCCGACTCCGGCCGGCCGCGCCGCGTCGACCTGGCGCACGGGCGGAGCAACCCGACCACGATGTCCAAGGTTGACGGCGGCCGCGAGCTGCCCACCTGGGACAACGTCGCGGACTACCTGCGCGGCTGCGGGCTGGACGCCGCGGCGATCGCGGACTGGAAGGACGACTACGACTCGTCCGCCCACCGGGCGGCGCGCTTCCGGCCGGACCTGTCCTCGGTGACGGACCGGGCCGCGCTGGCGGCGGCGGTCCGCGAGCTGCTCGCCGTCGAGGGCGTCGACGAGCGGGAGCTGCTGTCGCGCCGCGACGACGCCGAACGCGAGGGTGTGGAGGGTGTGGCGGCCGGCGTGCCGGTGTCGCAGCCGGTGCCGGCGGCCGGGGAGCTCCTCGCCGAGCCGTGCGACGACCGGATCCTGCTGTGGACGGTCTATCTCGGTGGTGGCACGGCCCTGGACGTCCGGCACTGGCAGCAGAAGCTGCTCCGGTTCCCGCCGACGCCCGAATCCCCGTCGGGCGGCGCGGTCCCGTCCGGGCCCGAAGCCTCCCTGGTGGCGGCGCCGCCTTTGCCGGCTGCGGCGCCCTCCTTGCCGGCTGCGGCGCCGTCCTTGCCGGCCGGTGCGCCGCCTGGGCCGGCGAAAACGCCGGACGGCCGGACGTGGCCGCGATCCGTGCTGGCCGGCGCCGGGGCGATCCTGATCCTGGCGACGTTCGGCATCGTTTACACCGTCGCCGGCGGACGCGGCAAGCGCGACCTCGACGGCACCACCCCGCGCCCCACGTCGACCGGGCCGGGCACGCCGTCCCCGGTCGCGCCCGCAGCGCCGACCGGTGCGACCGGCGAAGCGGCGGCCAGGGCGCTCAACGACCTCGCCGACCAGGTCGCGCGGCTCCCGGCGGCACCCGGCGGCACGTATGCGCACCTGCACCGCAGCCTCCGCAGCGTCGACACCACCGACGCCGCCGCGCCCGGCAAGATCACGGAGGAGTGGCTCACCTGGTCACCGGCCGCGTCGGGCCGCCGGGTCATCCAGGTCGCGCTGAACGGTGTCATCACCGCCCCGAGCCCGGAGCCGCTGCCGCCGGGACCGCCCCGGGGCGCCGCCGGACCGCCGACCACCGACCTCGTGCTGCTCGAACAGGTCCTCGCCGGGCGCCGCCCGGAGCGGATGGGCCCGCCGCGGCTGCTGCTCGGCGTCGCCGACCTCTGCGAGACGTACCCGCTGAGCCCCGCCGAACGGGCGGCCGTGCTGCGCCTCCTCGCCCGGCTGCCCGGTATCACGCTGCGCGGGCAGGCCACCGACCGGATCGACCGGACCGGCCTCGCGGTCAGCGCCGACCAGGCGGACGGCAGGCGGGAGACCCTCATCTTCGGCCTCCTCGACGGCCGGCTCCTGGCGCACGAGACGTCCGGGCCCTGGCCCGGCGGCGGCGGTGACGCCATCGAGGACGTCGTGTTCCTCGAAGCGTTCTACGACGACCGGCCGGCCTGATCTGCAAGTTGCAGATTCGGATCCGGGCCCCGCCCGCCCGGATCGTTCGTGACCGTCGGTCACCACCCGGCGCCGGCCCGGTGGTCGCCGCGCAGGTCGGCCTACGCGCGCCCGGCCATTACGGTCCGTACGATCGATTTATAAATCACGGATAATCCACACGCGGGATGACCAGGGCCGTTGCCCGCAAATATTCATTCATGTCGCAGTCTGCACGTGGTCCTGGTGACCACGCAGCGTCGCCGCCTACGGTCGCGGCGACGGCGTGCACCAGTGACGTTCCGGGGGGATCCGCCGGGTGCGCGGTCGTCGCACCGCGTCCCGGTCCGCTGAAACGTGGGGGTTCAGCCATGATCCGTACCCTGACTCTGTCCTGCTCGGTGCTGGCGGCGCTCGCCGTCACCGCCGCGCCCGCCGCTGCGGCACCCGTGCGCCCGGGCGCCGCCGCCTACCTCGCCGCCCACCCCGGCGGCACCCTGGTGGGCGCCAACGAGATCAGTTACGCCGGCGGCACGTTCGTCGTCACCATCGAACCGCCGGAGCACACCACGGCGTACGCCGACTGCCCCGCGGGCTGGTTCTGCTTCTACGACCGGCCCGACTTCGGCTACCCGCGCGGCAAGCTGTCGTCCTGCGGCTGGCAGAGCCTGGCCCCGTACGGCTGGCAGGACCGGGTCGAGTCCGCGTACTACAACCTCAGCCGTGGCGCCGCGCAGTTCTTCGACTACGGCACCGGCCTGTTCACCGTCGGGGTCGGGTACCGCTCGATCGACTACGTCGGCAGTGCCATGAACCGCAGCACCGACGTGTACCGCTACTGCTGACGCCGCCGGAACAGCCGGCCGAAGCGCGACGGCGCGGCGGCCGGCTTGGGCGCGGCGGCGCCGGTCACCTCGTCGGCCAGGGCGAGCACGTCCGGGACCATGTCCGGCACGATGCGCACCAGCGCGGCCAGGGAGTCCCGGATAGTGACCGGCCTGGTCCGCGACGCCTGCACCGCGGCCAGGAACCGGCGGCCGACCGTGTCGCAGACCTCCACCCGGCACGCCGGGTCGAGCCACGCCGCGACCGTCAACGCGAACAGCGCCGCCTCCGTCGTCCAGTCCTCCACGCCCCACGCGATGTCGGTGAGCAGCCGCCGCTGGGCGGTCGTGTCACCGGGGTCGGCCGGGTTGCGCAGTTCGCCGCAGTGCAGCAGGCCCAGGCACGCGAACACCTGCGCCGACCGCTCCCACCAGCCGTCGGGCAGGTCCGCGTAGCGCTCGGGGCGGGCCGGCGGGTGCACCAGCAGCGACAGCAGCTGCTCGACCGGCAGCTCGCCGAGCGGCAGCGCATGGTCGTAGGCGGCGACCGGATGCGGCCACGCCGGACCCGCCAGGCCCGCGAGCAGCGCCTGGCTCGCCGCCGCGGCCGGCTCGACCGTCGGGTAGGCGGTCGTCGCGTCATACCGCCACAGCACCCGCACCGGCTTCAGCGGCTGCACCAGGTCCTGCGGCGGCGGGCCGGCCACCTCCACGGCCACCCGGGGCACCTCACGGCGCAGCAGTGCGAGGGCGCTGGGCACCTCCAGGGCCGACAGTGACATGCCACCGTCCATCGTGCCCCGCTGATCGGGTGGCACCCGCTGCAGCGTGTTCACGGACGCCTCCGTCGGCCCGGCGACCCGGCCGAGCCACGTGCGGCGCTCGCACGCCTGGGCCAGGTCGGAGTGCTCGTGGCTGACGGCGGGGTGCTCGCGGATGAAGTCGACCAGCGCCACCAGGTGCCGCACGTCCCCGTCCCGCCGGAACCGCAGCCGCTGCGCGGTGTGCACGGCGCAGTCGTAGTCCGACTGGCCGCGCAGACCCTCGTCGAGCAGCGCGATGGCCTCGTCGACGCGACCGGAGTCGGCGAGCCAGTTGGCCATGTCGGCGCACAGGTCCATCTCCTGCGGGGCGGCCCGCCAGGCCGACCGCATCACCTTCAACGCCGCGTCGAGCCGGCCGTCGGCGCGCAGGGCGTACGCGTACCAGACCGAGGTGAGCTTGTCGGGGTGCAGCCGGTGCCCACGGGCGCCCCACCGGACCGCTTCCGCGGTGTCGCCGAACCGGCGCCCGAGCCCGGCCGCGGCGCCGTGCAGCAGCGCATGGTCCGGGTGCGCGCGCAGCGACCGGCGGGCCAGATCCAGGTACACCTCGTTCGCCTTCGCGACCGGCGGCGGCGCCGGGTCACCGAGGCGCTGCATGACCCCGACGAACAACCGGGCCAGCTCGTCCGGGTCCAGGCGGGCCGGGTCGACGGCCCGCACCCAGCTCACGTCCGCCCACGGCTGCTCCGGGTCGAACCCGGTCGCCTGCGCCAGCATCCGCAGCGACCCGATCGGGTCGGCCGGCGCCGTCACGTGCGCCCGGGCCACGACCGTGCCGATGAACGCCGGCTCCCGCAGCGGGAACAGGTCCGCGACCCCGCCACCGGCGCGCGCGGTCAGCGCGGCGAGCAGCTCGTGCACCTCCGGCAGGCCCGGCGCCCAGGCGATCGCGCCGGCCAGGTGGTCGGCCGCGTGCTCGAGGTCGTCCTCGGCGAGCGCCACCCGCGCCAGGGACAGCTCACCGTGCGCCTGCGCCACCGGGTCTTCGACATCGTCGGCCACCCGCGGAGAGTAGAGCACACCGAGGGGATGATGTCGGGCGGTGTGTGTGCAGCGCTCCTCGTCGATGCACGGTAGCGTCGCGGCATGACCCAGGTCCGTCCCATGCGTGAGCTTGCACCGCACCTGGTCTGGGAGGTGGTGCTCCTGCTTGCGGCCGGCGCCGTCGTCGCCGGGCTCTACAACGCCAACTCCGCCGTGTTCACCCGGGGCCAGGTGTGGGCCGGGATCGCGATCCTCGGCTTCGCCGCGTGCGGCCTGGCCCTGTCGTTGCGCACGGCCACCCCCAACCTCGCGATCGGGTCGATCGCCGTCCTGGCCGGCTGGGTCTTCGCCGACCTGGTCAACGACGGCACGTCCGTGGCCGTCGCGTTCATCGTCGCGGTCCTCGCGGCCGCCGGGGTCGGCGTGCTGCTCGCCCTGCTGGCCGGGCTGACCGCGCTGCCCGCCTGGGGCGTGACCCTCGGCGGCGGCTTCATCGTCTCGGCGGCGCTGCTCGAGGCGACCGAGGGCCGGCTCGTGCCCGTGACCGGCGACGCCAGGTCCACCACGTTCGGGTTGTGGGCCGCGGCGTTCGTCGTCGTCTCCGTCGTCGGCGGGGTGCTGTTCGCGCTCCCGGCCGTCCGCCGGTTCCTGTCCGCGAACCGCCCGGTCGCCGGCGACGACGACCCGGCCCGGTGGCGCCCGGCGAAACTCGTCGGCGCCCTGGTCGGCATCACCGGTTCGGCCGTCCTGGCCGGCGTGTCCGGCGTGCTGTCGGTCCGTCTCACCAGCGCCGCCGCCTTCTCCGACAGCGGCCAGCTGCCGTATGCGCTCGCCGCGGTCCTCCTCGGCGGGGTCAGCCTGTTCGGCCGGCGGGCCGGCGTGTTCGGGGTCGTGCTCGGTGTCGTCATTGTCGACGGGGTACGCCGCTGGGAAGTGCTCGAAGGTGCCAACGCGGCGACCGCGCTGCTGACGACCGGCGTGCTCGCGGTCGTCGGACTGATCGCGGTGTGGCTGCTCGAACTCATCGGGCGCCGACTAGCCCCGCTGGCCGCGGCCGCGCCGCCGGTGTTCGCGCCGCCGACGCCCGGCTTCCCGCCCGGTTCGCCGGCGGGCATTCCGTCGCAGTCGGCCGGTGGATACCCGCCGCCCCCGCTGCCGACCTCGGGCGGACCTGCGTTCGGCCAGCCAACGTACCCGGCCCAGCCGGGGCCGGTGATCCCGCAGCCGTGGACGGTCCCCGGCACGGGCGGCACCGCGCCGCAGGTGCCGTCGCAGCCCTTCTCACCACCGGTGAGCGGGCCGCCCAACACGGACCCGCCGCCCGGCTACCCGCAGACGCCGCCGCCGAGCTGGCCCCCGGCGCCGAACATCTGACCGGGCTCTCACATCGAGGGCTCCACCAGGGCCGGGTGGCGCGACCCGGCGGGGGCGAACCACGCCTCCTTCGCGTCGCGCAACGCCATCTCGACCCGCAGCCGTGAGTACGGCTCCAGCTCCGGCAGCGCCGTCGGCTCGAACCAGCCGACATCGAGGGACTCGTCGTCGTTGACGCGCGCGGTCCCGCCGGCGGCGCGGCACAGGAACGTGATGCTCAGGTATTCGCACCGGTCGCCGTTCGGGTAGTCCACCGGGTGGGTGGCGACGCCGAGGATCCGTTCGACCGTCACGTCGACGCCGGTCTCCTCGTGCACCTCCCGCACGATCGTGTCGGCGGGCTGCTCGCCGGGCTCGACCATGCCCGCGACGACGGCCCAGCGGCCGGTGTCGCTGCGCCGGGCGAACAGCAGCCGGCCCTGGTCGTCCACGACGATCGCGCCGACGCCCGGCAGGAGCAGCAGGTCGTGACCGATGTGCGTGCGCATGACCCGGATGTAGTCAGGAATCCCCATCCGGCGAACCTACCGGCACGTGTGGTCGCACGGTGCCCAGCACCCGCGTCACCGCGATCAGGATGACGACTCTCGCCGGGTTCGGCCGGGGCGTCCGGTACCGCTGGGCGTACCGGCGCTCGGCGTCGGCGACGGCGCCGGGATCCGTCTCGATGACCGCGGTGCCCTCCAGGGTCGTCCAGCGGCGCCCGTCGACCTGGCAGACCGCGACGCGCGGGTTGCCGCGGACGTTGCGGACCTTCTGCGACGTGCCGGAGGTGATCACCCGCGCGAGGCCGGTGCCCGGGTCGTACGTCACGCCGACCGGCGCCACGTGCGGGGTCCCGTCGGCCCGGATCGTCGTGATCGTGCACAGGTGCCGCTCGGTCCAGAACTCGTCGTCGCTCACCTGACGCTGACCTTCCCGTCGCGCACGTCGATGTGGCGGTTCGTGCGGACCGCCGCCAGCATCCGCCGGTCGTGGGTGACCAGCAGCAGCGTGCCCGGGTACCCGTCGAGCGCCGACTCCAGCTGCTCGATCGCGGGCAGGTCCAGGTGGTTCGTCGGCTCGTCCAGGACGAGCAGGTTGACCCCGCGGCCCTGCAACAGGGCGAGGGCCGCCCTGGTGCGCTCGCCGGGGGACAGGCTCGCCGCGGGTCGCAGCACGTGATGCGCCTTGAGCCCGAACTTCGCCAGCAGCGTCCGGACGTCGGCCGGCTGCAGGTCCGGCACGGCGGCGCAGAACGCGTCCAGCAGCGGCTGATCGTTGAGGAACAGGCCGCGGGCCTGGTCGACCTCGCCGACCACGACCCCCGGGCCGAGCGCCGCGGTGCCACTGGTCAGCGGGATCCGTTGCAGCATCGCGCCGAGCAGCGTGGACTTGCCGGCGCCGTTGGCGCCCGTGATCGCGACCCGGTCGGCCCAGTCGACCTGCAGGTCCACCGGCCCGAGCGTGAACGGGCCCCGGGTCACCACGGCCCGGTTCAGCGTCGCCACGATCGCACCCGCCCGCGGCGCGGCGGCGATCTCCATCCGCAGCTGCCACTCCTTGCGGGGCTCCTCGACCACCTCGAGCCGTTCGATCATCCGGTCGGTCTGGCGGGCCTTCGCCGCCTGCTTCTCCGTCCCCTCGATCTTCTTGCTCTTGCCGATCTTGTCGTTGTCGGACTGCTTGCGCCGGGCGTTCTTCACGCCCTTCTCCATCCACGCCCGCTGCATCCGGGCCCGCGCCTCGAGGTCGGACTTCTTGTCGTCGTACTCCTCGTACGCCTCCCGCGCCCGCCGCTTCGCGATCGCCTTCTCCTCCAGGTACGCCGCGTAACCGCCGCCGAAGAAGTTGACCTGCTGCTGGGCGAGGTCCAGCTCCAGCACACCCGTCGCGGTGCGGGCCAGGAACTCCCGGTCGTGGCTGACGATCACCACGCCCGCCTTGAGCCCCTGCACGAACCGTTCGAGCCGCTCCAGGCCGTCGAGGTCCAGGTCATTGGTCGGCTCGTCGAGCAGGAACACGTCGTAGCGCGAGAGCAGCAGCGACCCCATCCCGGCCCGGGCGGCCTGACCGCCGGACAGCGCGGTCATCGGCAGGTCCAGGTCCACCGCGAGCCCCAGGTCGGCGGCGACCGCCCCGGCGCGCTCATCCAGGTCGGCGCCGCCGAGGGCGAGCCACCGCTCGAGGGCGTCGCCGTATTCGTCCGGATCCTGCTCGATCCGCTCCGCGGCCGTGTCCATCCGTTGCTGTGCCTCGGCCACCCCGGTGCGGCGGGCCAGGAACTGCAGCAGCGACTCGCCCTCCCGGCGGTCCGGCTCCTGCGGCAGGTATCCGATGATCGCGCTGGGCGGGTTGAGCCCGAACCCGCCCGCCTCGGTCGGCAGCAGCCCGGCGAGCGTGCGCAGCAGCGTCGACTTGCCCGCCCCGTTGGCTCCGACCAGGCCGATCACGTCGCCCGGCGCGACGACCAGGTTCAGTCCGGAGAACAACGCCCGATCGCCGTGACCGGCCGCGAGCTCCTTCACCACGAGCGTGGCGCTCACTCAGTTACCTCCGCAGTCTTGTCGTACCCCGGGCATATTGTGTCTGAGTGCGCTGGGCTGCTTCGCATGGAGTAGCGTGATTTCCGGAACGCGATCGGCTCGTAACGGGGCTTTGGTGTTTGGGGGATGGTTTTGAGCACGACGACGGCCGACGACACGGCCCTGACCCACCGCCAGATCGTCACGATCCTGGGCGGTCTGATGATGGCGATGTTCCTGGCCGCCCTCGATCAGACCATCGTGTCCACGGCCATGCGGACCATCGCCGACGACCTGGGCGGCTTCTCCATCCAGGCGTGGGCGACGACGGCGTTCCTCATCACGTCCACGATCGCGACCCCGCTGTATGGCAAGCTGTCGGACATCTACGGCCGCAAGCCGTTCATCCTCTTCGCCATCGGCATCTTCATCCTCGGCTCGGTCCTGTGCGGCCTCGCCGGGTCGGTCTACCAGCTCGCCGCGTTCCGCGCCGTGCAGGGCATCGGCGCCGGTGGCCTGTTCTCCCTGGCGTTCGCCATCATCGGCGACGTCGTCCCGCCCCGCGAACGGGCCAAGTATCAAGGCTACTTCCTCGCCGTCTTCGGCACCTCCAGCGTCCTGGGCCCGGTCCTCGGCGGCTTCTTCGCCGGCGCGGACGACATCCTCGGCGTCACCGGCTGGCGCTGGATCTTCTACATCAACGTGCCGATCGCCCTCGCCGCGTTCCTCGTGGTCATGCGCGTGCTGCACATCCCGCACCGCCGCCAGGACCACCGCATCGACTGGCCCGGCGCGGTCGCGCTGGTCATCTGCCTGGTGCCGCTGCTGACCGTCGCCGAGCAGGGCCGCGAGTGGGGCTGGGGCTCCGGCAGGTCCCTGTTGTGTTACGGGATCGGCGCCGTCGGCCTGGTGCTGTTCCTCGTCGCCGAGTGGTCCTACAAGGACGAGGCGCTGCTGCCGCTGCGCCTGTTCCGGGGCCGCACCTTCTCCGTCGCCTCGACCAGCAGCTTCATCCTCGGCATCGCGATGTTCGGCGGCCTGCTGACCCTCCCGCTCTACCTGCAGATCGTGAAGGGCGCCAGCCCCACCGAGGCCGGCCTCATGCTCCTGCCGCTGGTCCTCGGCATCATGAGCGGCTCGATCGTCTCCGGCCAGGTCATCGCCCGCACCGGCAGGTACCGCAAGTTCCCGATCATCGGCTCCCTGCTGATGGTCGCCGCGCTCGCCCTGTTCTCCCGCATCGGTGCCGACACCCCGCTCTGGCAGACGATGCTGGTCATGGCCCTCATGGGCCTGGGCCTCGGCGGCAACATGCAGCCGGTCATCACCGCGGCGCAGAATGCCGCCAACCCGCGCGAGATCGGCGTCGCCACGTCCACGGTGACGTTCTTCCGCTCGATGGGCGGCACCGTCGGCGCCGCGGTCTTCCTCTCGGTCCTGTTCAGCCTCCTGCCGGAGAAGACCAAGGACGCCTTCACCGCCGCCCAGTCCACCCCCGAGTTCCAGGCCGCCGCCCGGGCCAACCCCGCCCAGCTCCAGGAGATCGCCCGGGCCGGCACCTCGGGCAGCGCCAGCGCCTTCAACGACACCTCGTTCGTCAACCGCCTCGCCGACGCCCTCGCCCACCCGTTCAAGGTCGGCTTCGCCTCCTCGATGAGCGTCGTCTTCATGGTGGCCGCCGGCATCATGGTCATTGGCTTCATCGTCATCCTCTTCCTGCCCGAGATCCCGCTGCGCTCCATGTCCGCCGCCCAGGAACGCGCCAAGGAGGAAGCCCAGGACGCCGTGGCCGGCAACGGTTCAGCCGGCAACGGTGCGGCTGGGACGGGGCCGGCGTCTACCGGAGGCGAGCTGCGCGGCGGCGCTGTCGGCGTCCTCTCGCCCAACGGGGGTGCAGGCGCCGGGGCCGGTGACCGGTCGGATGTGCCGTCGGTGAGCTCCGGACCGGCGTCGACGGCTGGCGGTGTGGCCATCTCCGGCACGGGGGCCCACGCGGCGGAGGGCGTTGCCGCGCCTCACGCCGATCACGCTCCGCATCACGCGGCCGGCGCTCACGAGGCCGGCGGCGAGGCGGTCGCCCATGACGACGTGGAGCCTCGCCACTCCCGCTGACCTGCGCCTGTGCGCTGACCCGCGCGCCGCTTTCCGGCTACGGCTGGTTGCGGCTCGCGGTTCTGGTCGGCATGACCTTCAAATATTCGCCCACACGGCGCGGGGACTTTGTGGTTCCGCCCGGCCGCTGGCGCGTCCGTGCGACAGGGTGGCGTGGTCTCGGTCCGTGCCGTCGTGCGGTGATGCCAAGCCAGGTCCGCACTCGCATGGTCCAGCGCCGTCGGGGTCGTCATTCGGTGGTTCCACACCGCCGTTGGTTCAACGAAATTCGAACAAATCGCGCGATTCGTGGTGCGGGCATGGTCCGCACCACGGTTTTTCGATCTTGCTCGCTTGAAGGGGCGCGGGTGCTTCGCGCTGTGGTCGGCAACAACGGCGCCTTCCGACAACCGGAAGTATTTCCGTGTTCTGGCCCCGGGGATCCTTCCGGTTGTCGGCGATTGTGGGAGATGGTTGTGCGGGTCGGGTTCCGTTGATGCTCCGCTCGCTGTGGCGGCTCAGGTTGCGGGCGTGGACCGGTTCGGCTCGTCGCCGGGGTCTGCCGACAGGGGGTAGCCCAGCTTCTCGGCCTCCGCTCGGACGTGCGCCGGTGAGGCTTCCGGGTTGAGTGCACGGATGACGGCGTCGGTCAGTGGCAGGAACGCGACGACGTGGTCGATTGCGGGCCGGGGCAGGGCGACCTGGTAGACCTCGTCGGCGTGCTCGCGGTACTTCTCGGCGATGTCGTCGAAGAGGATGTCCAGCAGCCAGGAGCCGTCCGGATCCACCTCGTCGTCGCAGGCGGGCGAGAAGTCGATGTTGTCGCCGGCGTGCCAGCGCTCGTCGTCGTTGCGTCGCCACAGGATGAAACTGGCGTTGAGGGTGCCGTCCGGGTGGCTGAAGGCGGGTTCGGTCACCTGGGAGTTGAACTCGTCGGGGAGGCCGTCGAGCAGGCCGGGCCACAGCTGCCCATTCGTGTACCCGAACATCGGCGACTCGTGGTAGACGCCGCGGATGAAGGTGCCGTCGGTGGTGAAGACGATGTCGTACTCCTCGCCGCTGCCGTTGCGCATCGAGGCGGCCTGGTCGGTGCCCCAGGCGGGGTCGTAGGTGTAGTGGTCGCCTCCGAGGATCGCGTCGAGCATCGCCAGTGCCTTGCATCGCTGTCGTAGGACGTCGATGGAAGGCAACTGGGCGGCGATGTCGTAGACGGTCACGCGCGGCATGGTACGCCGCAGATGATCACAGCGGCCGGGCGTCACCAGTGTCAGTGGGCCTCGTGGCGGTGGTGGGCGGTGGACGGGTCGACGTCGACGGTGCCGGTGGCGCGGTGTTGCTGGATGGCCAGGTGGCACTCGGCGCGGAGCCGGGCGCGCTGGCGGCTGGTCCAGGTGGTCAGGACGAACTCGCGGGTCGGGCCGGACAGGAACCTGGTCCCCGGCACGTGCAGCGGGTGCCAGCGGCAATGGGTCCGGCGCGGGGAGGCGAGGAACTGGCGCAGGTCTGGTGCTGGAGGCAGGTCGCACCGGGCGGTCGGCGCGGCGAAGGCCCGCCGCGCCCGGCGGATGCCGGGGCCGAAAGGAAGAGCAGGAAGAGCAGGAAGAACAGTGAGGCGGGCCGGGCCGGGGTAGTCAGTGGTGCAGAGCGCGGCGCAGCGGTGTAGCGGATACCACCAGGTGGCACGGGTCCAGGACGGGGTGTGGTGGTCGGTGCGTGACATGGTCGGCCCCAATCAGGGCCGCAGGGTGCGGCCCTACTGGGGGTGCGCGGTGTCGTAGATCAGCACCCGACGAGCATACGGCGACACTGAGCGACCGTGGGGGCACGCAGGGGCTGAGGGGTGGTGGGCGGCGGTACACTACCGCCAGGCAAGGGATCGGGAGAGGGTCGGGCATGCAGGACGAGACGGATCCGGGACGCGTCGCGTTTCTCGCGCGGCCGCACCGCCCGGCGCTCGTCTCCCGGACGCTGACCGAGTTGCGCGGGCCGGTCCGTGGGGTGGTTGAGCTGCCGCAGCGGCTGATGTGGAACCCGCGGCGGGACTTCGACCTCGACAATCCCGATCTGCTGCTGTGGATGTATGAGAACGTGCTGCGTGAGGCGATCCGCCTCGAGGAGCTGCGCCGCTGGGTCAACGGGCGGCGGCTGGTCAGGGTGTGGCCGGAGCTGAACCTGCCGCGCGGGGTCCGCCTGGCGTGGGAGGCCCGCCACCAGCAGCTCCGCCTGCGGTAACCAAAGGTGACCGACAAAGCCACCGAACCCGGAAAGACGACGGACCCGTTCTACACCGAGGTTGCCAGGATCGCGCTCGCGGTGGGGGAGCGGCACGGGTTCGTGCTCGGTGGCGGGTTCGCGTGGCTGATGAGCGGGCTCGTCAGCAGGCCCACTGAGGATGTCGACCTGTTCACCGACACGGACGGCGGCGCCGGCCAGGCCGCCGACGCGGTCTGCCAGGCGCTGCGCGCGTCCGGGTACACCGTCGAGGAAGAGGAAGCCGACGACCTCCTCGACCTGTTCGCGGGCTTCGACCAGCGCGAGTTCACCGTCGGTGACGGTGACCGGACCGTGCGGTTGACGCTGAGCCGGCTGGACCGGACCGAGAGCCCGGTCATGATGGACGTCGGGCCGGTCATGCACCGCGACGACCTGATCGCCACGAAGGTCGCGGCACTGGTCAACCGGCGGGAGGTCCGCGACTACATCGACGTCGCCGCGGCGCTGCAACACTACGACGTGGGGCAGCTGCTGGAGCTCGCCCGCCGGCAGGACCCGGGCCTCGAGGACGACGATGTCCACGCCGCGGGTCGTTACCTGGACCGCCTCGACGACGGCCGGTTCGCGTACTACGGACTGACCCCCGAACGGGTCAGCGAGCTGAGGCAGCGCCTGCGAGCGTGGCCCCGGTAGGCAACCCGGCGCGGGTGGCCTCGGTGGACAGCACGTCGGCGAAGCCAGCACCAACACCACCGAAGCTACGAGCCCCTACCAGCGACAACTACGGATTGTGACGTGGACTACCGCAGCGTCACGCCAACGGGGGACCCGCGGCAGTGAGCCACGTCACCTGGCCGAGGGCGAGCACGCGGCACCCGGTACCGTGTCCCGGTGCCGAGCCGGAACGCCACCTATGAGCCCTACCGAGCGGCACCGGAAGCACGAACCGCGCAAACGAGAGCGCCGGAGCAGCCTCAGGACCGGTTCCGCCCGGACATCGAGGGGCTGCGCGCCGTCGCGGTCCTGCTGGTGGTCGCGAACCACGCCGGGCTCGGGCTCGTGCACGGCGGGTATGTCGGCGTCGACGTCTTCTTCGTGATCTCCGGGTTCCTCATCACCCTGCACCTGTTCCGGGAGCTGCAGCGCACCGGGCGGATCGGCTTCGGCGCGTTCTACGGCCGGCGCATCGTCCGCCTGCTGCCCGCCTCGACGGTCGTCGTCATCGCCACCGTCGCCGCCGCGTGGACCTGGATGTCGCCGGTGCAGGCCAAGGCGGTGGTGTTCGACGCGCTGTCCGCCGCCGCGTACGGCATCAACGTCCGGCTCGCCGTGCTCGGCACCGACTACCTGTCCGCGGAGCTGGAGCCGTCGCCGCTGCAGCACTTCTGGTCCCTCGCGGTCGAGGAGCAGTTCTACTTCATCTGGCCGCTGCTGCTGGTCGCCGCCGCCACCCGCAGGGCGAGCCGGCGGAGCGCCGCGATCGCGCTGACCCTGCTGGGCGTCGTGTCCTTCGCGGTGTGCGTGTGGCAGACAGGGCACTCGCAGCCGTGGGCGTATTTCGGCATCCAGGCCCGCGCCTGGGAACTGGCCGCCGGCGCCCTGGTCGCCCTGGCCGCCGAACGCCTGGCGAAAGCACGGGGGACCGCAGCCCTGACGTGGCTCGGCCTTGCCGCCATCGTTGCCGCGGCGGTCATGTTCGACGAGACCACCCGGTTCCCCGGCATGGCGGCGCTGCTTCCGGTCGGCGGCGCCGTCCTCGTCATCGCCGGCGGCTGTGCGAAGAGCCCCAAAGGCGCGGTAGCACTCCTCAAGACACCGCCGATGCAGGCGATCGGCAAGCTCTCCTACAGCTGGTACCTCTGGCACTGGCCGGCGCTCATGCTGGCGCCGCACGTCGTCGGCGCCGAGCACGGCCTCGGCACCTGGGCGAAGGCCGCCGTCGCGGCGGGCAGCCTGCTCCCCGCGTGGCTGTCGCTGAAGCTGGTCGAGAACCGGGTCCGGTTCAACCCCGTGTTCAAGCGCCGCCCCCGCAGGGGGCTCGGCCTGGGCGCCATGCTCACCGCCCTGGCCTGCGGCGCCGCCGCGATCTTCCTCGGCCTGCCGAACGAGGTGCGGGGCGAGGGCACCGCTCAGGACACCGCGCAGGCCCTCGCACAGCAGAACGCCGCAAACGACGCGGCCGCGGAGGCGCGGCAGCTCGAAGAGGCCCGGAAGCGGCTGCTGGAGCTGATCGCGACGAGCGCGCCGCTGACCGCGATGCCGCAGAACCTCACGCCACCCGTCACCGCCGCGACCAACGACCGCCCGCAGGGGTCGAAGGGCTGCCTGGCCTCCCTCGACGAGACGTCGATCAAGCCGGCCCTCGCCGAGGGCTGCGACAAGCACGGCGACCCGCAGGGCAAGACCACCATGGTGCTGTTCGGCGACTCGCACACCGAGCAGTGGTTCGACGCCGTCGACGCGGTCGCGAAACGCAACCACCAGAAGCTGGTCGTGCTGACGAAGTCCGGGTGCACCCCCGCCGATGCGTACACGATCAAGGTCAACGCGCGCCGGGCCTTCACCGAGTGCGCCACCTGGCGCGAAGAGGCCTTCGCGAAGATCAAAGAGCTCAAACCGGCGTTGGTACTGATGTCGACCCGCACCTACGGCGACCCGCCCGTGGACAAGGCCGGCGCGGTGACGGTCGGGAAGGCGGAGGCCGACAAGGCGTGGTCGCAGGCGCTGATCCGCTCCGCGAAGCGGGTCCAGCAGCTCGGCGCCCGGCCGGTCATCATGCAGGACACGCCGGACCCGCGCGGCGCCAGCGTCCCGGACTGCGTCGCCGCGCACCCCGCGGCCGTCCAGCAGTGCGCGCTGAAGGTCGCCACCGCGATCTACGCCACCCGCAAGACCGCCAACGAGGACGCCGCCAAGGAGGCCGGGTTCACGGTCGTGGACCCCACCCCGTGGTTCTGCACCGACACGGTGTGCCCGGTCATCATCGGCAACGCCCTCGTCTACCGCGACGGCAGCCACGTCACGACCAGCTACATCAAGCTGCTCACCCCGCTGCTGCAGGCGGAGCTCAAGGGCTGATCGTCTCGCGCTTCCACAGGTCGATCAGGCCGCGGAAGTGCGCGATGAACCGCTCGTGCTCGTGCGGCGGGTAGGTGGCCCGCACCGTCGACACCAACAGATCATCGAAGTCCTGCGAGCACACCCACTCGGCGACCAGCGACGGCACGTGCGGCAGCGCGGTGTCGCAGAACTCGCGGTAGTCGTCGACGGCGAGGTAGTCGTCGGCGATGCGGCGATACGCGGCGAGCTTGCCCCGGTAGTCGAGGGCCGGGTCGTCGGCGACGGCGAAATAGCGGGCGGTGTCCAGGTCCAGGCCCGGCCGCCGGCCGGTGACGACGCAGAACGCCGACCAGCGCACCAGCGCGGTCATCGCCCACGGGAAGTAGTAGTGCAGGCTGGTGAGGGCGACGTCCGGGCACGCGTTGGCGTAGTCGATGGGGTGCACGACGCCGTCGCGGACCAGCGACTCGCAGGAGTTGAACTCCCACCGGAAGAACGCGTTGACCAGGCGGGAGATCGTCACGACCTCGTCGCCGACGGCCGCGTCGAGGAAGTCGTGCTCGACCGCGTAGCGCTCGTGCATCGGCAGCTCCGGGCGGAACTTCATCACCATCGTCTCGGGCCCGATCGTCAGGGACCGGGTGAACACCTCGTACCCCTCGATCGACTGCTGCAGGTGCATGAGCCGCTCACCGGACTGGTCGTAGGCGGTGTGCAACGCGGTCGAGTCCGTGATCCGGGACACCCCGACCCACGCGCCGCCGTCGTACGGCTTCATGAACAGCGGATACCCGATGTCCTCGGCGACCGCGTCGAGGTCGAACGGCTGGTTGTACCGTTCCGCGGTGTACGCCCACTTCGCGTGGTCGACCGGGTTCTTGTACGGCACCAGCACCGTCTC
This sequence comes from Dactylosporangium cerinum, assembly GCF_042653625.1. Taxonomy (NCBI): domain Bacteria; kingdom Bacillati; phylum Actinomycetota; class Actinomycetes; order Micromonosporales; family Micromonosporaceae; genus Dactylosporangium; species Dactylosporangium cerinum. The sequence goes on along the minus strand of NZ_JBHSIU010000046.1, from coordinate 257,820 downwards.
CGGCACGTGCAGCCCGAGGCGCATCATCGCGCAGTACGCGGCGTGCTTCTCCATCGACTGGAACGTGAACGGGCTGTTGAGCAGGTACACGTCGTCCATCAGCGCGACCTTCTTCAGCCACTCGCGCGGGTGGTAGTACCAATACGCCAGCCGATCGATCACGAGGTCGTGCGACGGCTTGTCCCGCAGGTTGAACGGCTCGATGCTCACCCTCGCGGTCCGCAGGTGGTGCGACGCGCCGTCACGGCCGCGGATCGGACCGATCCGGCCGATCAACGTCTCGAACGCCCGTGGCCAGTCCTGCTCCGTGCCGAGCAGCAGGCCGATGAGATGGTCCATCCGTGAACTCCCGGAGCAGCGGTGGCAGGTGCGGGCGGAGTGCGTCGCGCCAGGTCGTCATCGAGTGACCGCCGGGCACCTCGACGAGCGGCACACCGAGCCGCCGCGCCATCGCCCGGTTGTTGTGCAGGTTCTCCTCGTCCCGCCCGCACGTCAACACCGTCCGGGCCGCGGTCGGCGCGGCGGCGTCGACGAAGTCCAGGATCCGCTGGAACCGGGGGAAGCCGGCCTCCTGCGGGTCCAGCTCGGCGGTGAAGAAGCTCCCCGACTGCAGGAACAGCCCGTCGAAGGTGCCGGGGCGGCGGTGCTCGGCGTGCAGCAGGGCCAGCGCGCCGAGGCTCGCACCGAGCCCGACCAGGGGGCCGGCCGGCAGGCGCGGGAGCACCCGGTCGACGAGGGCGTCGGCGTAGGCGGGGTTCGCCGAATACCACTCGTTGCGGTCGCCGGGGGACAGCAGCGCCACGTGCGCGCCGCTCGCCACGCGGGTCAGCGCGGCACCGTCCTCATAGGCGGGTCCGTCGTGCGCGACGAGGACCACGCCGGCGCCGCCGGCGGGCGACACCACCCGGACCTCCAGGGTGCCGCCCAGCACCGGCACGCACAACGCGGTCACTCACGCACCATAGGGCAGATGATCGCCGGACGCAGGACTCACCGGCTTCACATCGACCGGGGTGTCGGGCATGACGATCCAGAGGATGGGGTAGGCCAGCACGGCGGTCCCGCCGGTGAGCAGCACGGCGAGCAGGAAGGCGGCCCGGGCCATGGTCGGGTCGACGCCGAAGTACTCGGCGAGGCCGCCGATCACACCGGCGAGGCTGCGGTCGGCGCGGGAGCGGCGCAGGCGCTTGATCTCGGTCATGTCCCCAAGGTTGCCTGCTGGAATGGCCCGACGACCTCGGGTGAGGCCCTGAACGATCCCTGAGTCCTGACCCCTGGCTGCCGGGCCGATTCGTTCGGGGCCCTACGATTTCGCCCATGACGACCCCTCCACAGCCCGAATCGAACGTCCCGTCCCCTTCTGACGAGCTCGTCGAACTGGAACGCAGCACGGTCACCGTGGCCCGCTACTCCGACTACGCCTCGGCCCAGCGGGCCGTGGACTACCTCTCCGACAACGGCTTCCCCGTCGAGCGGACCGCGATCATCGGTACCGACCTGCGGCTGGTCGAGAACGTCCTCGGCCGGCTCACCATCGGCCGGGCGGCCATGGCCGGCGCGCTCAGCGGCGTCTGGTTCGGCCTCTTCCTCGGCATCCTGTTCACCCTGTTCAGCACGTCGTCGTGGGTCGGCATCATGCTCGCCGCGATCCTCGTCGGCGGCCTGTGGGGCGGCATCTTCGGTGCCCTCGCGCACGCCGCGACCGGCGGCCGGCGCGACTTCACGTCCCGCAGCTCCCTGCAGGCCGGTCAGTACGCGGTCACGGTGGAGGCCGAGGTCGCCGACGAGGCCCGCGTCCTGATCACCCGCGCGACCTGGCGGGCCGCGAACGGCTGACCGTTCCCGCTACGATCCACAGTCGTGGACGTCGATGAGCGGGTGCGGCAGGCGTTCGCGGTCGGCCAGCCACTGAACCTGGGCGGCGCCGACGTGCCCGCCACCCTGCTCATGGAGCTGCTCACGGGGGAGCTGCCCACCCGCCGCGCGGCCCTGCGGCTGCACGAGGCGCGGGTCACCGGGAAGCTCGTGCTGTCCTTCGCCGAGGTGACCTGCCCGCTGCTGGTGCAGGAGAGCGAGTTCCTGGAGCCGCCGGACCTGTACTGGGCGCGCCTGGCCTTCACCGGGTTCCGCAACACCCGCCTGCCGGGCCTGCACGCGGCCGGGGTGACCGTCGCCGGGCACCTGCGGCTGTCCGGGATCCGGTCCACCGGCGTGATCAACCTCAGGGGCGCCAAGATCGCCGGCGGGCTGCTGCTGGACCGCGCGCACCTGCTGCGTCCCGGCGGCACCGCGCTGCTGGCCGAGCGCCTGGAGCTCAGCGGCGACCTCGTCGCCGAGCACGGGTTCCGCGCCGAGGGCACGCTGCGGCTGTTCCAGGCCACCGTGACCGGCGGCATCCACCTCAACGACGCCACCGTCATCGCGCCACCGGCCGCGCCGGACGCCCCACCGGAGACGTTCGAGCACCTCGGCGACGGGGAGACGCTCACCCCGCGTCCCGGCGCCGCCCTGGGCGTCGACCTGGACAGCGCAACCGTCCAGGGCGGCGTGTTCGGGCGCCGCGCCACGGTCCACGGCGAGGTCAGCCTGCGCAACTCCACCATCGGCGGCGTCGCCACGTTCACCGGCGCGACCCTGAGCAACCCGGGCGCCGTCGCGATGCGGCTGGACCGCGCCGACGTCGCCGGCGGCGTCCACCTCCTCGGCGGCTGCTCGGTCGAGGGCGAGCTGCGCCTCGTCGGCACCCGCGTCGGGCGGATCCTGCGGCTCACCGGCGCGACCCTCGCCAACCCCGGCGGGCACGCCCTGCGCGCCGACAACTGCTCCGTCGACGGGCCGGTCGACTGCCGCGAAGGCTTCACCGCCACCGGTGAGGTGTCGTTGCTCGAGGCGCGGGTCGCCGGGCCGGTCTTCTTCGAGGGCGCCCACCTGGACAACCCCGACGGCACCTCGTTGCGCGCCACCGGGATCGTCACCGGGTCGCTGCTGCACTGCTGCGACGGGTTCACCGCGACCGGGCGGGTCACCATGCGCGCCGCCCGGATCGGCGGGCGGCTGTGCTTCCACGACGCCCACCTGCAGGGCGTGTGGTGCACCGGCGCGGAGGCGGTCGAGCTGGACCTGCGCTTCGCCGAGCCGCCGGCCGGCCGCCTCGACCTGCGCTACCTGAAGGTGGCGCTGCTGCGCGACGACGCCGCGACCTGGCCCGCCGACGTGCGGCTGGACGGCCTCACGTATCAGACCCTGATCCCGCTGCTGGAGCCGCCGCAGCGGCTGCAGTGGCTGGCGAGGACCCCCGACGGCCTCCCGCCGCAGCCCTACGAGCAGCTCGCCGCCGTCTACCGGCAGCTGGGCCACGACGAGGACGCCCGCACCGTCCTGCTCGCCAAGCAGCGCCGCCGCCGGGCGACCCGGCCGTGGTGGACGTGGCCGTGGAACTGGCTGCAGGACGTCACCGTCGGCTACGGGTACCGCCCCCAACGCGCCGCCGTGTGGCTGCTCGCCCTGCTGGTCGTGGGCACCGCGGTGTTCACCGTGTGGCGGCCGGCGCCGGTCAATCCCGGTCAGCCGCCCGAGCTGTACCCGGTCGTCTACACCTTGGACCTGCTCCTGCCGATCATCGATTTCGGTCAGGAGCCCGCCTACCGCCCGACCGGCGCCGGGCAGTGGCTCGCGTTCCTGTTCATCGCCGCCGGCTGGACCCTCGCCACCACCGTCGCCGCCGGCTTCACGAGGGTCCTGAGCCGCAACTAGTGCTGTGACCACTAACGTTCACCGGGTTGGTGGTGTTGTGGTTCCTCGCCGCGGGGTGCGGTCGAGCGACTCCCCACCGGTTACTGGTGGTGGGGCGGGCCTCAGCCGGCCAACCGACCCCTACCGCCGCCGGTGCCGCACCAGCCGCCACCGTTGATGGTGGTGGTCGGTGTGGTGGGGGTCGGCGTGGGTCACGCCGGGACAGTCCGGCACCGGGAAGGTGTCGTCCCGCTCGACGGTGCGTGAGCGTCCGCGGCAGCACAACGGCTGTCGTGACGCTGGAACCACCGCCCGCCTCCGTGGCCGGTGTCCGGCCGGGGGTGCGGGTGGCGATGGTGGCGGCCGCGAACAGGTCACGGTGCCCGGTCAGGTTGCACAGCCGGCAGGTCATCGTCCTGCCGGCTGGTTTGCTGATCCTCTTGCGGCAGGTGGGGCAGGTGGAGGAGGTGCCGCGTTCGTCGACGAGGTGCACGACGATCCCGGCGAGTTCGGCCTTGTCCCGCAACATGCTGATGGCGCGGCCGATCTGCCATTGCCGCAGCCGCAGGTTGTGCCGGCGCCCGGCCGGCAGGTCCAAGACGCCGCGGGGGTCACCGACGGTCAACGTCCCGACCCTGTGCCGTACGGCCCAGTCGATGACGGTTTTCGCTGCCTCGTGTTGGGCTTGGCGGATCCGCCGCCGGTGCCGGCCCTCGACGAGGCGGGCCCGGCGGCGTGCCTGCCGCCAGCGTCTGGACCCGCGCTGGCCGGGTTTCGGGGCCTGGCCGGCGGTCGCCCGCCTGCGGTGTTTGGTGTCGGCGAGGTGCATGCGGTGCTCGGCGCGGACCGCCCGGCCGGACACGAGCAGGCCGTGGCCGTCGGGTCCGGCGACGGCGTAGGGGTGGATGACGCCGAGGTCGACCCCGGCCACCCGCCCCGGGTCCGGCGCCGCGCCCTGCGGGTAGCTGGTGACTGGGACCTCGGCGGTCACCTCGATCCACAACCGGCCGCCCTCAGCCAGGAGGGTCACCGACCGGACCTGCTCCATCGGGTAGGGCACGTCTCGGTCCAGGCGCAGCCACAACGGTCGGCTGCCGGCGGCGGTCGGCAGCCGCAGCCGTCGTCGGTCGAGGGTGTACGTGCCGTGGTAGTAGCGCACCGGCAACAACCCACGCCGACGCCGCGGGAACCGGGCGGTGAGGTCACCGGCGTGGCGGCGTTTCGCCGCCGCGAACCATGCGTCGGAGTAGCGGCGCAGCACCGACCTCGCCCCGGTCGAGTCGAGCTCACCGAACGTGCCCGGCCCGGCCGCCGACAGCTCCCGGCACAACGCCTGATACCCGACCACCGGTGGTGCGTCGTGCCGCCACCGCCAGTGATTGACCTCCAGGACGCACGCCCACACATCACCCGCCGACCGCAACAGCCCGTAACACCGGGCCCGTTGCGCCCGGGTCAGGCGCAACCCGACTCGGGCGGTGCGGTGCACCACCCGGACCGCAGCTGGATCCCGGTGTCGAGGCATACCGACACCCAAGCACAGGGGTACGACAAACCCGGCCAACGTTCATGGACACAGCACTAGCGGGCGTCCTGCCGGGGGATGACGACCTCGCGGACGATCAGCTGGACCGCGGCGACGACCGGGATCGCGATCAGCGCGCCGACGACACCCATGAGCGCCACGCCGAGCAGGACCGACAGGATCGCGGCCAGGTCGCTGACCTTGACCGCCCGGCGCATCACCGTCGGGTAGATCAGGTAGTTCTCCACCTGCTGGTAGATGACGAAGAAGATGACGCAGGCGATGCCCGCCGGGATGCTGGTCGCGAAGCCGACGATGCTCACCACGATCGCGCCCAGGGTGGCGCCGATCTGCGGGATCAGGTCGGTGATCGCGATCAGCACGGCCAGGGCGTAGGAGTACTTGATCTCGAGGATCAGCAGGAACACGAACGACGACAGACCGGCGATGACCGCGATGGCGAGCGCACCGCCGAGGTAGGCGCCGACCTTCGTGAGGATCTCGTCGCCGAGCAGCCTCACCCGCGGGCGGCGGGAGGCCGGGACGAGCTTGTAGCCGCCCTCCGTCAACCGGTCGAACGCGGCCATGAAGTACAGGGTGAGCACGACCACCGTCACGATGTTGAACAGCGCACCGAACACGACCTGCGCGCCGCCCCAGACACCGCCGAGGGCCTTGGTGACGTTGCCGGCGGTGGCCACGGCCTTCAGCTGGTCGAGCAGCTTGTAGTCCTCGTTGAGCTTGTTGAGCTGGTCCTGGTGGCGCAGGTTGTCGATGTAGCTCGGCAGGTGCTCCACCAGCGCCCCGGTCTGCGTCACCAGCGGCGGGATGAGCGCGAGCAGGCCGCCGCACAGCAGCAGCATCGCGCCGAGCCCGACCGTGGCGACCGCGAGGACCCGCGGCACACCCCACCGGGTGAGCCGCACCACGGCCGGGTTGAGGCCGATCGCCAGGAACATCGCGATGAAGATGAGCACCAGGATCGAGCGGACCTGGTCGACCGCGAGGTACAGGCTGTACGCCAGCAGCAGCCCGATCCCGCCGAACAGCCCGATGAGCAACGGCGAGCGCCGCATCGGCGGCCCCGGCGTGCCGAACCGCGGCGGCGGGACGACGATGATGTCGACGTCCTCGTCCTGGGGCGTCTCGTCCGCCGGCGATTCGTTCTCGTCGTTCTCGACGTCTTGGTCGATGGACACCCGGACTCCCACAGCAAAGATGAAGAAAACGACCTTGGAGGCAGGGTACCGGGTGACGTCCAGCAAAGGTCGGTAGCGTTAGCCCATGGCTGATCTCGTGTACCCCCCGGTCATCGCGCTCGCGAAGACGATGTTCCGGCTGCTCAACATGCGCATCACCGTCGAGGGGGCCGAGCATGTGCCGACGACGGGCGGTGCGGTCATCGCCTGCAACCACGTGTCGTATCTCGACTTCATCTTCTGCGGCCTCGGCGCGAACCGCTCCAAGCGACTGGTGCGGTTCATGGCGAAGGACTCGATCTTCCGGCACAAGATCGGCGGGCCGCTGATGCGCGGGATGCGGCACATCCCGGTGGACCGGGACGCCGGCATGGCGTCGTACAAGTCGGCGCTGGAGAACCTGAAGGCCGGCGAGGTCGTCGGGGTGTTTCCGGAGGCGACGATCAGCCAGTCGTTCACGGTGAAGGACATGAAGTCGGGCGCCGCCCGGCTCGCCGCCGCCACGGGCACGCCGCTGGTGCCGATGGTGCTGTGGGGGACGCAGCGGTTCTGGACGAAGGGTCACCCGAAGAATCTCACCCAGCGCGCGGTGCCTATCACGATCATCGCCGGGGAGCCGTTGCACCCGACCCGCAAGGACAACGCCGACGCGGTGACCGCGGAGCTTCGGACCCGAATGACCACGATGCTGGACCGGGCCCAGCGGGAGTACCCGCATCAGCCCGACGGCGTGTTCTGGCAGCCCGCGCACCTCGGCGGGACCGCGCCGACGCCGGAGTCCCTTCTGGCCGCCGACTAGCCGAGCATGTTTCACTCAGTACCGACCGAGCTCCTGCTCCCGCATTCAACGGAGGTTCCGTGACGACCGAGCCCACCGCCACCCTGGCCCTGCTCAACGAGCTGGAGCCGGTGGTCGAGGCCAACCTCAACCGTCACCTGGCCACGGCCAAGGAATGGTTCCCGCACGAGTACGTGCCGTGGAGCCAGGGCCGCGACTTCGACGGCGTGCTCGGTGGTGAGGCGTGGGAGCCCGGCCAGTCGAAGCTGTCCGAGGTGGCCCGCATCTCGCTCATCGTGAACCTGCTCACCGAGGACAACCTGCCCAGCTACCACCACGAGATCGCCACGATCTTCGGCCGGGACGGCGCGTGGGGCACGTGGGTGCACCGCTGGACCGCGGAGGAGGGCCGGCACGGCGTCGCCATCCGTGACTACCTCATGGCCACCCGGGCGGTCGACCCGGTCGCGCTGGAGCGGGCCCGGATGACGCACATGGAGGTCGGCTTCACCAACGCCTACGACGGGCTGATCGAGTCGGTGGCGTATGTGTCGTTCCAGGAGCTGGCGACCCGGGTGTCGCACCGCAACACCGGCACGGCCAGCGGCGACCCGCTCTGCGAGCAGCTGCTCGCGAAGGTCGCCAACGACGAGAACCTCCACATGATCTTTTACCGCAACCTGCTCAACGCGGCGTTCGACGTGGCGCCCAACACCACCATGCGGGCCATCACGAAGGTCGCCAAGTCGTTCCAGATGCCGGGCCACACCATCGAGAACTTCGGCCGCAAGTCGGTCCAGATCGCGATGGCCGGCATCTACGACCTGCGCCTGCACCACGACGACGTGCTGATCCCGGTGCTGCGTCAGGTGAAGGCGTTCGACCGGTCCGAGCTGTCCGGCGACGGCGAGGCCGCACGCGAGGAACTGTCCGCGTTCCTGGCCGGGCTCGACGCCCAGGCGAGCAAGTTCGTGGAGCGGCGCGAGGCCACCAGGGCCCGCCAGTCCGCCCGGGCCGCCGTCTAGACGCGGTTACTCTTCGGGTACGCTCCAACGACCGTTCCGTGCCCGTCACTGCCCGTCTGCCCGTTTTACACGCGGAATTCAGGTTACCGACGGGTCCGGAAGTAACTCCCTGTACCGGAAGGCAGCATCGTCATGGCCAGACGCGTGATCCATGAGCTGATCGACGACCTCGACGGCGAACTCGCCGACGAGAGTGTCAGCTTCGGCCTCGACGGCGTGCAGTACACGATCGACCTGTCCACCAAGCACGCGGCCGAACTGCGCGACGCCCTCGCGCCGTTCGTCGGCGCCGCGAGCAAGGTCGGTCGGCTCACCCCGGCATCCGCTGCCGCACCGGCTCGTCCGGGCGGCCGGGTCCGGCCGGTCCTGTCCGCCCGCGCCGAGCGGGAGCAGAACCGGGCCATCCGTGAATGGGCCCTGTCGAAGGGCATCGAGGTGTCCGACCGCGGCCGGATCCGTTCGGATCTCGTCGAGCGGTACCACGCCGAGGCAGGACATTGAAGGTTCGTCGCCACACCCGCTGAGGGCATCCCGTTACGGGGTGCCCTCAGTGCGTTTTCCCGCATGCGTCAGGGTGAGCAGCGCCACACCGGCGAGCAGCATGACGGCGCCGGTGCCCGCGATGCCGGTCACCGGGTCGCCGGTCAGCGCCAGGACCCCGGCGCCGGCGTCGCCGAACGCGGTCACGCTGTACGCCTCGGCGACGGTGACCGCCATCGTCAGGTAGCGTGCGCTCCCGTCGCCGTCGACCCCGGCCACGACCAGGGTGTGCGCGCCGTGAAGCTCCTCCGGCACGGACACCTCCACGCTGAACGCCCCCGTGCCGTCCGTCATCGTGGTGGCCAGCAGGTGCGGCTCCGAGTACAGCGCGACCTTGACCGTCGAATGCGGCGCGAACCCGGACCCGCTCACCGTGAACGTCTCACCCGGCGCCACCGTGTCACCGCTGGAGCTGCCGATCCCGCCGGCCCCCACCGGCACGCTCGCCGGCACCGTCACCTCCTCGGGCGTCGCCACCTGCGCCGGCACGCTCCCCCCCGAGTTCCGGCCGTGCCGGCCCAGCGCCTTCACCGCCACCGTGTACGTGTCGCCCCACCTCAGCCCGCTGATCGTGCACGTGTTGCCGTCGACGGACTCGCACACGCCCTGATCGCCGCCCACCGTCGAGGTCGCCAGGGCCTGGAACCTCGCCACCCCGGTCCCCGGCGCGCCGGCCACCCACGACACGGTGATCGCCTCGATCCGCGCCACGGCGGTCACCCCCGTCGGCTCGCCCGGCGCCTGGCTCGGCGTGGCGACGGGCGTGACCCACGCCGACTCGCCCGAGCCGCCGGTGCCGTCGGCGCGGACGCGCACGGTGTACGAGGTGCCGTTGGTCAGCCCGACGATCGTGCAGTGCTCCTCGGTGGTGACGCAGTCCAGCCCCGCGTCCTCCTCGACGTGCACCGTGTAGCCGGCGACCCCGTCGTGCGGCCAGCGCGCCCGCCACTCGACCATGAGTTGCCGGTCGCCCGGCGTCACGACCAGCTCGACGGGCTCTCCGGGTGCGGCCGACAGCACCCCGCCGCCACCCGCCGGTGCCGACCCGACCGGCGCGGGCGGCACGGTGCCGGGGATGACGACGACGTCCGAGCTCGCGGGGCTGGACGGCACGGCCGCCCCGGCGCCGCCGAACGCGACGACCCGCACCACGTACGCCCCACCGGCGCCGATGTCGCACGCCGCCGTGGACGGCAGCGCCCCGAGACAGCTGCCGGCGGCGACGCCCTCCCGGTCGTACGCGGTCGCGACGTAGTGATCGACCCCGCTGCCGTCGTGCACCCAGGCCACCCGCAGCCCGCGGTCGACGGTCGTCGCGGAAACCTGGGTCGGTGCCGCGGGTGCGTTCGCCACGCCGGCGGCGTTCGCGTGGCCACTGCCGGCGGCCGGGTCGTCGTTGATCGTGTCCAGGGGGTTGCCGTCGGCGTCGACGGGTCCGCCGGCCGCGGCCGCGGTGTCATCCACGGCCGCACCGTCATCGCCGGTGACCCCGTCATCCGCCCCGGTCCCGTCGGCCGCGGTGCCGTCGTCCGCCCAGGTGCCGTCGTCGCCCATGTCGCCGGTGTCGTCCTGCGTGCCGTCCCCGCTGCCGGGCCCGCTGCTGTCGGGGGACGGTGACGGGTCGGCGCTCCGCGTTGCCTGCGCCGCCGGGTCGAGGCCACTCGCTGTCGGGCCGGCCGGTCCGGGTGATCCGGTGCCGGTCGCTCCCTGCGGGTTCGCCAAGATCCAGCAACTGTGCAGCGGTAGGGCGCCAGATCGGACTTCGGCCGGTGGACAACGTGGAGTGTGAAGTGAGGCGGGTGGCCCCTCACCCGGGTGAGGTGATGAACGGGCGGGGGAGGAGATCGACCATGGAGACATGGAAGACATCTCGTTCGGAGACGTGATTCTCTCGACACTGTGGTTCATGTTGGTGTTCGCATGGATCTGGTTGATGATCAGCATCCTGACGGACGTGTTCCGCGACCACTCGGTGAGTGGCTGGGGCAAGGCCGGCTGGACGCTGTTCCTCATCGTGCTGCCATGGGTTGGCGCGCTGGTGTACCTCATCACCCGGGGGCCGTCGATGAACGAGCGGCACCGTGAGCGTGTCCTCGCTCAGGACGCCGAGGTCCGCGAATACGTCCGCAGCGCCGCCGGGACCCCGACCCCGAGCCCCGCTGACGAGCTGGGCAAGCTCGCGGATCTGCAGCGTCGGGGGATCCTGACCGACGCCGAATACGCGCGCGCCAAGTCGGCGCTGCTGGAGCAGAGCCAGAACGGCGCCGGGGCGCGGCGCTGACCGGCGACGGGCTGACCGGCGACGGGCTGACCGATTTCGAGCAGGAGCGGCTGCTGACCGACGCGCTGATGTACGAGGGTCAGCAGCACTGGCTGCACTACCGGCACATCGAGCTGGAACGCAACCAGTTCCTGGGCTTCTTCTTCACACTGCTGGTCGCGATCGTCGGGTTCTTCGTCGCGATCAGCGCCCGCGCCGCGGACTGGCCGACCATTGCGATCGGGCTCACCGCCATGGCGGCGGTGCTCGGGCTGATCAGCCTGCTGATCTTCGCGAGCGTGCGGAAGTTCGGCGCCGTGCTGGACGTGTACGACCGGGACATCGCCCGCATCCGTCAGGCGCTGTTCGAAAAGGCGCAGGACGAACGGACCCATCTCGCGACCGGCAAGGCGGTCATGCAGCCCGTGATCCTGCACCGGGTGTTCGATCCGCAGTTCGCGGCCGAGGTGATCATCGGCACGTTCGGTGTGGTGGCGTTCGGCATCCAGCTCGTCGTGGCCGCCGCCACGCTCCTCAGCGACAGCTTCTCGACCGGCCAGCGGGTGCTGGCGTGCCTCCTCGCGGTGGCCAGCACGTTCGGGGTTGCCGTCGGGGTCGCCGTGTGGCTCAGGTACGGGCGGGCCGGCGCGGGAGGCGCAGCCGGATGAGGGCGGACAGGGTCGCGGCGCCGAGGGTCGCCGCCGCGACACCGCTGGTCAGGCCGATCGCTGAGGCCGTGACCAGGGCCGGCAGGAATTTCACGGCGACGGCGCCGCCGAGGGCGCGGGTCGAGGCGCTCCAGGCGAGCACCGTGGTCACCGTGCCCGGGGTCGCGTCGCGGGCGATCCGGGCGTCCATCCCGCCCTCGAACGCGGTCATGCTCAGGCCGGACAGGAACTGCGCGAGGAACAGGCCGAGGAGGTGGGCCGGGGCGAGCAGCCAGCCGATGAGCATGCCGACGCCCCACAGTGGCCAGGTGACCTGGATCGGCAGGCGGAGCCGGTCGACGACGGAGACGGCGGAGGACGACAGCAGGCAGCCGGCGCTGAACGCGATCGCCGCGCCCGCCACCGCGTGGTGCCCGTGCAGTTCGCTGGCGAGGGCGACGGACAGCAGGGTCGGGCCGGCGGCGAGGAGGGTGACGACGCCGCCGCCGGCGAGGACGGGCCACGGCAGCCGGGGGCGGCCGGTGCGGGCCCGGTCGTGTTCGCGCCGGGCGGTCCGGGTGACCTGCCCGCCGGCCACCGGCGTGGGAGGACGAGCGGTGCCGGAGTCCTGCACCCTGGCCCGCCTGGCGGTGAGGATGGTCGGGAGCAGGCTCAGGCCGTACACCAGGAAAACGGCGATCAGAAAACCACCGCGCAGGGGCAGCAACGCCGCGACCCCTGCTCCGGCGGCCTCGACCGCGGCGATGGACAGCGCGTAGCGGGTCATGGCCTGCGGGCGGGCGTCCACCGCGGCGACCTCGGCGCGCATGGCGGCGAACCCCGCGTAGGCGGCGATGTGCATGAGCACGATCCCGGCCGCGATGAGCTTGCCGTCGTAGCCGGCGAGCAGCGCGGCCAGGGTCGCCACCCGCAGGGTGCCCTCGGTGCCGCCGGCGAGCAGCAGCAGCTTGCGGCCGTGCAGGTGCCGGGCCAGCCGGCCGGTGACGGGCGCGGACAGCACGACGCCGAGGAGCATGGCGGCGTTGAACAGGCCGGCGAGGGCGAGGCCGCCGCGGTCCACGGCGACCAGGTTGAAGATCGTCCAGCCCAGGGACAGGCCGAACGAGTCGACCAGCCCGGACACCATGAGTTCGCGCAACCGCCCGGCGCGCCGACGCCCGCCGGGGGTCACACTGCGATGGCGGGACGGGCGTGCGGGCCGGTGCGTCCGCGGGGGCGCAACGGCCGTGGTCATCAGACGCCGCCGACCCGGGCCGAGGGCAGGTGCACGGGCAGAGCCACTGCCGGCGCCGACGGTGCCACGCCGCCGACGAAGACGGGCTCCGGCGGCGGGAAGCCGTTGAAGTGCGAGGCGTAGCTCAGCGTGTACGCGCCGGCCGAGCCGATGTACAGCTTGTCGCCGACGTCGATGGTCGAGGGCAGGTTGACGCCGTAGAACATCGTGTCGGAGCTGTCGCAGGAGGGGCCGGTGACGGTGAACGGCAGGTGCGGCACCAGCGCGTGGTCGGTGCGCGAGGTCCACAGCGGGAAGCGCCACTGCTGCACGGTCTGCTGGGTCTCCATCATGCCGTGGTAGGCGCCGATGTCGAGGTAGAGCCAGTTCTCCCCGGCGCGGACCTCCCGGCCGAGCACGGAGGAGACCATGACGGAGCTCTCCGCGACCAGGTGCCGGCCCGGTTCGGCGGCGAGGACCTGCGGCCGGTAGGGCAGCAGCTCGTCCAGGGCCGGCACGATCGCGTCGGCGATCTGGGCGAGGGAGGGGACGCGCTCGACGTAGCGGGCCGGGAAGCCGCCGCCGAGGTCGAGCATCTCGAGGTGGACGCCGTCGGTGGCCAGGACGGCCATGAGCCGGCCGGCGGCCGCGATCGCCTGACGCCACGCGCTCGTGGTGGCGCACTGCGAGCCGACGTGGAAGGTGACGCCGTACGGGCGCAGGCCCAGCTCCCGGGCGAGCAGCAGCAGCGCCCGCGCCTCGTGCGCCTCGGCGCCGAACTTGCGCGACAGCGGGAAGCTGCTGGTCGAGTCGTCGACGCGCAGCCGGATGTACACCGCGGCGCCGGGCGCGAGCTGGGCGAGCTTGTGCAGCTCGCCCTCGGAGTCGAAGCTGAAGCGCCACAGGCCGGCCTTTCGGGCCTCGACGATCGCGGCGGGCGGCTTGATCGGGTTGCTGTACAGGACCTCGGCGGGGTCGACCCCGATCTCCTGGAGCATGCGCAGCTCGCCGATCGAGGCGACCTCGAAGCTGGAGCCGAGCGCCGCGAGGGTGCCGAGGATCTCGGTGCTCGGGTTGCACTTCATCGCGTAGAACGTCGACACGCCGGGGATCGCGGCGGCGAAGGCGGTGTACCGGTCGACGACGGTGTTCAGGTCGACTGCCAGGAACGGCGTGGGCACGTCGAAGCCGGCCAGGGCCCGCGGGCCGAGGGCGGCCGGCCAGTGGCCGGGGAGGTCGAGGCGCGCCTGGTCGGTGATGGCAGCCGTCATGTAATGCACTCCATTCTCGTGATAAATCCGGAATGTTCGTCGGGATTGCGGCGGACATTCCGAGCGGGCGGTGCAGTGCGGTGTGGTCCGCCGGGACGTGTTCGCGGTGTCGACGTCGAGATCGGCACCCGGCGGCGGAACTTCGGCAGGACGGCGTTGCGGCTCGGGGGTATCAGGCCGCCCGCGCGCACCCGCCCGGCAACCTGGGGCGAGGCGGCGCGGCCGCACTGGCCAGGCGACCAGGGCGGCCGCACCGGCCAGGCGACCAGGGCGGCCGCACTGGCCAGGCGACCAGGGCGGCCGCACCGGCCAGGCGACCAGGGCGGCTGGAAGCGTCAGGCGACCAGGGCGGCCGGGTCGCGCAGCAGGGCGCCGGCCTCCTCGGCCGGGAGCGGCCGGGAGAAGTAGTAGCCCTGGGCGAGGTCGCAGCCCATCCGGCGCAGCGCGAGGAACTGCGCGTACTGCTCGATGCCCTCCGCGACCGTGGCCATCCCGAGGCTCTGCCCCAGCTGGACGATCGTGCGGGCGAGGGCCGCGTCGGGGGTGGCGCCGCCGATGCGTTCCACGAAGGACCGGTCGATCTTCAGCGTGTCGACGGGGAAGCGGCGCAGGTACGCCAGCGACGAGTACCCGGTGCCGAAGTCGTCGATCGCCAGCTTGACGCCGATCTCCTTGAGGCTGAGCAGGACGGCCAGGTTCTCCTCGGTGTCCGTCATCAGGACGCTCTCGGTCATCTCCAGGCACAGCCGTTCCGCCGGCAGTCCGGTGTCGGCGAGGACCCCGGCGACGATCGCCGGGAGGTCGGGCTGGTCGAACTGGCGGCCGGACACGTTGACGGCCATCGTCAGGGCCCGGTCCGGGTCGTAGGCGCCCCATTCGACGCACTGCCGGCTGGCCTCGGCGAGGACCCACTGGCCGAGCGGGCGGATGAGGCCCGTGGACTCGGCGAGGGGGATGAAGTCGGCCGGGGAGATCATCCCGCGGACCGGGTGCCGCCAGCGCACGAGCGCCTCGAACCCGGTGATGGTGCCGGAGCGCAGCTCGATCGTCGGCTGGTAGTGCAGCTCGAGCTCGTCGGTGTTGTCCAGGGCGCGGCGCAGGTCGGCGGCGAGCTGGAGCCGGTCGACGAGGCCGGAGTGCATGGTGGGGTCGTAGCGGGCGAAGGTGCCCTCGCCGGCCGCCTTGGCGCGGTACATGGCCAGGTCGGCGTTGCGCATCAGCTGGTCGGCGTCGGCGGCGTCCGGGCCGGTCAGCGCGATGCCGATGGAGCCCTGGACGTGGATCTCGGTGTTGTCGATGTCGAACTGCCGGTCCAGGGCGTCGATGATCCGGGTGGCGAGCTCGTCGGCGTCGTCGGCGTCCCCCACGACATCGATGAGGACCGCGAACTCGTCGCCGCCGAAGCGGGCCACGGTGTCGCCGGGGCGCACCGCGGCGGCGAGCCGGTCGGCGACCTGGACGAGGAGCTGGTCGCCGGCGGCGTGCCCGAGGCTGTCGTTGACCTCCTTGAACCCGTCCAGGTCCAGGAACAGCACGGCGATGTCGGCGTCGCCGCGGCGGCGCAGCGCGAGCTCGACCCGGTCCTTGAACAGGGCCCGGTTGGCGAGTTTGGTGAGGCCGTCGTGGAACGCCTCGTGGACGAGCTGGTCCTCCAGCTCCTTGCGTTCGGAGATGTCGCGGGAGTTGAGCACGAGGCCCTGCACGCTGAGGTCGGCGAGCAGGTTGGTGACGGTGACCTCGGCCAGGCGGAAGTGCCCGTCGGCGTGGCGCATCGGGATCTCCACGACGCGGCTGGCGTAGGGGGTCTCGGAGACCGCGCCGAACGCCTCCTCCAGGCGGTCGCGGGCCTCCTCGCCGAGGAAGTCGAGGATGCGCTGCCCGGTGATGTGCTCGCGGGGGTAGCCGAAGACGCGCTGGATCGACTCGGACTGGTAAGTGACGGCGCCGTCCAGCGCGACGACGGTGACGACGTCGGAGCTGTGCTGCACGAGGGCCTGGAACCGCTGCTCGCTGGCGCGCAGCTCGGCGGTGCGGGCCTCGACCCGGTCCTCCAGGTCGCGGGTCAGGTTCCGGTTCTCCAGCAGGGTGAGCAGCTGCCGGCCGACGATGAGCAGGATGATCGCCGAGCGGGTCCACGACACGACCGGGTCGTGGGCACCGTGGCGCAGCACCTCCAGGCTGCTGGTCACCAGGGCGCCGAGGACGGCGATGTAGGGCAGCATGAGGCCGAGCGGGCGGGTCAGCGCGGCGGGGTTCTCGGCCTCGTGCTGCCCGTCGGGCTTGCGCGAGGCGAGCAGGATCAGGACGAACCCGACGAACCACCCGAGGTCCAGGACCGCGCCGGAGCCGTAGTTGTCGATCAGGGTCAGGTACGCGTAGCCGCTGTCGGACACGGTGAACGCGGCCAGGCCGGTCCCGACCAGCGGCATCGACATGGGGCGCTGCCCGCCGCTGCGCAGCCGGGCGACCATGAAGAGCACGACGGTGAGCACGACGACGTCGCCGCCCGGATACCAGAGCGTGACGAGCAGCGCGAGGAAGCTGTCCGCGCCCTGCCGCGCGAGCGGGCCGAGGATCAGCACCCAGGTGATGAGCAGCAGCGACGCGGCGATCATGAGGCCGTCGAGGATGCTGCGGGCCTGCTGGGCGACGCTCTGCCGGCTCATCGGCAGCAGCAGCAGCAGGCCGGCGGCGGTGAACGGCATCATCCAGAAGTAGCCGGCGTCGGCGAGGGAGGGGAACGGCACCTCGGTGCCCAGGATGGTCTCGTACCAGATGCAGAACAGCTGCCCGACGGCCCAGGAGAACGCGCCCAGCCCGGTCAGCGTCCACGACGAGCGGACCCGGCGGCCGACCGGGCGCAGCGCCTTGGCGAAGCAGCCCCAGGCGGCGGCGAGGGCCGCGGCGAACAGCGCGACGTTGGACGTGTTCTGGGCGACGATCGGCCCGCCGGCGCCGGTGACGAGCGCGACGAACAGGATCGCGGTGATGCCGGCGGCGGCCCCGCACAGCATCGCGTAGCCCCTGCTCGGGGCAACGACGTGCCGCAGCCTGCCCAACAATGTCGCCTCCCCGTCGCCGTTCCCGTCCTGTGACCCGCAAGATCGGGTGACAGGGCGGAGAACTGAGACGTCGGGTTGCCCGGCAACCTCACCGCACCCGGCCGGAATGTTTGGCAGGTGCGCGACCATGGCCCGGCCGCGGTGGGTGCCG
This sequence comes from Dactylosporangium cerinum, assembly GCF_042653625.1. Lineage (NCBI taxonomy): Bacteria > Bacillati > Actinomycetota > Actinomycetes > Micromonosporales > Micromonosporaceae > Dactylosporangium > Dactylosporangium cerinum. Next base: position 240,396 of record NZ_JBHSIU010000046.1, on the reverse strand, counting down.
GGGCGCGGGTGCGGGTCAGGCGAAGTCGAGCGGGTCGGCGAACAGCGGCTCGAACGCGAGCTCCGCGGCGCCGAGCAGGGCCGCGTCCTCGCCCAGCACGGGCGTGCGGAGGCGGACGTGTTCGCGGCAGGCGGGCAGCGCGTTGCGGTTGAGGCGGCTGCGCACCTGTGCGGCGGAGGCCAGGTACACCTCCCGCAGCGTGCCGCCGAAGATCACCATCTCGGGGTTGAAGATGTTGACCAGGTTCGCCACGCCGAAGCCCAGCCAGTCGCCGACCTGCCGGACCGCCGCCTGCGCCGACGCGTCGCCGCGCCCGGCGGCGTCCACGACGGTGAGGATGCCCTCGCGGCCGGAGGACGGGTTGCGCCCGGCGGCGGCGAGGAGGGCGTGCTCGCCGATCTCGGTCTCCCAGCAGCCGCGGGAGCCGCAGCTGCACGGCTTGCCGGCGGGGTTGACGACCATGTGGCCGACCTCGCCGCCGTAGCCGCCGTGGCCGGTCACGGGGCGGCCGGCGGCGATGATGCCGCCGCCGACGCCGGCGTCGCCGTACAGGTACACGACGTTGTCGCAGCCGACGGCGGCGCCGCGGGCGTGTTCGGCGAGCGCGGCGAGGTCGGCGTTGTTGCGCACCTGCACCAGTGGCCGGGTCGCGTCACTGCCGGCGTCGGGCTCCTCGGGGTCGGGGAGGTCGCCGTCGCCGTCGAGCAGGTCGTCGCCGGACCCGCCGGCCGGGTTGGCGGTGCCGGCGGAGCCGCGGCGGGCGAGGGACGCGTCCACGAGGTCGTCGTCCGGGGCCTGCCGCTGCGCCGGCACGGCCGGCGCCCGCAGTCTGGTGGCGGGGAACAGGTCGACGCCGGTGCTGATGATGACGTCGGCGAGGGCCTCGCCGAGGGGCTGGTCGACCCAGCCGAGCTCCGGGCCGAGCCGGACGAACCCGTCCTCGCGGCGCACCATGGCGGAGACCGCGGCGGCGCTGCCGACGAGCCGGGCGCCGGGCGGGGCCGCCTTCTGCATCTGCCGGACGAAGTCGGCGATCGGCGCGACCACCTGCGCGGCGCTGCGGTCGCCGCGTTCGCGCACCGCGGCGTGCCGGTCGAGCACGACGCCGCCGAGGCCGACCCGGGCGGCGACGATCCGGTCGACCTCCACGGCGAAGGCGAAGACGTAGACGTGCTCGGACTCGGGGTGCACGACGAGTGACGGGCGGCCGGCCCGTCCCCGCTGCTCGCGGGGCACGCCCTCGCTGACGAGGCCGGCGGCGGCGAGGTCTGCGGTCAACGCGCCGATCGTGCTGCGGTTGAGCCCCAGGCTGGTGGTGAGGTCGGCGCGGGACATCGCACCGTGGAGGTGCACGGAACGCAGGAGAGCACCGAGGTTGCTCCTGCGGATCTCCTCCTGGCTGGGGCCGACGCGCATGCTCGACTTTCTACGTTGGTGGTGCCTGCCGCTTACCGTACGGCCGCCCTGCCAGCCGGAACAGAGCCGTTCTGGCAGCTGTTCCGACTGGCGGGAGGGCGCGGTTATCTCAGCCCGGCTGAGGCGGCCCGGCGGCGGGACAGGGCGTCGATGCCGGCGGCGGCGAGGAGGACGACGCCGGTGACGATGAACTTCTGGCCGGCGCTGTACTGCATCAGACCCATGCCGTTTTCGATGACGGCGACGACCGCGCCGCCGAGGACCGCGTCCAGGACCCGGCCCTTGCCGCCGAACAGGCTGGTGCCGCCGATGACGGCCGCGCCGACCGCGTAGAGCAGCACGTTGCTGCCGCCGGTGTTCGGGTCGACGGACGCCTGCCGGGACGCGGCGATGATGCCGCCGACCGCGGCCATGGCGGAGCAGATGACGAAGACGGAGATCCGGATCGCGTCGACGTTGATGCCGGCCCGGCGGGCCGCCTCCTTGTTGCCGCCGACGGCGTAGAGGTGCCGGCCGTAGGCGGTGCGGCCCAGCACGAACGTCCAGATCACCAGCAGGACGCCGATGAGCAGGACGACCATCGGGACGCCCTTCTGCGAGAACAGGATGTTGCGGCCCCGCTCGAGGTTGAGCACGTACACCGCGACGCCCATGAGCGCGGCGACGCCGCCGACCCGCAGCGCGACGACGGACACCGGCTCGACGGCCAGGCCCCGGCGGGCCCGGCTGGTGCGCTTCCACAACTGCAGGGCGGCGAGGGCGGCGATGGTGACGCCGTACAGGATCCAGCCCTGCAGCGGGGTGAACCGGCCGTCGAAGTTGATCTTCTTGATGGTCGCGTCGTCGACGGAGATGATCGTGCCGCCCTTGATGAGCAGCAGCACCGTGCCCTGGAAGGCGAGGAACGCGGCGAGCGTCACCACGAACGACGGGATGCCGATCTTCGCGACCAGCAGGCCGATGACGATGCCGATCACGACGCCGGTGACGACGGCGCCGAGGACCGCCACGTACCAGGGGAAGCCGTGCGTGGTCAGCAGGGTCGCCAGGACCGCGGCGCACACGCCGCTGGCGTAACCGGCGGACAGGTCGATCTCGCCGAGCAGCAGCACGAAGACGAGGCCCATGGCGATGACCGTGACGGCGGCGCCCTGGGAGAGCAGGTTGGCGAAGTTGGCCGCGCTGAAGAAGACCGGCCGGGCGACGGAGAAGATGACCGTCAGCACGATGAGGCCCAGGATCGCGGGCAGCGCGCCCATGTCCCCGCCGCGCACCTTCGCGAAGTACGTGCTGACGTACAGCCCCAGGGTCGCCGGCTGGCTGCCGGACGCCTTCTCCTCCGGGGGCACCGTGGACACGGTCATACTGTCGCTCCGTTCTGGCGCAGCCCGAGGTCGCCGCTGCGACCGGAGGTGATGAGTTCCACGACCTGCGAGTGGGTCACGTCGGTGGCGCTCACCTGGGCGCACATCTGGCCGAGGAACAGCGCGGCGATGCGGTCGGCGACCGCGAACACGTCGTTCATGTTGTGCGAGATGAGCACCACGGCGAGGCCGTTGTCGGCGAGGCGGCGCACCAGCTCGAGGACCTGGGCGGTCTGCGCGACGCCGAGGGCGGCGGTGGGCTCGTCGAGCACCACCAGGCGGTTGTTCCACAGCACGGCCTTGGCGATCGCGACCGTCTGCCGCTGCCCGCCGGACAGGCTCGACACGTGCTGGCGGACCGATTTGACGGTGCGCACCGACAGCCCCGCGAGGGTCTCCGCGGCCTTCTGCTCCATCGTGATGTCGTCCAGGACGATGCCGCTCTTGATCTCGCGGCCGAGGAACATGTTCTGGACGATGTCGAGGTTGTCGCAGAGGGCGAGGTCCTGGTAGACGATCTCGACCCCGAGCGCGGCGGCGTCGCGCGGCCCGTGCACGCTGACCGGCTTGCCGTCGAACAGGTACTCGCCCGAGTCGATCGAGTAGATCCCGCCGAGGCACTTGACCAGGGTGGACTTGCCGGCGCCGTTGTCGCCGACGAGGGCGGTGACCTGGCCGGCGTACGCGGAGAAGTCCACGTCACGCAGGACCTGGACGGGTCCGAAGCTCTTGTTGAGCCCACGGACCTCCAGCAGAGGTGTGTCGGTCACGATGCTCCTTCTTGCATGTCCGACGGGTGGCGTTCGATCACAGCCACGGCCCGGTGTCCGCGGTGGGGGGAACCGCGGACACCGGGCGCGCTCATTGGCTGTTGCTTACTTGATGCCCGCCGCCGCGCACTTGGCGGCGAAGTCGCCGGTGCACAGTTCGGCGACCGTGACGTAGCCGTCGTCGATGACGTCCTTCACGTTGTCCTTGGTGATCGACTTCGGGGTCAGCAGCACCGCGTCGACCTCACGCTTGCCCTCGGGGTCGGTCACCTTCTGGGAGGTCGCCCCCTTCTCGCCCTTGGCCAGGCCGATGGCGAGCTTGGCGGCCGCGTCGGCCTCCTGCTTGACGGCCTTGTAGACGGTCATGCACTGGTCGCCGTTGAGGATGTTCTGCAGGCCCTGGACGGTCGCGTCCTGGCCGGTCACCGGGACCTTCCCGTTGAGCTTCTGCTTCTTGAGGATGTTGATGGCGGCGTTGCCGAGCCCGTCGTTGGCGGCCAGCACACCCGCGATGTTCGGGGTCGAGGTCAGCATCTGCTCGAACACGGTGCCGGCGGTGGTGTTGTCCCACTCGGCGACCCACTGGTCCGGGCCCTTGACGTATTCGGCGCTGTCGTACTTGGCCTTGAGCACCCCGTCGTAGCCCTGCTTGAACAGGGTCGCGTTGTTGTCGGTCTGCGAGCCGTTGAGCTCAGCGATGATCGGCTTGCTGGCCTTGGCGTCGGTGAGGCACTTGACCAGGCCCTCGCCCTGCAGCTTGCCGACCGCGACGTTGTCGAAGCTGACGTAGTACGCCGCGGAGCCGCCGAGGGTCAGCCGGTCGTAGTCGATCGTCGCGACGCCGGCGGCCTTGGCCTTGTCCAGCACGGCCTTGCCGGTGCCGGAGTCCAGGTTGACGATCATGAGGACGTTGACGCCGCCCGTGATCATCTGCTCGGCGATGGTCTGGAACGCGGCCTTGTCGTTCTGCGCGTTCTGGATGTCGTAGTCGACGCCGGCGGTCTTGAACGCCTGCTCGAGGTATTTGCGGTCGGCGGTCTCCCAGCGGGCCGAGGACTTGCTGTCCGGCAGGATGACGCCGATCTTGGCCTTCTTGGTGTTGCTGCCGGTGCCTGGGTCGGCTGCCTTGTCGTCGCCGCAGGCGGTGAGCCCGCCGGTGGCGAGGACACCTACCGCCATCAGGGAGAGGATCCCTTTGCGCATTTGCACGGGTCCTTTCAAATATGCGCCTCGCGGCGCGCGGGGGGTTCGGGGCGGGGGGTCCACCGTCGGGGGGTGAGGTCGACGGTGATTGTTGTGTCCGGCAACGTATTCCCCCGCAGCCGTTGGGCACAAGGCCGCCGCGATTTCGAAATTGTTGTTGCCGGTAACAATTGCGCAACGCGCCCGCAACCGCCTCCGGCGCCATGATCATCGCGCGGTTCAGTTGCTGGGCGGTTGCGGAGAACGAGAAACCTGCGTGATCTTTCCCCTTTGCAACTTTCGGCATGGCTATTCTCGGGTTCATGATCACTCCGCCGTTCGCGCCGGAGATCCTCGCCGAGTTCCCGGAGCTCTCCGCGCTCGGCAGGACCGCGACCCGGCTGCACCCACGGCGCGGGACGCCGGGCGTCGGCGACAGCCACGCCGGCGGGCCCCTCGCCTGGCCGGCCGGCGAGCCGTGGCCGGTGTGCACCCGCGAACTGCGCGACGGCCGCCGCCACGCCAGCCCCAACCCGCTCGTGCCGCTGGCGCAACTGTGGGCTTCGGACGTCCCCGACCTGCCGCGCACCGGCCCCGGCGGGGAGGAGTTCGATCTGCTGCAGGTGCTGTGGTGCCCGGTCGAGCACCTCCGCGAGACCCGCGGTCCCGCCGTGCAGGTGGTCCGCCGGTGCGCCGCGGACCTGCCGCCCGACCTGCTCACCGACCCGCCGCAGGGCGATGTCGAACGGGCCGGCTGGGTCCCCACGCCCTGCGTCCTGCACCCGGAGCGGATCACCGACCACCCGTGCGCCGACGCGCTGCCCGCGGCCGTCCGCGACCGCATGCCGCCGGGCGTGGCGGCCGGGTTCGTCGCCCCGGGCTGGAAGGTCGGCGGTTACCCCCGCCGCGCCGGTGTGATCCCGTGCCCGCGCTGCGCCACCCCGGCCGAGCTGCTGCTGGTCGTGGCCGAGTGCGAGTACGACGCTGCCTCGTACCACTGGATCCCCCTCGAAGAGCAGGACCTGGACTGGTCCGCCCCGCACGGCGACGCCTACGAGCGCCCCACCGGCCTGCGCCTCGACGGCGACCTGCACATCTTCACCTGCCCCGGCTGCGCCGCCGTCCACGTCGTCTGAACCGCCGGGTCAGTAGCGGGACAGCTGCGACGTCGGCGACAGCACGATCCGCGGGTTGGCCGCCGGGTTCAGCCAGCGCAGCAGCGCGACCAGGTCCGCCTGCGGCAGGCTCACGCAGCCGAGCGTGGCGTTACCGGTGGCCTGGTGCAGGAAGATGCCCGAACCGCGGCCCGGCGTCGCCGGCATGTTGTACCGGATCACCGCAAAGTACGTGTACTGCGGGCTGATCTGCCACAGCGGCTCGCTCGGCCCGCCCGGGTTCGCGCCGTGGTGGAACGTGTTGTAGCCGGGCGAGGAGCTGTTCTCGTCCCACCAGTCGTCCTGCACGACCCGGTGGTAGGTGTACCGGACGCCGGGGTTGGCGCCGATGCCGTACATGGTGGCGTCGAAGGCGTAGACGCCGGTCGGGGTGGTCTTGTCGCCCTCGCGCTTGTCGCCGCTGAAGCCGTTGCCGCCGATCCGGGCGGTCATCGCCGACAGGGCCGGCTGCCAGACCCCGCCGGTCTTCGCGTAGGCGCGCAGGCTCGTCGTGGTCGCCGACGCGCTCGCCGCCTGCACGATGACGACCTGGGTGGTGCCGGCCGGCAGGGTCTTGAGCCGGGAGGCGTCGTTGGCCGCCACGGCGGCGGCCGCGGTCTTCGACACCGACGGCGACACCGACGGTTTCTTCGACGCGGATGCGGACGGTGACGGCTGGGCCGGCGGCGACACCTCGGCGGAGGGCTCCGCTGACGGCTCGCCGCTGCCGGTGGCCGACGGCGTCGACACGGGCTGCGCGGAGCCGGATGGCTTCCCGCCGCACGCCGTGAGCACGGTCACCAGCGTGGCGATGGCGAACAGGGCCTGCGGGGCGCGTCGTCTGCGCTGGTCAACCGGCACGACACATAGTATCGACCCCATGCCGATCCGCAGCCGCACCCGCCGGGTTCCGGCATTGACGCTGGTCCTGCTCGTGCTGGCGGGCTGCGGCGGGGGGACCGGAGGCACCGCGGCGAGCGGCTCGCCGCCGTCACCGACGGTGGTGGTGGCCCCGTCCGCGGCCCCGGCGTCCTCCTCGCCGCCGCCGTCCGCCGGTGCCTTCGTGGGCACGGTCGAGGTGCTGCCCGCCGCGGCCCGGCAGCGCATGACCGGCGTGTCGTGGCGGCCGGGCTGCCCGGTCGGCCTGGACGACCTGCGGCTGCTGCGGCTGTCCTACGTCGACTTCGACGGCGCCGCGCAGGTCGGCGAGCTCGTCGTGCACCGGGCGATCGCCGACGCGACCGTGCGGGTCTTCGCGAAGCTGTTCGCGGCCCGTTTCCCGATCCGCGGCATGCAGACCATCGAGGCCTACGACGGCAGCGACGACGCGTCGATGGCGGCGGACAACACGTCGGCCTTCAACTGCCGCAACGTGCCGAACACCAAGCACTGGTCCAACCACGCCTACGGCCGGGCGATCGACATCAACACCGTGGAGAACCCGTACCTGCCGGGCAAGCAGATCATGCCGCCGGCCGGCAAGGACTACCTGGACCGGCGGGCCGTCAGACCGGGGATGATCGTCGCCGGCGACGTGGTCGTGACCGCGTTCAAGGCCGAGGGCTTCGCCTGGGGCGGCGCGTGGCGCACCGGCGTGGACTATCAGCACTTCGAGAAGCCCGGGTGAGTTGATGTGAGTTTGGTGGCACGGATCCCTTAACGCCGTTCGGAGGAGCCACAGTATGGCGATGGATCGACATACTGTCGCCATGTCACGTACGGGGACGTTCCGTCTCATGCTCGCCGCTGCCCTGGTCCTTGTCCTGGGCGGGATCGCCACCACCGCATTCGCGCTGCGCAAGACCGCCGCGGAGCGCACCGACGCCTCCGCGACCGGTGCGCCCGCCGCCACGGTGTCGCCGTCGCCGGCCAAACCGGCGTTCACCGGCTGGTCGGATCCGGAGCTGGTCGGCAAGCCGTACGGCACGAAGGTGCAGGGCCTGCTGACCTTCCGCGGCAACCCGACCCGCACCTACTACGGGCAGGGGCCGGTGCCGCGCAGCATGCCGGTGCACAAGTGGCAGTTCCCGAAGACCGGCGGCCTGTGCCGGATGTCGGAGGACAAGGGCAAGACGACGCAGTGGTGCGGCAACGGCTGGACCGGCCAGCCCGCCGTGTTCGAGAAGGACGGCCGGACCTGGGTCGTCTTCGGCGCGTACGACGGGGCCATCCACTTCCTCGACGCCGCCACCGGCGAACGCATCATCCCCGACTTCCCGACCGGTGACATCATCAAGGGCACCGTGACGATGGACCCGGACGGCTACCCGCTGCTCTACTCCGGCTCCCGCGACAACTACTACCGGGTCATCGCCCTGGACCGGGGCAAGCCGACCGAGCTGTGGAAGCTGTCGGCGAACGCGGTGTCGCCGGTCATGTGGAACGACGACTGGGACGGCTCCGGCCTGATCATCGACGACTACCTGTTCGAGGGCGGCGAGAACAGCCAGTTCCACATCGTGAAGCTCAACCGCGGCTACGACGCCAACGGCAAGGTCACGGTCAACCCGAAGCTGGTGTTCAACACCCCGGGCTGGGACGCGCAGCTGCTCAAGGACTTCGGCGACAGCAACGTCTCGATCGAGAACTCCGTGGCGATCTACAAGGACACCGTCTACTTCGCCAACTCCGGCGGCCTGGTGCAGGGCTGGGACATCAGCGGCCTGAAGGCCGGCAAGACCCCGACCCGGGTGTTCCGGTTCTGGACCGGCGACGACACCGACGCCACGATCGTCATCGACGAGGCCGGCTTCCTCTACGTCGGCTCCGAGTACGAGAAGGGCAACGCCCGCTCCAAGCAGGTCGGGCAGATGCTGAAACTCGACCCGTCCAAGCCGGACAACCCGATCGTGTGGGCGGTGAAGGACCAGGGCAGCAAGCCGGCCGGCATCTGGGGCACGCCGGCGCTGTTCAAGGACATCGCGATCTTCGACACGACCGGCGGGGACGTGATGGGCCTGGACCGCGCCACCGGCGCCGTGCGCTGGAAGTTCCACGTGCCCGGCAACGAGACCTGGCAGTCCCCGGTCGTCGTCGACGACACGCTGTTCATCGGTGACTGCTCCGGCATCATGCACGCCTACGACGTCAAGGACACCAACGCCCAGCCGAAGCTGCTGTGGGAGCTGAAGATCGGCGGCTGCATCGAGTCGACCCCGGCGGTCTGGAAGGGCGCCATGTACTTCGGCACCCGCGCGGGTGCGATCCACTCCCTGTCGGTGTCCTGAACTAGTATCCTAGGATGCCCTACGCGCCGTGCGGTCCGTCATAGGTGGACGCCGAGGATCTCGACTACCGCACCCGGACAGAGTCCGGCTGCATCCCGCCACGGTTCGTCGAGCGGCTCGTCGAGCTCGGCCACACCGACGAGGTGGAGCGGCAGGCGGGCCGTGGGGAGTGGTTCTGCGCGCTGGACCGGGCGCGGTATCTCGCGGGTCAGGACCGCCAGGCGGAGGCGCTGGCGGTCCTCGACCCGTTTGTGGCCACCGGCTGGTGGACGGCGGCGGAGAGCGCGGCCGCTCTGCTGGAGGGCTGGGGCCGGGTCGCCGAGGCGATCGCCCTGACCCTGCCGTATGCCGAGGACGGGAAATCGTTCGCGGTGGAATGGGTCGGGAGGCTGTTGGCCCGGCACGGCCGGGCGGACGAGGCCTTCGACCTGCTCCACCCGCATGTCCGGGAGGGGTTCGTGGCGGCGGCGCTGGTGGACGCCTGCCCGCACCGGGCGGAGGAGGTCGCGGCCCTGCTGGTCGCCCGCATCGAGGCGGCACCGGTGCCGGAATGTCAGTGCGGGCGTGGGTGCGTGCGGTGGCGCCGCACCGAGCCGTGGAATGCCGGCGCGCTCCTGGCTACGATCCGGGAACGGCAGGGTCGGGTCGACGAGGCGATCGCCCTGCTGGACGGGATGGAGAGCACCGCGGTGAACGACCACGACCTGCTTGCCGACCTGCTGGCCCGGCACGACCGGTTCGAGAACCTGCGAGCGTATGCGGCGACCGACATCCTCGGGTTCGGCGCCCGGCGGCTCGCCGAGGTGCTGGAAGGGCGCGGGGACGTGGACGGCGCGATCGCCGTGTACCGGCAGCCCGCGGAGGCGCTGATCTGCTCACTCCACGAGCCGCTGGCGCGCCTGCTGATGCGGCACGGCCGGGTCGAGGAGGCAACCGCGGTGCTGCGGGAGTGGGCGGGCGCTCCCGGCGGCACGGAGGACTACGTCGCCGACACGCTGTGCACCCACTACGCCGACCTGGGACGCCCAGAGGACGGCCTGGCCTTCCTGGACGCGCTGCCCATGCACTACAGCGACGACGATTGGGCGTTCTTCTGCATCCGGCAGAGTCTGTTGACCGCCTGCGGGCGGCGGGAGGAGGCCTACGAGCGGGCCCGGGCGCAGGTCGACGCCGGAGCCTGGCATGCGGCCCGGACCCTGGCGGACCTGTTGGCCGAGGACGGCCGCACCGAGGAGGCCGTGGCCGTCCTCGAGCAGCAAGGCCCGGATCTCAGCGCCGACCTGGCCTGGCATCTCATCGGTGCCGGCCGGGTGCCGGAGGCCGTGGCGCTGCTGCAACGACCCCAGCCCAGGTTTGTCGCGCCCCCGGCGGACGGACCCATCGACGAACCCCCGTTCTGAGCCGTTACGGCGCTCCCATCCATCCCACCAGCGCCTCGTGCAACCCGTCGGGGGAGTCGCCCGCCCACGCCAGGTAGCCGTCGGGGCGGACGAGCGCGGACGGGCCGGCACCGGGCAGCGCGACGACCTCGAGCCGCTGCCGCCACGGGTCCGCCGTCGTGGTGAGCTTCCCGCCGTCGGTGGCGTCGATGACCAGCGGCCGGCCGGTGCTCAGCTGCCTGATCGCGGCCGTCGCCGCCGGGCCGTCCAGGGCGTCGGGCGCCCACGCACCGATCAGCGGACCGGGTCCGAACCGCACGTCCGAGCCCTCCATGAGCGCGGCCAGGTGCGCCAGCGGACCCGGGTGCCGCAGCGCCTCGGTGAGGACCTCGCGCAGGGCCTCGGCGTTCTCGCCCGGCGCAGACAGGGCGGCCTGCGCGCGCGTGTGCAGGATCGCGCGCTGTGCGGCGGGGTGGCGTTCGGCGTGGTACGTGTCGAGCAGGCCCGCCGGTGCGGTGCCGCGTGCGGCGGCGGCCAGCTTCCAGCCGAGGTTGACCGCGTCCAGCAGGCCGGCGTTGAGGGCGGTGCCGCCGGCGGCGAACACGTGCGCGGCGTCGCCGGCGAGCAGGACCCGGCCGGTCCGGTACGTCTCGGCCTGCCTGCTATTGGCGACCGTGCTGCGGACCCAGTGCGCCGCGGTGATCGGCAGGTCGGTGCCGATCACGCGGTGGACGCTCGCGCGCAGCTCGTCGAGGGTGAGGGGATGGTCCGGCGGGTTCGGGGGGAGTGGCTCGGAGGTGGCCAGGATGTAGACGTCCGGGTCGGCGGCCGGGTCAAGCATCCGCTGGGGGGCGACGGTGATCGTGCCGGTCGCGGTGCGGTTCGGCCGCAGCAGCGCCAGCCGGACCCCGCGCACCGTCAGGGTCCCGCCGTCGACGGTGACCTCGCCGGCCGGCATGGTCACGCGGGCCATTCGGGAGATCTCGTCGCTGGTGATGCCGGGGAAGGCGATGCCGGCGTGCTTGCGGACGAAGCTGCGCCCGCCGTCGCAGCCGACGAGGTGTCCCGCGGTGAGGGTGGCGTCGCCGGCAGGCCCCCGCACGTCCAGCGTGACGCCGTCGTCGGTCTGCGCGAAGCCGGTGACTTCGTGGCCGCGCCGGACGGTCGCGCCGGCTGCGGTCGCGGCGCTGTGCAGGAGGTCCTCAAGCGCGCGCTGCGGCACGGGCAGCACGTGCAGGGGGCTGGTTTCGAGCCGGTCGAGCTCCAGGGTCAGCGGCCCGAACGGGAATCTGGGCACGGCGATGGGGTGCAGGGGCGTGCCGTGGAGCAGGCCGCGGTGGTCGAGCACGCGGGTGATCTGGCCGACGAGTCCGTTCGCGCGGGGCTGCTCGTCGGGGTGTGGTGACTTGTCCAGCACGAGGGCGGGTACGCCCGCCAGGCCCAGTTCGTAGGCGAGCAGCAGGCCGGTGGGGCCGGCTCCGGCGATGACGACTTCGGCGTCCACGGTCGATCTCCTCCAAGGTTGTCAGTCTGGACTGACACGGTCGGTGGTGTCAGTCTGCGTTGACAAATCTCGGCCTGTCAACCCAGACTGACAGGCATGAGCGATGCAGATCTGTCCGCCCGGATCCGGTCCGCCGATCCCGCCGTGGGCCTGCGCGCCGTCGGCGCCCTGCACCGCCTCGCCGAGCAGGTCGAGGCCGTGCACGTCGAGCTCGCGCGCGCCGAGGGCTGGTCGTGGGAGCAGATCGGCGACGCGCTCGGGGTGTCGCGGCAGTCGATCCACGCCAAGTACGGGAAGGGACGCTGAGATGTTCGAGAGATTCGCCGCGACGGCGCGTTCGGCCGTGCAGGGCGCCGTTGAGGAGGCCCGCCGGCGGGGCGACCGGCGGGTGGGCACCGAGCACCTCCTGCTGGCCGTGCTCAGCGAGCCGACCGGCGCCGGCCTGCTCGGTGTCACGGTGGCCGCGGCCCGGACGGCGGCGGACGAGCTCGACCGGCAGGCCCTGGCCGCGATCGGTGTCGACATCGGCGACTTCCGGCCCACCGGTGCCGTGGGCGCCGGCAAGCGCCCGCCCTTCAGCTCCGGGGCCCGTGAGGTCCTGTCGCGCACCCTGGCGCTGGCCGCGGCGGCGAGGTCCCGCCGGATCGAGACCCGGCACCTGCTGCTGGCGCTGCTGGAGCGGGGCCGGCCCGATCCGGTCGCCGCCCTGCTGTCGGAGCTGGCCGTGGATGCCCCGGCGGTCCGGACCCGCCTGCTGGCCTGACACCAACGTCCTAGGATGCCTTACGCGGCGTGTGCCGCGTCACCCTGGAGCCGGCTGACGCGGCGCTCCTAGGCTCGGGGCATGGGCGCTGAGGAGGACCTGCGGGCGTGGCTGCGGCAGCACGGCGCCGAGACGATCGAGCATCCCGGCGGCACGCTGTATGCGCACCTTTCGCGTGTCCATGACCGGCTGGGCGGGCTGGGGCTGGGCGCCGACGTGCAGCTGGCCGGGCTGGCGCACGCGGTGTACGGCACGGACGGCTTCGATCTGGTCCTGCTCGACCCGGCCGACCATGGCACGCTGCGGGACCTCATCGGCGCGCCCGCGCAGCGGCTGGTCTACCTGTACGGCGCCTGCGACCGTGACCGCACCTGGCGACGCCTTGCCGACACCGGGGAGGTCTGGAACCGCTTCACGGACACGGTCGAGTCCCTCGATGCCGACGTGCTGCGGCCGTTCGCCGACCTGACCATCGTCAACGAGCTGGACGTCGTCGAGCAGGACCCGGCCGTGGCGGCGCGCCACGGCGACTACTTCCGCTCGCTGTTCGCCTCGTGGGCCCGGATCGCGTCTGCCGCGGTCCTCGCCGACGCCGGGCGGGTGCTGTCATAGGTGCCGTATCTCCTGCTCCACCGTCATATCCTAGCGTCCTAGGATGCCTTAGGCGACGTGGCTGACGCCACGCCAGTACAAAAAGACGCCGCTGCGCGGCAGATTTCCGTTTTTGTCGGTCAGGGACCGCTGGTCGGCGCCGTCGGGCGTTCCAATCCGGATTCCTGGCAGGCGACGACGGCTTCCAGGTGCCAGCCGAGCGGGTCGTGTGAACGGAACGTCAGCACGGCGACGGTGTGGGCCTTGGCGTCGAAGGCGATGTCGACGCGTGCGGGCTCCGAGTAGACCTGGTGCATGCCTTTGATCAGTGTGCTGGGGCGCACCTGTGCCCAGGCGGTGGCGAGCTGCGCCGGGGAGCGGGTCTCGCGGCTGGTGGGTGACGCGGTGGCGTAGGCGGCGGCGATCTCGCTGTTCTCCGCGCACTGCAGCCGGCGGGCCGGGTCCGAGGCGGTCTCGTCGCTGTCGCCGATCGAGTTGATGTACAGGATGACGGCGACGGCGGCGAGACTCAGCCCGAGTAGGCGCACAAGGTTACGTCGCACTCACCCAGCGTAGGCGACCAGGGGGAGCTGTGCCTCGGCTCGCCATTTGGCGATGCCGGTGGCGGGCAGCGTGTCGATGGGGTCGTAGTACGGGTAGGTGCGGTCGAGGTCCATGGACGAGTCCTCGATGGAGGTGCGGTAGTTCTTCGTCCAGTAGGTGATGCCGCGTTCCCGGTCGTAGTCGGTGACCATGTGGACCCAGCGTTTGCCGACGAAGGGCACGTCGCAGACGATCCGTGGGGTGGCGTAGCCGGGCAGGTAGCCCATGATGTCGTGCTGGAGCTGCTGGGCCTGCCAGACGGCGACGCGCCAGTGTTCGGCGTTGGGGATCATGTCGCACATGTAGAAGTAGTAGGGCAGGATGCCGGCCTCGCCCTGCAGTGCGAAGCAGAGGTCGAGCAGGTCGGCGGCGGTGGCGTTGACGCCGCGCATGAGGACGCCCTGGTTGCGCACGTCGCGGACGCCGACCTCGAGGGCGGTCTGGGCGGCGCGGGCGACGAGCGGGGTGAGGGATTGGGCGTGGTTGACGTGGGTGTGGATGGCGAGGTTGACGCCGCGGCGGGCGGCGGTGCGGGCGACGCGTTCGAGGCCTTCGACGACGGCGGGTTGCAGCCAGTGCTGGGGGAGGCCGGCGAGGGCTTTGGTGGCGAGGCGGATGTCGCGGATGGTGTCGATGGCGAGCAGTCGCATGAGGAACGTTTCGAGCTGGGGCCAGGGGACGTTGGCGACGTCGCCGCCGGAGACGACGACGTCGCGGACGCCGGGTTGGCCTTTCAGGTAGTTGATCATCGCGTCGTAGCGGTCGACGGGTTTGAGGCTGAGTTTGAGTTTGGCGACGGTGGGGGTGCTGTTGCCGACGAGGTCCATGCGGGTGCAGTGGCCGCAGTACTGGGGGCAGGTGGACAGCAGTTCGGCGAGGACTTTGGTGGGGTAGCGGTGGGTGAGGCCTTCGGCGACCCACATGTCGTGTTCGTGGAGTGAGTCGCGGCTGGCGTGGGGGTGTGAGGCGAAGTCGGTGAGCCGGTCGGAGGCGACGGGCAGCATGTAGCGGCGGACGGGGTCGGCGAGGAGGGTTTTGTCGGTGATCTCGCCGGTGGGGACCATGGTGTTGATCATGTGGGGTGGGACGAGCATCGACATGGTGGCCTGGGTGGCCTGGTCGAGGGCGAGGTCGTCGTAGAAGTCGGCGGTGATGAGGTCGCCGTAGACGGTGCGCAGCTGGTTGATGTTCTTGACGCAGTGGGCCCGCTGCCATTGGGCGGATTCCCATTCGTCGCGGGTCACGTGGCGCCAGCCGGGGAGGCGGCGCCAGTCCGGCTCAACGAGCTCGTGGCGTTCATACGCGTACGGCTGCACGGCACACCTCCAGAAATTCTGCGCTAGAACCGTCACAGTAGCGAAGATTCTCCGGTGTTTCGAGTCGCGGCGGGAGATTCTGCTGTCTGTCATCCGGCTGGTCGGAAAAGCGGGTCCTCGGACATGACGGTCGGTCACCGTCGGGCCCGCTTACGGTGGCGGTCCGCAACCGAACTGCACCCGAGCGATGCCCGAGGTCTCATGAACAACCGTTGGTCCATCCGCGCGAAGATCACGGCGATGCTGGCGATCCCGATCGTCATGCTCGTCGCGATCTGGCTGTTCGCGGTGAGCTTCACCCTCGAGACGGCGCTGGACCTGCGTAACGCGAAGCTGGTCAGCGACAAGGTCACCGAACCGGCCGAGGCGATGGTCGAGCAGCTGCAGATCGAGCGGCAGCTGACGACGGTGTACGTCGCCGGCGGCCGCCGCAACGCCGGCGCGGTCCAGGAGCAGCGGGCGAAGATCGACTTGGAGGTGAAGGAGTTCCGGGAGCTGGCCTCGGACAAGGACTTCCAGGACGTGGCGAGCGCGGAGACGAAGCAGGCGATCGCGACGTCGACGAACGCCCTGGACGCGTTGCCGCAGCTGCGGCAGCTCGCCGACAACGGTGGGCAGGCCGACGCGGTGCGGCAGGCGTACTCGGGGATCATCACCGGCAGCTACGGCATCGGTGAGTCGGTGACGAACCACCAGGATTCCGAGGTCACCGAGGAGGCCACGGGTGTGTTCGTGCTGGGCCTGTCCCGGGACCTGTACTCGCAGGAGGACGCGCTCATCACGCAGGCGGCGGCGAGCAACCAGTTCACCGCGTCGGTGCACACGGAGCTGGTGGCGCTGATCGGGCAGAAGCGGCTGATCCTGCCCTACGGTGTGACGCTGCTGCCGACGCAGACGCAGGCCCGGTACCGCATGGTCGCGGCCGGTGAGGCGATGCAGAAGCTGACGCAGTTGGAGAACCAGCTCCTGGCGCCTCCGCCGGGGACGGCGGAGGCGGCGGGGATCAACCTGCAGGCGTGGCGGGGTGCGTTCGACCCGGTGAACGAGGACCTGAAGCGGTTCCGCGGGGAGGTGCAGGCGCACAACGTGCAGGCGGCGCGGGACGCGTCCGACGCGATCTTCCTGCGGCTGGGTGTCGCCGGTGTGTGGGGCTGCTCGCGGTGATCCTGTCGCTGGTGCTGTCGGTGCGGATCGGCCGGTCCCTGGCGCGGCGTCTGGACGGGCTGCGGGCGGCGGCCCTGGAGCTCGCCGATGAGCGGCTGCCGTCGGTGGTGTCGCGGCTGCGGCGTGGTGTGCAGGTGGACGTGGCGGCGGAGGCGCCGCCGCTGCGGCTGGGCACGGACGAGATCGGTCAGGTGGGTGAGGCGTTCAACTCGGTGCAGCGCACGGCGGTCGCGTCGGCGGTGGAGGAGTCGTCGGTGCGGCAGGGCATGAACGAGGTGTTCCTGAACATCGCGCGCCGGTCACAGACGCTGCTGCACCGGCAGTTGTCGCTGCTGGACGGGATGGAGCGGCGTACGTCGGAGCCGGATGACCTGGCGGACCTGTTCCGGGTCGATCATCTGGCGACGCGGATGCGGCGGCACGCGGAGGACCTGGTGATCCTGGCGGGTGCGGCGCCGGGCCGGGGCTGGCGTAACCCGGTGTCGGTGATCGACGTGGTGCGTGGCGCGGTGTCGGAGGTCGAGGACTACGCGCGGGTGCAGGTGCAGCAGATCGGTGAGGGTGCGGTGGTCGGGCGGGCCGTCGGCGACATCATCCACCTGCTGGCGGAGCTGATCGAGAACGCGACGGCGTACTCGCCGCCGCACACGCGGGTGAACGTGACGGGTCAGCTGGTCCCGAACGGTTTCGTGGTCGAGGTCGAGGACCGTGGGCTGGGGATGTCGGAGCAGGCGATCGTGGAGGCGAACCGGCGCCTGGTGGAGCCGCCGGAGTTCGACCCGGCGAACAGTGCCCGGCTGGGGTTGTTCGTGGTGGCGCAGCTGGCGGCGCGGCACGGGGTGCGGGTGGTGCTGCGGTCCTCGCCGTTCGGTGGGGTGACGGCGGTGGCGTTGCTGCCGACGGATCTGGTGGTGGCGCAGCCCTCTGCGGTGCCGTCGCCGCTGCCGCCGGGGGCGCCGGCGGATCTGTCGAACACGCATGAGCTGCAGGTGGTGGCGCGGGAGCCGTTCTCGTGGCTGCCGGGTGACGGTGCGGGTGAGGTGCCTGAGCACACGCAGGTGTTGCCGGCGTCGTCGATCGGTGCGCGGCCGGCGTTGTCGGTGGTGCCGGACGGGCGCCGCAACGGTCCGGGTCCGTTGCCGCAGCAGCGGCCGGCGGCACCGGCCCCGGCGGCGAACGCGGCGAGCGCGGCCGGTGGGGCGTCGGGGAACGCCGGTGGTGGGAAGCCGGCGGGTTCGCGGGGGTTGCCGAAGCGGGTGCGGCAGCAGAGCCTGGCGCCGCAGCTGCAGCAGGACCCGGCAGCGGTCGACGATCTGGGCGAGGTGGAGGTGCCGCAGCCGAACCGGTCGCCGGAGCAGCTGCGCAAGATGATGTCGTCGTTCCAGGCGGGCACGGCCCGGGGCCGGCACGCGAGCGGCGCCGAGGACAGCAGCGACGGTAACGGCAGCAACGGCAGCACGGGTCGTGACGGGGTGGCGGGATGACGGCGGCGCAGGGTAGCAACATCGGGCTGAACTGGCTCCTGGACGATCTGGTGGATCGGGTGCCGTCGGTGCAGCGGTCGGTGGTGCTGTCGGTGGACGGGCTGATGATGGGCGCGTCGAAGGGGTTGTCGCAGGAGGACGCGGAGCATCTGTCGGCGGTTGCGGCGGGGTTCCAGAGTCTGGCGCGGGGTGCGGGGCGGCACTTCGGCGGCGGTCCGGTCCGGCAGACGATCATCGAGATGGAGTCGGCGTTCCTGTTCGTGACGGCGGCGGGGCGCGGGGCGTGTCTGGCGGTGCTGGCGGTGTCCGACGCGGACATCGGGTTGATCGCGTATGAGATGGCGATGCTGGTGCAGCGGGTCGGGCAGAACCTGTCGACGTCGGCGCGTCCGGTGGCCGGCGGATGACGCCGCCGCCGGGCCGGCACGCCGCCGGGCATCCGGACCGTGGCGATCCGCGGGAGGCGGGTGCGGCCGAGCAGTGGGTCGAGCAGCAGCGGGCGGATGCGTACCGGGCGGAGCTGTATGCGGCGCCGCGGGGTGAGCAGCCGTGGCCGGAGCGGCCGCGGGGTGATCTGACGGCGGAGCCGTGGGTGGATCACACGTGGGTGGACCGGGATGCGGGTCCGATGGTGCGGCCGTATGCGATGACGGGTGGCCGGGTCCATCCGGCGTCGGGTTCGTTCGACGTGGTCGCGATGGTGGTGGCGAACCGGGCGGCGATGTCGGACCTCGGGTACGGGTTGCAGCCGGAGCACCGGGCGATCCTCGCGTGGGCGCGGGAGCCCCTGGCGGTGGCGGAGTTGGCGTCGCACCTGGATCTGGCGCTGGGTGTGGTGCGGGTGCTGCTGGGTGACCTGCTGGGGCAGGGCCTGATCGAGATGTACCACCCTCCGGCGGCGGGCGAGTTGCCGAGCGAGAGCATCCTCAAGGCGGTGATCAATGGACTACGGGCGCTCTAGTGGTGTTGCGCGGCCGGTTCCGACGGCGATCAAGATTCTGGTCGCTGGTGGGTTCGGTGCGGGGAAGACGACGCTCGTCGGTGCGGTGAGTGAGATTCCGGCCGTTGCAGACGGAGGAGTCGCTGACGGCGGCGGGGATCGGCACGGATGATCTGACCGGGGTGGAGCGGAAGTCGACCACGACGGTGGCGATGGACTTCGGGCGGATCACGATCGGGCAGGATGTGGTGTTGTACCTGTTCGGTACGCCTGGTCAGGACCGGTTCTGGTTCCTGTGGGACGAGTTGGCGCTGGGTGCGCTGGGTGCGGTCGTGCTGGCGGACACGCGGCGGTTGGCGGACTGTTTCCCGTCGATCGACTACTTCGAGCGGCGCAATACGCCGTTCGTGGTGGCGGTGAACTGTTTCGATGACGCGTCGTCGTATACGGAGGCGGAGGTCCGGGAGGCGCTTGATCTGGATGGTCATGTGCCGTTGTTGTTGTGTGACGCGCGGGTCCGGGAGTCGAGCAAGGCGGTGCTGATCGGCCTGGTCGAGCATGTGCTGGCGCTGTCGACCGCCCGGACACGGTAGTTCTTCCCGCACTGTGGCTGGTGCGCCGGAAAATCTTCGGCTAACTTGTGGCAGTGCGGGAAATGACATCGCCGATCGGGTTGCATCGGGTCGTGGAACCGGCCGGGGTGCTGCCCCAGGCCGCTGACCGGCTCGACCCGGACCCGGCCATCGGCGCGGACGAGGTCCGCATCCGCGTCGAGCGGCTCAACCTCGACGCCGCGTCGTTCCATCAGCTGCGGACCGAGCACGGCGGCGACGGCGCCAAGGTCCGCGCGGCGGTGCTGGACATCGTCGGCAGCCGCGGCAAGATGCACAACCCGGTCACCGGCTCCGGCGGCATGCTCATCGGCACCGTCGAGGCCGTCGGGCCGGCGTCGCCGCTCGGCCTGCGGGTCGGTGACCGGGTCGCGACGCTGGTGTCGCTGACCCTGACCCCGCTGCGGATCGCCGATGATCTGCGCGACTGGGACGGGCTGTCGGAGCAGGTGCCGTGCGACGGTCACGCGATCCTGTTCGCCCGGTCGATCGCCGCGGTCCTGCCCGGCGACCTGGACCCGCAGCTGGCCCTGGCTGTCCTGGACGTGTGCGGCGCCCCGGCCCTGGTCGCGCGGGTCGTGCGCCGGTCCCTGCGGGACCGGGCCGCTGCTGCGGGGCCGCTGACGGTCGCCGTCCTCGGCGCGGCGGGCAAGAGCGGTTCCCTGGCCCTCGCCGCGGCCCGGGACACCGCCGCCGGTGGTGCGGTGCGCACCGTCGGGGTGGTGCGTGATGACGCCGAACGGGTCAGGCTCGCCGCCGCGGGCCTCGCCGACGCCGTGGTCATCGCCGACGCCCGCGACGCCGTCGGCCTCGCCACCGCCATCACCGCCAGCACCGACGGCACGAGCGGCGGCGGCGCGGACGTCACCGTCGTCTGCGTCGACGTCCCCGGCTGCGAGCACGCCGCGGTCCTGGCCACCGCGCCGGGCGGCACAGTGATCTTCTTCTCGATGGCCACGTCGTTCCCCGCCGCCGCGCTCGGCGCCGAAGGGCTCGCCGCGGATGTGACGATGCTCATCGGCAACGGTTACGTCCCGGGACACGCCGACTACGCGCTGCGGCTGCTGCGGTCCGAGACGGGCGTCCGGGACCTTTTCCAGGCGCGGCTGGGGACCGAAGCACCGCCCGGGTTGGCAGACTGAGCCGCATGCGAACCCTCTTCCGTGACGGCCGCGTCCACACCCCCGCCGACCCGTCCGCGACGGCGATGCTCGTCGACGGCGACACCATCGCCTGGCTCGGCCCGACCGGGGACGCGCCGACCGGCGGGGTCGACCGGGTCGTGGACCTCGACGGGGCGCTCGTCACGCCCGCGTTCGTCGACGCGCACGTGCACACGACGGCGACCGGGTTCACCCTGCGCGGGCTCAACCTCGCCGGGACCACGTCCAGGCTGCAGGTCCTCGACGCGGTCGCGGCGCACGCCGCGACGCTGCCCGCCGACGCGATCGTCATCGGGCACGGCTGGGACGAGTCCGGGTGGCGGGACCAGCGGACCCCGACCGCGGCCGAACTCGACCGGGCCGGCGGCGGCCGCGCCGTCTACCTGTCCCGGGCCTGCGTCCACGCGGCGCTCGTGTCCAGTGCGCTGCTCACCGACGCCGTGCAGGCCGCCGCCGGCTACGACGGGTCCGGGTGGCTGCGCCGCGACGCGCACCACCTGGTGCGGGAGGTCGCGTTCGGGTCGGTGACGCACGCGCAGATCCTCGACGCGCAACGCGCCGCGCTGACCCACGCCGCGTCGCTGGGGATCGCGTCGATCCACGAATGCGGGGGGCCGGGCACGTCCGGGGAGGCGGACTTCGTCGCCGCGCTCGGTCACGGCGCCGGGTACCCGCAGGTGTACGGGCTGTGGGGTGAGGTGAACGGCGCCGGGAAGGCGAAGCAGCTCGGCGCGGTCGGCGCGGCCGGTGACCTGTACGCCGACGGTGCGCTCGGCGCCCGCACCGCCCACCTGCGCGGCGCGTACCTGGACGGGTCGGGCGCCGACGAGCACGGGCACGGGTACCTGAGCGTGGAGCAGGTCACCGAGCACGTCGTGGACTGTGTCCGGCACGGGATGCAGGGCGGGTTCCACGCCATCGGCGACCAGGCGATCAGCACCGTCGTGGACGGGTTCAAGGGCGCGGCGAAACGGGTCGGGATCGACCGGATCCGGGCCGGCCGGCACCGCATCGAACACGTCGAGCTGCTGGACAAGACGCTGATCGCGGGGCTCGTCGACTTCGGGATCGTCGCGTCGGTGCAGCCGGCGTTCGACCGGCTGTGGGGCGGCGAGCACGGCATGTACGCTGCTCGGCTCGGCAAGGCCCGGTCCCTGGCGTCGAACCCGATCGGGGCCCTGGCCGGGGTCGGGGTGCTGCTGGCGTTCGGGTCGGACTCGCCGGTCACGGACCTCGACCCGTGGGGGACGTGCCGGGCGGCGATGCGGCACCACAACGCGGTGCAGCGGATCGGGGCGAAGGCCGCGTTCGCCGCGCACACCCGCGGCGGGTGGCGGGCCGTCGGCGTCGACGACGAGGGTGTCCTGAACCCGGGCTGGTCGGCGACGTTCACCGTGTGGGACACGACCGAGGAGATCAGTGAGGTGCTGCACACCGAGACGAACCCGCAGGCGCGGGTGACGGTGCTGCGGGGCCGGCCGATCCACAACAGGCAGGAACCCCTGTGACCACTCAGAGCAAGCTGAAGCTGGACCGGCGGACGGTCGCCACGGCGCGGCGGCTCGCGGCGGCCGCCGGCCGGCCGGTCGTGGACCTGGCGCGCAGCCACACGACGGTGTCGGTGGAACGGGCCACGCTGCGCCTCGCCGGGATCACCGGTGCGGACCCGGACGGGATCCCGTGGGTGAACCGGCTCGTCGACACCGTCGTGGAGCAGGTCGGGCTCGGCGGCGGGGTCAGCGGGCCGGTGTTCGGCGCGTTGCTGCGCGACGGGCACCAGGACCTCACCCTGCTGGCGCAGAAGGCCGCGGCGGGCAGCGTCACGTTCAGCACCGACACCCCGGCGGCGGCGCGGCGGGCCGCGACGAGAGCGGTCAGAACCGGTCTGGACCGCGTCGAGCGGCGCCGCAGAGAACGGGACCGGCTGATCAAACGGTACGGCGACCCGAAGCAGCGGCCGTGGATCTACCTGATCGTCGCGACCGGCGACATCCATGAGGACATCCCGCAGGCGCAGGCGGCGGCGCGGGCCGGCGCCGACGTGATCGCGGTGATCCGCTCGACCGGGCAGTCGCTGCTGGACTACGTGCCGGAGGGCGCGACCCGGGAAGGGTTCGCCGGGACGTACGCGACGCAGGAGAACTTCCGGCTCATGCGGGCCGCTCTGGACGAGACGTCGAAGGAGGTCGGCCGGTACGTGCGGCTGACGAACTACGCGTCGGGGCTGTGCATGCCGGAGATCGCGGCCCTCGCCGGGCTCGAGCGGCTCGACATGATGCTCAACGACTCGATGTACGGGATCCTGTTCCGGGACATCAACCCGATCCGCACGTTCGTCGACCAGCGGTTCTCCCGGCAGGTCCACGCCCGTGCCGGGATCATCATCAACACCGGTGAGGACAACTACCTCACGACCGCGGACGCGGTCGACGCGGCGCACACGGTGACGGTGTCGCAGCTGCTCAACGAGTACTTCGCGCATGAGGCGGGACTGCAGGACTGGCAGCTGGGGCTCGGGCACGCGTTCGAGATCAACCCGGAGCTGCCGGAGTCGTTCCGGCTCGAACTCGCCCACGCGCTGCTGGCGCGGGAGCTGTTCCCGGACGCGCCGCTGAAGTGGATGCCGCCGACGAAACACATGACCGGCGACGTGTTCCGCGGGAACCTCCTCGACGGGTTCTTCAACCTCGCCGGTGTGCTCACCGGGCAGGGGATCCTCCTGGTGGGGATGATGACGGAGGCGGTGGTGACGCCGTGGCTGTCGGACCGGGACATCGCGTTGCAGAACGTCCGGTACGTGCTGTCGGCGGCGGGGAACCTGCATGAGGACTTCACGCCCGGCGCGTTCATCCGGGACCGGGCCCACACGGTCCTCGGTGAGGCCGTGACCCTGCTGCGGCAGATCGGGTCGCAGGGGCTCCTCGACGCGATCGGCAAGGGCACGTTCGGGATCATGCGCAGGCCCGCGGACCGGGGTAAAGGCCTCGACGGGGTCGCGGCGCGGGAACCCGATTATTTCAACCCGGCGATCGAGATCCTGGACGGCCCGGCATGAACAACGGCATGAGCGCAGCGGTGATCCGCCCGTACGGGGACACGACCGGCGACGGCATGGTGCAGGTCAGTTTCACGCTGCCCCTCGCGGCGGACAAGCGTGGTGAGGGCGCGGCGCTGCAACTGGCGGGGAAGATGGGCATCGACCCGGCGATGGTCGTGCACGCCCGGCCGATCGGTGCGCAGCACACGTTCTTCGTCGTGTACGGCCGGGTCAACCACCTCGTCGAACCGGGCAAGGTCGTCGTCGCGGAACGCGACTACCCGCTGCTGTCGGCGAAGGAGGTCAACGCGGCGATCCGGGCCCGGTTGCGCCGCAAACTCGTCGTCGTCGGTGCGTGCATCGGCACCGACGCGCACACCGTCGGGATCGACGCCATCCTCAACGTGAAAGGGATCGCCGGTGAGAAGGGCCTGGAGTACTACCGGGAGTGCCGGGTGGTGAACCTCGGCGCGCAGGTCGCCGTCGCCGCGCTCGTCGAGCACGCCCGGGCGGAGAAGGCCGACGCGGTCCTGGTCAGTCAGGTCGTCACGCAACGCGACGCGCACCTGTCGAACACGCGGGAGATGTCGGCGGCGTTCCGGGAGGCGTTCCCGGCCGCGAAACGGCCGTTGCTGGTCGTCGGCGGGCCCCGCTTCGACGAGCTGCAGACCGCGGACCTCGGCGTCGACCGGATCTTCGGGCGGGGCACCACCCCCCGGGAGGTCGCGTCGTACCTCGTCCACGCGGTCCACGCGGTCGGTGCCCGGTGAGCGGCGCGCAGGTGGGGGTGCGGGTCGTGCACCGCCGGTACGTGCCGTACTCGCACGCGCACTACGCCGGGAACCTGGTCGACGGTGCGTACAGCCTCGCGCTGTTCGGTGACGTCGCCACGGAACTGTGCATCCGGACCGACGGTGACGAGGGCCTGTTCGCCGGGTACGCGGGCGTGGCGTTCCAGGCGCCGGTGCGGGCCGGTGACGTCCTGGAGGTGACGGCGACGATCACCAGGGTCGGGACCCGGTCGCGGACCGTCGAGTTCACGTGCCACGTCGTGTGCCGGGGTACGCCGGAGGCCGGCGCTTCGGCCGCCGCAGTGCTGGACCCGCCGCTGCTGGCGGTGTCGGCGACCGGCACCGTCGTCGTCCCGTAGTCCCGGTGCCTGGCCGCATGCTGGTCGCGTGCGTGGACGTCGGGTCGACGGACACGAAACTCGCCGTCGTCGACACCGCCGACGGCACCCTCGTGCGGACCGGGACCCACCCGACGACCGGTGGTGACGTCCTGGACGGCGTCGACGCGCTGCTGCGGGACGCGGGGCCGGTCGGTGCCGTGTACTGCTGCTCGTCGGCCGGGGGTGGGCTGCGGCTCGCCGTCATCGGCTACGAGGCCCTCGTGTCCGCCGACGCCGCGCACCGCGTCGCGTTGTCGGCGGGTGCGCGGGTCGTCCACGTCGCCGCCGGCGTCCAGGACCCGGCCGGGATCCGGGCGGTGCGGGCCGCGGCACCCGACGTGGTGCTCCTCGTCGGCGGCACCGACGGCGGTGACGGCGACACGCTGCTGCACAACGCGCGGCGGGTCGCGGCCGCCAGGTGGCGGGTCCCGGTCGTC
Source organism: Dactylosporangium cerinum (assembly GCF_042653625.1). Lineage (NCBI taxonomy): Bacteria > Bacillati > Actinomycetota > Actinomycetes > Micromonosporales > Micromonosporaceae > Dactylosporangium > Dactylosporangium cerinum. The sequence continues at coordinate 215,120 of NZ_JBHSIU010000046.1, read as the reverse complement.
GTCGCCGGCAACACCGACGTCCGTGACACCGCCGTGGACGTCCTCACCGCGCGGGGGGTGCCGGCGGTCGGCGCCGGGAACGTCCTGCCGCGGATCGGGGTCACCGAACCCGGGCCGGCACGCGCCGCGATCCGCGACGTGTTCCTGCGGCACGTCATCGGCGGCAAACACCTGTCCAAGGGCCCCCGGTTCGGGCGGCTGGTGCGGATGGCGACCCCGGACGCGGTCCTCACCGGCGTGTCGCTGCTCGCCGACACGACCGCCGGGGACCTGCTGGTCGTCGACGTCGGCGGCGCCACCACCGACGTGTACTCCGCGCTCGTCCCCGACGGCGGCGCCCCAGGGGTCGCCGGGACCCTGTGGCGGGCCAGGACCGTCGAAGGGGACCTCGGGGTCCGGTGGAACGTCGACGGGGTCCACACCGCCGCCGCCCGCGAACACGTCACCGTCGGCGCCGGGCCGCTCGGCGTCGCCGCCGCCGCGACCGTGATCGCGACCCGCCGGCACGCGCGCAGCGGCCGGGACCTGCGCAACGTCGGGACGGTCGTCGCGTCCGGCGGGGTGTTCCGGCACGCGACCCGCCGCGACGCGGTCGCCGCGCTCGGCCCGGTCCTGGGCGATCACGCCGGCGGGTGGGCGTTGCCCCGCGCCCCGCACGTCACCGTCGACGACCGGTACGTCCTGGCCGCCGCGGGGCTCCTCGCCGCGGAGCATCCCGCCGCCGCGGCCGCGCTGCTGCGGGCGCACCTGCACAGTGGGTGACGATGGGGGCATCCGGCGGCCCCGGGGCGCAGGTCACTCGCCGCGGGTGAACCAGGCCCGACACACCGCACCCGGCGCACCCGACACGCCGGGCCGGGTGAATTACATCGCGTGCGACGGTTGACAGGGCCCCCCGGCGAGCGCGTAACGTCTTTGCGTCCTACTTCGGCGCGGATGACCACGGTTCGCTACTCCCCAACGCCCACTGATCGGACGTCCTCGTCAACCGACGGGACACCACCGGATCCAGTGTGCGGGGGTCGGCGGGGGCCGCGGGCCGGGCATCCACCGGTGTCAGGGCAGGGGGGTCACGCGACCAGTAGACAACGGCACGCCCCGGGCAGCCAGCCCGAGCCGCGCCGGAACGAAGGCCGCGCCCAGACACTCCTGCCGCACCGGCCGGACCAAGGGCCTGGGAGCGCGGGGCGCGACTTCGGTCGCGCCCCGATTTCAGCCCCGTAGCGCACCGCCGCCAGGGTCGCACCCGCACGTCGCCACCCCGGCGGTCACCGGCAACGGTCGCGAGGGTGTGGTGACGGCCCGGTCGCGGTCCAGCCACATCCCAGCACATTCACAGCGGCGGGCACCACCGCCGATTCCCTGTCCAGGGTGACGTGGCCGCATAATTGTCGCCGCGGGCCGGTACCGGTCCGCGGGTCCGGCGCTGCGCGAGGGGCGGCCGGGCGGACCGCTGGACACGGCAGGGGATGGCGCAGGTGACCTTGGTCGACACCGGGAGCGCGGCGGACGGCGCGGACGGCGCGGACCGTCCCGCGGAGCCGCCCCACGACGCTGCACCCGTTCCCGGACCCGACGCCGGGCCCGGCGGGCCCGCGGTGCGGCCGGTGGTGGGGCAGGTGGCGGGCCGGGCGGTGCCGCCGCTGTGGGTCGCTGTGCTGCTCGCCGCCGCCGCCGGGGCGGTGATGCTGGTCGCGTTCCCGCCGTATGGATGGTGGTGGGCCGCGCCGGTCGCGGTGGCGCTCGCCGCCGCCGCCGTGCACGGGCGCCGGCTGCGGGCCGGTTCTGGCTCGGCACCCTCACCGGCGCGGTGTTCTTCACGCCGCTGCTGTCCTGGACGAACCTGCACACCGGGATGGTCCCGTGGTTGCTGCTGTCGGCGTTGCAGGCGCTGTTCATCGGGCTGCTCGGCGCCGCCACCGCCTGGATCAGCCCACTGCGGCAGCAGACGGTGCGGACCCGGTCGTGGATGTGGGTGCCGGCGCTCGCGGCGCTGTGGACCGCGCAGGAGGCGCTGCGGGACCGGGCGCCGTTCGGCGGGTTCCCGTGGGGCCGGCTCGCGTTCAGCCAGGACGCGTCGCCGCTGCTGCGGCTCGCCGCCGTCGGCGGGGCACCGCTGGTCACGTTCGCGGTCGCGTTCACCGGTGCCCTCCTCGCCGTGCCGTTGCTACGGATCATCACACCCCGGGCGGCCCGGCCGGCCGTGCTAACCCGAGGGTGGAGTCCGAGGGTGAGTTCCGCGGCCGCCGTCGCCGGCGCCGTCGTGGTGGTCGCCGGGGCGCTGCTGGTGCCGTTGCAGCAGCCGTCCGGCAGGGGCGTGTACGTCGCGGTCGTGCAGGGCAACGTGCCCCGGCTCGGCCTGGACTTCAACGAGCAGCGCCGCGCCGTCCTCGACAACCACGTGCGGGCCACCGTCGAACTCGGCCGCAAGGTCACCGAGGAGGGCGCGCGCCGGCCGGACCTGGTGGTGTGGCCGGAGAACTCCTCCGACATCGACCCGCTGCGCAACACTGACGCGGCCGCCGCGATCGCGACCGCCGCCCGGGCCGTCGGCGTGCCGATCCTCGTCGGTGCGGTCCTCACCGACCCCGCCGTCGGGGTCGAGAACGCCGGGCTCGTCTGGGAACCCGACGTCGACGCGGACGGCAACACCCGGCAGGGCGGCGTGTCGGCGCGGTACACGAAACGGCACCCGGTGCCGTTCGCGGAGACGATGCCGCTGCGGGACATCGCCCGGATCGTGTCGAAGGAGGTCGACCGGGTCTCCGACATGACCCCGGGGCACACGCCGGGGGTGCTGCAGGTCGGGCCGGCGACCGTCGGTGACGTCATCTGCTTCGAGGTCGCCTACGACGGGATCGTCCGCGACACCGTCACCGGCGGTGCGCAGCTGCTGGCGGTGCAGACGAACAACGCGACGTTCGACGAGGCCGAGGCGCGGCAGCAGCTGGCGATGGTGCGGCTGCGGGCCGTCGAACACGGCCGGGACGCGTTGATGGCCTCGACCGTCGGGATCTCCGCGTTCGCCGACGCGGCCGGCCGGACCCGGCAGGAGACCGGGTTCAACGAGGCCGCGGTCATCGCCGCCGAGCTGCACCTCGGGTCGGCCCGTACGCTGGCGACGAGGCTCGGCGCCGGCCCCGAATATGTGATCGTGATGCTGGGTATTGCCGCTGTTGTGGCCGCCGCCGCGGTCCGCCGCCGCAACCGGCAACACCCGACAGAGGAGGACGTGTGAGCGCAACCGACCGAGGCGTGAACCAGTACCCCGGGGTCGGCAGGGTCCTCGTCATCGTCCCCACCTACAACGAGGCCGACAACCTGCGGCCGATCGTGGCGCGGGTCCGTGCCGCGACCCCGGCCGTGGACGTGCTCGTCGCCGACGACAACAGCCCGGACGGAACCGGCCGGATCGCCGACGAGCTCGCCGCCGCCGACCCGGCCGTGCACGTGCTGCACCGGCCGGGGAAACAGGGGCTCGGCGCGGCGTACCTGGCCGGGTTCGCGTGGGCCGGCGAACACGACTACGACGCGGTCGTGGAGATGGACGCCGACGGGTCTCACGCCCCCGAGGAGCTGCCGCGGCTGCTGGACGCGCTCGGCGAGGCCGACGTCGTGCTCGGCTCCCGCTACGTCAAGGGCGGCAAGACCGTCGGGTGGCCGTTCCACCGGCACCTGATCTCCCGCAGCGGCAACGTGTACGTGCGGATGGCGTTGGGGATGCCGTTCCGCGACGCGACCGGCGGCTACCGGGCATACCGGACCCCGGTCCTCAGCAAGATCGAAATTGAGTCGATCGCGTCGCAGGGGTACTGCTTCCAGGTCGACCTGGCGTGGCGGTCGTTCCGCAACGGGTTCCGGGTCCAGGAGGTCCCGATCACGTTCGCCGAACGGCAGCGCGGGCACTCGAAGATGAGCTCGTCGATCGTGCGGGAAGCGTTGTTGCGGGTCACCGTGTGGGGTGCGTCGGCGCGGTGGGAGGCGCTGCGCCGCGGCGTCGCCGGCGGCGGACCCCGCGACGCCCGCGCCGACGCCCGGCAGCAGAGCGGCTGAGGAAAGAAGACGTCATGCGGACCCTGGGATTCGCCGCCGCCGGCGCGCTGTTCCTGGTGATCGTCGAGATCACCGTGTTCGTGCTGGTCGCGCACGCGATCGGCTGGTGGTGGGCGGTCCTGGCCGGGCTCGCCACCACGATCCTCGGTGGGGTCCTCGCCAAACGTGAGGGGGTCCGGGCGTGGCAGCGGCTGCGGGCCGCGGTCAGCGAGGGCCGCCCGCCCGGCGGTGAGGCCGGGACCGGCGTCGCCGGGCTCGCCGGGGCGCTGCTGCTGCTCGCGCCCGGGTTCGTCACCGACGCCGCCGGGCTGCTGCTGCTCATCCCGCCGGTGCGGGCGTTCGCGGGGCGGCAGGTCCGCCGGGCCACCGAGGCGCGGATCTCCGCCGCCGCGGCCGGGGACCTGTTCGGCCCCAGGGTCGTCAAAGCAACCCGCGCCGAGCCGCGCACCGACCCGCGCGCTGACCCGGGTGCGGTCCCGCACCAGCCCGGCAGCGGCGAGGTCCTGCAGGGCGAGGTCATCGAAGGCGACGTGATCGACCCGCAGCACCGCCACCACAACGCGTGAAGGCCCGCCCCGTCACCGTCGGCGGGCTCGCCGCCGACATCGCCGCCCGGGTCGGGAAGGCCCACGCGACCCGCGTCGCGGTCGACGGCGCACCCACCGCCGGCGGTGACGTCCTCGCCGCGCGGGTCGTCGAGCAGCTCCGCGCCGACGGCGGGCACGCCGTGCACATCCCCGCCGGTGGGTTCCTGCGGCAGGCGTCGCTGCGGCTGGAGCGTGGCCGCACCAACCCCGACGCCTACTACGAGGACTGGCTGGACCTGCGCGCGATCACCCGCGAGGTCCTCGGCCCGGCGGCGGCCGGCGGCACCGGACGGGTCCTGCCGTCGCTGTGGGACCCCGTCACCGACCGCGCCACCCGCGCCGCCTACCTGGACCTGCCGGCCGGTGCCGTCGTCGTCGTGTCCGGCACGATGCTGCTCGGCGCCGGTCTCGACTTCGACGTCACCGTCCACCTCACGCAGACCCCGGCGGCCCTCGCCCGCCGCACCCCGCCCGAAATGCAGTGGACGCTGCCGGCGTTCCAGCGGTACGACGATGAGGTGCTGCCCCAGGACATCGCCGACGTCGTCGTGCGCGCCGACGACCCCCGCCACCCCGCGATCGTGCTGTGACCCCGCCAGTGACGCCGCCATTGACGCCGCCGGTGCCGCCGGTGTTCCTGCCGGGGCTGGAGTTGTGCGGGGTGTTCTACCGCGACGCGGTCCGGCCGCTGCTGGACGACGCGTATCCGGGGCTGCCGCACGCCGCCGCCCGTATCGGCGCCGGGTCGGAGGTCCTCGGCTACGACAGCGTCCGCTCCACCGACCACGACTGGGGGCCGCGGCTCACCCTGTTCCTCGACCCCGCCGATCACGCCCGGCACGCCGCCGGGATCGACGCGGTGCTGCGGGCGCGGCTGCCGAAACACGTCCTGGGCTGGCCGACGCACTTCACGCCCGAGGACGCGCGGGTCCGGGTGATGACCGCGACCGACGGGCCGGTCGCGCACCGCGTCGACGTCACCACCGTCGCCGGCTGGACCGCCGGGCAGTTCGGGGCGCCGTTCACCGGGTCGCTGCTGGACTGGCTCGCCACGCCGACGCAGACGTTCGCGGAGACGGTCGGCGGCGCCGTCTACCACGACGACACCGGCGAGCTGACGGCGTTGCGGGCGGCGGTCGCCTGGTACCCGCACGACGTGTGGCGGTATGTGCTGGCCGCGCAGTGGACGCAGATCGCGCAGGAGGAGGCGTTCCCCGGCCGGGCGGTAGAGGCAGGTGACGCGCTCGGCGGGCGGGTCGTGGCGGCGCGGCTGGCCCGGCACGTGATGCGGCTGCGGCTGCTGCAGCAGCGGCGGTGGCCGCCATACAGCAAATGGCTCGGCACCGCGTTCGCCGCGCTGCCGGGGCTGCTGGACCCCGACGACCTGTGCAGCGCCTACGAGGACGCGGGACGCCGGCAGAACCTGCTCGGGCTGTCCGCGGCCGTGGACGCGACCCGCCGGCCGTACTTCGACCGGCCCTACCCGGTGATCGACGCCGGGCGGTTCGCCGCCGCGCTGACCGCCGCGATCACCGACCCGGCCGTCGCGGCGCTGCCCCCCGTCGGCGGGATCGACCAGTACGTCGACAGCACCGACCTGCTCGTCCGCGCCGACCTGCGCCGGGCCGTCGCCGCCGCGGTCTTGCAGCCGGTCCTGGGGCGGGTTGACCTTTGACGGGCTACCGTCGCAAGGTGTGAAGACGTTCTGGGTGGACCGTGACCGGGACCGGTACCTCAGCGCCGTCCAGCGCCACGCGGCGGAATTCGCCGAGACCGTCGGCGACATCGCCCCCGTGGGGTTCGCGTGCGTCGCCTGGGCCGCCGCGACCCCGCCGCTGCTGGACCCCGGCTACGTGCGCTGGCACCGGCGGGTGCTGACCGCGGTGTGCCAGCGCAACCCGTTCGACGGTGGCCTCACCGCCCGGGTGGAGCTGGTGTCGCCGCTGCCGGCGCCGCTGACCGCGTCCCGCACCTGGTGGCGGGACCGTGGCTGGCGCGGCTGGCCGGAACTGTTCGGGCAGTTCGTCCAGCCGACCGAGCAGGACCTCAGCCGGCACCCGCACCTGCGGGGCACGCTGCTGCTGGAGACGCCGCTGCCCCTGGACGGGCTGCCGACCCCGACCGAGGACCGGCACGTCGACGCCGCCGCCGAACGCGCCGTCACCGTCCTCGTCCGGCACCTCGACGACGTCGTCCGGCCGGTCCTGGAGCAGCTGGACACCGACCACGCCGCCCGGTGAGCCACCGCCAGTGCGCACCCGGCCCCTCACCTGCGACGAATGGCAGCTGAAACGGTATCTGCGGCTCGCCGCGCTGCTGGACAGCCCGGCCGCGTTCGCCAGCAGCCACGCCCGTGAGACCGGCCGGTCCGAGGCCGAGTGGCGGGACTGGCCCCGGCACGGCACCTGTTTCGCCGCGTTCGACGGCGCCGAACCCGTCGGGATCGCCGGCACCTGGGTCACCCCCGCGGACCCCGACGTCACCCACCTGATCAGCATGTGGGTCAGCCCCGCCGCCCGCGGCCGCGGCGCCGGCGGGCGGCTCGTCGCCGCCGTCACCGGCTGGGCCCGGCGCCGGCACACGAGCCGGGTCGAGCTCGAGGTCGCCGCCGGCAACGACGCGGCGCTGCGGACCTACACCCGGGCCGGGTTCACGGCCGCTCGGCGGGCGCCGTTCACGACCGGCGGGACCGTCCTGGAACTGCACCTCGCGTAGGTCCCACGCCGGTCTCGCACCGGTTCTCGCACCGGTTCTCGCACCGGTTCTCGCACCGGTTCTCACACCGGTTCTCACACCGGGCGTTCCGTGTTCAACGAGCTGACCTGAAAGCGGTCGCCGGCTGTCCTAAAGTCGTCCAGCCTTTGGCTGAAAGGATGACGCGTTTTGCGAGAAATGCCGCTTTCCGCTACATAGTGTAATCGCGTCATCACGACACGAGGGGGAGTCAAAGATGCGTAACACACAACGGTTCCTGACCCTGGCGGGCATGACGCTCGCCGCCGGCGCGATTCTCGGCATGGGCGCCACCGCCGCGTCGGCCGCGCCGTCCGCTGACAGCGGCAGCAGCACCGTCCAGGCCCCGCCGCCCGGCGGCGGTGGCGGCGGTGGCGGTGGCGGTGGCCAGCCCGGTGGCGGCGGCGGTCAGCCTGGCGGTGGCCCCGCCTGGCCGGGTGGCATGGGCAACAACAACAACGGTGGCGGCCGCTGGCACGGCAACTTCGACGGCCACCGCCGCAACAACCAGTGGGTCCAGTCCTGGGTGGTGGACACCTTCCGCAACAAGAAGGCGTGCAACTTCGCCGGCTGGATCGGCGAGCAGCGCAACTGGTGGGACGACTCGGACTGCTACCGCATCGGCAGCCGCAACCACGTCCGGTACGTCCTCGTCGCGCACGAGTACGGCGGCCGCCGCCACCGCTAGAACCCATCGCATCGCACACGGCGGGCGGCACCTTCACCGGTGCCGCCCGCCGGCGTTTGTCCGCTTCCGCCGGGGCCGTCTGCTTCCGGCGTTTCGTTTGCTTCCGGCGTTTCGTTCGCTTCCGGAGGCGGTCAGTGCGGCCGGCGGCGCAGCAGCACCGCGCCGAGCGCGGCGGCGAGCAGGTGACTCGCGGACAACACCCCGACCAGGACCGCCGGCGGGGCGGCGGCCAGGAACGTGAACGTCGCCGCGCCGACCGCCGCCGCGGTCAACTTGATCCCCGCGCCGAGGGTGAACACCTGCGTGCGGGTCCCCGGCGGCGCCTCCTGCGAACGGACCAGCAGCACCGAGGACAGCAACGGGCCGTCCAGGACCCCGGCCACCGCGAACACCCCGACCAGCACCGGCCACGACACGCCGCCGAGGACCGCACCGGCCAGCCCGGCGAACGCGGCACCCACCCCCAGCAGGCACGCCACCACGACCAGCTGCGGCGCCGGCCGCACCGGGAACCGCGCGACGAGCAGCGACCCGCACAACGCGCCCACGCCCAGCGCCGTCACCAGCAGGCCACCACCGGCCGGGTGGCCGGCCGCGACGCCGAGGACGACAGCGACCGGGGTGATCATGCCGGCGCCGTACGAGGCCAGGGCCGTCGCCGCGGTCACCGCCAGCAGCGGGCGGCTCCGCACGATCGCGGCGAGCCCGTCCCGGACCCCGGCCCGCGCCCCACCCGTCCCGCCGTCCCGTGGTGAAGGCCCGCTGTCCCGCGCCGCCTCGCCGGAGCGGGTTCCCGCGCCGTGCTGGGCTGCCGCGCCGTGCTGTGGCACGGCGCTGGTCCTGGCCGCCGCAGCGGTTTCCGGCGCTGCGGCGGTTTCCGGCTCCAGGTCAGGGGCGTCGGCGACGGTGAGCAGCGCAGCCGCCGCGAGCAGGCACGCACCGCACAGGACCAGCGCCGCGACCGGCACCCCGAACGCCGCCACCAGCAGCGCCCCAGCCGCCGGACCCGCAATCTCGGCCACGTTGTACGTCGCCGCGTCCAGCCCCCGCGCCCGGGGGCGGCGCGGTGGCGGTACCACATCATCCAGCAGACTCGACAGACCGCCGAAGATCATCGGGCCGCAGGTGCCGGCCACCAACGCCAACGCGACGACCACCGGCAGCGGCGCAACCCCCGCCAGCAGCAGCACCCCACCGAGCGCGACCCCGAACAGCGCCGCGAACCCCGCGTGGACCAGCCGCGGCCGGCGGGCCCGGTCGGTGACCAGACCGACGAACGGCCCGGCGAGCACGTGCGGGACCAGCAACGCGGCCAGGACCGTCGCGCCCTGCGCCGGGTCGCCGGTGTGCCGCACCGCGGCGAGCAGCAGCACCACCGCGGCGGCCGCCTCCGCGGTCCGGGCCAGGGTCGCGGCCGTGAGGAGACGGGCGAGCATCGCAGCAACGTACCCGCCGTCCTGCAGACCGCGGCGAACCGGTGCAGGATCGAATGATGAATGTTGCAGTGACGGACTGTGCCGACGGTGTCGTGCTCGTGGCGGTGCGCGGCGCCCTCGACATCGACTCGGCCCCGCAGTTACGTGAGGCGATGCACGGTGCGCTGGACCGCGGGCGTTCCCGGATCGTGGTGGACCTCGGCGACGTCGACTTCTGCGACTCGGTCGGGTTGGGGACGTTCGCGTACAGCCACAACCGGTGCGTCGCCGACGGCGGTTACCTACGGCTCGTGGCGCCGTCGCCGTCCCTGGCCCGGCTGCTGGACACGGTCGGGCTCACCGGCCGGATCCCGGTCCACGCCACGGTCAGCGACGCCCTGACCGGCGCCCCGCCCGCCCCTCGTCCCCGCGACCCGTTCGAGGACGCCCCACCGTCTTAGGCTGCGTTCCCGCTGCCCAGTGCGTCGGATGGCGGAACCCGACCGGCAGGCGGGTCGTCGCGTCACCACGGGCGGCGTCCAGCTGCGACTGGATCAGGAACAGCACGCCGCGCAGGTCCGCGCCCCGCAGATCGGCGCCGCGCAGGTCCGCGCCGGTGACGTCCGCGCCCGTCAGATCCGCACCCCGCAGGTCGGCGCCGAGGGCCGACGCGCCTCGCAGGTCCGCACCGCGGAGATCGACCCGCCGCAGGTCCTTGCCGACGACGCTGCGGCTCTGGAACGGCGGCCGCTTCCCCCGCACCCCGGCCCTCGCCAGCTCGCTGGCCTGCCGCAGCAACGGCACCACCGACACCCGATGCGCGTCGACGTCGACCCCGGCGAGTTCCCCGGCGGGCAGGTCGCTGAGCCGTCGCGTCTCGGCGGCGGCCGCGTCGAGGCGGTCGTGCAGCGGCCCGGCAGCCGGCAGGTCACGGGCCTGCGTCAGGTACCAGAGCAGCTCGTGCAGGTGACGCATCACCGCGAATACGGCGAACATCAGCGGCGCCTGCCCCGGTGCCTGCCGCCAGTCCCGGCCCGCGAACGTCACCTGGGCCACCTTCTGCCCGGCGCCGAAACAGTCGTAGACGGTGCACCCGACGAACCCGCGCTGCCGCAACTGGGTGTGGATACCGCACCCGAACCCGCTGCCGCTGCCGGCCTGGGTGCCGGCCGGAATGCTGGTCGGAGTGCTGGTCGGGGTGGCGGTCGGGGTGGTCGTCGGGGTGGTGCCGAGGTTCGGGCAGGCGTGCCCGGCGGGCTTGTCGATGGCGAAGTCCGCGGACCTCGCGAACGCCGGCGCGACGCAGCACAACCCGAAGCAGCTGCCGCAGTCGGCGCGAAGACCGGCCCTCGGGTCGGCCGGCTCCAGGGTCGGGGGGTCGGCACGCAGAGCGCCCCGACGGTCATCGACCGTCGGGGCGTCCTTGCCGTCCTGTGTGCTTATGCGGTGGTCCCGCTCACGCCGTGCGGCCGCGACGGTGGCGGACCTCTTCGAGGCGCTCGTTGAGGATGTCCTCGAGCTCCGCGATCGAGCGCCGCTCCAGCAGCATGTCCCAGTGGGTGCGCGGCGGCTTCGCCTTCTTCGCCTCCGGCTCGTTGCCGTCGACCAGCCGGGCGACGCTGCCGTCGAACTTGCACTCCCAGGTCATGGGGACCTCGGCGTCGACGGCGAACGGCACCTCGAACTGGTGCCCCTTGGCGCACAGGTATTCTCGGGTCTGACGCGGGGCCAGCTCGGTGTTGCGGTCGGACTCGTAGCTGACGGCTCCGAGACGGCTGCCGCGCAGCATGCGCTCGCCCATGGTCGGTCTTCCCCTTCGAATCGTGTTGCGCTTCGTTGTAACCAACGACACCACGTGGTCTGACGATTCCCACTGCGGGCGGGCAGATTACACGACCTTCCGGGTCCTGCGGTAGTCCAGTCGCCGGGTCGGTACGGTTATTTTACGTTGGGTTTCAATGATCGACCAGTTAGGCAGCGCCGTGGCGCGTCTCACCACCCGGAGTTTCGGCAGGTAACACACCCGGTTGACGGGAACCGGTCAGTTGCGCCAGCGCCCCGCTCAGCGTCGTGAGCTGCTGTTGCAGCTGCGCCTGCGCCGTCACCTCCCGCTCCACCGCCCGCGCCAACTGGGTGCGCAGATCCTCCGCCCGGTCCCGGGCCCGCTCAAGTTCACCCTCCAGCCGGCGGACATCACCCTGCAGCCGGGTGTTGTCCTCGTGCAGCCGCTCCGCGGTCGCCTGAGACTGCTCGAGGCGCCGCCGCAGCCGGGTCGCCTCGTCCGCCCGCCCGGCCAGGTCCCGTTCGACGTTCTGCCGTTCCCGCACCGCGGTGTCGGCGGCGGCCCGGGCGGTGTCGCGTTCCCGGTACGCCTCCGCCCGCAGCGCCGCCTCCGTCGCCGCCTCCCGCCGGGCCGTGTCCCGTTCGACGGTCGCGACCGCGAGGGCGGCGTCGGCGTCGCGGGCGGCACCCTGCGCCGCGTCGACCCGCAGCGTCGCGTCGCGTTGCGCCTCGGCGACCGCCTGGGCGGCGGTGTGGTGCGCCTCGGCGACCTGGACCGCGGCCTCTTCCGTCGCCTGCCGGACGCTGTGCCGTGCCTGCTCGGCGGCGTGTTCGGCGGCCTGCCGGGCCGCGTCGGCGGCGGCGTGCGCGGCGCCGGCGTCCTCCCGCGCGGCGGCGGCCTCCTCCCGGGCGACGGCCGTGGCCGCTTCCGCGGCGCGGGTCGCGGCCTCGGCGGCCTTCGCGGTCGCCTGAGCGTGCTGGACGGCAGCGCGGGCGTCGTCGCGTTCGGCGTGCGCGGTCAGGACCCCGGCCGCTGCCTCGGCCCTGGCGTGCGCGATCTGCCGTTCGACGCCGGCGGGGGACAGCTCCGCGTGCAGCGCCTCGACGAGCGTGTCCACGACCTGGTCGAGCCGCTCGGCGACCTCGAACGCCCGGGCCACCTGCCCGCTCAGCCCGGGGGAGGCCCGGTGCCGCAGCCGGGCGTTGCGGGCGGCCCGCTGGCAGTCACCATCGTTGTCGCGGCAGTACCGGAACGGCCGCCCGGCGGCGTTGCGCTGCGGCACCGGCCGGCCGCAGTGCGCACACGGCCGCTCGTCACCGTCCTGGTCCACGGCCGGGTCGGTGGACCAGCTCTCAGCCGGGCCGCTCCGGGGTCGGTCCTGAGCCCGTTCCTGAGTCAGGTCCCGGGCTCGCTCCTGGAGCCGTTGCTGGGGTCGTGCCTCGGGCCGTTCCTGGGGCTGCGTCTGGGGTCGTTCCGAGGCTCGGTCCTGCACCCGGTTCCCGGTCCGGCTGCCGGCCGGGTCCTGGGCCCGGTCCTGATCGACGGCGTCGATCCGCGCGTCGACCCGCATCCCGCGCGCCGGCGTCGCCGGGCCGCGTTCCTTCTTCTCTGCCACGCCCGTGAGCGTAGGCACCCGCGGGCTTTCCAGCCGCACGACACGCCACATTACCGTATTGCGATTACCGATAATCCAATAAATACCCTCGGAAGGCGTACACCATAATCACTGTTATGCGCGCGAACGCCGGATCTCTGGAGCGCCGACCGGGCACGGAGCGGTGATCACGGCGACCGACGGCCCAGCTGTCGTCTGCCAGCGTGTCTGAGGCATCTCACCGTTTCTGCCATTTATGTCCCGTGCCATCGAAGGTGCTCCGGGACGCGGGATGCTGCCGGAGTGACGCTCGTTGATGAGCCGGCTGTCTCGGTAGCGGCGGTTGACCGGTCGGCGTTCGCCGTCGAGTTCGTGGGCGAGGACGGTGAGTCTCGCCATGGACGTTTGGGCTCGTGCTGGCATGTGCCGTTCGAACACGCGTCGTGATCGACGTTCGTCCTGATGATCGGATCGAGCAGGCCGACGCGGAGGCGTTCGACGCGACGGCACGGGCCTGCGCCGAGGTGGGCTGGCTGTTTCCCGGGTGGGGACACCGGATCCGGTGTTGGCGGCGAATCTGCGCTGGCTGGCGCGGTATCGCCACCCCCATTGTGGTGTTCGGCGTGACGTCGTCGCGTCCCTGGTTGGCGTGGCCGTTGTCGCTGCTGCAGGCCGCGCCCGACTTCGAGGTGCTTGACCGCCGGCGCCAGAGAGCGGTGCCGGCGGTGGCGTCGTTGGAAGGGCTGCCGGAATCGGTGCTGGTGCGGGCCTTGTGGTGGGAGCCACACATCCTGGAGGTGCTGCACGGGGTTCGTCCCGACGCTGGACCTGGGACGGGGCCGCGTCCGCAGTACGACCCGGCCCGGCATTCGTTGGCCAGTCGGGAGCAGACCAAGGCCGCAGAGTTGGTCGCCGAGGGGTATGCGGTGACCGTTGCCACGGTCAAGCGCCAGCCTCCGGGAGGGCCCTCCGTGACGAGAGCGCCTCGCACAGAATCTCGGACGCCCCGTGCGGCCGACCTGCACGGGGCGCCATTGCTGCCCTTTAATCAGTTCCCCAGCGGGGACACGTGCGCTCTGCTGAAACCAACCGCCACTGGTCGAAGCGATTCACCGGACTCGTTGGGCGATCCTCAGCTCCGTCAGGTAGCGCTTGACAATTTGCCCCCCGTAGTCCACGTCGATCAGCCGCGCGACGGAGTTCAGCAGTGCGCTGCGCTGCACGTCCGGCAAGGCACGGTGTCCGGAGTAGGTCAACAGCAGATCCAGGTAGTCAGCTGTCGAGTACGGCAGCTCCCACTCGTATCGGTAGAACTTCGCAGGCCCGAATCGCCCCGACGAGGTGAGCTCCCGATCGTCTTCGACGATGTCACGAGCGGTCTCAAGACGCAGGCCCGGTGGGGTCGACGGATCGAAGCGCTCGTAGCACTTCTGGATCTCAACGAAGAATGCCTCGGTCCAGGTGCCGCCGGCGATGTGGTGGGTTCCCACGGTGGCCAGCAGGCCACCGAGACGCAAAGCGTCAGCAGACTTCGACACCCGCACCGCGGGGTCGATCCAGTGAAACGCGGTAGCGGAGAACACCACGTCGAACGGTTCACCGGACAAGGGCCACTCCTCGAACGCCGCCGTAACGACCTCCACCGCGTCGAACGCGGCAAGATTTCGCCGAGCCACAGCCGCCATGTCCGCGCCCAACTCGACAGCCACAATGCGGCAGCCCCGCTCGGCCAACGGCACAGTCGCCTGCCCAGTGCCACAGCCGATCTCCAGCACCCTTGCCCCAGGCGCTACCCCGGCCGCAGCGAGATCATCAAACATCTGCACTGGGTACCGGGGGCGGGCACGGTCATACCGTGCAGCGTCCTCATTAAAGGTCTCTCGCAACCTCACGTAGTCATTGCTATCGCTCACCAATAGAGAGTACGAGCGCAGCTCCTACGACAGGCACCCAATTCTCGATGCCAGGCACGGCAGGGTCCAGCCGCTCGCCCGCCTGCCGATCGTTACCGGAAATTCGCAATAACGTGCCCAGATCATGAGCCGCGCCTGGATCGGCCACGAACCGGCACTACGCAGTTCGGGGCAACTTCGATGGCACACATGCCCACCCCAACCAGCATCGTGAAGGGGCTCCAGCATCCACCCGTGCCATTCAATCGTGTCCGCCCAGGCAGCGGACCTGGGCCCCCGAGCACCTTGGGTGGCAAAGAACAGCACCTTGATGGTCGGTGCTTCGGCTCATCTCAGCGGCGCCCACGGCGCCGTTGCCGCCGGCCGGACTGTTGGACGGGTTGCCGGAGGAGATGGTCGAGCAGGCTCGGCGGTGGGAGCGGCACATCGTGGAGGTGCTCACTGGTCTGCCGGCGGGTGCGGAGAAGGGCGCCCGGGGCCGGCCGGAGTTCGATTCGGAGACGCGCACGTTGCGGCAGTGGGAGCTGGCGAAGGTTGCGGAGTTGAACGGCTCAGGTAAGCAGGAACATGCCACCGGCATTCCGCACCCGGGGACGCGAGCCAGATTCGGTATCGAACCGACCCCATTACGCTCACATCCATGACCGCGGCCATGATCGAGTTGGATGACGGTGCACAGCTACGCACATGGACCACAGGCTCGGCGACCCCGCAGACAGTTCCTTTGGTTATGGTGCACGGCGGTCCTGGGGTCCCCGACTATCTAGCCCCGGTCGCCGGCATCATCGACGACCTGTGCCTGGTCCATCGCTACGACCAGCGCGGCACCGGCGGATCCTCCTGGGAGGGGGAGCACACGATCGCCCGCCACGTTCAGGACCTGACGTTGTTGCTCGATGCGTGGGGACACGACCGTGTTGTTCTGGTGGGGCATTCGTTCGGAACCAATATGGCCAGCTACTTCTTGCTGGCCCATCCCGAGCGCGTGGCCGGACTGATTCAGATCGCCGGGCCCTTCCTGGATCCATGGCGGGAAGCCGACCGAGCAGCACAGCGAGCACGACGCACCGACCAGCAACGGGCCAGACTCGATGAACTCGATGCGATCGAATCACGCACCGACGCCGAGGAGATCGAGTACCTCACGCTGTCGTGGTTTACCGACCACGCCGACCGGGCTCGAGCACGGGATTGGGCGCTGGCATCAGCCCGCACGCTGCGGCCCATCAACTACGCGATGAACAGCCAGCTCAACGCCGCGAAGAAAGCCGACCCGCTCGAATCACACGTGGACGAACTTCGCGAGCACCTGCCGCCCGGCACGGTGATCATTGGCGGGGCCGGCGACAGCCGCCCTGCCGATGCCCTGCGACGTCTCGGAACACGCCTCAACTGCGAGGTCATCATCATCCCAAACGCGGGTCACTATCCATGGCTGGAAGCACCAGACCAGTTCACTGCGGCGCTCCGCGCCGCAGTGAAGAGCCAGACCCAAAGGGGGCAGCTGACGGGTCAGCGATCCCCTGAACCGGACGCGGCCGGGCTCAGCGCAAGCAGCCAAGCTGCGGCGCATCGCTGAGCGACCCAGCTATCCCATGGATCACGGTCTGCCTCAACTCCACTGGCAAGAACATCCGCCGGGTTCTGCCAGTCAATCTGAGGCACACCAGCTCAGGAGCATGATCATGCCTCAGCATTGTTGGCAGACGACAGAAGCTGATATCTCCCCGATACAACTGACACGCCGGACCGTCGGTCTGACAAAAGGTCCGATGAACCTGATAAGACGATCGTCGTGGTGAGCTGATGAACGCGGCTCCCAACGTGGTCCGCCTCGCGACTGGAAGAGCTGGTTGGTGGCATTGCGATCGATGGAGGTGACGGGATGGCGCGGCTCA
This sequence comes from Dactylosporangium cerinum, assembly GCF_042653625.1. Classification (NCBI taxonomy): domain Bacteria; kingdom Bacillati; phylum Actinomycetota; class Actinomycetes; order Micromonosporales; family Micromonosporaceae; genus Dactylosporangium; species Dactylosporangium cerinum. The sequence goes on along the minus strand of NZ_JBHSIU010000046.1, from coordinate 198,456 downwards.
TCCATCTGAACGGCCCGCCGGGCATCGGCAAGTCCACCCTGTCGGCGCTCTACGCAGACCGGAATCCCGGCACTTTGAATCTTGACGTCGATGCCCTGCACCGCCTGGTGGGCGGGTGGCAGGACGAGGAGATCGACACGTGGCCGGTCGTGTGGTCCCTGGTCCGGGCCATGGCGAAAACCCATCTGGAGGGCGGGCGCGATGTCGTCCTGCCCCAGTACCACGCCAAGGTCGACGAGGTCGTCGAGCTTGAGAAGCTCGCGCACCAGCACGGGGCGGGCTTCCGGGAAGTCGTCCTGCTCGACGACCGGGAAGCGGCGATCGCGCGGTTCGACCGCCGCGCTCAGGAAAGCGATGACCCGTGGATTCGCCACCACCACCGTCTCATCGAGCTGGGCGGCGGGCATGTCGTGCTCGCAGCCATGTACGACAACCTGATGGAGGTCGTACGTCAGCGCCCAGGGACGGTGGTGGTGCCGAGCGCGGTGGGGGCGGTGCAGGAGACCTACGAGCTGTTGGCGGACGCCTTACGCGAGCCGGTGTCCCCAGAGCCCGGTTGAGCATTCCCAGAGAACTCTTACACCTCGATGCGGACCCACGCGTCGTCGGCACGAAGCCAGAGAACTCCGTCGCGGCCCTGGCCGCATCGCAAGACAACGCGACCAGGTGTCTTCACGACCTGGCGTTCCACCGTGACCCATGTACCGTCGACCAACTCCGCGCGGGTCACCGCAGTCGAGTTCTTGTTGTGAGCTCGCCGGGTCAGGACGGCCCGATGCCCACGCACCGCCAAACCGTCCGGAGACTCGATGTCGTCACCGATGCAGAAGGAGTCCTCGACCGCCCCCTCCGAGGAATACACAAGGCGTTCGGCTCCCACGATCCTTCGCCGCCCTTCCGGGCGCCACCGCTCGCGATGAGGAGCCGGCCGCCCGGCAGGAGCGAGATGTGACTCGGCCCCAGCGGAATCGACGCGATGGTGCGGTGATGGCACCGACCTCGCCGATCGGTTTGTGGGGTTGACGTTGCCGTTCCGATGGAAGGACACTGCGGAGCTCCCCGCGCTCGCGAACTCCTACGGCCTGGACTGCTATGACGCGCAGGCCGATGAGCTGCTGCGGGCCGGGCCCCGGCCGAGCGGGCCGCCCACACACCGCGTCGAGGGCAACACCACTGACGCAGCGTCCTCCGTCGGCGGGTGGGTGCAGGAGGACAACGTTGTCCGGGCGATGGAACTGATCAGCAAGCACATCGGCTACCCGTACGACCATCTCGACGAGGCTGCGCTGACCGGTGCGCTGGACGGGACGAATGACGAGTCGGCCGACGGGTGGTTCCAGTATCCGTTGCAGGGCGTTCCCCCGCTGATGGTGCATTTGGCGCGGTCGCCGGGCGACCTGGTCGTCATCGTTCGCGTGGAGGGGGACATGGACGCCGTGCTGGCGGCTCGAATCGATACGCTGCTGGACATGCTGTAGCTGCTCACGCGGTGAGCGTCGCGTGTCTCGAGGCTGACGGAGATCCGCAGGTTCAAGTGCTGTCAGCGCACCGCGGGCCAGGGCGTGTGAACAGGCTCAGAGCTCGTATGGATACAGATGGACGTCTTTGTGGGGGACGTGGATCTGAATCCAGGTGCCGTCAACGTCTGGGGGAGGGAGTTCGTCGAACTCCAGCAGGATCGACGAGCCGCTGAGATCGAGCACACCGACGCCGTCGGGATCCAGGCGCAGATGTCCGCGCAGAATCACGCAGTGGCCGCCGGCCAGGATGGCGGGCCCGGTCTCGTCTGCGGGCTTCGCGGTCAGACCCCAGGTGATGTCGGTGTCGATCGTCCACTCGACGCGATGCCGGCCGAGCGGCGCATCCGGTGCGCCGCGCCAGGGCACCGCCGTCCGCCCGATCGGGGTGTCGATCCGTGCAATCGGGAAGGGGCTCCAGGACAACTCGCGCATCATCTCGATCTCGACCAGCACCCTGGACCTTCTCAACACTGCGGGTTGTCGGACGACAGTTGGAGCTGGAAGAGCGTCAGCGCCGCCAGCGACGGCGCATCCACGATCTGCTCCGAGCGGATCATCCCGGCGATCTCCTGGTCTGTGAACGCTCGTCGGAACTGCTCGACCAGCCAGAAGCCATCCCGCCAGCGGGGCATGACCAGCGCAAAGTCGGGCTTCTCCACCACGCCGAAGATGCCCGCAGTTCCGTCCGGATGCCGGATCTCGTCCTCCCGGACGACCATCCAGGGGTTCTGATACACCACGCGACTGTTGACCCGTTCCATCGCGTGATCATCTCAGCTGGCGGTCACCAGGCAGATACCCCAGGTCAACGCCGGGTTGGTGCCGCATCTCGGTTGACGGACAGCCGCTATGTAGTGGTACCGTGTAGTGGTACCAAGTGGTACGAGGTACCAGAGGGAGTGGCGGGGAGGTGCGGTGGACGACCTGACGGAAATGCTGAAAGGCACCCTCGAGGGCTGCGTCCTGGAGATCATCGGCGGTGAGGAGACCTACGGGTACGCCATCACCCGCCGGCTGAACGAGCTCGGCTTCACCGAGGTCGTCGAGGGCACCGTGTACACCATCCTGCTGCGGCTGGAGCGCAACGGGCTCGTCCAGGTGACGAAACGACCGTCCGAGGTCGGCCCGCCGCGCAAGTTCTACGCCCTCAACGACGCCGGACGGGCGGAACTCGCCACGTTCTGGGCGAAATGGCAGTACGTCTCATCACGCATCGACAAGCTCAAGGAGGGTGGGAGATGAGCTTCTGGGACACCATCACCGGCAACGATCTCACCAGGCAGTGGCAGGCCTTCGAGACCCGGGCGGCGGCGCTGCCGGCGGACTACCGGGCCGCGTGGGAACAGATCAAGGCCCACACCGCCCCGTACGCGGACTTCACCGGCCGCAACCTGACACCGATCATGGACTCCGCCCTGGCGCTGCTGGAAGAAGGAGCGGCCGACGAGCTGAGCCTGGGCGAGGTGCTCGGCGACGACATCGCGGGCTTCGCCGCGGCGCTGGCCGGCGGCGCGGGCGCCCGCACCTACCGCGACCGGTGGCGGGAACAGCTGAACAGCAACGTCGCACGGAAACTGGCCCGGCTGGGAGGCTGACATGGGAATCCAGGACATCATCGAAGGCAAGAAGCAGTGGCGGGCGCACGTGGCCCGGGTCAAGGCCCTCCCGCCGGACTACCAGATCGTCTACAAGGAGCTGCAGCGGTACCTGTTCAAGGTCGGACCGGTCGACCTGCCCGACGGCGGGCTGCTGCCGGGGATCGTCGACTTCTTCGAGGAGGGCGCCGCGGCCGGCAAGGGGGTGCTCGGGCTCATCGGCACCGACGTCGCCGCCTTCGCCGACGGCCTGATCAAGGACTCACGCACGTACGCCGACATCTACCAGGAGTCCATCAGCGGCAGCCCCGGACCGGACCGCACATAGGGTCAGGCGTCCGGATCCCGGGCCCGGTTCACCCGGCCGCGTTGAGGAACCGCTCACCCCAGTCCCTGAGGTGAGCGACGAACTCCGGCGGTCCGATCACCTCGAACTCCGCGCCGATGTTGCCCAGCGCCTGGGTGGGCCAGTCCAGGCTGGTGGACACCATCGTGAGCCGGCAACGGTCCGGGCCGACCGGCTCGACTGCGCCCCACTGACCGACCAGCGGCCGGACACGTCCGGCGGGCGCGTGGACCAGCACGACCACCGTGTACGCGGCCGGGACCTGCGCTGAGGTGCGCACGAACGCTGCCGCGTCCCCGCCGGGCAGCGGCCGCTGCCGGAACGCGGCGCCGGTGTTGCGCGGCTCGCTCAGCCGGTCGAGCCGGAAACTGCGCCAGTCGTGCCTGGTCAGGTCGTAGGCGACCAGGTACCAGCGGCCGCCGAGAGCGACCAGGCGGTGCGGCTCCACCTCACGTTCGGTCTGCGTGCCGCCGCGGGTGGTGTAGTGGAAGCGCAGCCGTTCGTCGTCCCGGCAGGACCGGGCGATCGCGGTCAGCACCTCCGCCGGGACGACCGGGCCGGTGGACGGCGCGGAGACGGTCATCGCCCGCAGCGCGTTCACCCTGGTCCGCAGGCGCGGCGGGAGGGCCTGCACGACCTTGGTCAGCGCGCGGACCGCCGCCTCCTGCGCACCGGCGATGCCGCTCTGGGTGGCGTCGGCCATGCCGACCGCCAGCGCGACGGCTTCGTCGTCGTCGAGCAGCAACGGCGGGAGCACGGCCCCCGGGGCCAGCTGATAGCCGCCGTCGGTGCCCCGGGACGCCTGCACCGGGTAGCCCAGTTCGCGCAGGCGGTCGACGTCGCGGCGCAGCGTACGTTCGGAAACCCCGAGACGGTCGGCGAGCTGGGCGCCGGGCCAGTGCCGGTGCGTCTGCAGCAACGACAGCAGGGTGAGCGTGCGGGAGCTGGTGTTGGCCACGTCGTCGAGCATCCCGGGACTTCCGGTCAGGAACTGGCCGGAAGCCTCCGTAGGTTCACCGACATGATCACTCGTGAGGTTCACCTGACCAGCCAGATCACCGGCGTCCCCGGACCCGGGCACTTCACCGTCGCCGAGACACCGGTCGACGGCGAGGTCGTCGTCCGCACCGACTACGTGGGCCTGGCCGCCACCTACCTGGAACTCATGCGCCCCGACTGCCACCTGCCGATCCCCGCCTGGCAGCCCGGTCAGCGGGTCGGCGTCACGGCGATCGGCACCGTGCTGACCTCGGCCGCCCCGGACCTGAAGGAGGGCGACCTCGTGCAGTCGATGAGCGGCTGGAGCACGCACTCGGCGGGCCCGGCGGCCGCCTACGTCAAACTGGACCCCGCCGCCTACCCGGACCCGAGCTACCACCTGGCGCAGGGACCGACGGCATACCACGGCATGGCGGACGTGGCCAAGGTCGGCGCCGGCGACGTCGTGTTCGTGTCCGGAGCGGCCGGCGGCGTCGGTTCGCTGGCCGGGCAGATCGCCCGGAACCTGGGCGCGGCGAAGGTCATCGGCAGCGCCGGCAGCCGGGCCAAGGTCGACTACCTCGTCGACGAGCTCGGCTTCGACGCCGCATTCGACTACCACCGTGACCCGGTCGCCGCGCTCAAGGCACTCGCGCCGGACGGCATCACCGTCTTCTTCGACACCGTCGGCGGGGCGTTGTACGACGCCGCGCTCCGAGCCGCCGCACCGGGCGCGCGGTTCGCCCTGTGCGGGTCGCTGTCCACGCAGCTGGGCGCGGCCGCCGACCGGTACCCGGCGCCGGACCCGGCGGCCGCCCTGGCCGGGCAGGTCGAGCTACTGCCGTTCTCCTGCTACCACCTGCCGGAGCAGATCGCCGCCTGGCACGAGCACTTCCGCGCCTCGCTCGAACAGGGACGGTTCGTGTACCCGCGGACTGTCCTGGAGACCGACATCGACGGTGTACCCGGCGCGTTCCTGTCGATGCTGCGCGGCGAGCACCGGGGCAACGTCTCGGTGCGGCTGCCATGACCGCGGCTTGACCCTGACACTGTGACAAGGTCTTCACTGGGGTGCAGGAGGTGGTCCCCGTCAACCCCACATACCAACCCGGACTCGTGGACGCGCTGCGCGCCGCGAACCCATCGACCCGGCTGCAGGCGGCCCTCGCGGCCGGCACGCACCCGGACCCAGGCCTGGTCGACGCGCTCGTGGCCCGGTGCGCCGTCGAGCCGGACTTCTACGTCCGGGACATGCTCACCTGGGCGTTGACCCGCCAGCCGGCGCAGCTCACGCTGCCCAGACTCCGCACGGAACTCGAGACGGGGCAGGCGCAGGCCCGCAGCCAGGCGCTGCACACCCTGTCCAAGATCGGGGACCGGGGCGCGTGGCCGGCGATCACCCGGGCGCTGCTGCGCGACGCCGACGACGAGGTCGCCCGCAGCGCGTGGCGGGCCGCGGTCGTCCTCGTGCCCGATGGGGAGCAGGCCGGGCTGGCCGCGGAACTTGTCACGCAGCTCGGCCGTGGCGACCGCACCGTCCAGCTGAGCCTCAGCCGGGCCCTCGCCGCGCTGCCGGACGCGGCCGAGGCGGCACTGGGACCGGCGCTGGCGAGCACCGACCCTGCCGTACGCGCGCACGCCAAGGCCACGCACCAGCTCCTGCGGGACCCGGACGCCGCGTTCGACCCGGACGTCGAGGCGGCCCGGCGCATCGTCGCGCTCGGCCCCGAATGGGTCGAGGGGGCCGCGTGCTGATCGGTGAGGTGGCCCGCCGCTCCGGGGTGAGCACCCGGATGCTGCGCCACTACGAGTCCCTCGGCCTGGTCCGGCCGTCGGGCCGCACCGTCGGCAACTACCGCGAATACGAGGCCGACGACATCCGCCGGATCTTCCACGTGGAGAGCCTGCGGACGCTGGGCCTGTCGCTGCGGCAGGTCGCCCGCGCCCTGCAGGACCCCGGGTTCGAACCGGCCGCGCTGGTCGGTGACCTCATCCGGCGCACCGAGGACCGGCTGCAGCGGGAGCAGGAGCTGCTGGAGCGGCTCCGGGCCGTCGACGCGTCGGCGCCCGGCGGGTGGCAGGGCGTCCTGCGCATCGTCGAGCTGCTGCACGGGCTCAACTCGCCCAGCGCCGCCCGCCGGCAGCAGGCGGTCCTCGCGCCGGCCGAGGACGCGCCGATCCCCACCGACGTCCTGGCCCGGGCGGTCCTCACCGAGTCCGACCCGAACGTCGCCGGTGCCCTGCGGTGGGCCCTGGCCAGGGCCGGCGCCGACGGCGTGGCGGGTGTCGCCGCCGGCGTCCAGTCCCCGGACGCCGGTGTCCGGCGGCGCGCGGTCATGGCGCTCGCCGAACTACCCGGCGACGAGGCGACCGCGGCCCTCGCCGGCGCGCTCGGCGACCCGGAGCCGGCGGTGCGGGGGCCCGCCGCGCTGGCCCTCGGCGCCCGCGGCGTGGCCGCGGCGGTGCCGGCGCTCGTCGGGATGATCGTCGACGGCGCCAACGACGTCGAGGCGGCCGAGGTCCTGGGAACCCTCGCCGTCGACCCGGAGTGCGCGGACCAGATCATGCAGGCCCTGACCAGCGAGATCGCCGGAGCCGACGCCGCGGCCCGGATCCGGCTGACGCAGGCGCTCGCCGAGTTGCCGGCGGACCGTGCGCAGATCGTGCTGCGGCAGCTGGCGCACGACGCCGACCGGGTGGTCGCCCTGGTCGCCTCGGCCCTGCTGGGAGCCCTCAGCCGGTGACCGTCACCCCGTTGCCGCGCAGGGCGGCGAGGACCGGCCGCCACGCCCCGGCGTCGCGGGCGCTGCCGAGGTTCGCGACGTCCAGGGTCCGCAGCGACGCGATCGCGGGCAGGGCGTCGACGTCGACCCACCGGTCCAGGGCGCACATCCGCAGGTGCCGCAGGTCCGGCAGCCCGGTGAGCGGGGCGAGGCTGCAGTCGCTGAACATGCCCTGGCCGAGGGTGAGGTCGGTGACCGCCGGGCACATCCCGATCCCGTCCAGGGCGGCGATGTCGAAGTGGTTGCCGAAGTGCCACCAGCCGGGGAACACGGTGTACACCTCGCGGTCGCCGTCGAGGCACAGGTGGGTGACGGCGGCGAGCTCGCCGGTCGGCAGCGGCAGGGTCCGCAGGAAATCCTCCAGCTCCGGCAGGCGGTCGATGCCGAGCCGGGCCTCCAGGTCGTCCCACTGCGGCCCGCCGGCGACGGCCCGGTGCGCGGTGTACGGCTCCCGCAGCGTCGACAGCCAGTAGTAGTCGCCGGCGCGGGCCACGGACACCTCGTCGAGCAGCGCCAGCCGCAGGTTCGCGTCGGCGATCACGACGTCATGAACTCCGACACCGGGCGCAGCGGGGTGCGCAGCAGCGACCGCGCCAGGGTGCAGTCGAGCCGGACGTCGAGGGGCCGGCCGGGCAGGACGTCGGCGCTGCGGGCGGCCGGGATCGACGCCGGGTCGAGGCCGTCCCGGGCGGCGACCATCAGGCCCAGGTCGTAGCGGCTGACCGGCTCCGGGCCGGTGACGTGCAGCGGGCCGGCCACGTCGGTGCCGGCGAGTTCGATGAGGGCGTCGGCGAGGTCGTCGACGTGGACCGGCATGCGGATCTCGTCGGTGAACAGGGCGCCTGTCACCGCGCCCGAGGACAGGGCGTGGGTGAGGACCTCGTGGGCGCCGCGGCCGTCGCCGAGGATCGTCGAGGTCCGCACGAGGACCGCGGCGGGCGCGATCGCCTGCACGGCGGTCTCGGCGGCGGCCTTCGCGGCACCGTACCGGTACGTCGGGTCGGGCAGGGCGTCCTCGGTGTAGTGGACCTCCCGGCCGGAGAACACGGCGTCGCTGGAGATGTGGACCAGCCGGGCGCCGGTCGCGGCGGCGGCGAGCGCGACGTGGGCGGCGCCGTCGGCGAGGGACCGCCAGTCGCCGCGGTCCCGGCCGGCCGCCGTGTGGATCACGACGTCGGGTCGCAGGTCACGCAGGGCGGCGTCGACCGCGGCCCGGTCCCGGATGTCGAGGCGCAGGTCGGCGGCGGCGGGGGTCGTGAAACACGTGCCGGTCGCGGTCCAGCCGGCGGCGCGGGCACGTTCGTAGACCCGGCGACCCAGCGAACCGGTCGAACCCGTCACCAGCATCCGCCCCGTCACGAACCGCACGATACCGGTTCAGGAGATCCGGGCGTGCAGGTGCATGTCGTGCCAGCCGTCGGTGTGGCGGGCCTCGCCGCGTTTCGTGCCCTCCAGGGCGTATCCGGCGCGGGACGCCACCCGGCACGACGCGAGGTTCGCGGTGGAGTGGCAGACCTCGACCCGGTGCAGGCCCAGCGTGCCGAACGACCAGCCGGTCAGCGCCGCCAGGGCCCGCCCGGCGACGCGGCGGCCACGGGCGTGCGGCAGCACCCAGTACGACACCTCGGCCAGGGCCTCGGCGAGGTCGATGCGGCGCAGGCTGATCTGCCCGGCGACGGCACCGCCGTCGGTGACCGCCCAGCCGGCGCCGGTCCCGGCCTGCCACCGGGCCGGCCACCGGTCGATCCAGTCGCGGGCCTCGCCGGGCGTCATCGTCCGGCAGTGCCAGCGCTGGATGTCGGGGTCGGTGTAGGCGGCGACGACGGTGTCCGCGTCCGCCGCCCGCCAGGGCCGCAGCCGCAGCCCGCCGTCGCCGTCCAGGGACGGCTGGGTGAGCGCGGCGAGGGTCCCGGCGGGCAGCGCGGGTGTCACGAGTGACGGCACCCGGAAAACCTAGACCAGAGCGGCCTTCGCGGCGCGGCTGGCGTCGTCGACGAGGACCTCCGGCCGGCCGGAGGCGACCCCGTCGAGGGCGGTCGCGGCCACGTACGCCGGGTCCAGTTTCGGCACGTCGAACCCGGCCATCATGTCGGTGTCGGCGGCGCCCAGGTGCACGCCGGTGACGGTGGTGCCCTGCCGCGCCAGTTCGAGACGGATGCCGTTGGTGAGGCTCCACTGGGCGGCCTTCGCGGCGCTGTAGGCGTTGGCGCCGTCGTAGTTGGCCCACGACAGCAGCGACAGGACGTTGAGGATGGCGCCGCCGCCGTTGCGGGCCAGGACCGGCGCGAACGCCCGCACGACCTGCAGCGTGCCGAAGTAGTGCGTCTCCATCTCGAGCCGGATCCGGTCCAGGTCGCCGTCGAGAAGGTTGGTGCCCGTGGCCACGCCCGCATTGTTGACCAGCAGGTTGACGTCCTGCGCGGCGTCGGCGGCGGCTGCGACGCTGCCGGGGTCGGTGATGTCCAGGCGCAGCACCCGCGCCCCGGGCAGGTCGACGCCGCGCGGGTCGCGGGCCGTCGCGTACACCGCTGCCGCGCCGCGGTTGAGCAGTTCCAGGGCGAAGTGCCGGCCGAGGCCACGGTTGGCGCCCGTGACGAGCGCAACCGATCCGTTGATCTCCATGTCGGCTACGCTAAAACCTGACGCTGACGTCAGAGGCAAGTGAGGGGTGCACCACATGCGGATCGGTGAGCATGCGGATCGGTGAGCTGGCGGTGAAGGCCGGTGTCAGCGTGCGGGCGTTGCGCTACTACGAGGAGCAGGGTCTGCTCGGCGCCGACCGCACCCCCAGCGGGCAGCGCACCTACCCCGACGGCGCCGTCGACCGGGTCGTGCTGGTGCAGCAGCTGTACGCGGCGGGCCTGTCCAGCCGCCGCATCCTGGAGCTGCTGCCGTGCGTGTACACCGGCTACGCCACCCCGCAGACCCTGGCGCTGCTCGCCTCCGAACGGGACCGCATCGACACGCAGATCACCGGCCTCGCCGCCACCCGCGACCGCCTGGACGCCGTGATCGCCGCGGCGACGGCCAGCGTCACCGACGGCTGCACCCCGAACCACTACCCGGAAAGTTGATGATGCCCTCATGACGTACGACCCACGCGACCTGCTCGTCGCGAGCCGGCTCGGTGTCCTCGCCACGATCAAGGCCGACGGCCGTCCGCAGCTGTCACCCGTCCTGCCGTTCTACGACCGGGCCGCCGGCGTCATCTACGTGTCGATGACGCAGGGCCGCGCGAAGACCGCGAACCTGCGCCGCGACCCACGCGCGACCCTGGAGGTCACCAGCCCCGACGGCACGGCGTGGGCGACCGCCGAGGGCATCGCGACGCTCACCGGGCCGGGCACCGACCCGCACGGCCCCGAGGTGAACGCCCTCGTCGACTACTACCAGCGGGCCGCCGGCGAACACCCCGACTGGGACGAGTACCGCTCGGTGATGGTGTCCGACCGGCGGGTCCTGATGGTGATGACGGTCGAGCACGTGTACGGCGCCCAGATCGGCTGAGCTGCCGGCGTTTCAGCGTGTCGCGGCGTTCAGTGCTGCGCGGCGCCGAACCAGGCGGGCAGGTGCTCGACAAGGTCCTCCTGGTCGGCGCCGGCCCAGGCGACGTGCCCGTCCGGCCGCAGCAGCACCGCCGGCACGTCTTCGGCGGCGTCGGCCACGTGGTCGACCCGGTCCGTCCAGCCCGCCACCGACAGCCCACCGGTGCGGTCCAGCAGCAGCCCACGGCCGGTGCGCAGCAGCTCGAACAGGCGGCCGTTCTTCAGCGGCACGTCCCGCAGCCGCCGGCCCAGGAGCGGATGGGCGTCGCCCAGGTCGTACCGGATCCCGATCGCAATGATCTTTTCGATGAGGTAGCTGTTCACCTCCTCGAACTCCATCAGCCGCGTCACCAGGCGGCGCACCGCCTGAGCGCCCGGGTCCAGCGACATCAGCTGCATCTGCGCGCGGGTGTCGTCCAGCACGCCGGCGGCGACCGGGTGCCGCTCGGTGTGGTACGTGTCCAGCAGCCCCTCCGGCGCCCACCCGCGCACCGCCGCGGCCAGTTTCCAGCCCAGGTTGTGCGCGTCCTGGATGCCGAGGTTGAGCCCCTGCCCGCCGACCGGCGGGTGCACGTGCGCCGCATCCCCGGCCAGCAGGACCCGGCCGGTCCGGTACCGCTCGGCGAGGCGGGTGGCGTTGCCGAACCGGGACAGCCAGCGCGGCGAGTGCACCCCGAAGTCGGTCCCGCCGGTCGCCCGCAGCTGCTGCCGGAACTCCTCGAACGACGGCGGCGTGACCCGGTCCTCGGCCACCCCGGCGGCGGGCACGACCACCCGGAACACGCCGTCGCCGAGCGGCATCGCCCCGAACCGCAGCTGGGTCCGGCGGACCTCGGTCATCACCGCGGCCAGCTCCTGCGCCGACGCGGTCAGCTCCATCTCGCCCAGCAGCGTGTCGACCGTGGACGCCTCGCCGGGGAACCCGACGCCGGCGAGCTTGCGCACGGTGCTGCGGCCACCGTCGCAGCCGACGAGGTACCGCGACCGCAGCACCGTGCCGTCGGCGAGTTCGGCGCTCACCCCGTCGCCGTCCTGGCTGAGCGCCACGAGTTCGGCGCCGGTGCGGATCTCGGCGCCGGCCTCGGCGGCGTGCCCGGTCAGCAGCCTGGAGGTGATGGTCTGCGGGATGCTCAGCACGTAGGCGTGCGAGGTGTCCAACCGGTCCGGCTGCGGCTTGGTGATGCCGGCGAAGAACCCGCCGAGCGGATGTTTACGGCCGAGCTCGAGGAACCGGTCCAGCAGCCCCCGCTGATCCATGATCTCGATGGTGCGGGCGTGGATGCCGAGCGCCCGCACCACCTTGGTCGGTTCGGTCTCCTTCTCCAGCACGAGCACGCCCACCCCGTGCAGCCGCAGCTCACCGGCCAGCATCATGCCGGTCGGCCCGCCACCGGCGACGATCACGTCAAACATCTCGACCATGAGAACCCCCCAATTCGCCGCGAACCCCTGATTTCGTCAGGTTCTGGCCACGGCTGGAGATTCTGCGCCCTCACCCGGGTCTTGCCGCAAGCCCCGGGGTGCGATATACGTTGAATGTGGCAAGGAGAAGCTTCTCCTTGCCTTTGCTGTTTCCCGGCGTGGTCCAGACGATCCGGGCTGTCTGTCGCGCGGATTCGGTCAGTGCCGCAGCAGCCCACCGGCCTGGATCGGGTCCACGTGGCCGGTCGGCGGCAGCCTCCGGTGCAGCTCGAGCCCGACGTCGACGATGACGGCACGCGGCAGGGTGCGGACTTCGGGTAGCGGGACCCAGCGCGTCAGGTCGGTCGAGCCGCCGGTCTCATGGCGGAGCGCTCCGCCGACGACCTGGACCCGGTAGAAGATGCCCACGTGATGCAGCTCGGCGCCCCGTTCCACCTGCCTCGCCCGGGAGTCCATGCCGAGCAGCTCCTCGACCCGGACCTGGTAACCCGTCTCCTCGGCCACCTCCCGGACGACCGCGTCGAACGGGTCCTCGGCGTGCTCGACCTTGCCGCCGGGCAGCGTCCAGTGCCGCCGGGAACCGTCAGGCGAGACCCACCGGGCCAGGAGAAGGTGTTCATCTTGCTGGCACACCCCGTACGCGGCGACCCGTTGCCGTTGCGTGATCACAGTTCACAGTGTGCGGGTGGGGGCGAAGAGGACACGCACCACGGCGCGTAACAAGTGCGGTATTGGGGTGTAACGGCGGCTGGACACCATCAGGGGCAGCCAGGGCCGCCCGTGCCGGTCCTGCGGAGAGGACGGCAGAGGTGCAGACGACGCCACGTTTCCTGCAGGGTGTGTTCCCGTTCGTCGGCAAGGGGATCGAGTCGCCGGTGCCTCTCGACGCGGCGCTCGTCTACACGGTGCCGGTCGGGGTGATCGCGCAGACGGTGTACTTCCGCGGCGGCAACACCACCGGTGAGCTCGTCTACGTGGTGCTGACCCGGGACGGGCGGCCGATGCGGTACTTCCCGATCGGCGCGAAGAGCGACGTCCACGTGCCGCTGCGGGTCGTCGAGGACCTCGACGGCGGGACGGTCGTGGAGCTGCTCGTCGGCGCGCCGGAGGGCGTGGCGGGGGCGATCGTCGTGGACCTCGGCCTGGTGGAGGTATAGCCATGCCGGACAGGCAGCGGCTCGTGGTCGTCGGCAACGGGATGGCCGGAGCGCGGGCGGTGGAGGAGATCCTCGAACGCGGAGGCCGGGACCAGTTCAACATCACGATGTTCGGTGAGGAGCCGTACGGCAACTACAACCGGATCATGTTGAGCAACGTGCTGTCCGGGGCCGACGAGGAGGACGGGATCTTCCTCAACAGCCTGCCCTGGTACGCCACGAACGGCATCGACCTGCGTGCCGGGATCCGGGTCGAGCGCGTCGACCGGTTCGCGAAGGTCGTGCTGGACTCGACCGGCAACGAGCTGCGGTACGACAAGCTGATCATCGCCACCGGCAGCCGGCCGTTCATCCCGCCGATCGAGAACATGCACCACCCGAAGCGCGGCTACCACCAGGGCGTGTTCACGTTCCGGACGATCGACGACACCCGCGGCATGATCCGCTACGCGCGGGACCACGAGCGGGCCGTCGTCATCGGCGGTGGGCTGCTCGGCCTGGAGGCCGCGCGCGGGCTGCAGCAGTACGGGGTCGACGTGACCCTCGTGCACGCCGCCGGGCACCTGATGAACGCGCAGCTGGACGCCCAGGGCGGGGCGATCCTGAAGGCGAGCGTCGAGCGGCTCGGGATCACCGTCGAGCTTGCCGCCCGTACCGCCGCGATCGAAGGAAAGGCGAAGGTCGAGGGCGTCCGCTTCGCTGATGGGCGGGTGATCCCGTGCGACATGGTCGTCGTCGCCGCAGGGATCCGGCCCAACACCGGCCTCGCCGAGGTCAGCGGCCTCACCGTCGAGCGCGGCATCGTCGTGGACGACCAGCTGCGCTGCCTCGACGAGCCGGACATCTACGCGGTGGGGGAGTGCGTCCAGCACCGCGGCGAGACGTACGGGCTGGTCGCGCCGCTGTGGGAGCAGGCCCGGGTGCTCGCCGACCACCTCACCGGCGTCAACCCGAAGGCCGCCTACCACGGGTCGCGGACCGCGACGAAACTCAAGGTCGCCGGCGTCGACGTGGCCGCGATGGGGATCACCACCCCGGCACCCGGCGACGAGTTCGTGGTGTTCTCCGAGCCCAGCCGCGGCGTGTACAAGAGCGTCATCATCCGCAACGACCGGCTCGTCGGCGCGACCCTGCTCGGCGACGTCGGCAAGGTCGGATACCTGATGCAGGCGTTCGACCAGGGGCTGCCGCTACCGGAGGAACGGGTCCGGCTGCTGTTCGACCTCGGCGGGCCGTCAGACGAAACGTCGGCAGGGGAACTCGCCGGTGACGCCCAGGTCTGCAACTGCAACGGCGTGAGCAAGACAGCGATCGTGGAAGCAACAAGCACGATGAAAACGCTGTCCGGGGTCATGGAGCGCACCCGGGCCGGGAAGGGCTGCGGCTCCTGCAAGTCCCTCGTCAAGCAGATCGTGGACTGGGCCGCCGGAGGCGCCGCGGACGAGGACCCGGCCGCCAACTGGTACGTGCCGGGCGTACCGCTGCCGAAACCGGAACTCATCGCGGCGATCCGCGCGCAGAACCTGCGCAGCGTCTCCGCCGTCTTCGACGCGCTCGCCGGTGGCGAGGAGGACGCGAAGAGCAAGATGGGGCTCGTGTCGCTGCTGCGGATGCTGTGGGGCGACGACTACGTCGACGAACGCGGCGCCAGGTTCATCAACGACCGGGTCCACGCCAACATCCAGCGGGACGGGACGTTCTCGGTGGTGCCGCAGATGAAGGGCGGCGTCACCACCCCGGCGCAGCTGCGGCGCATCGCCGACGTCGCCGACAAGTACGCGGTGCCGCTCGTCAAGCTCACCGGCGGGCAGCGCATCGACCTGCTCGGCATCCGCAAGGAGGACCTGCCGGCCGTCTGGGCGGACCTGGACATGCCGTCGGGCTACGCGTACGGCAAGAGCATGCGCACCGTGAAGACGTGCGTCGGCTCCGACTACTGCCGGTTCGGCGTCGGCGACTCCACCGCGCTCGGCATCGCGATCGAGACCCGGTTCCAGGGCCTGGAAAGCCCGGGGAAGATGAAGCTCGCCGTCACCGGCTGCCCGCGCAACTGCGCTGAGGCGTATGTGAAGGACCTCGGCGTCGTGGCCATCGACGGCGGCCGGTGGGAGATCTACGTCGGCGGCGCCGCCGGCGCCCACATCCGCAAGGGCGACCTGCTCGCCACGGTTGACACCCCGGCCGAGGTGATGACGTTGACCGGGCGGTTCCTGCAGTACTACCGGGAGAACGCGAACTGGCTGGAACGCACCTACGCGTTCGTGCCGCGGCTGGGCATCGAACGGCTCCGCGACCTCATCGTGCTGGACAGCGAGGGGCTCGGCGCGGGCCTCGACGAACGGATGGAGGCGGCCGTGGCCGCGTACCGCGACCCGTGGAAGGAAGGGCAGGACCCGACGGTGCCCGGACAGTTCCGCACCGCACTGCCGCTGGTCGTGCTGCCGCAGGTGCCGGTCCGATGAGCGTGGACGCGGTGCAGACGCACCGGCTCGGGCCGCTCGAGGAGATCCCCGTCGGTGAGGGCCGCGCCTACGCCGTCGACGGTCACCAGGTCGCGGTGTTCCGGCTGCGGTCCGGTGCGCTGCGCGCGGTGTCCGCGGTGTGCCCGCACGCCGGCGGGCCGCTCGCCGACGGGCTGATCGACGCGAAGGTCGTGATCTGCCCGCTGCACCAGCACGTGTACGACCTGGCGACCGGCTGCTCGAGCACGGGCCAGCCGCCACTGCGGGTGTACGACGTGCACACCGACGACGACGGGACGCTGATACTGACGACATGACGCGTCACGTGGTCGCGGTTGTCCTTGCCGCGTTCGTCCTGACCGGTTGCGGTGGCGGGCCGGGCGGGCCGCCGGGGACCGTCCACGGCTCGATCGTCGTCTCGGGCGGGCCGCCGGGCTCGACGGCCCACGGCGAGGCGGGGACGGTGATCGTGCGGCAGGGCGGCACCGAGGTCGGCCGGCGGGACCTGGCGGCGGGCGAGGAGTTCACGTTCACCCTCGACCCCGGCAGGTACCGGTTGTCGGTGCGGGGTCTCGGCGACGGCTGCATCGACACGACCGTCACCGTGACCGCGTCGTCGGATCAGTCGGTCGACCTGGTGTGCTCGCGGAAGTGACCGTTGCCTGAGATCGGGCTCAGGTCGGCTCAGAGGACTCACAGCCGCCGATGGCGAGACTGTCGGCATGCTCCAGGTGCGCACGGCGGCGGGTTGGACGGCGGTCGGCGCGGCGGTGGTGTACGTCGCGCTGAACGGCAACCTGGTCGGCGGCGTGACCCGCGGCGAATGGCCCGTGGACGGTCTCGTCCCGGCGGGGCTTGCGGTCGCCGGGGGCGCGGTCGCCCTGATCGTGTTGCACCCGTGGCTGACCCGTGTGCTGGCGCGCGGTGTCCGGCCGGCACCGCTCGGCAGCCCCGGGTACGTCATCCTGGTGCGATGCCCGACGTGCGTTCAGTGTCTGCCGTGGTCGCGTTGTTCGACGCTGATGACAGCGACGGTGTCCTCGCCGCCCTACCCGGCCTCGCCGGGGCTGATGCTGTGCGAGCGGGGGCCTGGGAGGCGCTGCGTCGACGGCTGTGCACGGTCCCCGGACCGGACGTGCGGCAGGACCTGACCGACCAGGCCTGGAGCCGGCGCCTGCTGACCCGGGCCGTCGTGGCCCTGGCCGTGGGTCCCGCCGACGTCGCGCGGCGGATGGGCTCATACGTGTTCCTGCATCCACCGGTGGCCGACATCGGCCGGGTCCTCACGTCCCGGACACCCGAATGGCGGCGGGCGTTCACGGAGGCCACCCTGCGCGCCGAGGCCGCCGAGACCGAGGTCGGTCTGTTCGGCCCGATCTGGTGGGACATCTGGCGGCGCGTGCGGCAGCTGGAGCTGGCCGGGGTCTGGCAACCCGACGGCACGTCCGCGGACTATCTCGTGCTGATGGTCCGGGGCCTGCTGTTCAGCGACTCCGTCACCGACGCCGTCCGCGCCGACCCGGCCCTGGCCGACCGGTCGGTCTGGGCGCTGTTCGAGCCGGCGCCCGGGGTCCAGAAGGCCCTGCTGGGCTCCGAACGGTACTGGAACCCCGGCAACACCTGGCGGGTCGCGCTGGTCCGGCTGGCGCTGGACGGTGTGCTCGACCGTCAGCGGCTCGCCGACGCGGCCACCGCCGCCGCCGCCGACGCGCGGCTGGGGCGCAACCATCGCAGCTGGTACCGCAGGATCCCGCAGCTGCTGGCCGACCCGGGCCTGCTCCCACGGGAACCCGGCCACGGCCCACCGCCGCCCGGCAACCAGCTGCGCCGGCGGTGACGGCTGTGACGGCTGTGACGGCGGTGACGGCTGTGACGGCTGTGACGGTCACGTCGGTGGTGCCGCCGGGTCGCCGGCGCGGGTCAGCAGGTGCCGCTGCTCCGCCCGGTTGGTGGTGAGGCGGGCCGCGGTCCGGAACCAGCGCGACGCCTCCGCGTGCGCGCCGGACAGTGCCAGCAGGTGCGCGCGGACCGCGGCCGGCCGGTGGCTGCGGGCCAGCCGAGGGTCGCCGGCGACGGTGTCGAGGACGGTGAGGCCGGCCGCCGGGCCGTGCACCATCGCCTCGGCGACGGCCCGGTTCAGGGTGACGACTGGGCTGTCGGTGACGGCGCCGAGCAGCCGGTACAGGGCCAGGATCTGCGGCCAGTCGGTGTCCCGCGGGTGGTCCGCCTCGGCGTGCACGGCCGCGATCGCCGCCTGCAGCTGGTAGAAGCCGGGCGGGCCGGCCCGCAGCGCCGCGGTGACCAGCGTGACGCCCTCGGCGATCGCGGTGTGGTCCCAGCGGGTGCGGTCCTGCTCGTCGAGGGGCACGAGGACACCGCCGGGGCCGGTGCGGGCGTCCCGGCGGGCGTGGGTGAGCAGCATCAGGGCGAGCAGGCCGCCGACGTCGCCGCGGCCGGGGAGCCGGGCGTGCAGGAGGCGGGTCAGGCGGATCGCCTCGGCGGCGAGCTCGACCCGGTCCAGGGTGTCGCCGGTGGTGCCGACGTAGCCTTCGGTGAAGCTGAGGTACAGCACGGCGAGAACCACGTCGAGGCGCTCGTCGAACTCCTCCGGCGCGGGCAGCCGGAACGTCGCGCCTTTGAGCTGTGCCTTGGCGCGGCTGATCCGCTGCGCCACGGTGGTGACGGGGGTGAGCAGGGCCCGGCCGATCTCGGCGGTGCTGAGGCCGCCGACGGCGCGCAGGGTCAGCGCGAGCTGCGCGGGCGCGTTCAGCGCCGGGTGGCAGCACAGAAACAGCAGGGTCAGCGAGTCGTCTTCGCACGACACCGCCGGCGGCACCGGCGGTTGCCAGGCGGCCTCGCGGCGGGTCCGGGCCTGCTCGCTGCGCAGCAGGTCGACGAGGCGCCGCGACGCGACCCGGATCAGCCAGGTGCGTGGCTCCGCCGGCACACCCTGCGCCGGCCACTGGGTCGCGGCGGCCAGCAGCGCCTCCTGCACGGCGTCCTCGCACGTGTCGAAGTGCCCGTAGCGGCGCACGAGCGCGCCGAGCACCTGCGGGACCAGGTCACGCAGGTGCTCGGCGGTGACCGGCAGGTCAGCCATGCATGATCGGGCGGACCTCGACGGTGTCGCCGACGGCGTCGGCGATCCGCGCCGCGATGGCCAGGGCCCGGTCCTGCCCGTCGCAGTCGAGGATTGCGAAACTCGCGAGGACCTCGCCGGTCTCCGCGAACGGGCCCTCGCTGACCAGGGACCCGCGGCGCACGGTGTGCGACAGCGCCGGGTGGCCGAGGCCCTCGGTGCCCAGCAGCTCACCGGACTCGGTCAGTTCCTTGATCAGGTCTGCGTAGAACGCGCAGGAGGCCAGGAACTCCTCCGACGTCACGTCGACGCTGTCCCACTCGGCGAGGCTGGTGTACGCCAGTAACAGGTACTTCACGCGATCCGCTCCATCTCGGCGTGGTAGCCGCCACCCGGCCACACCCAGTCTCCGGTGAGCGTGTCGCCGGTGGCGTCGAAGGTGCCGCGGAAGTAGCCGGGTGAGCCCTTGAACCCGCCCCAGATGGTGAGGGTGTCGCCGTCGAGGTCGTAGACGTAGTCGAGGGTGTTGCCGTCCGCGTCGTACGCCCGGGCCTTGATCTCGGTGCCGGGCTCCTCACCGAACCTGCGCTCCCGGCCGATGATCTCGGTCATCGACACGCGGTGCCCGTCGTGGTCCAGGACGCCGCGCTGGATCAGGAAGTGTCCGCCGTCGAGCCATTCGTAGGTGGTGATGCCGGTGGCGCCGCCGGTGACCTTCCAGGTGCCGGCGAGCCGGCCGAGGCGCTGCAGTTCGTCGTCCATCGGTGCTCCTTGTCGAGATGTCAGGTGCTGTCGCCTGATACCTCGGAGCGGCCCGGCGCGTCTCGACAGACGAAGACGCCCCAGCCGAGAAATTCCCGCTGGTATTCCAGATGGGTGCGCCGGCACTGGTCGAGGTACCGGCGCATGTCGTCGGCGTCGGGGTGGGCGGGGTGCTCGCGCAGCCAGGCGTCGACGGTCCACCACTGCGCCGCCACGTACCGGTCCCAAGAGTCGCGGTCGGCGAGGACCATCTCGACCAGGCTGAGCCCGGCCGCTTCGAGCCGGTCGAGGGTGCCGAGCAGCGATGTGAACTCGGCGAGCTCGGCGGGGACGCCGGTCGGTGGGGTCGCGGTCCAGTACGGCTCGCCGATGAGCAGCAGCCCGCCGGGGCGCAGCGCGGGGCGCAGCAGCTCGACGGTGCCGGCCAGGCCGCCGCCGATCCAGGTGGCGCCGATGCAGGACACCACGTCGTAGGACGCGTCGGCGGGGACGTCCTTGCCGGCGTCGCCGTGCCGGAACGTGACGCGGTCGCTGACGCCGAGTTCCCTGGCCCGTTCGTGGGCGGCGGCGAGGAACACCTCGCTGATGTCGACGCCCTCGCCGACGGTGCCGTAGACGTCGGCCCACCGCGACAGCATCTCGCCCTTGCCGCAGGCGAGGTCGAGATGGCGTTGTCCCGGTCCGAGCCGGCACACCTCGCCGAGCAGCATCAGCTTGTCGTCCGTGAACGGGTTGAGAATCCGATGGCCGGCCTCGGCGATCTCATGCTGGCGAAGGATGTCCATGCTGCACCTTCGCCGCGCCGGGTGCCGGTTGTCCACCGTTTTGCGGGTGTGCGGCCAGGATCGCGCCGTTGAGGAACAGGTCGACGAGGTCGGTGGCGTCGCCGCCGGCCAGGACGAGGGTGTGGAACACGCGGGCGAGGTATTCGGGGTCGCGGCGCAGCTCATCCTGTTCGGGTTCGAACAGGACGGCGAGGGCGTCGACGGTCGCGGTCATCGCGCGGGTGCGGCGGTCCGGGTCGGGGCGTTCGGCGGGGTCACGGCGGCGTTCGGCGAGGTGGCCGAGGGCGCCGGCGACGGCGCCCATCCGGGTCATGTACGCCCGCAGCGTCTCCACCGCCTCGACGAGGCGGTCGGCGAGGGGCTGGTCGAGGTCGATGGCGCGGACGTGGGCGAGGGTGTCGTCGGCGCGCAGCGCCTCGGCCATGCACGCGAGCAGCAGCGCGTCCTTGTCCGCGAACGCGCGGAAGACGGTGCCCTCGCCGATCCCGGCGGCGCGGGCGACCTGGGCGGTGGTGACGGCGGCGCCGTGCTCGACGACGAGGGGCAACGCGGCCGCGACGATCATCGCGCGGCGCTGGTCAGGGCTCATGGGCGAGGCCCGCCTGCGGGGTTCGGTCATACCCAGATTCTGCGGAGTGAGTGCTCACTCCGTCAAGAGTGGCTTATCGTGATCTTTCGTGAACGGCGTCCAGCTCCTCCTGATCATCTTCGGCGGGATCGCGGTCTCCGCCGTCGCCCACCGCCGCGGTGCCCAGCCCGGCCTGGTCGTGGTCATCCTCGCCGCGGCCGCGTCGTTCATCCCCGGCGTACCCCGGCTCGAGCTGGACAGCGAACTCATCCTCGCCGTCGTCGTGCCGCCGCTGCTGTACTCCGCGACCCGTGGCGCGTCCGGATCCAGTTTCGCGGCGAACCTGCGCCCGATCCTGACCCTCGGCGTCACGCTCGTCGTGATCACCACCGGCGTCACCGGGTGGGTCGCGTCGCTGCTGCTGCCCGCGATCGGGCTGCAGGCCGCGCTCGTCCTCGGCGCCGTGCTCGCCCCGCCGGACACCATCACCACCGTCTCGCACGGCGAGGCGCTCGGCCTGCCCCGCCGGGTCACCGCGATCCTCACCGGCGAGAGCCTGGTCAACGACGCGACCGCCCTCACCCTGTTCAGCCTCGCCGTCGCGGCGACCGGCGCCGGGCACACCCTGTTCGACAACGGCTTCGTGCTCTTCCTGTACAACGCCGTGACCGGCATCGTGATCGGCGGGCTGCTCGCGATCGCCACGCTGTGGCTGCGCAAACGCCTGCACGACCCGGTCCTGGAGACCTCGGTGTCGCTGCTGCTGCCGTTCACCGCGTTCCTGCTGGCCGAGCAGGTGCACGCCTCCGGCATCCTCGCCGTCGTCGTCGCCGCGTTCTCCGTGTCCATCAACACCGCCCTCGACAAGCGCCACCAGTACCCGGGCGCCTACCGCTCCCGGCTGCAGGAGGACACCGTCTGGCCGGTCGTGGACTTCCTGCTGGAGACGTTCGTGTTCGCGTACATCGGGCTCCAGCTGCGGTTCGTGGTGCAGAACCTCGCCTCGTCGGACTCGCTGCTGCGCACCGTGGTCGCCGCCGCCGTCATCCTGGTCACGGTCATCGTCTTCCGGCTCGGCGCGGTGTCCGCCGCGTTCGCCTGGTGGGGGCTGCGCCGACGGCGGCGCGAGCAGCGGGTCGAGACCGACCCGCGGGCCCGCGCCCAGTGGGAACGCCGTCTGCAGTGGCGGGCCCGCCGCGGCCGCAAACGCCCCGTCCTCGGCGAGCCCACCCCGAAGGAGGCGCTCATCGTCGGCTGGACCGGCATGCGCGGCATCCTCACCCTCGCCGCCGCGGCCGCCGTCCCCGAACACCTCCACGACGGCGCCCCGTTCCCCGGCCGCGACGAGATCCAGACGATCGCGCTGCTCGTCACCCTCGGCACCCTGCTCATCCAGGGCACCACGATCCCGATGCTGGTGCGCCGCCTGCGCATCGACGTCGCCGCGGAACGCGAGCAGGAGGCCGCGCTGCTCGCCACGGGCGTCGCCATCGTCGAGGCGGCCGGGCCGGACTTCGACGCCCAGCGCGACGCCCTGGCCCAGGCCGTCTATGAGGAGACCCTCGACGACGCGACCGCCCGCAGCCTCATCCACGACGTCGACCTGCGCCAGGCCGCCGACGGCACGCGGCTGTAGCCTGCCCGGTCCAGGCGCTCGGGCTTCAGGCGCTCGCGGTCAGGGCGGCGGCGAGGTCGGCGGTCCGGCCGAGGAGCCGCGCGGTGGCGATCGGGTCCATGTAGTCCTGGTAGGACACGATCTCGCCGGCGCGGACGCGGATGACGCCGAGAGCGCGGAAGCGGTACGCCTCGCCGGTCACCGCCGAGCGCCCGTGATGCTCGATCTGCGCGACGACCACCTCGGGGTCGTCGGTGTCGCGGACGACCGCGTCGACGCCGTCCATCTCGAACAGCCGGCGCGAGTCCGACGCCGCGCCGTGGTAGGCCTGGATCGCGGCCCGGCCGCGCAGCTCCCGGGGCTGGCCGGGCAGGGCGAACGGGTATTCGAGGACGCCGTCCTCGGCGAACAGGTCGGCGAAGCGGATCCCCTCGCCGGCCACCATCCGCCGGACCTGCTCGGCGACCTCGCGCGGACTGTGCACCATGATGCCTCCCGTATAATCGGAACGTTGACCCCGCTTATCTCGACCCGACGATACGGAACGGTGGCCCCGGTTAGCAATGGCTTCCGCTGAGCAACCCCTGCGCGCCGACGCCCG
The DNA here is from genome assembly GCF_042653625.1 of Dactylosporangium cerinum. Lineage (NCBI taxonomy): Bacteria > Bacillati > Actinomycetota > Actinomycetes > Micromonosporales > Micromonosporaceae > Dactylosporangium > Dactylosporangium cerinum. The sequence continues at coordinate 175,238 of NZ_JBHSIU010000046.1, read as the reverse complement.
GCGCAACCGCGACCGGATCCTCGCGGCCGCCCGCGCCGCGTTCGCCGAGTCCGGGTTCGCGGTGCCGCTGGACGACATCGCGGCCCGCGCCGGCGTCGGCCCCGGCACCGTGTACCGCCACTTCCCGACCAAGGAAGCCCTGTTCCAGGCGGTGATCACGGCCCGGGTCACCGACCTCGTCACCACCGCCCGGCAGCACGCCGGCGACCCCGATCCCGGCGCGGCGTTCTTCGCGTTCCTGGCCCACCTGGGCGCCGAGGGCGCCGCCAAGCGCGACACCTCCGACGCGATGTCGGTGCCCGGGCCGCTGATCGCCGACCTGCACGCCGCCGTCGCCACGCTGCTCGCCCGCGCCCAGGCCGCCGGCGCGGTCCGCGCCGGGGTCACCGTCGAGGATCTGTTCGCGTTCCTGAAGAGCCTGTTCGCCACCGCCCACGAGAGCACCGACCCCGGCAGGGCGCAGCGCCTCTTCACCGTGCTGACCGACGGCCTGCGCCCACCACGCGCAGCGGGCAGTCCAAGATGAGCGCATGACGACTGGGCCTTTGCGGGGCGTGCGGGTGGTGGAACTGGCCGGGATCGGGCCGGGGCCGTTCGCCGGGATGATGCTGGCGGACCTCGGCGCGGACGTGGTCCGGGTCGACCGGATCGGGCCGGGGTCGCCGATCGCCCCACCGGCCGCGACCGACCTGCTCAACCGGGGCAAACGGTCCGTCGCCGTCGACCTGAAGGACCCCGTCGGCGTCGCGACCGTGCTCGCGCTGGTGCAGAAGGCCCAGGTGCTGATCGAGGGGTACCGGCCCGGCGTCGCCGAACGGCTCGGGGTCGGACCGGAGCAGGCGCACGCGGTGAACCCGGCACTCGTGTACGGACGGATGACCGGCTGGGGGCAGGACGGGCCGCGGGCCGCCACCGCCGGGCACGACATCACATACCTGGCGCTGTCCGGCGCGCTGCACCCGATCGGCCGGGCCGGCGGGCCGCCGCAGGTGCCGGTGAACCTGCTCGGCGACTTCGGCGCGGGCGCCATGTATCTCGTCGTCGGCGTGATCGCGGCGCTGCGGGAGGCCGAGCGGACCGGGCGCGGGCAGGTCGTCGACGCCGCGATCGTCGACGGGGCCGCGCACATCAGCACGATGCTGCACAGCATGCTGGCCGTCGGGCTGTGGCAGGACCGGCGCGGCGTCAACATGATCGACACCGGGGCGCCGTTCTACGACGTGTACGAGACCTCCGACGGCAAACATGTCGCCGTCGGCGCGTTCGAGCCGCAGTTCTACGCGACCCTCGTGGCCACGCTGGGCCTGAGCGACCTGCCGGACCAGCTGGACGTGGCGCAGTGGCCGGTGCTGCGGGAGCGGCTCGCCGCGGCCTTCCTGACCCGGACCAGGGACGAGTGGTCGGCGCTGTTCCACGACACCGACGGGTGCGTCACGCCGGTGCTGTCGCTGCACGAGGCACCCGGGGACGCGCACCTGGCGGCGCGGAGCACGTTCGCCGACCACCTCGGGGTCGTGCAGCCCGTGCCGGCGCCGCGGTTCTCCGCGACCCCGGCGACGCTCGGCGGGCCGCCGCCGCTGCCGGGCCAGCACACCGCCGAGGTGCTGCAGGAGTGGGGCGTTCAGCCGGATCAGTCGGAGTAGCCGGGTGCGGCGGTGCAGCGGTCGATCGCCGGGGTGGTCGGTCGCAGCGTCTCCGGGTCGAACTTCACCCGCCACTCCTGGCCGTCGGCGGTCCGCGCGACCAGCAGGTCGCCGGTGACGGTGGCGGAGGCGAACGTCCAGTCCGGGTAGGCGCCGCCCTCGTCGAGGAAGCACGCCACGTCGGTGGTGCCGTCGCGGCTGAACAGGCCGGCGCGGCTGCGCAGGCGCAGCCGCAGATGCCGCCGCGGGACGTCGTCCTGCCGCCACGAGACGACCCGCACGTCGGTGCCGGTGGCGACGACCTCGGGCTGCCGCGGCGAGAACTCCCCGGCGCTGTGCACCAGCGCCGCGACCACGGCGACGACGACGGCGAACAGGCCGGTGCAGGCCTGGGCGACCACCCGCTCGGTGCTCTCCGGCAGGACGCCGCGCAGCGCGATGATCGCCATGACCGCCGCGACGAGGATCGCCAGGAACGGGTGGGCGATCGGGGTGAGCGCCGGGTAGTGCAGCGCGGTGGTGAGGCCGGCCAGGACGGTGATGGCGACGGCCGATCCGGCGAACCAGAGCATGATCAGAGCGGTCCCCCGGCGCATGTGGACATTCTCGCAGGGCGATGGGAGGCGGTGGGGTACCGCGCCCGGGAAGGGCAAGTTACTCTCGGGTAGGTGAGCACTGAGGCTTTCGTTTACGACGCTGTCCGCACGCCGCGCGGGCGGGGCAAGCAGAACGGGTCGCTGCACGGGGTGAAACCCGTGTCGCTGGTCGTCGGGCTGATCGACGAGCTGCGCCGCCGCTATCCCGGGCTCGACCCGGCCGACATCGACGACGTCGTGCTCGGCGTCGTGTCCCCGATCGCGGACCAGGGGTCCGACATCGCCAAGACCGCCGCGATCGCCGCCGGGCTGCCCGACACGGTCGCCGGGGTGCAGCTCAACCGGTTCTGCGCGTCGGGGCTCGAAGCGGTCAACGTCGCCGCGCAGAAGGTCCGCGCCGGCTGGGAGGACCTGGTCCTCGCCGGCGGTGTCGAGTCGATGTCGCGGGTGCCGATGGGCTCCGACGGCGGCGCCTGGGCGATGGACCCGGAGACGAACTACACCACCCGGTTCGTCCCGCAGGGCATCGGCGCCGACCTCATCGCCACCATCGAGGGCTTCAGCCGCGAGGACGTCGACACCTACGCCCTGGAGTCGCAGACCCGCGCCGCGAAGGCCTGGGCCGGCGGCTACTTCAACCGGTCCGTCGTGCCGGTCCGCGACCGCAACGGCCTCGTCGTGCTCGACCGCGACGAGCACCTGCGCGCCTCCACGCTCGACGGGCTCGGGGCGCTGCCGGCGTCGTTCGCGACGATCGGCGACCTCGGTGGTTTCGACGCGGTCGCGCTGCAGCGGTACCACTGGATCGAGCGGATCGAGCACGTCCACACCGCCGGGAACTCCTCCGGCATCGTCGACGGCGCGTCGCTCGTGCTCGTCGGCAGCGAGGCCGCCGGGACGAAGGCCGGGCTCACCCCGCGGGCCAGGATCGTCGCGGCCGCCGTCAGCGGCGCCGACCCGACGATCATGCTGACCGGGCCGGCGCCCGCGACCCGCAAGGCCCTCGCCAAGGCCGGGCTCACCGCCGCCGACATCGACCTGGTGGAGATGAACGAGGCGTTCGCCGCCGTCGTGCTGCGCTTCGCCAAGGACATGGACTTCGACCTGGACAAGGTCAACGTCAACGGCGGCGCCATCGCGATGGGGCACCCGCTCGGCGCGACCGGCGGGATGCTCATCGGCACTCTCGTCGACGAACTCGAACGCCGCGGCCTGCGCTACGGCCTCGCCACGCTGTGCATCGGCGGCGGCATGGGCATCGCCACCATCGTCGAGCGAATCTGAAGGGCACCGAAACCATGACCGACACGATCCGCTGGGACCGTGGCGACGACGCCGTCGTGGTCCTCACCATCGACGACCCGGCCCGCTCCGCCAACACGATGAACGCCGCGTTCGTCGCCGACCTCGAAACCGTCGTCGACCGCCTCGAAGCCGAGAAGGACACCATCACCGGCGTCGTGGTCACGTCGGCGAAGAAGACGTTCTTCGCCGGCGGCGACCTCGACCGGCTCGGGAGCATCGGCCCCGACCAGGCCGCCGACGTGTACGCGTCCTCGATGCACCTCAAGAGCCTGCTGCGCCGGCTGGAGACCCTCGGCCGGCCGGTCGTCGCCGCGGTCAACGGCTCCGCGCTCGGCGGCGGCCTCGAACTCGCCCTCGCCTGCCACCACCGCATCGTCGCCGACGACCCGCGCGTCGAGATCGGCTTCCCCGAGGTGACCCTCGGGCTGCTGCCCGGCGCCGGCGGGGTGGTGCGGACCGTCCGGCTGCTCGGCATCGCCCAGGCGCTGCTCACCGTGCTGCTGCGCGGACAGCGGCTCCGGCCGGCTGCGGCCCTCGAAGCCGGGCTCGTGCACCAGGTCTCCCCCCGCGAGGAGCTGCTGGACAGGGCGAAGGCATGGATCGCCGCCAACCCGAACGCCGTGCAGCCCTACGACGTGAAGGGCTACCGGATCCCCGGCGGCACCCCGGCGCAGGCGTCGTTCGCGGCGAACCTGCCCGCGTTCCCGGCGACGCTGCGCAAGGAGCTCAAGGGCGCGCCCTACCCGGCGCCGCGCAACATCCTCGCCGCCGCCGTCGAAGGCACCCAGGTCGACCTCGCGACCGCGTTCGCGATCGAGGGCCGCTACTTCACCGAACTCGTCACCGGCCAGATCGCCAAGAACATGATCAAGGCGTTCTTCTTCGACCTGCAGGCAGCCAACTCCCGCGGCGGGTCAGAGAAGTTCGCCAAGGTCGCCGTCCTCGGCGCGGGCATGATGGGCGCCGCGATCGCGTACGTGTGCGCGAAGGCCGGCATGCAGGTGCTGCTCAAGGACGTCACCGTCGAGGCCGCCGAACGCGGCAAGCAGTACTCGGCGAAGATCCTGGCGAAGAAGACGTTCCTGCCCGGCGAGGAGATCCTGGCCCGGATCACCCCGACCGCGGACCCGGCCGACCTCGCCGGCTGCGACCTCGTCATCGAGGCCGTCTTCGAGGACCCGGCCCTCAAGCACAAGGTGTTCGCCGAGGTCCAGGACGTCGTCGCGCCCGACGCGCTGCTGTGCTCCAACACCTCGACGCTGCCGATCTCGCTGCTCGCCGACGGCGTGACCCGCCAGCAGGACTTCGTCGGGCTGCACTTCTTCTCACCCGTGGACAAGATGCCCCTCGTCGAGGTCATCAAGGGCGCCGCCACCTCCGACGCCGCCCTGGACCGGGCCCTCGGCGTGGTGCGGCAACTGAAGAAGACACCGATCGTCGTCAACGACAGCCGCGGGTTCTTCACCAGCCGGGTCATCGGCACGTTCACCGGCGAGGGGCTGCTCATGCTCGCCGAGGGCGTCGCCGCGCCGTCGATCGAGCAGGCCAGCCTCCAGGCCGGATACCCGGCCGCGGTCCTCGCGCTGATGGACGAGCTCACGCTGACGCTGCCCCGCAAGATCCGGCTCGCGTACGGCGACGCGTGGACCCCGACCCCCGCCGACGCGCTCATCGACCGCATGATCGACGAGTTCGGCCGGCCGGGGCGCTCCGGCGGAGCCGGCTTCTACGAGTACCCCGGCGGCAAACGCGACCGGTTGTGGCCCGGACTGCGGGAACACTTCGCGAAACCCGGCGTCGACGTGCCGTTCGTCGACATGCAGGAGCGGATGCTGTTCGCCGAGGCCCTCGAGTCGGTGAAGTGCCTCGACGAGGGGGTCCTCACCAGCGTGGCGGACGCCAACGTCGGCTCGATCCTCGGCATCGGGTTCCCCGGCTGGACCGGCGGTGTGCTGCAGTACATCAACCAGTACGACGGCGGCCTGCCGGGCTTCATCGCCCGCAGCCGCGAGCTCGCCGCCCGCTACGGCGCCCGGTTCGAACCGCCGGCGCTGCTGCTGCGCAAAGCGGAGCAGGGCGAACAGTTCGTGTAGATCGCCGTAAGGTCGGGTCATGGGGACCGGACACATCGAAGTAACCGACGGCACGCTCTACTACGAGGCCGCCGGGGACGGGCCCGCCGTGGTGCTGCTGCACGGCGGGCTGCTCGACTGCCGGATGTGGGACGACCAGTTCGAGCTGCTCGCCGGCACGCACCGGGTGATCCGCCTCGACGCGCGCTCGCACGGGCGGTCCAGCACCGCCACCGGCGACTTCCGCCACGACGACGACCTCGCCGCCGTCCTGGACACCCTCGGCGTCGACCGGGCCGCGCTGGTCGGGCTGTCCATGGGCGGGCGGATCGCGTTCGACTTCGCCGTCAGCCGGCCGGAGCGGGTGTGGGCGCTGTGCGCGGCGGCGACCGGGATCAGCGGGATGACGTTCACCGACCCGTACATCCTCGATCACAACCAGGAGATCGGCCGCGCCGCGCAGGAGCGGGACACGGCCGGGTTCGTCGAGGCGTTCCTGCGCGCCTGGGTCGACGGGCCGCACCGCACACCGCAGGACGTGGCCGCGTCGGTGCGGGTGCGGTGCGCGGACATGGCCGCCAACAACGCAGCCCTGCACGCCACCGCGCAGGGCCGGATGCTGGAACGCGACGCCCTCCACCGGCTCGGCGAGGTCACGGCGCCGTCGCTGCTGGTCATCGGCGACGCCGACTCCAGCGACATCGTCGACGTCACGCAGCGCGCGGTGCGCGACGTTGCGGGTGCGCGGCGGGTCGAGATCCCCGGCGCCGGGCACATGGTGAACCTGGAACAGCCCGACGCGTTCAACGCGGCGCTGCTGCCGTTCCTTCGGGAGCAGTCCCCCTGATTCCGCGTATCCGCGCTATAACTCTCCGTTACGGTCTTCGACTGCGGGGCGGCGGGTAGTCGAGCCGCCGCCCTCCAACCGGAGATCGGACGGGGGAGACCGCGATGGCGGCGTTCGGCGTGCGGCTGAGACGTGGGCCGGTGAGCACTGTTTCGGCGGCGGCTGCGGCGGTGCTGGCAGCGATCGGCGGGACGGTCTCCATGCCGCTCTCCGCGGCGGCTGAACCGGCGCTCGCCCAGCAGCACATCACCTGGACCGGCACGCCCGACACGCCGCTGACCGCCGGCACCGTGTCCGTCGCCGCGGTCGCCACGTCCGGCCTGCCCGTGCAGTACACCAGCACCAGCGGCGACGTGTGCACCGTCGACGGCGACGTCGTGACGCTGCACCGGCACGGCCGCTGCACGGTCCGCGCCACCCAGCTCGGCAACGGCTCCTTCGCCGCCGCCGACCCGGCCAGCGACACGTTCACCGTGCTCGGCCGGGCCCAGACGATCACCTGGCACCGGACCCCGGACACGCCGGTCGCCGCCGGCACCGTCCAGCTGACCGCGGCCGCGACGTCCGGCCTCGCCGTCAGCTACGCCAGCGCCACCCCGCGCGTGTGCAAGGTCAAGGGCCACACGGCCACCCTCGTCGCCGGCGGCACCTGCACCGTGCACGCCGACCAGCGCGGCGACGAGACATTCGAGGCCGCACCCCGCGCCGACGACTCCTTCCAGGTCGCCAGGTCCACGCAGACGATCACGTTCGCTGTGGTGCCGCTGCCCGACGACACGACGATGACCGCCGGCACCGTCCGCATCGACGCGACGGCCACCTCCGGGCTGGCGGTCACGGTCACCAGCGCCGACCGCCACGTGTGCACCGTCGCGAAACGGCGGGTCACCCTCGTCGGCGCCGGAACCTGCCGGCTGCGCGCCGACCAGCGCGGCAACGGCCGGTACGCGGCGGCACCCCGCGTCGACCGGGCGTTCGCCGTCGGTCGCGGCCGGCAGACGATCACGTTCCCCACGCCCGGACCCGCGCCGCTCGCCGCCGGGACCGTGACGATCGCGCCGAGCGCCGACAGCGGGCTGCCGGTCGCGGTCACCAGCGCCGACCCGGCGGTGTGCACCGTCGCCGGCGCCACCGTGACCCTGCACGCCACCGGCACCTGCATGCTGGTCGCGCGGCGGCCCGGCACCGCCTCGTGGGCCGCAGCGCCGGACGTCGAGGTCCGCTTCACCGTCGGCCGCGGCGCGCAGCACATCACGTTCCCGCCACCGTCGGCGACCGCGGCCGGCGCCGGCCCGGTCACCCTCACCGCCACCGCGACCTCCGGGCTGCCGGTCACGTTCACCGCCGCGACCCCCGCCGTGTGCACGGTCGCCGGTGCCGTCGTCACCCTGGTGCGGACCGGCACCTGCACCGTGCACGCCGACCAGCCCGGGTCCGCCGGCTGGGAACCCGCCGCCCGGGTCGACGGCACGTTCACCGTCACCGGTGACGCCGCCACGATCGCGTTCGCCGCGGTCCCGGACGTCGCGCTGACCGACGGGCCGGTGCGGCTGGCCGCGACCGCGACCGCCGGGACGCGGGTGGCGTTCACCGGCAGCACCCCACGCGTGTGCACGGTCGCCGGGTCCGTCGTCACGCTGCGGACCCCGGGCCGCTGCACGGTCACCGCGTCCCGGCCCGGTCCCGACCCGGCACCGCCGGTCACGCAGACGTTCACGGTCACGCGGGGCGAGCAGCACATCGTGTTCCCGCCGCCGGCCGGCCGGTCCTACCCCGACGGGCGGCTGACCGTCGCGCCGGCCGCGTCGTCGTTCCTGCCCGTGGTCCTCAGCAGCGGCAGCCGCCGGGTGTGCACCGTCGACGGGCCCGTCATCACCCCGATCGCCGCGGGCACCTGCATCGTCCGCGCGGACCAGCCCGGCAACGCGCAGTGGGCGCCGGCACCACGGCTCATCCGGACGGTCAGGATCGCCCCGGCGGTGCAGACGGTCACGCTCGCCGCGCCACCACCGGCCGCGGTGCCCGACGGGCCGGTCATCCTCGCCGCGACCGCCACGTCAGGGCTGCCGGTCACGGTCACGACCACCTCGCCCGGGATCTGCGCCGTCGACGGCGCGACCGTGACGCTCCTGGCCGCCGGGGCGTGCGCGCTGGTCGCCGCGCAGGACGGCGACCGCCGGTACGCGGCCGCGCCCGACGTCACCGCCACGCTGACCGTCCTGCGGGACCCGGCGCCCGTCACCATCCCGGCCACCGCACCGACGACCGCCGACGGCCTGCGCAACACCGCCGGTGGGTCCACGGCCTCCGGGGCGGCGATCACCCTGCACGGCGGCGGCTACAAGCCGGGCACGTCCGTGGCCGTGGTGGTGTACTCGACGCCGCAACCGCTCGGCACCGCGTTCACCGGCGCCGACGGCACGTTCAGCCTGCTGGCCGTGGTCCCCGGGGACCTCGGCGGGGGCCGGCACACGCTGCTCGCGGCCGGGCTGGCCGCCGACAACACGGTGCGGTACCTCAGCGTGCCGGTCGCCGTGTCGCAGGCGGCGGCGATGCTGCCGGTGACCGGCGGGCCGATCGGCACGGTCGCGGCGCTGGGCACCTGGGCGGTCGTGATCGGCACCGTCCTGGCGCTGCTCGGCCGGCGCGGCTGGCAGCCCCGGCGGGGCCGGTGGGTGTACCGGTGGACGTACCGGGCCCGGCACGCCGTGGCGTGATCGTGCGCCGCCTCACCTGGCCTGTTGCGGTCTGGCCTGGCCTCACCAGTCGAACAGGCCGGTGCCGATCTGGGACACGGTGACGAGGGCGCCGAGCAGCAGGGCCGCGGCGGCGATGCGGGGCAGCCACCGGGTCACGGCCGGGGCGGTCAGCGCGGCGAGCCGGCCCGTCGCGGCGCCCAGCCCGGCGACGGCGAACGTCACCGAGGGCCCGAACACGAACCAGTGCAGCGCCGGCACCTCGCTGATCTTCAGGGCGTCGGCGAGGCCGATGTCCCCGTCGGCCATGCTCTCGATCGAGTACCGGTACTCGGGTGCCGCGGCCAGGACCGCGATGAGCACGGCGAGCAGCAGCCCGCCGGCGTCGGCGCGGCCGAAGACCGGCCGCACCTCGCTGCCGTCGAGCCGGCGCCGGGCCGCGAGCAGGATCACCGCGGCGATCAGCGCGACGACCAGCACGACGTAGACGCCGACAGCGCCGCCGACGTACGCGACGACGATGGTGACCTCATGCGCGAGGATCATCGCGGGGATGAGCACCAGGCCCCAGGTGACGGCGCGGGCGACGGTCTTGCCGGCCGGCGCGGCGAACAGGTACGCCAGCCACAGCACCAGCCCCGGGTACAGGTAGGTGCGACCTGTGTCGTGGCGAGCGGCCGGGCACTGCCCTCCGCGACCACCAGCTCGGGCTGCTCGAGGACCGTCGGGGCGACCCCGGTCGCCCGGTGCAGCAGCGTCGCGACGAGCGGCATCCGGCTGGACCCGCCGACCAGGAACAGTCCGGCGAGGGGGCGGGTCGGCTCGGCGGAGGTGAGCACGGTGCGGGTCAGCGCGACGGTGCGGTCGACGACCGGCCGGGCGAGCCGCTCCAGCTGCTCGCGGCCGAGCGGCGCGTCCTGCTCGATGAGCGGCACGTGGATGTAGGTCGCCGCGGACCGGGACAGGATCTCCTTCGCGGTGCGGACGTCCTCCCACAGGTTGCGGTTGGCGCGGCGGTCGGCGACGGTCTGCGGCTGGACGAGTCGCTGCATCTCCTGCGGGTGGGTGGCGGCGTGGACCGTGCCGAGGTGCTCGACGATGGCGGTGTCGACGTCGAGGCCGCCGGCGTCGTCGAGGCCTTCGCTGGCGATGACCTCCCAGCCGGACGCGGTGCGGGTGACGACGGACGCGTCGAACGTGCCGGCGCCGAAGTCGTAGACGACGACCCGGCTGCCGACGGGCACCGCAGCGCCGGTCGCGGCGACGAAGAACGCGGCGGCGGCGACCGGCTCGGGGACCAGCTGCGGGGTGCCGAGGCCGGCGAGGCGGGCCGCGTCGAGCAGCACGGCGCGGCGGCGGGGACCCCACGCGGCCGGATACGTGAGCACCACGGTCTCCGGGTCGCCGCCCATGGTCCGCACCGTCTCCGCCCTGACCTGGGTGAGGACGGCCGCGATGAGCCCGCTGACGGGGACCTCGGCGGCACCGAGCAGGACCGTGCCGTCGTCGATGCGGCGCTTCGGGTGCGGCTCGAACAGCTCGGGCCGGACCCTGGCGGCGTGCATCGCCTCCCGCCCGACGAGCAGCTTGCCGGTGCTGGCGCACACGCAGGACGGCAGCAGCGGGAACCCGTCGAACAGCACCGGCCGGGTGCGCCCGTCGCCCTCGTGGATGACGGCGACGGTGTTCGAGGTGCCGAAATCGATGCCGAGCCGGTACCGCACAGCGATCACTCGCGCACCCTACGCCCACCGCCGGCGTCCGGGGCGTCGCCGACGGTTTGCTGACAGATCATCCGCTCCCAGGTGCATTGATACCCTCGAAGGCATGACCGCACCGACGCGGGACGAGCCTGACCTCTCGTTCCTGCTCGACCACACCAGCCACGTCCTGCGCACGCAGATGGCCGCGGCGCTCGCGGAGATCGGCCTGACCCCGCGGATGCACTGCGTGCTCGTGCACGCGGTCGGCGTCGAGCGCACCCAGATCCAGCTGGCCGAGATCGGCGGCATGGACAAGACCACGATGGTCGTCACCGTCGACGCGCTGGAGAAGGCCGGATACGCGCAGCGCCGCCCGTCCAGCACCGACCGGCGGGCCCGGATCATCGCGGTGACCCCGTTGGGCGCGCAGATGGCGGCCCGCAGCCAGGAGATCGCCGACGGGGTGCACGCCGCGGCCCTGGACTCGCTGCCGGCCGCGGAGCGCGACGTGCTCGTGCGGGCGCTGACCGCCCTGTCGGCGGGACATCTTGCCGCGCCCGTCGAGGCGCCGGGGGTACGCCGGGCCAGAGCCGCCGCCCTGTAGGTCCCTAAAAGATGGTTCCGTAGCAGACGATCTGTTACGGTCGAACCATGACCACCAATCGTGGGGCGGCCCTCGCCGTCCTCGCCACCGGCATGCTGATGACCATCCTGGACGGCAGCATCGTCACCGTCGCCATGCCCGTCATGCAGGCCGACCTCGGCTTCACCCCGTCCGGGCTGACCTGGGTCGTCAACGCGTACCTCATCGCGTTCGGCAGCCTGCTCCTGCTCGCCGGGCGCCTCGGCGACCTGCTCGGCCGGCGCCGGCTGCTCATCGCCGGCACCGTCGTCTTCGTCGCCGCGTCCGTCCTGGCCGGCCTCGCCACCAGCCCCGCGTTGCTGATCGCGGCCCGCTTCCTGCAGGGCGCCGGCAGCGCCATGTCCAGCGCCGTCAGCCTCGGCATCATCGTCACCCTCTACCCCGCCCCGGCCGAACGGGCCAAGGCGTTCGGGGTGTTCGCGTTCACCGGCGCCGCCGGCGCCTCCATCGGCCAGGTCCTCGGCGGCGTCCTCACCGACCTGCTCAGCTGGCACTGGATCTTCCTGATCAACCTGCCGATCGGCGTCGCGGCCCTGCTCGCCATGCGGTTCGTCCCCACCGACCGGGGCCTCGGCGCACGCGCCGGCGCGGACGTGCTCGGCGCGTTCCTGGTCACCGCCGGCCTGATGACCGGCATCGCCGCCGTCGTCCAGCCCACCGGCCGGGTCCTGTTCGCTTCCGCGGCGGTCCTGCTCCTCGCCGGGTTCTTCGCCCGGCAGGCGACCGCCCGCACCCCGCTCATGCCACTGCGCATCCTGCGCTCCCGCCAGGTCGCCGGCGCCAACGTCCTGCAGATCCTGATGATCGGCGCGATGTTCTCCTTCCAGATCCTGGTCGCCCTGTACATGCAGCGCGTCCTGCACTACACCGCCCTGCAGACCGGCCTGGCGATGCTGCCCGCCGCCCTGGCGATCGCGGTGGTGTCCCTGTTCGGGTCGGCGCGGGTGATCGCCCGATTCGGTGAGCGGATCACCCTGATCGCGGGCCTGGCGCTGCTGGTCCTCGCCATGGCGTGGCTGACCCGGCTGCCGGCGGACGCCCGGTTCGTGCCGGACCTGCTGCCGGTGATGCTGCTCATCGCGGGCGGTGGCCTGGCGCTGCCGGCGATCACCGGGCTGGGCATGTCCGGCGCCCGGGCCGACGACGCGGGGCTGGCGTCGGGCCTGTTCAACACGACGCAGCAGCTGGGCATGGCGCTGGGGGTGGCGGCGCTGTCGACGGTCGCGGCGTCACGGACGGCGGGGCGGCTCGCGTCGGGCGCGTCGGAGGCGGTGGCGTTGACGGCCGGGTACCGGCTGGCGTTCACGGTGAGCGCGGTGCTGCTGGCCGTGTCGATCGGGGTGGCGGCCCTGGTCCTGCGCTCCCCGGCCGCGCTTGCCGCCGCGGCGGGTGAGGCCGCTGCGGGCGGGACCGAGGGTGCCGCTGCGGGGGCCGTCGCGTCGGGCGACGCGGCCACGGCTGCCGCCCCTCGTTGATCGACGGCGGCCGTCCGGTTGCGCTGCACCGGGAGCGGATCCTCCCCGGTGATCGAAGTCGCCCACCGGCCGTTCGGATGGCCGGCACGCGACTTCGATCACGGGTCAGAAGGGGTGCTGTTCGGCGACCGCGAGCCAGGCGTCGACCTCGTCCGGGGTGTGGTGGCGGATCGACCAGTCGACCTGGCGCAGTGCCATGTGGGCCCAGCAGGCGGTGAGGACCTCCGGCGGGGCGAGGTCGGCCGCGGCGGCCCGGATCTGCGCGGTCAGGTGCGGGGCGTGCCGGGTCAGCACGAACAGCAGCGTGACCAGGTCGAAGGCGCGGTTGCCGCGGCCGGCGCCGTCCCAGTCCACGACGCCGGTCACCACGCCGGTGTCGCCGACCAGGACGTTGCCCGGGTGGTAGTCGAAGTGGACCAGGTCGTCGCCGGGCAGGGTGTCCAGCGGGACGGCCCGGACCGTGGCCAGGAGCGCGGCGGCGCGCGCCGAATGTCCGGCCAGGGAGCCGTGCTGGCAGAAGCCGGGACCGTCGCGGTGCAGGTACAACTCCCGCTGTGGCAGGCCGGAGTCGCGCAGCAGGCCGGTGCAGCGGGTGCTGACGGCCAGCATCCCGTCCAGCACCGCCTGGTCGACCGGGCCCGGCGGGCGGCCGGGGAGCAGCTCCTGCACCACGACCGTCGCGCCGGCGAACTCGGCGACGAGCTCGTAGCGGGGTGCGGGCACGCCGGCGGTCCGGGCCACGTCGATGAACGGAACGGAGTCCCGGTGGCCGCCGGTCAGGACCGCCCGGCGGCCGTCGGGCAGCAGGACGTAACCGGCGCCGACCTCGCCGCCGGAGATCGGGCCGTCGTAGGTGAGCCCGAGCGCGGCGGCGCAGGCGGGAACATCGAGTCGCAACTTCCGTCCAAACTCTATACACTGTAGAACGTGATTGACGTCCGGGACATCCGCAAACGTTACGACGACCACACCGCCCTCGACGGCCTCGGCCTCACCGTCGCCGCCGGGACCGTGCACGGGCTGCTGGGCCCCAACGGCGCCGGCAAGACCACCCTCGTGCGCATCCTCGCCACCCTGGTCCGGCCCGACGGGGGGACCGCCACCGTCGACGGGCACGACGTCGTGCGGCACCCCGACCGGGTCCGCGCCGCGATCGGGCTCGTCGGCCAGCACGCCGCCGTCGACGAACTGCTCAGCGCCCGGCAGAACCTCGTCATGTTCGGCCGGCTCAGCCACCTCGGGACCGCCGCCGCCCGCCGCCGTGCCGAGGAACTGCTGGAGCAGTTCGGGCTCACCGACGTGGGGGAGAAGCCCGCGACCCGGTTCTCCGGCGGGATGCGCCGCCGCCTCGACCTCGCCGCCGGGATGATCCTCACCCCGAAGGTGCTGTTCCTCGACGAACCGACCACCGGCCTGGACCCGCACGGCCGCGCCGAGGTGTGGGCGGCCGTGCGGCGGCTCGTCGACGGCGGCACCACGGTCCTGCTCACCACCCAGTACCTGGACGAGGCCGACCAGCTCGCCGACCGGATCAGCGTCATCGACCACGGCCGGGTCATCGCCGACGGCACCCCCGCCTCGCTGAAGGGCGCCGACCGGCTCGACGTGCTCACCACCCCCGCAAGCACCGACGCGACCGCGGCCCGGCTCGCGACGCTCGGCCCGGTCACCGTCGACGGCAACCGGGTCAGCGTCGCCGTCCACGACCGGGTCGCCGCGTTCGCGCTCGCCGCCACCATCCCCGACGTGGAGGACATCACCGTGCGCCGCCCCACCCTCGACGAGGCCTTCCTGAAACTGGTGACCGCATGAGATGGGCACTGCACGACGGCTGGGTCATGACGCAGCGGGAACTGGCGCACCTCACCCGCCAACCCGCCCAGATCGTGCTCACCCTGCTGTTCCCGGTCCTGCTGGTCGTCATGTTCGGGTTCGTCCTCGGCGGCGGCATGAGCGTCGCCGGCGGCGGCGACTACCGCGAATACCTCCTGCCCGGCATGTACGCCATGACGATGCTGTTCGGGGTCGAGACGACGTTCGCGGCGATCGCCACCGACACCGGCCGCGGCGTCACCGACCGGTTCCGGTCCCTGCCGATGGCACCCTCCGCGCAGGTCACCGGGCGGGCCGTCGCCGACCTGCTCACCTCCGCGCTGGGACTGCTCGTCATGCTCGGCTGCGGCCTCGCCGTCGGCTGGCGCTGGCACGACGGCCTGGCCGGCGCGCTCACCGCCGTCGCGCTGCTGCTGTGGCTGCGCTTCGCCGTGCTGTGGATCGGCATCTACCTGGGACTGCTGTCCGGCAACCCGCAGCTGCTCGTCGCCGTGCAGATCCTCGTGTGGCCGGTCGCGTTCCTGTCCAGCGCGCTCGCCTCACCCCAGGACATGCCCACCTGGCTCGGCGCGCTGTCACACTGGAACCCGCTGTCCGCCACCGCGGACGCGACCCGCGCCCTCTTCGGCAACCCCGGCGGCGGCGCGACAGCGGGAATGCAGCCGGCGCTGCTGTGGCCGGCGGCCCTCACGGCCGTCTTCGTGCCACTGTCCATCCGCCAGTACCGGAGACTGGCGCGGTAGGCGCTAGAGTAGAGCGTTCGAGCAACAAAAAAGGCGCCCTCGGGCGCCTGACTGATCCAAATGTTAGCCGACTGGAGACGGGTTGTCAAACGCATCCGAGCTCGCAACTGAGCAAGCGCATCTCACGATGCTGTACGGGCACCTCGATACGCTGCGAGAGGAAGCGTCGGAGCAACTCCAACGGGCGCTGCTGCAAACGGGCGGCACCCCCGCCGACCGGTCGCACCGCGACTCGGCGACCGCGCTGTACACCGACCGCATCGCCCAGTACAGCGCCGTGGAGAACGGCCTGTGCTTCGGCCGCCTCGACTTCGAGGAGTCCGGGGAGGTGCGCTACATCGGCCGGATCGGCATCTTCGACGAGGACAACGACTACGAGCCGCTCCTCATCGACTGGCGGGCCCCCGCGTCCCGACCGTTCTACCTGGCCACCGCCGCCGCGCCCGAGGGGGTGCGGCGGCGCCGCCACATCCGCACCGAACGGCGCACCGTCACCGGCGTCGACGACGAGGTCCTCGACCTCGCCGAGGCGCACCACACCGGCCGCGGCGCACACGACGGCGTGGCCGGCGAAGCCGCGCTGCTCTCAGCGCTGAACGCGTCCCGTACCGGCCGCATGAAAGACATCGTCGAGACCATCCAGGCCGAACAGGACCGCGTCATCCGCGGCGACCTCAACGGTGTCCTGGTGGTGCAGGGCGGGCCCGGCACCGGCAAGACGGCCGTCGCGCTGCACCGGGCCGCGTACCTGCTCTACACGCACCGGCAGATGCTGTCGTCCCGGGTCGTGCTCATCGTCGGGCCGAACCCGACGTTCCTGCGCTACATCGGCCAGGTCCTGCCGTCCCTCGCCGAGACCGGGGTCCTGCTCGGCACCATGGGCGACCTGTTCCCCGGCGTCGTCGCGCACACCGACGAACCCGCCACGATCGCCGAGATCAAGGGCCGCGCCGAGATGGCCGACGTCCTCGCCACCGCCGTCCAGGACCGCCAGCGCGTCCCCGACGAGCCCGTCGCGATCCGGCTCGACATCCTCGACGGCGCCGCCGTCATGCTCGACCCCGAGGTCATCGCCGACGCCCGCGACCGGGCCCGCCGCTCCGGGAAACTGCACAACCTCGCCCGGCCCGTCTTCGACACCGAGATCATCCACGCGCTGTCGCTGCTGGTCGCCGACACCATCGGCATCGACCCCTACGCCGACGACCCCCTCGGCGGCGACGACGCCCCCGGCGACCCGCAGATCCTCGACGAGGCCGACCTCGCCGAGATCCGCCGCGAGCTGCGCGGCGAGGCCGAGGTCCTCGGCGCCCTGGACTGGCTCTGGCCGATCCTCACCCCGCAGCAACTCGTCGCCGGCCTGTTCGCCTCCACCGCCCGGCTGCTCTCCGCCGGCGCGCCCCTCGCGCTGCAACGCTCCGCCCGGTCCGGCTGGACCCCGGCCGACGTGCCGCTGCTCGACGAGGCCGCGGAACTGCTCGGCGAGGACGACACCATCCGCGAGATCATCGCCGAACGGCAACGCAAACGGCAGATCGCCTACGCCGAAGGCGCCCTGGAGATCGCGTTCGGATCCCGGTCCATCGACGTCGAGGACGAGGACGACCCCGAACTGCTGTCCGTCACCGACCTGCTCGAGGCCGACCGGCTCGCCGAACGCCAGGACGAGTCCTCCGGCCTCACCCCGGCCGAACGCGCCGCCGCCGACCGCAAATGGGCGTTCGGTCACGTCATCGTCGACGAGGCGCAGGAGCTGTCACCGATGGCGTGGCGGCTGCTCATGCGCCGCTGCCCGTCCCGGTCCATGACCGTCGTCGGCGACGTCGCGCAGACCGGCGACCTCGGCGGCGCCGCCACCTGGGCGTCCGCGCTGGACCCGTACGTCCCCGGCCGCTGGCGGCTGCGGGAACTCACCGTCAACTACCGCACCCCGACGGAGATCATGGCCGTCGCCGCCGAGGTCCTCGCCGGCATCGACCCCGACCTGCAGCCACCCCGCTCCGTCCGCGCGTCCGGCGTCGACCCGTGGATCCGCGGCGTCGCACCGGCCCGCCTGCCCGACGCGCTCGCCGAGGCCGCCGTCGCCGAGGCGGCGCTCGCCGGGGACGGACGGCTCGGCGTCATCCTCCCCGCCTCCTCATTTGCGGACCTGGTGCCGGCCGTGCTCAAGGTCCTGCCCGACGCCGCCGTGGGCGACGAACCGGAACTCGCCGCGAAGGTCGTCGTCCTCACCGTCAAGCAGGCCAAGGGCCTCGAGTTCGACGGCGTCATCGTCGTGGACCCGGACCGCATCGTGGAGGAGTCACCGCGCGGGGCGAACGACCTGTACGTGGCCCTGACCCGGGCCACCCAGCGCCTCGGCGTCCTGCACCCCGGCACCCTGCCGGACTCGCTGCACGCGGTGGTCGGCATGTAAGCGCTCTACTTGGTTTTCGCGGGGGGTTGTGGTGGGAGCGTGTTGGGTCGGACTCCAGCACGCTCACCGAACCGGCGCCGACCCGGGATGCCTAGTCCCGTGCCGACCTGTCCGTGAGCGTAGCAACCCCTCTGATGAACCCTCCGTCGGCGGGGTCCACCTGTGCAGTCCACCCCAGTTTCCCCAGGTCGGCAGCGAGCCCCGCGGCGTCATGGAAGAGTTTTACGACCTCGTGCTCGCTGCCGTCCTTCAACCTGCGCAGCACCGTGGCCCGATCACCGGGCGCCGCCCGCTCCGTCAACCGCTCCGCCGCGTCCGTGTCGACGAACACGACCCGCCCACCGGGCCGCACCGCACCGGCCACCGCCGCCCAGAACGCCGCGAACCGCTGCGGCGGCACATGCGACAACCAGAACGCGAAGAACACCGTGTCGTACCGAGCCTGCGGCCGCCACGAGAACAACTCATGCTGCTCGAACGTCGCCGTCAGCCCGGCCGCCTCGACCCGCCGCCGCGCGATGTCGAGCATCTCCGGCGCCCCGTCGACCGCAGTCAGGCTTTGTGCTCGTCCGGCCAGCCGGACCGTCCACTGCCCGGTCCCGCACGCCAGCTCGAGCACGTCACCACCGACCGGCAGCTCGTCCAGCAGGTCGGTCAGGGACCGGAACCCCCGCTCGCCGTACACCTCGTCGTACTCCGGTGCCCTCGCCCGGTAGTACGCCAACTGCCCGTCCAGCAACGACTCCAACCCATCCGACATACCCGGCAGTCTATGCGTTACCGGTCGCCGTCCACCTGGACGATGCGCTCCACACCGCTCAGCACTCCCTTCAGCACTCCCTTCAGCACTCCCTGACGAAGGCGATCCCGTCGGCCCGGTCCACGTCCGCCGGGTCCAGCGGCGCGTACCCGAACCAAGGGGAGTGGCGCGCGGCCACCTCCAGACCCGCGAACCGGCGCGCGTCCACGACACCACGCTCCTGCGGCAACGCGTACAACATCCCCTCGACGGTGTCCGGCGCCGGCACGCCCACCCCCCGGTGCCGGATCGTGCCGACCGCCGTGGCCACGAACCCGTACTGCTCACCCAGGTGCGCGCTGACGATCGCGCCCGCGCCCCACCACTGCAGTCGCGCACCGCCCATCGACATCTCGCTCCGGACCCGCTGCAGGTGCCCGTTGTGGCCGTGCGCCAACGCCGGCCCCTTCGCCGTGATCGCCAGCAGGTTGGCGGCCATCATCGAGTCCCGCGCCGCGCACAGCCGGGTGAGACGGTCCGGTCCGGTGTCGGCCATCCAGTGGTGGTACCGCAGCAGCCCGGTGAGCGTCCGCGCGTACAGCCGCGCCCGGTCCCAGTCCTCCCGGCTCTCCGCGACCAGCTGCGGGGTCTGCTCGTCGAGCACCGCCACCAGCTCGTCGGCGAGCAGCCGCAGCCGCCCGGCGTCGGGCGTCTGCCCGACGGACTTCGCCGGGTCCCACATCGCGGCCGGGTCGGTCCACCACTCGTCGGCGCCGATCAGCTCGTCGACAGTCGCCGCGGCGCCCAGGCCCGCGTCGACCCGGGCGGCGAGGTACCCGTGCACCGCGGCGAACGCCTCCCGCGGGCTCGCGGCGGCGGCCATCTCCAGCGGACCGTCGAACCCGGCGAACCGCACCTGCTCCGGCCGCGGCCGCCCGTCGTTGTACGCGCGCATCCACCGCACCAGCGCACGGTTGCCCTCGTATGCGCCCCAGCCGTGACTGAACCCGCGTTCCATGACGTCGTCGAGGTCACCGGCACCCGAGGTGACGTACCCGTCGACGACCAGACCCATCAGGCAGTCGCTCTCGATCGTGATCGTGCGGTAGCCCTCGTGCTCGACGAGCTGCCGGAACAGGTCGTTGCGCAGCTCGAGCAGGGCGTCCTCGCCGTGGGTGGGCTCGCCGAGCGCGAGCAGGCGCGGCCGCCCCGGAAGCAGCTCCATGACGGTCGCGGCGTATCCATCTGTCATTCCTTCAACCGTATCGTTGAACGGCCGGTTGAAACTTCTGCCGGACCTCCACCTTGGTGATGCCGCCGAACCTTCAAACCGGTGTGACACGTCCGCGCCGGCTGTCGAGAATGCGTCTCCGTCCCTGGGTGCACCGTGGCCGATACGGTCCGCCGGACCGACCACGGGTCTGAACGCGACGGCGGGGCGGGTCTGAACGCGACGGCGGGGCAGGGGATAGGGGAGTCGATCGCGGAGCAGCACCATGTGTCGCCGGTGAGCAGCCAGGTGCCGTCGGGGCCGGGCCGGGCTGTGACCGCCGGCGACGACCCGGCGATGTCGGAGCCGCTCTGCGGTCCGGGACCGGGCCGCTCCGTCGGCGCGATCCGCCCGCAATCCGCGCGACCAGGGGCGCGGACCCTGGGCCGTCCCGTCGGCGCAATCCGCCCCGCACTTCGCGCGACCAGGGGCGCATCGTTCGTCGTCGTCAGCGCAGCAGCGCCTCCGGCACCCGCAGGTCCGGCTCCGCATACAGGGCGGTGACCTCCGCCGGGTCGTCGCCGGCGGTCACCGCGGCGATACGGTCCATCAGTGCGTCGTAGTCGGTGCCGGTCTCACCCTTGTACGCGGCGTCCATGCGCCCCCACTCGTCCCACGGCAGCAGCTCCACCTTGTTGAGCGCGGCCAGGTCGCGGACCGCGTTGCCCTGGATCTCCGCCGGCCCGAAGTTCTCCGTGCCCTGCACCCCGAACCGCGACGCGTCGATGCGGCCCTCCCGCCAGGCCGCCCACGCCTCACCGCCGGTCAGGAACAGCCCGTCGGCGAGGTCCTCCGGGCGCGGCACCAGCGTCGCGGCGACGAACTGCACCTCGCTGCGGACCCACCGGCCGTCGCGGTGATGCTCCACGACCCAGTGGTCCAGGCCCTGACCCGGCTGGAAATACGTGCCGAACCCGCACCTGGCCCGGGCCGGGATGCCCCGCCACCGCAGCAGCGCACACGCGAGCACCGTGAAGTTCCGGCAGGTGCCGACGGCCCGCCGGTGCGCCGGGCGCGGCACGTGCAGGGGGTCGTCCTCCAGCTGCAGGACCGCCGCGACGATCCGGTCGGCGTGCCGCAGCTGGTTGTCCGCGAACCGTTCCTCGGGCAGGTTCAGCCCGGACGTCTCGTTGGGATGCACGATGAGCGTGTGCACGAGCCGGATGATCCCCTCCGCGTCCGCGGGCACCCCGGCGAGCGCAGCCGGCCGCACCGTGGACAGATCCGTGAGTGGTCCCGCCGTGGCGTAATCGATCCCCGTCATGCCCAGCAACCTACCGCCGGCGTACGACACTTTCCCGCCGACGTAGTTGACATAATGTGCATTATCGAACATCTACGGGCAGCGGGACGCTACGCTGCCGGACGTGCGTTACGTCGTGGCGGAGCAGTTCGACGCCCGCGCCTATCTCGCCGCCCTGCCACAACTCGCCGGTGACCTCCCGCCGGGCGCGGCACGGTTCGCAACCGACCCGGACCATTACGACCTCGCCGGACTGCGCTGCGTCAAAGACCTCAGCATCGGCGAGCTCGAACACGACGAGCCCGGCACCGCGCGGATCCGGTTCACCGGCAACCCGTGGAAACACGATGAGGACCTCGTCGTGCAGTACACCGGCGTCATCCACCTCCACGTCGAACCCGGCGAACCCACGTCCGTCAGCGGCCCCGGCCCGATCGGCAGCATCATGCTCGACGAGATCCTGCCCGACCCGGGCGGCTGCCGGCACGAGATCGCCGGGCACAACGGCCGTGCCGTCGTCGTCTGCGCCGACCTGACCGCGACCTGGCACCGGGTGCCCCGTCCCGACGACCCACCACCCGGCACCTGGACGCCGGTGCTGCCGCTCGGCGACCGCTGGAACTGGCTCGGCCGGCACACCGACGGCACCTGGGTCGTCGGCGTGCCGCACCGCCACGCCGACCCGGCGCCGGAACGCATGGACGCGCTGTCACACGTCCTCACGCAGCCGTGGCGGACGGTCGCGCACCAGTGGCCGGCGGTGCCGAGTCTCGACGACATCGTCACGCACGCCCTGACCTGCACGGGCTGGGAAAGTCTCAGCGCTCTGGACTGGATCGAGCACGGCTATCCCCTGGGCCCGCACGTGCGTGCCGCGCTCGAGACGATGCGTCAGGACCGGCGGCAGGCGCAGGAACGCCGGGCCAGGGCGTCGAAGCTGCTGCGGCGGGCTGCTGAAGGTGAAGACGTCCACCACGGACGGTGACGGAATACCGGGCGGGTATGCCATATCGGCGCAGGTGGGCTCGAATGTCCCCCGTCCGGGTGATGCGACGCTAGGTGATCAGCGTATGCGGCCGCTACCCTGTGCGTATGCGTGAAGTGCGCAAGGAGCGGGTCACGGTGACGATGCCCGCCGATGAGGCCGCTGCGGTGCGGCGGTTCGTGGACGCGGGTGGCGCGGAGTCGGTGTCGGCGTATGTCGCCGAGGCGGTGCGTGGCCGGCTGGCCCGGGACCGGGCGCTGCTGGCGTTGAACGAGCTGTATGCGCGGCGTGGGGTGCGCATGGACCCGGAGCACCACGCGTGGGCGCGTGAGGTGCTGGGGGTGGCACCCGCCGGGCCGGCGTCGTGACCGCCGTGGGCGGCCGCATCCTGGACAGTTCGGCGATCCTGGGGTTCGTGGCCGGGACGCCGTACAGCTCGGCGATCGTGTGGCACGCGGTGGACCAGGGTGTGGTCCTCGCGGTGCCGGCGGCGGCGCTGGCGGAGGCGTGGGCGCAGACGTCCCCCAAGGACTATGACGTGCTCAAGGTCCTGCTGAGCCTGCCGGTCGTGGTGGTGGACGACCTGACCGCCGCCGATGCCGTGGACGGTGGATCACTCTTCGCCGGAGAGGGCGGTCCCGCTCTGGTTGCGGCCGCGCATGTGGTGCGTCGTGCGCAGGCCCGACCCGGATGGGCCATCGTCACGGATCGTCCGGAGGTGCTGCGCACCCTCGACCCTTATGCGGAGATCGACGAGCTGCCCTGACGCCGAGATCATGTCGTACGGTGTGTCGCGTTCGGAAAATGTCGTACCCGACTGGTAGAACGTTTCCGACACATGTTCGATTGAGGAGGGTGCGATGGTAGCCGCGCGGACCGCGGCCGGGGGCTTGTCGACGGTGGAGCTGGAGCAGATCCGGGACACCCTCGCGGCCGGCCGGAAGCCGAAGGTCGTGTTCACGGAGGCTGCCGGCCAGATCGCCGGGCAGCTGGGGCAGGTCGTGCAGTTGACCGACCCCGAACTGTCCGAGGAGTGGGTGGTCGTCCGGTTCGGCCGGGACGAGTTGCCGTTCTCCCCCGCTGATCTGAAGATCGCTCCGAAGGCGGCGCCGGCGCGTCGCACCCCTGCCGTTCCAGCACCTCGTGAGGAGACCTCCGTGCCCGCGCCGTCCACCGTCGAGCCGTCCACCGACCCTGCCCCGGCCGACGTCGTGACCGAACCTGTCCCGGCCGCCGCGCCGGCGGAGCCGGTGACCGCCGAGGCGAAGGACGGCAAGGAAGTGAAGGAGAAGGAGCCGGTGAAGGAGTCTGCGGGCATTCCCGCGCCGCGGGCGACGCCGGCGAAGAAGGCAGCGCCGAAGCCGAAGGCGCCGGCGGGGTTGACGGTGACCCTGGCGTATGCGGACGGCGAGTGGACCGTCGCGGCCAACCAGGGCACGAAGTCCCTGGCGAAGCCGTATGTCATCAAGGCCAGCGAGGCGTTGAAGATGGTCGGGATGCTCGACGTTCCCGGGGTGCACGAGGCGGTCGAGGAGATCGTGTCGGCGGCCCGTGCGGAGGCCGAGTCGCAGGCGGAGCGGTTGCGGGCGGAGCTGGCCGAGATAGAGGCCCGTCTCGCCGAGCTCCGCGAAGCCGAGTAGCGGGGCTGAGGAGCGGGGCCGCTTGGCCAAGGCCCACGTCACCGCCGCCGAAGCGCTGACAGGCTGGCCGGTGGCGGATCTGTCCGCGGCGAGCTCCGGCCCGTCGCGGCCAGGCCGCCCGGCCAGGCCGAGCAGCGAAGCCAGCTGGATGGACGTCAGGGCCGAGCCTGGATGGGCGGTCAGGGCCGAGCAGTGAAGCCGGCTCGCCCGCTGGCGTGGGCCGAGTAGCGAAGCAGGGCTGACTGGCGGAGCCTGACTGGGCCGACAGGCAAAGCGGCGAAGCCAGTTGGATGGACGTCAGGGCCGAGCAGTGAAGCAGGGGCCGGCTGGCGAAGGCTGGCCGGCCCTGGGGCACGCACGTCGGCCAGGCACAGACCCGCATGGTCCGTGTCTGCGGCGCGGCTTGCCCGGCACTCGGCTTGGCCGGGCAGCCGCCGGTCGGTCGCGCGGAGCGCGAGTTGCGTGGTCCGTGTCTGCGGGCGGGCTCGCTGGGTTGTCGCGCCGGGCTGTCGTGCGCAGCTGGCGGCCGGTGAGGAACTTGATCATGCGGGTGCCGCGCCGGATGGCCGCGGTGCGGCGGATCGGGGCGAGCTGAGGTCACGGCCCGCAGATGAGGTCGCGGGCGGCGGGTCCTGGCGTGCGGTGTGCGCGTGTGTGGCGGCCGAGGTGTGACGCCGCACTGCAAGGCCGGTGACGCCGATGGCGCCGGTGACGCAGTCTGTGGTGCCGCTCCCCTCCCCTGGCCCGCCGCGGCGGCGCTTGTCGTTTCGCGGCCGACCTCACGTTGCGGCGCCGGCCCTCCGCGGGCCGCGTCGTCGAGGCGGGTCGTGTCCGCTGCGGTGGTGTGCGGCCGCCGTCCTGGCCTACCCGCTTCGGGCAGCCACGGTTGCGCAGTGATGGCGGACCGTGCTGCCTGACGGACTCGCTTCGCTCGCGCCGCCGTTGCGTCCTGTGGCCCGCGGACGCGGTCGCGGTCGAAGTTGTCCCGTGACCGTCCGGACGGCCGGTCTGTGACTTCGATCTGTGCAGGGTCTCGTCCGGCGGGTGGTGATGCGACAAGCGGAACGTTTTCCGGGGTCAGGTGTCCGGGGATCCTTCCGGTTATGGGGAATCCGGCCACGACCCCACGTGCCCGGCGCCAGGTCCGGCGCTGCCGAGGCCCGGATCAGCCTCTTCGCCCGAGTGTTCCGCCGCCGGCAGTGGATCTTCCTGCCGACGCGGCGGATGCGCAGGAACCATTCAGGTATTTTGTCCGGAAATGTGGACCGGTTCGAGTGGCATTCGGTGTGCTCCGCGAGTCGTGGCGGGACCCGTGGTCGACAGGACGTGCGGTATCCCCCACTACCTGGTGGATTCGTGATCGCCGGTGGTCAGTGATCCACCAGGTAGTGGATGTCGGCGCGGCAGCGTACCGTCTCAAGGTCGAATTCGGACTCATCGGGGCGGGAATGACGGACGTGGACCAGGGCGCGGCGAGTTCCGCAGCAGGGCATGGTGCTCCGGCTGGTGCGGTGGGTGGCTCCCCCGCCGCGGCGCTCTCCCCTGATCCGCCTGCGCCGGTGGGCACGAGCATTCCGGCCGGGGCGGTGTGGCGGGCGCCGCGGACGTGGCGGTTCCTGCTGTTCCTGGCGAGGGTCGTGGTGATGCCGGTGGCGCGGCTGAAGGTGACCGGGGACGTGCCGGCGGCGTTGCGGGACGGGCCGGTGATCTTCGCGGCGAACCACATCGGGCCGTTCGACCCGGTGGCGATCACCGCGGCGTGCCGGGTGGCGCGGTTGACGCCGCGGCTGATGGCGACGGGTGGGCTGTTCCGGGCGCCGGTGGTCGGGTCGGTGATGCGGGCCGCCGGGCACATCAGGATCAACCGGCGGCAGGCGGACGTCGGCACGGCCGTCGACATGGTCGCCGACGCCCTCGCGGTCCGATCGCACGTGCTCGGCTATCCGGAGGGGCGGATCACGCTCGATCCGGGGATGTGGCCGGAGCGGGGGAAGACGGGGATGGCGCGGATCGCGTTGCGGACCGGGGTGCCGGTGGTGCCGGTCGCACAGTGGGGTGCGCATGAGGTCGCGGCGTGGGGTGGGTTCGGGCCGACGGTGCGGACGTTGGGGCGTTCGTTGCTGCGGCGGCCGGTGGTGCGGGTGCATTTCGGGGCGCCGGTCGACCTGTCGGACCTGGACCCGGCGACGCCGGGTGCGGCGCAGCGGGCCACGGACCGGATCATCGACGCGATCACGGCCGAGCTCGTGGCGTTGCGGGTGGCGGAGCCGCGGCTGCCGCGGTACGTCGATCCGGTCCGGCCGTTGTCGACGCAACGGCGGCACCGCCCGGCCCGCTGACCGCGCCGGCCGCAACAGTCAGATCGGGCGGCGGAGCATGAAGACGTCGACCGGGTCCTCGGATTCGACGGTGAAGCCGTGCCGTTCGTACAGGCGCCGGGCCGCGCTGCCCTGCAGGACGTTGAGCCGCACGGGGGCCCGGTCGGCGTCGGCGCGGGCGAGGACGGTCCGCAGCACCGCCGAGCCGATGCCGTGGCCGTGCAGGGCGGCGGCGAGGTAGAAGTGTTCCAGCCAGCGGCAGTCCCCCGCGGGCCGTAGAGCGACGCAGCCGGCCAGGGCGCCGCCGGTGACGATGATCGTGGTGTGGTGCGGGTTGAACGAGTCCCGCAGCCGTTGCCGGACCCGGTGCTCGTCGTAGCGGCCGAGGCGTTCCAGGTCGGGGCGTAGCACGTCGGCGCGGAGCTCGGCGATCGGTTCGACGTCCGCCGGGGTGGCCGGTCGTGCCGTCCACGGCGCGGTCATGGCCGAAGTATCGCAGGGGACCCGAAAGGCACCCGAACCGAACCTGGCGAACCGCTCCCCCGGCAGCGGTGTCCTGCCGACATGGACACGACAGGTCGGTCACCAGGGCGTCACGCGGCGGAGGGGGTTCGGCGGAGCATGCAGGGATCCCGTACCCGCAGGCGGTGGCGGCTGGCCATCGGCGGGGTCATCGTAGTGCTGCTGTCGGTTGCCGTGCTGGGTGTCGTCGGGGTCGCCAGGACCCGGCACGCGTCGGAGACGGTGGCGCGGTCCACGGCCCTCGCCGACGCGTACGCGCGGGCCAACAAGGCGATCGCCGAGGAGGAGTCCCTCGAACGCAAGTACCGCCTGGACCGTGGGGACGAGGTGCGGGCGCGGCACGCGATGGCGGGGGCGGCGTTGCGGTTGCGGCACGTCCATGACGAGTACGGGTATGCGGTGCTGCGGGTGTTCGCGGCCGTCGACAACGGCGACCTGATCGAGGCGGCCCGGATCAACAACAACGACGTGGACCGGATCTTCTACCAGATCAGTGCGGAGATCCAGGCGGCGGCGGATCTGCATGCGGGGCGGGCCAACGCGGCGATCGAGGAGTTGCGGCGGGTCGAGGCGCTGGTGTTCGGCAGTCTGCTGGGGGCGGTCGGGCTGGGTGCGGTGCTGCTGGTCGGGCTGGGGCTGCTGGTGGTGCGGTACCAGAACACGATGATGGCGCAGGCGGACCGGCATGAACACGCGGCGCGGCACGACGCGTTGACGGGGTTGCCGAACCTGCACCGGCTCGGCGTCCGGTTGTCGATCGACGACTACGGCACCGGGTACTCGTCGATGGCGTACCTGCGGCAGCTGCCGGTCGACGAGCTGAAGATCGACCGGTCGTTCGTGGTGAACCTGTCCGGCGCGGACGACGACGACGCGGTGCTGGTCCGTTCGGCGGTCGACCTGGGCCACAACCTGGGGATGACGGTGGTGGCGGAGGGGGTGGAGCACGCGGGGCAGGTCGCGGCGTTGCGCCGGCTCGGCTGTGACATCGCGCAGGGGTTCCATGACGCGCGGCCGGAGCCGGCGGACCGGCTGCAACGGTGGCTGCAGCCGGCCGGGGTCCACTGACCGGGGTCCGCGAAAAAGCGGTCAGCCGCCTTCCCGGCGGATCCGCAGGTACGCCAGGACCGCCTCGCGGGTGGTGCGCACGCCGAGGACCTCACGGGCCTCGGCGATGCGCCGGTTCGCGGTGCGCAGCGACAGGAACTCCGCGGCGGCCGCGGCGGCGATCGTCTCACCGCCGGCGAGCCGTTCGAGGAGGGCGCGTTGCTCGGGGGCGAGCTGGGGGCCGCCGCTGTCGGGTTCGGGGATGGTGCCGAGGTCCGCGTCGGGGTCGGTGGTGACGGGTCCGATACGGGCGAGGTCGGCGAGCAGGGCCCGGCCGATGTCGCCGCCGGTGTCGCAGATCGCGACGATCCCGGCGCCGCGGGCGGCGGCGAGCAGCGCGAGTTCGGCGGTGTCGCCCTCCGCGACGCGTCCGTAGAGGGCCAGCCGCGCGTCGGAGACGTCCCACGCCTGGTCGGTGAGCGCGAACCCTTCCCGGGTCGTCCAGCCGGCCCGGGCGAGCCGGCGCAGCACGCTGGTGGCGTCGCCTCCGGACGCGACCACGTAGCGGGGTGCGTGTGCGGGGTCGCCCGCCATCAGCGGCCCTGACCGGTGACGCGGCCGGTCGGTCGGGGCAGTCCAGCGGGTGTCATCCGCCAACGATGCGATGCGGAGGCGCCCACGCACAAGAGCACGCCGTTACTCATCCAAGCTCCTCGATCGCAAGGGCGGCGGCCTCGGTGCGGGTGCGGGCGCCGAGCTTGCGCATCCCGGAGCGGATGTGGGTCTCGACGGTCTCCCGGGAGATGCCGAGCTGCCCGGCGATGCGCCGGGTCGGTTCGCCGTTGGCGACGAGGCGCAGCACGTCGCGTTCCCGGTCGGTGAGCTCGTCGCCGGCGCGCCGGCCGCGGGTGTCGCGGCGGATCGAGTGCCGGCGCAGGGCGCGGCGGGTCCGGCCGAGCAGCACGACGAGGCCGGCCTCCTCGGCGAGGCGTTCGGCTTCCAGCAGCGCCGGGACGGCCCGTTCGGCGTCCTCCTCGAGCATGCCCTGGGCGAGCAGGCAGCGGACCTCCTCGCGGCGGGCGAGGTCGTGCCAGGCGGCCGCGGCGGCGGCGAACAGGTCGGGGGCCTTCCACGCGTCGAGGGTCGCGGCGACCGCGGCGAGGGGCCGGTCGCCGAGGTCCGTGCCGGTGGCGGCGAAGTCGCCGGCGTCGTAGGCGGCCCACCGGGCGGTGATGCGGCGCAGCCCGTCGACGAGCGGCGGCGCCGGCAGGTCGGTGGCGCGGGACGTGGCGTGGTCGGGTTGCCCGTCCAGCCACGCCGCTTCCCGGGTCACCCAGTCCAGGACGGGTCCGGTCGAGGACGGCCGGCCGGTGAGCGCGTCGAGGCGGGCGCGGGCCGGGGCGAGCAGCCCGCCGTCGGCCTCGGCGAGGCTGGCGGCGGCGACGGCGTAGCCGCGGGCGACGGCCGGCAGGGTCCGGTCGGTGAGGTCACCGGCGCGGCGGACGACCTCGTCGATCTCCTCGCCGCGCAGCGCGTCGCACCACAGTTGCGCGGCGATGAACCTGGTCTGCCACGAGTAGGCGAGGTCCCCGGCGCACGCGGCGGCGGCCGCGGCGGCGGCGTTGGACGCCTCGGCGAGGCGGGCGTCGGCGGTGAGGGTCTCCACCAGCAGCCACGCCGACCAGCGGGCGGCGAGGACGTCACCGGCCTGCCCGGCGGCGGACGCGGCGGACGCGAGCCCGTACTCCCAGCCGGGGCGGCGGGTGCCGGCGCGGACGGCGGCGATCGCGGCCCGCAGCCCGGGGTGGGCGGGGGCGTCGCCGTGGACGCGCAGGAGTTCCTCGGCGCGGGTGAGGGCCGCGTCGGCGTCGCCGGCGAGGGTCGCGAGGAGCCGGATCCGGTCGCGGGCGCCGAGGACGTCGGCGGGGACGTCGTCGCCGACGGTGGTGACGGCGTTCGCGGCGGCGACCGGGTTGCCCTGCTGCAGCAGCGCCTCACCGCGCAGGACCGCGCCGACGGCACCGACCCCCGGGTCGGTGACGGCTTCGGCGGGCAGGACCCGCAAGCAGGAGCCGGGCCGGCCGGCGGCGAGCGCGGCGCGGGCCGCTTCCAGGCGCACGTCGGCTGCGGGAGTGACGCCGGGCAGGTCGCAGGCCAGCAGCAGCAGTTCGGCGCGTTCGCCGGTGGACGCGGCGGTCCCGGCGGCGCGGACCGCCACCTGGTACGCGTCGCCGGGCGCGCCGGCGGCGGCGAGGTGCCGGGCCGCCTCGCGGGGCGGGACGAGCCCGGCGAGGCGCCGGTGCAACGCGACCCGTTCGGCGGGTTCGAGGAGCCCGGCGGCGACCTCGGCGGTGTACGGCGACACGGGCGCGGCGATCCCGGCCTGGTCGACCTCGACGAGGCCGGTCGCGGTGAGCTCGGCGATGCCCTCACCGAGGACGGTCGCGGTCACGGGCCGGCCGAGCAGGCCGAGGGCGGCCATGGCGGTGCGGGCGGGCCGGTTGAGGTCGGCGAGGGCCCCGGCGACGGTGTACGCGAGGCCCTTGTCGGCGTCGAGGGGGGTGCCGCCCTGCGCGACGTGTTTCGCCAGGGCGGTCACGGCGAGGGGTACCCCACCGGCGCGGCGGACGAGGTCGGTGACGACGGTCGTCGACGCGCCCGGCGCGATCTGCCGCACGAGGGCCGCGGCGGCGTCGGCGGGCATCGCGGGCACGTTCAGCCAGGCGGTCGCGGCGGCGCGCAGGACCTGTTCGGCGTCGCCGGGCAGCCGGTGCGGCGTACGCAACGTGACGGCTATCCGACAGTGTTCGGCGATGGCCGGTAACGCGGCGATCGTCAGCGGATCCGCCCACTGCAGGTCGTCGAGGAGCAGCAGACCGTGACGGACCCGGGAGCGGACCGCCTCGGCGAGCAGCGGCGCCTCATGTGACGGGAGTCGCACCCGCACCGCCCGGGACAGCGGCAGCGCCGGGACGCCACGCAGCATCGCCAGGGCACCACCGGCGAACACGGTGCCGCGGAACGTCTCGCCGAGCCGTTTCAGCACCGTCGAGCGGCCGGTGCCGGGCGCTCCCGCGATGACCACCAGACCGGGGTTACGCAGGGCGTCGACCGCCGCGGCGACCAGGTCGGCGGGTGGCCACGCGGTGGCCCCCACCGTCGCCCGGCCGACCGTCCCGGCCGCCGCAACCGTCGCGGCGCCTGGCTCGTCAGTCGGTGCCTCAGGCACTTCTCGCCTCCATTCGTGGCACGAACATGGGATCCTGCGCGCGCAGGATATTCGTAATGTGTGTGCCGTACGTGCGTGACATGACGGTCTGATTCCACCCGGGAGCGAGTAATGAGCGAGGACCACCCCTTGGAACCCCGAGGGTACGTCGGCATTCTGGCTGAAAACACCGGCCTCGCGCAGTCGGTGATCAGTCTCCCGGAGCAGGTATCAGGTCGCGGTCCGGGTCGCGCCGCCGCGGTCCGGGGCTGACGACGTGGCGCCAGGACCACTCAGCTCCCGGGTCGCGGACCTGTGCGCGGAGGTCGGCAACCGGCTCGGCGGCGGCGCCCAGGCGCAGGTCGTCGACGTGCGCAGGCGGCTCGGCGAGCCGCTGCGGGTCGCGATCGCGGGCCGGCTCAAGTCCGGCAAGTCGACGCTCGTCAACGCGCTCATCGGCCGGCGGGTCGCGCCGACGGAGGTCGGTGAGTGCACCCGCATCGTGACCCAGTTCCGGTACGGCACCTCCGACCGGGTCGACGTCGTCAAACGCAACGGTGCCCGGGTCAGCCTCCCCCTCGACGAGGCCGGGATGATCCCGCAGCGGCTCGGCGTCGCCCGGCACGACGTCGCCTACGTCGACGTGACCCTGACCAGTGACCACCTGCGGGACCTGACCGTCGTCGACACGCCCGGCCTGTCCAGCGCGAACACGTCCGTGTCGGACCAGGCCCGCCGGTTCCTGTTCTCCGAGGCGCCGATCGACGACGACCTGGACTCCGACTCCGCCGGTGCCCTGTCCGGCGCCGAGGCGATCATCTACGTGTTCACGCAGTCGGTCCGTGAGGACGACGTGCAGGCCCTGGAGGCGTTCCGGTCGATCTCGGCGCGGCTGTCGAGCAACCCGATCAACTCCCTCGGCCTGTTCAACAAGGTCGACAAGCTCGCCGGCGGCGGCCAGGACCCGTGGCCGATCGTCGCTCCGCTCGCCGGTGACCAGTCCAAGGTGCTGCGCCGCGTCGTTTCCGACGTGGTGCCGGTCGTGGGGTTGCTCGCCGAGACCACCGAGGCGGGCCGGCTCACCGCCGCGGACTGTGAGGCGCTGCGGCAGCTCGCCGCGCTCCCCCAGGGCGAACGCACCGTCCTGCTCGCCTCCGTGGACCTGTTCACGACCCGTGAGTGCGGGATCACCCGCGAGTCCCGGGAGCGGCTGCTGCGGCTGCTGGACCTGTACGGGATCAGCTTCGCCATCGCCCAGCTGGTCAACAAGCCGACCCTGGCGACCGGTGAACTCGTCCGGATGCTGTTCCAGGCGTCCGGGTTCCCCCGCCTGCGGCAGACCCTGGACCACGCGTTCCGGTGGCGAACCGACGCGATCAAGGCCGGTTGGGCGCTGTCGAGCCTGGAGAAGATCGCCAGCCACGCCGAACGCCCCCACGACCGGGAGCTGCTCCGCGACGCGATCGAACGGGTCCTGCAGCAGCCGGAGTCGCACCGGCTGCGGCTGCTCGAGGTCGCGCAGCTCGTCACGACCGGCGCCGTGGACCTGCCCGACCAGATGGAGGGCGAACTGACCCGGCTCGCGCTGTCCAACGACCCCGGCTGGATCCTGAACCTGCAAGGATCCGACCGTGACCAGATGGTCCGGGCCGCGTTGGACGCCGCGACCCGGTGGCGGGCCTACGCCGTCGCCGGTGCCAGCCCGTCCCAGTCGCGGGTCGCGCTCGTCGCGCACCGCGGTTTCTACCTGCTGTCCCAACGTATCCGTGGCCAAGCCCGTGTCAACTGAAGGCACCTACCCCCAGGAGCCGACGATGTTCTCGTCCTCCAACAGCCTGCGTCTCGTCGCCGTGGCTGTTGCCCTGATCGTCGCCGTGCTCACGGGCGCCGCGACCGGCCTGATCAGCGGCGCCCCCGACTGCCCGGCGGTGCCGGCGTCGACGGCGACCACCCCGCCGGCGGCCCCGACGACCGCGTCCGGCGGCGCCGGGATCGGTGACTCCGTCGGTGGCGGCGGCGCCCCCGAGGCGCCGCCGAAGCAGCAGCCGACCGCCGCGGCCGCGGTGGTCCAGGCCGCGCAGCCGGCGTGCACCGCGCGGGAGCCGTTCGGGGTGACCGCGGCGCTGACCGGGTTCGTCGGTGCGCTGCTCGTCGGCGCGGCGCTGCTGCTGCTGTTGCTGCTGTCCTCCCGCGGCGGTCCCCGCCAGGTGCAGGTGCCCGTCGCCGCCCGCGGCAACGGGACCGGCCCGGCCGACGCCGACCGGCGGGCCCTCGTCCAGGCGTGCATCTACGTCCGGGACCGGGTCACGTCCAAGGCGCTCGGCGACCGGCTCGGCGCCGCCCTGGCCGAGGCCGGGGTGAAGACCCTGGAACCGACCGGGGTCCGGTTCGACCCGGCGCACCACGAGGCCGGCGGCGCGGCACCGGCCACCGACCCGAAGCTGATCGGGTCGATCGCCGCCGTCGAGGTCCCCGGCTACCTCGACCGTGACGGCCGGGTGCTGCGTGCTCCGATCGTCACCGTCTACCAGGCCGCCCGCAACCCGGGCGGGCCGACCGGCGCGCACCCGACGGTCCAGCAGCCCGCCCAGCACACGCCCAGCCCGCAACCACGCAGGGAGCAGCCCCGATGACCTCGACGGAGAACGCGGCGCCCCCCGCGAACGGCAAGCCGAAGCCACCGAGCCCAGAGGCGGCCCTCGGCAAACTGCTCAAGGCCGGCGTCGACGGGTCCCTCGCGTACCTGCGCAAGATCGACCCGGACGCGGCCGCGGACGTGGACACCGAACGCCGCCGCGACGTGCAACGCCCGCGCATCGTCGTGGTCGGTGAGACGAAACGTGGTAAGAGCAGCCTCACGAACATGCTGATGGGGGTGCCGAACCTGTCGCCGGTCGACGCGGCGGTGGCGACCGCGTCGTACCTGGAGTTCACCCACAACGCCCAGCACGGCGCCCGCGCGTACGTGCCGGGCCGGGAGGACCCGATCCCGATCAACCTGACCGACCTGCGGGACTGGGGCACCGTCCTGGGCCGGCTCCCCGACGGGATGCGCCCGCCGCGGCGGATCGAGGTGCACCACTCGGCGCCGCTGCTGCAGTACCTGACGCTGACCGACACCCCCGGCACCGGCGGCCTGGACTCGATGCACGTCGAGGTCGCGATGGACGCCGTGGAGCGGGCCACCGCCCTGCTGTTCGTCGTCGACGCGTCCTCGCCGTTCTCCAAGCCGGAGATGAACTTCCTCATCGAGGCCAGCAAGAAGGTCAACTTCGTGTTGTTCGCGTTGACGAAGGTCGACGCGTACCCGGGCTGGCGCACGATCCTCGCCGACAACAAGGGCCAGCTGCAGACGCACGCGCCCCGGTTCGGTTCGGCGCCGTGGTTCCCGGTGTCGGCGCGGCTGGCGGAGCTGGCGATGACGCTGCCGAAGGAGGCCGCCGGGGAGCTGATCCGCGAGTCCCGCATCGCGGAGCTGCAGCACGCCCTGATCGACCTGGCGAAGAAGGGTCACCTGCTGCAGCAGGCCAACGTGCTGCGTTCGGTGCGCTCGGAGTACATCCGCATCGACCAGGAGTACGGCGACCGGATGAAGGCCACCGACCCCGACCCGAAGGACGCCGAACGCGCCAAGGAGGAACGGGCCCAGGTCGCGACCCGCAAACGCACCGAGGCCCGGCAGTGGTCCCTGGCGCTGTCGACGGAGACGCAACGGGCCCGGGTCGAGGCGACGACCCGGCTGCGGTCGTACATGACGCAGCTGCAGGAACAGTTCATGGAGAAGATCGACAAGGGCGGCCGCAGCGACATCAGTGAGCTGCCCGCCGAGGTCGACAAGGCCCTGTACGCGTTGTCGGTGCGGCTGTCACACGACCTGGAGTTCCGGTTCCGCAAGGTCGGTGAGCGGGTCCTCGCGCAGGTGTTCCACCCCAACGAGCTGCAGCACGTGCTGCGGCAGCTCAACGCGAAGCTCCGCCACGCACTGGGCACGAAACCACGCCGGGACAGCGGCGGCGGTGACGGCGCGATGGTCGTCATGTCCTCGGCCGGTATGGCGATGATGGCCGGGCGGGGCGCGATGGCCGGTGCCGGCGCGATCGGTCTGGCCGGTGTCGCCGGTGCGGGCCTCGTCATCCCCGTCATCGGTATCGGCCTCGGCCTCGCCGCCGGCGCGTACATGATCTTCAAACGGAAGAGCATGACGGACAAGGTGGCGACCCGGGCGTGGCTGCGGGAGGTCCTCGGTGAGGCCCGCGCCGCCCTCGCCGACGAGATCATGCACCGGTTCACGGACCTGCAGTACGCGTTGACCCTCGCCCTGGACGAGGCGATCGAGCGGCGGCTCAAGCAGCTCGACGCGCACATCGCCAACATCGACAAGTCCCTGACGGAGGACAAGGCCGAACGGGGCAAGCGCAAGGCCGCGCTGAACACCGAACGGGAAGGCCTCCGCGCCCGCATCAAACAGGTTGACGAGGTCCTGGTGCGGGTACGGGCACTGGCACCGAACGCACCCGCGGACGCGGCCGACGCGCCGGCCGAAGCGTAAGGGGGTTGGATCATGGACGGGCACTGGGAATGGTCGGAGTCGGGGGACGAACCCGACACCGGTGACACCGCCGACCTCGGCGGCGACCCCGGCTACGGGCAGGGGTTCGAGCACGGCTTCGAGCCGGGACACACGTTCGACGGTCACGACGACTTCGGCGGCGGTGACGCGCTGGGCGGTGACCCGCACAGCGGCGGCGACGACCTGGAGGAGCCGCTCGGCACCGAACACGCCGCGGAGGCCTACGACCAGTCCGTCCATGACACCCACGACACCCACGACGGCCAGGACGGCCAGGACACGCACGACGGGTTCGCCACCGAGGACGGCGACCCGGCGCAGCACGCCGAGTTCGAACCCGTCACCGACCACACCGACCACACCGACCACACCGACCACACCGACATCGCCGACCACACGGACGATGTGGCCGCCGGTGGCACGGACGTGGACGCGGAGACGTTCGGCACCGACCCGGACCTCCGCGGCGACGACGGCTGGCCCGAGCACACGTTCCCCGAGGAGCTGCACCTGGACGGCCAGCCCGAACCCGTCGACGGGTTCCCGTGGAGCGACGCCGACGTCCTCGGCGGCCCCGACCACTCGTTGTCCGCGGCGTACGACCCGTCCGCGCACGCCGACCCGCCGAACCCGGCCGACCTCGCCGGTTACGACGGTGTCGACGTGCCGGCCGGCGCGGACCCGTGGAGCCTGCTGCTGGGCTCCGACGACCCGGCGACGAGCTCCCTCGCCGGGTTCTGGGCCCCGCACAACTAAGGAACACGCCATGGGCCCGGGGACGCGTCCCCGAGGCCCATGGCGTGTTCCGTGGCTACGTGGATCGTTCGAACGTCGTGGACGCGGTCGCGTCCGACAGCGAGGTCGCCGTCCAGCTGTTCCCGGCGCACTGGTACGGCATCGGGTTGTTCTGCGGGTTGACCTTCTCCGACGCGGCCCGGTAGGCGTCGACCAGGACCGAGATCTCCAGGTTCGTGGACACCAGCTCGAACAGGATCCGCCCGTTGGACGTCTTGAGTTTCCACTCGTGGCCGCCGGTGAACGTCAACGTGACCAGGCGCCCGTCGGTGGTCGAACCCTTGTACTCGGCGTCGTCGAACGTCTCGGTCGCCGCGCCCGTCGACGTGATCTTCCAGCGGCGGCCGTCGCCGGTGGTCTTGATCTGACCGACGGGTTTCCCGGCCCTGTCCAGGGTGCCGCTCAGGTCGAACCCGGCGCTGTACTTCGTCTGCCGCCAGTTGCCGATCAGGCACTCGTCGAACCCGCCGGCGCCGCCGGCGGCGCTCGTGGACGGTGACGCGGCGACCGCCGTCGTCTCCGGGCCCGCGACGGTGTCCTCGCCCCGCTGCCGCACGACCACCACGACGATGATCGCGGCGATCAGGACCCCGACCAGGGTCACACCCGCGACGAGCACGACCGGCAGGATCCCGCGCCGCCGCGGCGGCGGCTGATACGGCGCCTGATACGGCGGCTGGTACGGCGGTGGCGGGTTCCAGTTCGCCATCGGGCCTCCCCGTCCAACACGCGGACGACCCGCGCACGAGGGCACAGAATGGCATATTCGGCCGCGGCCCGCTGACCCGCGCACGGCCCGTCACGCGGTGCGTGACGGGCCGTGCGGTCCGGCAAAAGGTCAGCCGTTGAACGCGGTCAGCAGCAGGATCACGAACAGGACCGCGACCAGGACGAGCACGACGATGATGACGGCGACCCAGTTGCGCTCCCCCTCATCGGAGGTCTGCTGCGGCTGCGGCGCCGGCTGCGGCCGGGCGACCTGCGGCGGGAACGGTCCCGGCCGGGCCGGCTGCGCGACCGGCGCCGGCGACACCGGCGGACGGTACGGCTGCTGCTGGACCGGCGGCGGCTGCCGGACGAGCTGGACCGGCGGCGGGGCCTGCACGGGCGGCTGCTGCCGGACCATGTTGACCGGCTGCTGCTGGACCGGGGGTTGCTGCATCGGCGGCTGGACCGGTGGGGGCTGCCGGACGAGCTGCACCGGCGGCTGCTGCCGGACCATGTTGACCGGCTGCTGCACCGGGGGCCGCTGCTGCATCGGTGGCGGCTGGACCGGGCCGGGCCGGTTCATCGCCGGGGACACCGGCACCGCCGACACCGGCCGCTGCTGCGGCGGGGGCGGGGTGACGGTCCGCGGCATCCCGGACGCGCGGACCGGCGCCGACGGCGCGCCGATGCACAACGCGCCCTCCACGACGACCGTCTCCGGCTGCTCCAGGGTCGTCGGCGCCACCCCGAGCTCGGTGTGGATCAGGTGCGCGGCCAGGGGGATCCGGGACGAGCCACCGACGAGGAAGATCCCGACGAGGTCCTTCGGCTGCAGCCGGGCGGAGTCGATCGCCCGGCGCAGGCACGACACGGTCCGCTCCAGGTACGGCTTGACGAGCCCCTCGAGCTCTTCCCGGGTCAGGTGCGCGTCGACCTCGAGGGACGGCAGGTGGATGTCGGTCGACGCGGTCCGCGACAGCATCTCCTTCGCGCCGCGGACGTCCTCGTACAGCAGCCGCCGCTGCCGGCGGGCGTTCGCGTCGGACGGGTTCGCGATCGACGTCCACTTGTCGGCGTGGCTCTCGGAGTACACCTTGCCGAGGTGCTCGACGATCGCGTGGTCGAAGTCGAGGCCACCGACGTCGGCGAGGCCGTCCTCGGCGAGGACCTCGAACCCGGACTGGGTGCGCCGGACCACGGTCGCGTCGAACGTGCCGCCGCCGAGGTCGTAGATGGCGAGGCTGCGCCCGACCGGGACGGCGGAGCCGAGCACCGCGGTGAAGTACGACGCGGCGCCGACCGGCTCCGCGATCAGCCTGGGGGTGCCGAGCCCGGAGATGCGGGTCGCCTCGACCAGCAGCGACCGGCGCCGCTCACCCCACCGCGCCGGGTGGGTGAGCCGCACCTCGTCGGGTGCCGCGCCGAGCTGCCGGCGGGCCTCGGTGTTGACCAGCGACAGCACGTGCGCGAACAGCCGCGGCACCGGCATCGGGTGGTCACCGATGAACACCTCACCGTCGTCGATGCGACGTTTCGGGTTCGGTTCGAACCGGGCCGGGTCCAGCCGCGCGTTGCGCTCGGCGTCCCGCCCGACAAGAACCTTGCCGTCGGTGTTGAAGTACAGAGCAGAGGGCAGCAAGGGAGAACCGTCGAACAGCAGCGGCCGCATCCGTGAGTCCGGGGTCCGGATCATCGCGACCGTGTTCGACGTGCCGAAGTCGATGCCGAGCACGCGCATGTGCGTCACCCTACCTTTGCCGTTCCACACGCTGCGTCGCCCGGCAAGCCTTCCGGAGACTGCTGGACAGCTTCCGGTAACCCGCCGTTACGCAAACGCAGGCGAAGATCACTCCATACTGTCGGCGTGGCCTATCTTGACCTGCCAGGACCGTTGGGTTTCGCCCACCGTGGCGGCGCGGCGGCCGGTGACGAGAACACGACAGCGGCGTTCGCGCGTGCGGTCGAGCTCGGCTACCGGTACATCGAGACCGACACGCACGCCACCGCCGACGGTGTCGCGGTCGTCTTCCACGATGACACGCTGCAGCGGATGCTGGGGCGTCCGGGTCGGATGATCGACGTCCGGTTCGCGGACCTGCAGACGGTCCGGGTCGGCGGCGCCGCGGTCGTGCCCCGCCTCGACGAGGTCCTCGACGCGTGGCCCGACGTCCGGTTCAACATCGACTGCAAGACCGACGCGGCCGTCGGCCCGACCCTGGACGTCGTGGACCGGGCCGGCGCGCATGACCGGGTCCTGCTCGCGTCGTTCTCGTCCCGGCGGCTGGCCCGTATCCGCGCCCGGACCGGCCCGGCCGTGGCGACGTCGCTGGGCATGCGGGAGGTCGCCGCCCTCTACGCCGGGTCGCTGACCGGCCGGCCGGTGCAGGTCCCCGCCGGGGTCGTCGCGGTGCAGATCCCGCCCCGGTACGGGCGGCTCACCCTCGCCGGGCCCCGCCTCATCCGCTACGCGCACCGGCTGGGCCTGCACGTGCACCTGTGGACGATCGACGACGCCACCCAGATCGGGCACTTCCTGGACCTCGGCGTTGATGGCATCATGACCGATCACATCGAGGTGCTCCGCGACGTGTACGCCGCTCGCGGCATCTGGAACCCCGCCTAGGAAGGCCGCGCCCGTGTCCGCCGTCGAGGTGCCCGAAACACCGCAGCTCAGCACGAAACAGGAACGTGTCGGCTGGTACTTCTACGACTGGGCGAACTCGGCGTTCTCCACGACCGTCGTCACGGTGTTCCTCGGCCCCTACCTGACCTCGATCGCGGAGAAGGCCGCCGGCTGCGTCGATGACGCCTGCGACGACGCCGTCATCCACCCGCTCGGCATCGCGATCGCGCCCGGCGCCCTGTTCCCGTACACGGTGAGCCTGTCGGTGTTCCTGACCGTGTTCGTGCTGCCGGTCGTCGGCGCGGTCGCGGACCGTTCACCGCGCAAGAAGCAGCTCCTGGCCCTGTTCGCGTACCTCGGCGCGGCCGCGACCGCCGGGATGCTGTTCCTCACCGGCGACCGGTACCTGCTCGGCGCGGCCCTGTTCCTGGTCGCGAACATCTCCTTCGGCGCGTCCGTCGTCGTCTACAACTCGTTCCTGCCGCAGATCTCCTCCGAGGAGGACCGCGACCGGGTCTCCAGCTTCGGCTGGGCGTTCGGATACCTCGGCGGTGGCCTGCTGCTGCTGCTCAACGTCGTCGCCGTCCTCATGAAGGACAGCCTCGGCATGAGCACCGGCGAGGTCGCCCGCTACAGCATCGTGTCCGCGGGCCTGTGGTGGGCCGGGTTCACCACCATCCCCCTCATCCGGCTGCGCAACCGGCCCCTGCTGGAACCCCCCACCGCCGGCGTGAACCTGCTCACCGACGGGTTCCGGCAGCTGTGGCACACGCTGCGCTCGTTGAAGGCGTACCCGCTGACCCTGTTCTTCCTCGTCGCGTACCTCGTCTACAACGACGGTATCCAGACCGTGATCGCCCTGGCCAGCCAGTACGGCACGAAAGAACTCCAACTGGACGACGACGTGCTGGTCCCGACGATCCTCATGGTGCAGTTCCTCGCGTTCGCCGGGGCGCTGCTGCTGGGCTGGCTCGCGAAACGGTACGGGGCGTGGAAGACGCTGCTGGGCAGTCTCGTGCTGTGGACCGTGATCATCGTCATCGCGTACTTCCTGCCGGCGAAGGAGCCGCTGCTGTTCGTCGCGCTCGGCGGCGGCATCGGCCTGGTCCTCGGCGGCAGCCAGGCACTGTCACGGTCGCTGTTCTCGCAGCTGATCCCGAAGGGCCGCGAAGGCGAGTACTTCGGCATCTACGAGATCTCCGACAAGGGCACCAGCTGGCTCGGGCCGCTGCTGTTCGGCCTCGCCTACGACACCACCCGCAGCTACCGCGTCGCGATCATCTCGCTGCTGGTGTTCTTCGTCGTCGGGTTCGTCGCGCTGCTCGCGGTGCCGATCCGCAAGGCGATCGAACAGGCCGGCAACACCCCACCGGCCCGCCTGTAGCAACCGGTTGTAGCCACCACCACCCCCGCGGACTAGATTCGGCACCGTGCGTTACCGGCTGCTCGGTCCTCTCGCGGTCGACGTCGCCGGGCGGCCGGTCGAGATCGCCGCGGCCCGGGACCGGGTGCTGCTGGCGATGCTGCTGCTGCAGCCGAACCGGGTCGTCACCGTCGCCCGGCTCGTCGACGCCGTCTGGGGTGACCAGGCCCCGGCGACCGCCCGGGCGCAGCTGCACACGTGCGTGTCGCGGCTGCGCCGGCTGCTGCCGGACACGATCCGCACCGACACCGCCGGGTACCGCGCCGCCGTCGCCGACGACGAACTCGACACGCTCACCTTCGCCGCGCTCGTCACCGCCGGCCGGGCCGCCGCCGCCGGAGGGGACCTGCGCGGCGCCCGCGCGCAGCTGCGCACCGCCCTGGACCTGTGGCGCGGCCCGGCGCTCGCCGGCGTCGACAGCCCCGCCGCGCAGGCCCACGCGGTCGCCCTCGAGGAACGCCGCGACGCGGCCCTGGAGGACTGCGTCGACGTGGAGCTGCGTCTCGGCCTGCACGCGGAGCTGATCGGGCAGCTGACCGCCCTCGTCGAGCAGCACCCGCTGCGGGAACGGCTCACCGGGCAGTTGATGACGGCGTTGACCAGGGCCGGGCGGACCGCCGACGCGCTCGCCGTGTACCGGCGGCTGCGTGACGCCCTCGACGACGAGCTCGGCCTGCCCCCCGGCGAGCAGCTCCAACGCCTGCACCACGACCTGCTGCAACCACCCGCCGAACCACCCGCCGCCGCGTCGCCGCCGGCGGGTGCGGCGCGGCCGTGGACGCTGCCCAGGGACGTCGCGGACTACTCCGGCCGCGACGACCTCATCGCCGACCTGATCAACCCCGACGACGACCTGGACTCCGACTCGGACGAGGACTTAGGTGGGGTACCGGCGGTGCTCAGCATCGACGGGATGGCCGGCGTCGGCAAGACCAGCCTCGCCGTCCACGTCGCGCACCGCGTCGCCGGCCGCTACCCCGACGGACGGCTGTTCCTGGACCTGCGCGCGCACAGCGACCAGCCGCCGCTGCCGCCGCACGACGCCCTCGGTGTCCTCCTCGCCCACCTCGGGGTCCCGCCCGCCCGGGTCCCCGCCGACCCCGACGACCGCGTCGCCCGGTGGCGCAGCGAACTCGCCGGCCGCCGGGTCCTGCTCGTGCTCGACAACGCCGCCGACGCCGCGCAGGTCCTGCCGCTGCTGCCGGGGTCCTCGGCGTGCCTGGTCATCATCACCAGCCGCCGCCGCATCGCCGGCCTCGACGGGGTCCGCCCCGTGTCGCTGGACGTGCTGTCCGCCGTCGAGTCCCGCCGGTTGATCACCGCGGTCGTCGGGGCCCGCGCCGCCGCCGACCCGGCCGCGACCGCCGAGGTCGCCCGCCTCTGCGGGCACCTGCCCCTCGCGTTGCGGCTCGCCGCGGCGCGGCTCGCGCACCGCCCGTCGTGGAGCGTCGCCGACCTCGCCGACCGGCTGCGCCGCGCCCACCCCGCCGCCGTCGACCTCGCCGTGGACGGCCGGTCCCCGCAGGCCGCGTTCGAACTGTCCTACCGGCAGCTGCCGCCCGCCGCGCAGCGCCTGTTCCGGCTCCTCGGCGTGCACCCCGCCGGGGAACTGTCGATGCGGGTCGTCGCGGCCCTCGCCGACCTGCCCGCCGGCGACACCGACGCGCTGCTCGCGCAGCTCGTCGACGCGCACCTGCTCAACGAACCCGTCGCCGGCCGGTTCCGGCTGCACGACCTGCTCCGCGAATACGCCACCCACCTCGCCGGCACCGACCCCGAACACGACCCGGCGACCCGGCGGATGCTCGACTACTACCTGCAGGCGACCGCGGCGGCGACGAGGGTGTGGGAGAGCAACCGCGACCGGGACCCGGTCGACTTCACCGACGTCGGCCCGCACGTCCCCACGTTCACCGACATGATCGACACCCGGCGGTGGCTGGACCTGGAACTGGCCAACGTCGTCGCCGCCGCGCACCTCGCCGACCGGCTCGGCTGGCACCGGCACACCGTCCTGCTGCCCCGCGCCCTGTGGGGGTACCTGTTCCGCAACTCGATGAACGACGTGTCCCTGGACCTGCACCGCCGGGCCCTCGCCGCCGCCGAGGCCCTCCACGACGCGGACCTGATCGCGATGACCCACAACTACCTCGCGTCCGCGCACGCCCGCGGCGGTGACCTGACCTCCGCCGCCGCGCACCTGGCCCGGCTCGTCGCGCACCCCACGTGGGGGGTCCGGGCCCGGTCGAACCTCGCCTACGTGTACTTCAACGTCGGCCGGTTCGACGAGGCCCTGCACCTGCTGGAACGGTCCCTCATCGGCGACGGCGGCGACGGCTGGCACGTCAGCGTCCAGTGGGGCGCCCTCGCCGGGATGCTCCGCGCCGTCGGCCGCGTCCACGAGTCGACGCTCGTCGCGCAACGCATCATCGGCCACGGCCGCGCCGCCGGCCTGACCTGGCCCGCCGCGCTCGGCGCCGTCGAACTCGGCGCGTCCCGGGCCCGGCTCGGCCGGCACCGGCAGGCGGTCCTGCTGCTGTCGTGGGCGCGCCGGCAACTCGGCGGCGACGTCGGCCCCGCCGCCGAACTCGAGGCCCGCTGCTACCTCGGCGCCAGCCTCGTCGCCCTCGCCGCCACCGACGCCAGCACCGAACGGGGCCTGGACCTGCTGCGCACCGCCTACGAGGACGGTCAGCAGCTGGACCCGACCGTCGCCTGCCAGGCCGGCAACACCTACGGTGAGGCCCTAGCAGCGCTCGGCCGGCCCGCGGAGGGCAAACTCGTCCACGCGCAGGTCCTGGACCGGGCGATGCGCATCGGGCACCGCTACGAACAGGCCCGCGCCTACCACGGTCTCGGTGTCTGCACCGACGACCCGCGCCTGGCCCGCAAACGGCTGCGCACGGCGCTGGAACTGTTCGAGGCGATGGGCACCCCGGAACGTCACACCGTCCGCGCCCGCCTGAAGAACCTGGAACGCCTGGGCGACCAGTAGGCTGCCTCGTCGTGACGTCCTCCACCTCCTCCCTCGACGAAGACCCGAACGCCTGCGTCGCCGCCGGTGACAGCCGGCTACGACGCGGTGGCTCGCTGAAGTTCTTCTACGGTCCGATGGACTGCGGCAAGTCGACCCTCGCCCTGCAGATGGACTACAACCACGCCCGGCAGGGCCGCCGCGGCCTGGTCCTCACCACCATCGACCGGGCCGGGCCGGGCCGCCTGTCGACCCGGATCGGCCTCGGGAAGGAAGCCGTCGACGTCAGCGCCGACCTCGACATCCGCGGCCTCGTCCGGCAACGCTGGCAGCAGGGGATCCGGGTCGACTACCTCATCTGCGACGAGGCGAGCTTCTACACGGTCGCGCAGATCGAACAGCTCGCCGACCTCGTCGACACCTCCGACGTCGACGTGTACGCGTTCGGCCTCGCCACCGACTTCCGCACCAGCCTGTTCCCGGCCGCGCAGCGGCTGTTCGAACTCGCCGACGAGGTCACCCGCGTCCAGGTCGAGGTGCTGTGCTGGTGCGGCCGGCCGGGGCTGCTCAACGCCCGCGTCGTCAACGGCGGCATCGCCCGCGAAGGCGACCAGGTCGTCATCGGCGACACCGCCTCCTCCTCTGACTCCTCCGACTCCCCGCAGCAGGACCACACCGAACAGGACGTCCGCTACCAGGTGCTGTGCCGCCGCCACCACCGCGTCGGCGACCTCGGCCCGACCGCCCGGCAGGAGGGGCAGCTGCGGCTCGTCTAACCCCATTACCGGACGGTAACCTCCTGGGTATGAGCCGTTTCGTGCAGGACAGCCCGGCGTTGCGTGACCCGTACACCAGCGACTGGCAGCTGCGGGGCTGGCTGGAACGGCTCCTCGGACCCGACGGGCACGCCGCCGCCAAAGGACGCCTCGCCGCGCTGTCCGCCGACGTCCTC
The DNA here is from genome assembly GCF_042653625.1 of Dactylosporangium cerinum. Taxonomy (NCBI): domain Bacteria; kingdom Bacillati; phylum Actinomycetota; class Actinomycetes; order Micromonosporales; family Micromonosporaceae; genus Dactylosporangium; species Dactylosporangium cerinum. The sequence continues at coordinate 130,249 of NZ_JBHSIU010000046.1, read as the reverse complement.
GGCCCGCTGCGGGCCGCGCACCACGACGCGGAGACCCACCCGCCGACCCTGACCCGGTTCGACCCGTGGGGCGCCCGCATCGAACGCGTCGACGTCTCCGCCGGCTGGGACACCCAACGCGCCGCCGCCGCCCGCCACGCCGTCGTCGCGCTGCCCTACCAGCGCGACGCCCACGACACGTGGGGACCCGGCACCCGCATCGTCCAGCACGCCCTGCTGCACCTGTGGGGGCCCGAGTCCGCGACGTTCTCCTGCCCCGTCGCCATGGCCGACGGCGCCGCCGCGCTCCTCGCCGCCACCGACCCGACGTCGCCGTGGCTGGCCCGGCTCACCTCCACCGACCCGGCCGTCGCCGTCACCAGCGGCCAGTGGATGACCGAATCGCAGGGCGGCTCCGACATCGCCGGGTCCACCACCACCGCCCGCCCCGGCCCCGACGGCACCTGGCTGCTCACCGGCGACAAATGGTTCTGCTCCGCGATCGACTCCGCGATGGCCGTCGCCCTGGCCCGCCCCGCCGGCGCCGGCCCCGGCAGCCGCAACCTCGCCCCGTTCCTCGTGCCCCGCTACACCAGCGACGGCGTCACCCCCGCCCCCGGCCTGCAGGTGCTGCGCCTCAAGGACAAACTCGGCACCCGCGCCGTCCCCACCGGCGAGGTCCGCCTCGACGACACCCCCGCCATCGCCGTCGGCGACGCAGGCGTCCCCGGCCTGGCCCGGATGATGACCCTCGTCGTCGTCACCCGCCTGCACAACGCGGCCGCCGCCGCCGGCGGGATGCGCCGAGGCCTGGAATACGCGCTCAGCCACGCCGCGAACCGCCGAGTGGCCGGCGGCGTCCTCGCCGACAACCCGCTGCACCGCGCCACCCTCGGCGGGCTCGCCGTCGACGCCGCCGGCGCCTACGCCCTCGCCGCGCACGCGTTCACCCTCCTCGGCGCCGACCCGACCGGCGACGAGCTGCGCCTCGTCGCGCCCCTGGCGAAACTCACCACCGGCCGGCTCGCCGTCGCCTCCGCCAGCGAATACCTCGAAGCGTTCGGCGGCGCCGGCTACGTCGAGGACACCGGCATCCCCCGCCTGCTCCGCGACGCGCAGGTCCTGCCGATCTGGGAAGGCACCACCAACGTCCTGTCCATCGACGTGCTCCGCGCCCTCGCCACCGGCGCCGGCGCCCGCCCGCTGCTGCACCGCGCCGAGATCGCCGCCGACGCCGCCGTCACCCGCCTGCCCGACGTCGCCGAAGCCGTCATCGCCGCCACCCGCCGCCTCGCCGTCGACGTCGAGACCGCCGCCGCCGACCCCCGCAACAGCCGCGTCGTCGCCGGCGCCCGCGAACTCGCGCTGCGCCTCGGCAACACCCTCACCGCCGCGCTGCTCCTCGAACACGCCGCCTGGGCCACCGACCGCGGCGACGACCGGCCCGCGCTGCTCGCGACGCTGTGGACGCTGCGCCGCCTCGGCGGCGCCGACGTGTCCGCGGACCTGCACACCCACTTCGATCAGCTCATCTGAGCCGGTCCCACACCATCCGCCACTTGTTGGGGGCACCGGCCAGCCGCGCCGGGTCCCCACCGACCCGGACCGTCTCCACGTACACCCCGCCGCGGGACCGGTAGAACCGCTGCGCCGCCGCGTTCTGCTCCAGGACCCACAGGTACAGCCGCTGATCCCGGGCCCGTTCCACGACCGCGTCGACGGCGGCGGCGTGCAGGGCCGTGCCGATCCCGGCGTGCCGCCGGCCGCTGGTCACGTGCAGGTTGTCCACCAGACTGCCCCACCGCTCGTCGTCGTCGAGGACCACGTGCACGAACCCGACGACTGCCTTCTGGTCTTCCGCGACCAACGTGGCCGTCGCGGAGCGGTCGGCGAACCGGGCCCGCCACACCGTGCGCCGGTCGTGCTCGAGGTCACCGTCGAGGTACGCGTCGGCGTACGCACCCCGGTAGTGCCGCCGCCAGCTGTCGGCGTGCAACGCCGCGATCGCGTCGACGTCGCCGTCCCCCGCCACCCGGATGATCATGCGGTGTTCCCCCTTCGGGCCCGGGCCGCCGCGATCGTGTACGCGGGATCCCGGTCCAGGTTGTGCCGGTCCCGGTCGTACCGGCGGGTCGTGCGCGGGTCGGCGTGCCCCATCGCGTCCTGCACGTCTTCGAGGGGGACCCCTTCGTCCCGCGCCGACGTCGCGAACGCGTGCCGCAGCGAATGCGGCGACAACCGCGCCCACGCCGGCACCCCGGCCTCCTTCGCCAGCCGCCGCACCAGCCGGAACACCGCGTGCCGGTCGACCCGCCCACCCGACGCCGTCGCGAACAGCGGCCCCGGCACGTCACCGCGGACCGCCAGATACACCTCCAGCGCCGCGACCACGTTCGGCGTCAACGCCCGCCGCCGCGGCTTGCCGCCCTTGCCGACGAACCGGACCGTGCGGTGCCCACGCTCGGTGCCGATGTCCGCGTGATCCAGCGCCACGACCTCACCGACCCGCAACCCCAGATCCGCCAGCAACGCCAGGATCGTCAGGTCCCGGGCCGCGGTCGGCCCCGCCTGCCGGGTCGCCGCGGCCAGGATCGCGTCGACCTCCGCACCGCTCAACCCGACCGTCGCCGACGTGTCCCGGTCGACCCGGGGCCGGTCCGCGCCACCGACCGGGTTCGCCGCCACCGCCTGCAACCGCAGCAGGAACGCATACCAGCTCGACAACGCCGACAGCTTCCGCGCCACGCTCGCCGGCGCCAGGACCCTCCCCGTCCGCACGTCCACAGTGGACTCAAGGTCCCGCGCATACGCGTTGACGTGCAGAAACGACGCCCGCAACGGATCGAGGTCCCGGCCGGCGCACCAGGCGAGGAACTGGTGCACGTCACGCCGGTACGCCGCCCGGGTGTGCGCCGACAACCGCCGGTTCGCCAGCCACGCGTCGGTGAAGTCACCGGACGCCGGCGTCAAAGCATGCTGGACGGGCTGCAAGGGGTGCATCGGTGCGACAGTTTAGAGAACCGGCCGCCACACGGTGGTCCGCTTCACCGGCGTGTCCTCCAGGGTCTGCGGCACCGGCACGTCATACACCGCGACCAGCCGCAGGTGCTCCTTCGGCAGATACGCCCGCCCCGGATCCCCGACCAGGCAGTCCGCGCCCCGTTTCGTGACCCGCCGCAGGAACTCCAGCACCTGCCCCGTCATCTCCCGGCTGTAGAACACGTCACCGGCGAGGACCACCTCGGCGTCGCCGCCGTCACCGGGCAGCACATCCTCCAGCCGCGCGTCGACGGTCACGTCGTTCACCGCCGCGTTCACCGCCATCGCCGTCACCGCGAGAGGGTCGATCTCCACCGCCGTCACCTGCGCCGCGCCGGCCTTCATCGCCGCGATCGCGACCAGCCCCGACCCGGCCGCCACATCCAGCACCCGCCGACCCCGCACCAGGTCCGGATTGTCCAGAATGTACCTGGCGAGGGCCTGCCCACCCGCCCACGCAAACGCCCAGAACGGCGGCGGCAACTGCACCCCACCGGCAAACTTCTCCGTGTACTGCCACAACTCGATCGCCTCATCAGCCAACCGCAACCGCACCTCCGGCACGAGCGGAACCGGAGACAGGCTGGTGTGCGCAAGAACGAATGCGGTGGACATCGGCTCGGACCCTATGTCACTCGTGCAGGCGACACCCCGCGGGGGCTGCCATCGGTACCGTCGAATCCATGGGGATCGGGCTCCTCTGGGTCATCCTCGGCACGGCAGTTGTCGTGCTGGTCATCATCACGCTCTACGTCGACTCGCTGCGCCGGTGACCATATCGTTGCACCGGTGATCAGCCCGCATATCAACGACACACAACGCCGCGCCAGACTCGCCTGGCGACACGGCCTCGCCACACCCTGCGCTCCCGGCCCCGACGCCGTCGCCGCCGACCTCGTCGCCCTGCACGCCACCGACGCCGCCACCGTGTACCTGTCCACCGCCGCCCGCCTCGCCACACCCACCGTCACCGACCTCGAAGACGCCCTCTACACCCGCCGCAGCCTGCTCCGCATGCTCGGGATGCGCCGCACCATGTTCGTCGTCCCCACCAGCACCGCCCCCACCATCCACGCCGCCGCAACCCGAGCCGTCGCCACCGAACAACGCCGGCTCCTCATCAAACACCTCCACCAATACGGCGCCGGCACCGCCGAATGGCTCGACACACTGCTCACCGACACCCTCACCGCACTACACGCCCGCGGCGGCGCCGCCACCGCCACGCAACTGTCCACCGACGTCCCCCGCCTCCGGACCACCTTGGACCTCCCGCAGGGCAGCCAGTACATCACCAGCCGCGTCCTGCTCCTGCTCGCCGCCGAAGGCCGCATCGTCCGCGGCCGCCCCAACGGCACCTGGACCAGCACCCAATACACCTGGCACCTCCTCGACGGATGGCTCCCCGGACCACTACCCGACCTCGACCCCTCGGCTGCCCGCGCCGCGCTCGCGCACGCCTGGCTGGCCCGGTACGGGCCCGGAACCATCGCCGACCTCAAGTGGTGGACCGGGTGGACCCTCACCCACACCCGCGCCGCCCTCGCCGCCCTCGACACCGTCACCGTCACCCTCGACGGCGGCGGCACCGGCATCGTCCTCGCCGACGACGTCGACGACGTCCCCACCCCACCACCATGGGTCGCGCTGCTCCCCGCACTCGACCCGACCGTGATGGGCTGGGCCGGCCGCGACTGGTACCTCGGACCGCACGCACCAGCACTGTTCGACCGGACCGGCAACCCCGGCCCGACCATCTGGGCCGACGGCCACATCATCGGCGGCTGGGCACACACCGACCGGGTCCTCGTCGAGTTCCTCCCACCCCAACCCCCCAGTCGGGTACAGGCAACCGTCCACCAGCACGCCGACCGGCTCACCGACTGGATCGGCGACATACGGGTGACCCCACGATTCCGGACCCCCCTGGAACGGCGGCTGACCGAAACTGTCACACCGAACGGGTAGGTTCGGCCGCATGGTGCTGTGGGGGGTCGCGGCAGTCCTGGCCGGATTCACACTGGTCCGGCTGACCGGGTCGGAGCGGGGCACACCGCTCGTGCAAATCATGGCGTTCACGCCCTACATCGCGCCGATCGCGCTGCTCGCAGCCGTCGCCGCGGCGATCGCGGGCGCGACCGGACCATGGCTGGTATGCATCCTGACGTGGGCGGCGCTGTCCGCGGTCGTGGTCCCGCGACTCCTCGCCACCCGCTCAGAAGAACGTCCCGGGGCGGTATTGCGGGTGATGACCGCCAACATCCTGTACGACCGCGGCGACATGGCAGCACTCGTCAAACAGGTGAAGATCGACGACGTCGACGTCCTCGCCGTGCAGGAACTCACCCCCGGCGCCCTCGACGCCCTCGACGCCGCCGGCGTCGACGGACTCCTGCCGTTCCGGGTCACCCACCCCGCCCGGCACGGCCACGGCTCAGGGCTCTTCAGCCGGCACCCGCTCACCCCGGCCGACGGCGACAAACCCGGCCTGGCCCGCCAGCACCCCTGCGGCATGCGGCAGGCCGGCGCAACGGTCCACGTGCCCGGCGCCGGCCCGGTCCGCATCGAATCCGTGCACCCGTGCGCACCCCGCCCCGGACACACCAACTGCTGGGCACGCGACCTCGCCGCGCAGCCACCCGCCGGCGGAGCCGTCCCACAGGTCCTCCTCGGCGACTTCAACGCCACCCTCGACCACGGCCCGCTCCGCCGCGTCCTGCGCACCGGCTACCGCGACGCCGCCGCCACCCGCGGCCGCGGCCTCGCCCCGACCTGGCCGTTCCAACGATGGCGGGGACAACGAACCGTGCCATGGGTCACCCTCGACCACATCCTCGCCGACCGGCGCATCGGCATCGGCGACACCGGCACCCGCACCGTGCCCGGCAGCGACCACCGCGCCGTCATCGCCGAACTCCACCTCACCAGCACCACCACCGCACCGCGCACCGAGGAGTGACCTTGTTCGAACCAGCCCCGACCCACATCACCATCACCGGCGCCAGGGAGAACAACCTCAAGAACATCACCGTCCAGATCCCCAAACACGCCATCACCGTCTTCACCGGCGTCTCCGGATCCGGCAAAACGTCACTCGTCTTCGACACCATCGCCGCCGAAGCCCAACGCCAACTCAACGACACCTTCACCGCCTTCGCCCGCACCCGCCTCCCCACCGCCGCACCACCCGACCTCGACCACATCGACAACCTCTCCGCCGCCGTCATCGTCGACCAGAAACGCCTCGGCGGCGGCCCCCGCTCCACCGTCGGCACCGCCACCGACATCAACGCCATCCTCCGGCTCCTCTACAGCCACGCCGGCCAACCCCACCTCGGCCCCGCCAACAGCTACTCCTTCAACCACCCCCACGGCATGTGCCCCGACTGCCACGGCACCGGCACCCAACCACACCACCCCGAAACCACCTGCCCCACCTGCCGCGGCACCCGCCTCAACACCGCCGCCCGCAACAGCCGCATCGACGGCTACGCCATCACCGACCTCACCGCCATGGAAACCACCGAACTCCTCGCCGTCCTACGCCTCTTCACCCACGAAACCGCCGCACCCATCGTCGGCACCCTCCGCCACCGCATCACCCACCTCATCGACATCGGCCTCGGCTACCTCACCCTCGACCGCCCCACCAACACCCTCTCCGGCGGCGAATCCCAACGCGTCAAAATGGTCCGCCACCTCAGCAGCGCCCTCGTCGAAATGCTCTACATCTTCGACGAACCCAGCATCGGCCTGCACGCCCACGACGTCGCCCGCCTCAACAACCTGCTCCGCAAACTCCGCGACAAAGGCAACACCGTCCTCGTCGTCGAACACGACCGCGACGTCATCACCATCGCCGACCACATCATCGACCTCGGCCCCGACGCCGGCACCCACGGCGGAGAAATCGTCTACGAAGGCACCCTCGAAGCCCTCCCCTACGCCCGCACCCACACCGGCCGGCACCTGCGCCACCGACTCCCCCTCAAAACCGACGTCCGCACCCCCACCGGCGCCCTCACCATCACCGACGCCAACACCAACAACCTCAAAAAACTCACCGTCGACATCCCCACCGGCATCCTCACCGTCATCACCGGCGTCGCCGGCTCCGGCAAAAGCACCCTCATCAACAACGCGTTCCTCACCCAGCACCCCACCGCCGTCGTCATCGACCAAACCCCCGTCAGCACCTCCACCCGCGCCAACCCAGCCACCTACACCGGCATCATGACCAGCATCCGCACCCTCTTCGCCAAAGCCAACAACGTCGCCCCCGGCCTCTTCAGCGCCAACTCCACCGGCGCCTGCCCCACCTGCCACGGCCTCGGCACCATCACCACCGACCTCACCCTCATCACCGGCCACACCACCACCTGCGACGAATGCCACGGCCGACGCTTCCGCCCCGAAGTCCTCCAACACCGGCTCCGCGGCAACACCATCGCCGACATCCTCGACATGACCACCGAAACCGCCGCCACCGTCTTCACCGAACCCAACATCCAACCCGTCCTGCGCGCCCTCAACGACGTCGGCCTGCACTACCTCACCCTCGGCCAACCACTGAGCACCCTGTCCGGCGGCGAATGCCAACGCCTCAAACTCGCCACCGAACTCCACAAGACCGGCACCGTCTACGTCATGGACGAACCCACCACCGGCCTGCACATGGCCGACATCCAGCACCTGCTCGACATCATCGAACGCCTCGTCGCCCGCACCAACACCGTCATCGTCATCGAACACAACCTCGACGTCATCAAGAACGCCGACTGGATCATCGACCTCGGCCCCGACGCCGGCACCGGCGGCGGCACCATCGTCTTCGAAGGCACCCCCGAACAACTCACCCACGCCACCGGCTCACACACCGCCGACGCCGTCCGCCGCGACCTGTCCCACGGGTAACCGGCTGTCAGGGTCGCTGGGCCGCTGTCAGGGTCGCGTTCAGCGGCGACGCGATCCGGCCACGGTCCGGGCGAACCGGTCGGCGAGCCGCGCGAACGCGTCGGTGAGCTCCTCCGGACCGACGACCTCGATGTCGGCGTCGAACCGGGCGGCGGCAGCAGCAAGACTCGGCCACGACCACGACCCGAACGTCAACCGGCAACGATCCGGGCCGATCTCCTCGACGACGCCGTCGCGGGTGTAGAGCGCCACAACCGCCGCCGGCAGATCGAGCACCACCGTGCCCCGGCACGGCCAGCTTCCCGACCCGTCACCAGAACCGCGGAACGTGCTGGTGACATAGGCGGCAACATCCCCTCCCGGCACCACCCGGGCAACAAAACGGGGACCATTGGGCGTGCGCAACGTGATCCGGTCCACCCGGAACGTGCGCCAGTCGCCACGGTCAAGATCCCAGGCGACGAGATACCAGCGACCGTCCCAGGTGATCACATGATGCGGCTCGACCCGGCGCGCAGGTCCGTCCCCGCTGCCGGACCCGTAGTCGAACCGCAGGATCTCCCGGGCGTGCACCGCGGCGCTCAACGCCACCAGCACGCCGCCGCCCACCGGCCCGGCCGGCCGAGATGCCGGCCGGTCAACCGCGGTGACCTGCAACGCGTTCACGCGGTGCCGTAACCGCGAGGGCAGGACCTGCCGGACGGTGTGCAACGCCCGCGCGGCCGCCTCGGCAAAACCACCACCGGGCGTGGTCGCGACGAGCTGCAGGGCGACGGTGAGCGCGACAGCCTGGTCATCGTCGAACAACAACGGCGGCAGCTCAGCGCCGGCGCCCAGCCGGTAACCGCCGTCCGGGCCCTTCCCCGCGACGATCGGATACCCGAGCTCACGGAGCCGATCGACGTCGCGGCGCACCGTGCGCAGGCTGACGTCCAGGCGCTCGGCCAACACCAACCCGGACCAGTCCCGGCGAGCCTGCAACAGCGACAGCAGGGCCAGCAGTCGCGCGGACGTTTTCGGCATGCACCCGATCCTGCCCGAAGTAGGTGCCACACCCTGTCACCCACCGCTGCGAATCTTGCTCCAAGCCGGTCCTGCCTCAAGCCGGTGTTGCTTTCAAGAAGGAGTCCCAACATGGCCATCACCACCACCCACCTGAACTTCCGCGGCACCGCACGCACGGCGCTGGAGTTCTACCAGTCGGTGTTCGGCGGTCACCTCACCGCCATCGCCTACCGCGACTTCGGCATGCCGACAGACCTCCCGGACGCCGACAACATCGTCTTCGGCCAGGTCACCGCCGACAACGGCTTCCGCATCATGGCCTACGACGTGCCCAGCCACGCCCCAGCCACGGCCGCACCGGCCACCACCAGCCGCGAGCACGGCATGACACTCACCAACCAGGGATTCTTCGTCTCCGTCCGCGGCGAAACCACCGAAGAGATCGCCGCGCTGTGGAACAAACTCGCCGACGGCGCCGACATCATCGAGCAGTACGGCCCGTCGCAGTGGACACCGGGCTTCGGCATGCTCACCGACCGCTTCGGCGTCACCTGGATCCTCGACGTCGCAGCCCCGCACGCCGGCTGAACCACCACACCGACCCGGCCTCGTGCAGACCGGCCGGGTCGGTGAGGTGGGTCATTGCCCCAGCACTGCTCAGCACTGCTCAGCCCGAAACCACCGCGGCCAGCTCGTGGAACGCGGCACGCACCCCGTCCGGACGCTCCACCCACGGGAAATGCGCCGCATCCTCGATCCAGCGGTGCAGCACATGATCACCCCGAAACCGGGGCTCATCCCACAACGACTGCGCGACGACCCGGTCCCGCACCCCACTGACGATCAGCGTCGGCAACTGCGCCGGCCACCACCGCGACGCGTACGTGCTGTCGAAATTCCGCGCCGACCAGTCGACCGCAGCCGCGTTGCACGGCATCCGGGCCAACAGCTCCGTGCCGGCCGCCACCCCCGCCGGCGTGAAGTTCCACGGCGCCGCCGCCATCGTGACCAGCCGCAGATGCTCATCCGTCGGATCAGCCTCGTACACCGCACCGGCCGCCTCGACCGCCGGCAACGGATACTCCTGCGTCATCTCCACGAACGACGTCATCCACCCCGCATGCGGCGCCGAACTGACCAGCACCAGCCCCGCCAGCAGCGGCTCCAGCTCCGGCACCGACAGCAGATACATGCCACCCGTCGAATGCCCGACGAACACCACCCGCGGCAACGCCTCCGCCGCCTCGACCAGAACCCCCGGCCACCCCGCGAACGGATCACCACCGACCACATTCGAACCGTCGCCCGGCAGGTCGACCAGCCACGTCACACCCGCAACACCGACCGCGTCCGCCAGACCCTGCAAACTCTCCGACCCGATCCCCGGCCCACCGGGCAGCAACAGCCAGTTCAGGTCACCGGGCCGCTCCGCCACCGGCCGCAGCCGCACCCCGGACGCCGTCCGGAACTCATCCACCGTCACGGCACGGCATCCTCCACCCCGCCGGCACGCCACGCCACGCGGTTTCCGGCTCTTCGGGGCGCTTCGGGGCGCTTCGGGGCGCTTCGGGGTCTCAGATCGCCGGGCGGTAGAAGAACGTCCGGCGCCGCGCCACCCGACCGTCACGAACCTCGAACCAGTCCGCGAAGATCTCATTCAACGGCACCCCGGAATGCGACATCCCCTCGAACCGGCCCCAGACGAACCCCTGCCCGCCGGACTCCACCCACCGGTCCACCGCATGCCGCCCCGACGCCACGATGCACCGCCGCCGGTAGAACGCCACGAACGCGTCCACCCCTTCGATCGGCGGACAACCCGGACGGTGATACACCACGTCATCCGTGACCAGATCCACCAGGTCACCCCAGTCGCGCCGATCGATCACCGCCAACATCGACGAGATCAACCCCGACCGCTCCGCCACCAGCGCGTCGTCACCCATACATCCATGGAAATCCGCCGACCACCCCCGGTCAACACACCGCGACGGCTTCTTACACCCCGAAACCGGACCGTAACCCCGTCACCCCATCCGCGCCGCCGTCGACGTGCCGAACCGCTCCGCAACCAGACGCTTCAACCCATGCGGAAACCCCGTCCTCGCCGCCACATGCGGACCCGCCAACCGCAACTGCGCCGCCGCGTCACCCTCCCACGCCGCCACACAGTCCTCCACCGCCACATTCGCCACCGCCAGGATCGCCCCCGCCGCACCCAACATCCCCGCCGTCGACACCAACGCCGAAGAACCCACGTACACCGCGCCGTCCCACTCCGTCAGCAACCGCAACAACCGCTCCACATCACCCGTCGAGTCCTTCACCCCCACCACCGGCAACGACGGCAACACCTCCACCGGCACCGCACCACCCGCCACCGCCGGAAAGTGATACGCCAGCACCGGCCGCCCATCCGCCGCCGACGCCACCCGCTCGTAGAACACCCGCAGATCCCCGGCCCGCCGCGGCGGCGCCACCAGCACCGCATCCGCACCCACCGCCACCGACGCCGCCGCCAACTCCGCCGCCGGACCCGCCCACGCACCACCCGCACCCGCGATCACCGGCACCCCGGGACACGCCTGCCGCACCGCCGACACCAACGCCACCCGCTCACCATCACCCAACGCGTCCGCCTCACCGGTCGACCCCGCCACCAGGACCGCCCGCACACCGGACGCGACGAGGCGCTCCGCGTGCCGGGCCGTGCCCGCGACATCCACCGACCCGTCCGCCTCGAACAGCGTCACCAGCGCCACCGCGACACCCCGCCACAACGGATTCCGCTCCAGAGTCATACCAGAACCCTAAGCTGGGACCCGGGTGCGCAGGCCGTCGGCGTGCCAGCGCACCCACCCACACATGAAGGCGCCGCCGACCGGTCCGGTCGGCGGCGCACGTCTCATGAGGGGCGAGCACCCCACCGCATCCTGACCCGCTCACGGCCGGCCGTCTCACGCGCCACCCACTGCGCCATCAACGGCACCGTCGTCGCGGACGCGGCACCTCGAACACCGGACATCGTCGTCGCCACCAGGTCACCTACACCCGGCACCACGGCACGCCCAACCCCGGCGGGCGCTGCTACACGGTGACGTCGACGTGCTCCACCGCGGTCACGTCCGTCGCCTTCTCCGCGTCCACCTCCGGCTGCGCGGCGGTCCGCGACGCGGCGAACGCCATGATGAACGACCACGGCGGCATCCCGCCGACGTTCGTCACCGCGCCGGTCGGCGACAGGTGATAGCCGGTCAACCCTGAGATGGCCGCCCGGTCGCCGGGTGTCAGCTGGCTGAGCACCTGCTGCGACCCGGGCAGCCCACCTTTCGGGGGCGGCGCGACCGGCTCGACCGCCGGCGTGTTCGTCGTCTTGTTCTGCGCAGCGGCGTGCGTCGCCGGCGACAGCTGTCGAATCTCCATGGGGTGCCTCCCGAAGCGTCCGTGCTTCAAAGCTGATCCTCGCGTACATCACAGCATTTCCGCAGGTGAACGGGCAGCCCGGCGACCGAAGGTACATGTCTGCCCGAACGGCTGACGCGATTCCCACCCGCCCCGAACGGACCTTTCGCCCCGCCCTCCCCTGTCGGAGACAGGGGTTTCAAAGGCGTGCCGTCAGGCACGTCGTCTAAGGCGTCCTAGGATGCTAGGATTCGACTGTGAACCCGCTGCTGGCACCCGACGAACAAGCGACCCTGCAAGCACTCCGACGCGTGGGCGTGCAGCTGGTCAGCAGCTTCACGCTGGCCCTGCCGAAGGCCCGCGCCGGGGTGCTGCGCCGGCTGTGGGGCGCCCTGTGGCGCGAAGGCGTCGTCGACACCCGCCGCCTCGGCACACCCGCACCGACGCTGTTCGGCGACGGTCTGAGGGCGGTCGTCGCCGACGGCGTCACGCACACCCACCCCGCCCGCCTCCTGGAGGCGCTGCACCCCACCGGTCACGCCGACCGCCTCGTGCGGGAGCTGGACAACAGCGTCGCCAACCTCGCCCTGGGCCTCGCCGCCGCGGACCTGGGCGGCGAGGGCCACCGCCACAGCGACCTGGTCGCCCTCGAGCAATCCATCGTGGACGGACATCCGCTGCACCCGTGCTGCCGCACCAGGATCGGGATGAGCACCACCGACGTGCTCGCATACGCACCGGAGCACCATCCGCTGGTCCGGCTGCGCGTCGTGGAGGTCGACCCCGGCCGCTGGCGGACCACCGGGGCACCCCGCCGGCCGCTGCTGCCCGTCCACCCGTGGCAGCTGGAGCGGGCCCTCGCCACCGGCCTCGTCCGCGACACCGGCCGCGACCTGCCCGCCCGGCCGCTCATGTCGCTGCGGACCCTCGCCCCGCTCGACACCCCCGACCAGCACATCAAAACCGCCGTCGAGATCCAGATGACCAGCGCCGTGCGGACCCTGTCCGCGGCGGCCGTGCACAACGGCCCCCTCGCCTCCGACCTCGTCGCCACCCTCGCCGCACGCACCCACGGCCTGCGCATCCTGCGCGAGACCACCGCCGCCACCGTCCTGGACACTCACGGCGACCCCCAGCGCACCCTCGGCGCCGTCTGGCGGCAGGCACCACCGCCCGGCGCGTTCGTCCTCCCGCTCGCCCTCCTGCCGCACCGGCCGGACCTGCTCACCCCGGCGTTCTTCGGCCAGCTCGTCCGGCTGCTCCTGCCCGCCCTGTTCGACCTGCTGCGCGACGGCGTCGCCCTCGAGGCACACGGCCAGAACACCCTCGTTGAGATCCGCAACGGACGCCCGGACACCATCTGGTATCGCGACCTCGGCGGCCTGCACGTCCACCCGGGGCGGCTCGCCCGCGCCGGCCTGCCGATGCCGCCACTGATCGGGGCCCTGCCCACCCACGACGAGGACGAGTTACGCACCAAGCTGTTCGCCGCCGCCCTGTCCACGGTGCTGACCGAGCTCGTGCACGCCCTCGGCGGCGAGCGGCATGCGGAAGCCGCCTGGGACGTGGTCGCCACGACCATCCGCGACACCGTCACCGACAACGACGACCGCAAGGCCTGTTTCGCCGACACGTGGCCGTTGAAGGCCACCACGGCGATGCGCCTCGCCGACGACCCGCTGCAGGACCTGTGGTGCCAGATCCCCAACCCGCTGCGCTGACCCGACAAACACCGCGCCACACCGCCATCGGCAACGGCGGTGCCGATGGCAGCGGGCAGCGCCGCGCCGCCCGCGCTATCGAGGCGCCGCGAGGCCGGCCGGGCCGGAAGGTGCACCACGTCGGGCGGGGCCACGGATTCGACGCTCCCGGGGCCGTGGGCCAAGCCCATGGGCGCAGTCGGCGACGTCCATGGTCTCCGTGTGCACCCGCACGGCACAGCACGGCGGTCGCGGTCTGCGTCCCCGAGGCACCGTGCCGTGCCCTGGGTCCCGCGGGTGGCGTCCGGGCGCCGTGGGCGACACCCGGACGCGGGGGCCTGAGCCGCACAACCGACGGACGCACCTGGCCGGCCACGATGCGGGCGGGGTCAGCGCCAGTCGGGGCGTTCGCCGGTGTCGATCAGCTTCCAGTCGTTGTTGTCGTACAGGACGTTGTCGTAGTAGAAGACCGTCGGCGGGAGCAGGTCCTGTGCCGTGAAGGCGGCCCGGGCGGCTGCGTGCAGCGACGACGGCCGCACGCCCCACCGGTCCTCGGCGAGCGCCGCCACGTAGGACAGGGCGTGGTGGCCCATGAAGCTGTCGTAGGTGAGGCTGAACACCTCGTCCGCGGCCATCGGCACGTCGCGTGGGATCACGTTCGCGGGTGGCAGCGGCCCGGTCAGGCCCAGCCCGGCGCGACGGGCCGCGTCGACGTAGATCGCGCAGTCGCGGTACAGGATCCGGGTCTCACGGCGGTGGGCGTCGAAGGCGAACAGCGTGTTCTGCCCGTGCGTCTCCAGGGGACAGCCGGTGTCGCGGGCCACCGACGCCCACAGCTGCACCATCGGCACCACGATCCGCGAGGCGACAAACGCCGTCGGGTCCTCGTCGAAGGCGTCGACGAGTTGCTCCAGCAGGGTGGGGTCAGACGGGTGGTGCAGGTCGCGGCCGTACAGGGCGAACAGCGGCACCGTCCACGCCGGTGCGGGGGTGAGGGGGCGGGCGGCACGCAGCAGGAAACCCCAGGCGTCGGACCCGGAGCCCAAACCGGAGCCCAAACCGGAGCCAAAACCGGAGTCCGGACTGGAACCCGCGTCGAACCAGCCGCCGCCGACCTCCGGCAGCACCGGCGCGCCGACGCGCACGAGCTCGTCCGACACCCACAGTTGCAGCTCGATCACCGGCTTGCGCAGGCGGCGGGTGAAGCGGGACAGGCGGCGCGGGTAGTGCAGCTTCACGAAGTGCGGGTCGACCGGGGTGCCGTCGATCGCGGTGACGAAGACGGTGCGGGCGTTCGCGGTCGGCACGGCGGTGAGGGTCGGGCCCTGCGGCGAGGCCAGCAACGAGGAGAGGCCCACGAGGCCGGGGGCGTCCAGCGCGTTCGGGTGCACGGGCAGCAGCCCCCGGTACAGTTCCGGTAGCGGCGACTGCACAACCGGTGAGGCGACGTGCACGCTGCCCGGGACCTGGAACGTCGGCAGCTGGAACGTCGGCGTGCCCCGCTGTGGGTGGAAGGCGTCGTCGATGTCGAGGTCGCCGGCGTAGGGGCTGTAGGTCCGGGTCCCGACACCGAGATACCGTTCCGCGTACTGCCAAAGGGTGATCGGGTCACTGGAGTCGAGCTGCATCGCCGAGAAGCGTACCGGTGCATGGACTGGAGTCGACTGGTGGTTCCCCCGCACGTGTCCGTCGCCATACTCGCCGCCGAACGGCCGGTCTGTGCCTACGTGTACGACCGGGCCGTGCTGCACGCCAACGTGCGGGCCCTGCGCGCGGCGCTGCCGGCCGGGACCCGGATCGCGTACGCGATGAAGGCCAACGGCGACGACCGGGTCGTGGCGGCGCTGCTCACCCACGTCGACGGCCTCGAGGTGGCCTCCGGCGGGGAGCTCGCCGCGGCCGTCGCCGCCGGGTCGCCGTTCACGGTGTTCAGCGGGCCCGCGAAGACCGACGCGGACCTGCGCGCGGCGGTGGCGGCCGGAGCCGTGATCAACGTCGAGAGCCTGCATGAGTTGCGGCGGCTCACGGTGCACGGGCGTGCGCGGGTCTGCCTGCGCGTCAACCGGTCGCACCCGGCGCTGCCGGGCAGCCATGCGATGGCGGGGGTGCCGACCGCGTTCGGGATCGACGAGGCGCTGCTGCCGGAAGCAGTGCGGCTGGTCCGGGAAGGCGGCCTCGACCTCGCCGGGTTCCACCTGCACGCGGTGTCCAACAATCTCGACGCGGCGGCGCACGCCGCATACATCCGGGGCGCCGTCGCGTGGGCGGGCGAGGCGGCCGGGCGATGGGGCGTCCAGGCGCCGATCGTCAACGTCGGCGGTGGGTTCGGGGTCGACATCGCCGGCGACGGCCGGTTCGACCTCGAGGCGTTCCGCGACGCCCTCAGCGATCTTGATCTCCCGGCCGGGGCGACGCTGGTCGTGGAGCCTGGCCGGTTCGTGGCGGCGAGCGCCGGCTGGTACGCCGCGGAGGTCCTCGACGTCAAACAGACCCACGGGCGCTGGTTCGTCGTCGTGCGCGGCGGCACGCATCATTTCCGGCTGCCGGCGTCGTGGGGGTACAGCCACCCGTTCACGGTGCTGCCCGTCGACGCGTGGCCGTATCCGTTCGAGCGGCCGCAGGTCCGCGACGCGACCGTCGACGTCGCCGGTGAGCAGTGCAATCCCCGCGACGTCCTGGCCCGGGACGCGCCGGTCTCCGCTGTGCGGGCCGGGGACGTGCTGGTGTTCGCCAACACCGGTGCCTACGGGTGGGAGGTGGCGCACCACGACTTCCTGCGCCACGCCCACCCGCAGTTCATGATCATCTAGTCGGGGCGGTCAGGAGCGGGGCCCGGCGAACTGGGCGCGGACCGCGCGCAGCGCCTGGCGGCGGGCGTCGCCCTTGAGCGTGTCGACGTAGAGGGTGCCGTCCAGGTGGTCGGTCTCGTGCTGCAACGCCCGCGCGAGGAGGCCGCTGCCGGACACGGTCACCGGCTCGCCGTGCTCGTCGAAACCCTCCGCGGTCGCGTGCATCGCCCGCGGCGTCGGGAACCACAGGCCCGGGATCGACAGGCAGCCCTCCTCGCCGTCCTGGGTGCCGTCCACCATCGTGATCGTCGGGTTGACCAGGTAGCCGACCTGCTTGTTCGCCGCATACGAGAACACCCGCAGGCCCACGCCGATCTGGGGGGCCGCGACCCCGGCGCGGCCCGGCTCACCGGTCACGGTGTCCAGCAGGTCACGCACCAGCGCGCGCAGCTCGGCATCGAACGAGGTCACAGTCTCACAGGGGGTACGCAGCACCGGGTCGCCGAGCACCCGGATCGGTCGGATCGTCACACGTCACAGGCTACTTCGGGGCGGCGTGAACCCCGGTTGACGAGGGCCTAAACTATGCCGACTTCCCACCCCCGGAGGCACACCCATGGCCTACCAGGCCGACAGGGCGGACGTGCGGTCACACCGCAAGAGCCCAGCTCAGCGCAGATCACGGCGCCTGTCGTTGATCATCGGCGCGGTCGTCGTCGTGCTCGTCGCCGGCGGCACCGCCTACGGCGTCAGCCAGCTCGTCAAAGCTTCCTGTAACGGCACCGTCACCGCGAAGATCGTAGCGTCGCCGAGCACGGCGCCGCTGCTGCAGTCGCTCGCCAAGTCATGGACGGACGGCGACCCGACCGTCGCGGGGCGTTGCGCCCGCGTCGAGATCGCCGGCCGGGAGACCGCCTCGATGGCGCAGGCCCTCGGCACCGACTGGGACACCAAGGCCGGCTCCCCGCCGGACGTGTGGGTGCCGGACTCCACCGCCTGGGTGCGCCGGGCGTCGACCGCGGCGATCGCCGAGCGGATGATGCCGGACCTGCAGCCGATGCTGGCCCGCACCCCGTCGGTCCTGGCAATGCCGAAGCCGATGGCGGAGGCCCTCGGCTGGCCCGGCGGCGAACTGTCCTGGCAGGACGTCATCAACAAGGTCGCCGCCGACCCGCAGGGCTGGGCGAAGTACGGCAAGGGCGACTGGGGCAAGTTCAAGTTCGGGATGAGCGATCCGCTGCAGTCCACCGCCGGCCTGCTCGCCCTGATGGCGATCCTGGACGGCAACGACGACGGCGAGGTCACCGCCGAGGAGCAGGCCACCCTCGCCAAGCTCAAGCAGGAACGCGCCGTCTACACCGACACCACCGCGCAGCTGCTGGACGACCTGGCCAAGGCCGACGACCAGGACGCGGCCAAAGCGCTGGCGTTCGTCTCGGCGTTCCCCGCCCTCGAGCAGGACGTGCTGGCGTACAACAAGACCAACCCGAAGGTCCCGCTCGTCGCGGTGTACCCGTCCAACGGCAGCGCCGACGCCGACAACCCGTACCTCGTCCTGGACGCCCCGTGGGCGGAGAAGGACAAGCAGGACGTCGCCCGGCAGTTCCTGGCGTACCTGCGCGGCCCCGACGGGCGCAAGGTGTTCCTCGAAGCCGGGTTCCGTGACCCGAACCGCGACGCGGGCACCGCCATCAGTGGCAACAACGCGTTCAGCGCCAAGCTCAAGACGGTGCCACGGGCGGTGCTGCTGCCCGAGTCGGTGAAGCAGTCGATGGACTCGTGGACCGCGCTGACCCGCCCCACCAACGTCCTGATCGTGCTGGACATCTCCGGCTCGATGGCCGAACAGGTCCCCGGCACCGGGCGCAACCGCATGCAGCTGGCGAAGGACGCCGCCCGCGAGGCCGTGCAGCTGTTCGACGGCGACGTCGACGCCGGCCTGTGGGTCTTCTCCACCCGGCAGAACGGCCAGCAGGACTACAAGCAGCTCATCCCGATCGGCCGCGTCGGCGACCAGGTCAACGGCAAACCCCGCCGGGACCAGATGGTCACCGCGATCGACAAGCTCGCCCCGATCGGCGACACCGGCCTGTACGACACCGCCGCCGCCGCGCAACAGGCGGTCGTGGACGCGTACAAGCCCGGCGCCACCAACCTGGTCGTGCTCATGACCGACGGCAAGAACGACGACCCCACCGGCGGCCTCAGCCTCGACCAGCTTCGGCCGAAGCTCGAGGCGAACGCCACCAGCGACAAGAAGGTGCCGATCGTCACCGTCGGATACGGCAACGACGCCGACTTCGCGGCCCTGCAGGAGATCTCCCGGGTCAGCGGCGGCGCCCTGTACACCTCGAAGACCGCGTTCGACATCAACGAGGTGCTGCTCACGGCGATCTTCGGCAAGGTCTGACGCACGGTCTGACGCGAAGCCTGACGCACGGCATCGGCCCTGGCCGCCGCCCGCTCCTCGCGGGTCAGGCGGTCAGGGCCGCCTTGATCGGGGCGGTCTTCGCCGCGGCCTCGGCGACCTCGGCGGCCGGGTCGCTGTCCCAGACGATGCCGCCGCCCGCCCAGACGTGCGCGCGCCCGTCGGCGACCGCAACCGTGCGGATGGTCAGACCCAGGTCGATGTGCAGCCGCCCGTCGGGGCCGTGCCCGATCCAGCCGGCAGCGCCCATGCTCGGGCCGCGCCCGACCGGCTCCAGGGCGCTCACCACGTCGATCGCGGCCAGCTTCGGGGCGCCGGTCACCGAACCGCCCGGCCACACCGCACCGAGCAGCTCGGCGAGGCCGACCCCGGGCGCGAGCCGGGCGCTGACGGTCGACTCGGCCTGCCACAGCCGGGACCAGCGGCGGATGGCGAAGAGCTCATCGACGCGGACGGTGCCGGTGCGGGCCACCCGGCCGAGGTCGTTGCGCTCCAGGTCGACGATCATGATGTGCTCGGCGCGTTCCTTGACGGAGGCCAGCAGGTCCGCACGGCCCCGATCGGTGGCGGGCCGGGTGCCCTTGATCGGCCGCGTCACCGCCCGCCCGTCGGTGACCTCGACGAGCGTCTCGGGCGACGCGCACGCGATCCACCAGGCCGGGGTCTCGCGGGTGCCCCCACCGCACAGCACACCGCCGTAGCGGGCGCCCGGCAGGGCCGCGACCCTGGCCAGCGCCGCCCGCGGGTCACCGGCGAACGGAGCGCTCGCGTGGCCGACGACGTTGGCCTGGTAGACGTCGCCGCGCGCGATCGCGTCCCGGACCGCCTCGACCGCGGCCGCATGCTCGGCAGCGCTCCAGCTCGGCGTCCACGGCGCCGCCGTGCCACCGGCCCGCGCAGCCGGCGGCCCGGCGCCGGGACGCGCCGGCGGTGGGGTGTGGCCGTAGACGACCGCGACGAGGTCCGGCACCGCCGGTGCCGGGGACGCGACCCGCGACGGCGGCGCGAGAAGCACCGCCGCGCCGCACAGCGTGTCCGTCACGGTGCGTGATCGCGAGACATCGTTGACGGGAAGTCCGGCGGCGGTGAGGAACGCCGTGAGGATCGACAGCGGGTCCCCGCCGTCGCGGGAATGCCACTCGAGTCGGGAACGCTCCCATAGATGTGGGATGCACGACGAGGCAGACCCGGGAGGGTGAAGCTCCACCAACCCGGGCCGGCACCCGACGACCGGTCCTAATGTGCTCATACGAATGGCGGATTATCCCCGAGTTGTGTCGTGACGTGTTCGGAATTGTGTCGTTGGCCGTAGTAGCGTGCATCCCTGGTCATGTGAACAACCACACAGGCCTCAACTGAACCTCTCAATCGGAGACCCCCGATGCTCTGCCAGCACCAACCATCGTGTCCCTCAGCCGCCGACTCGGACCACGAAGCCGCCAGGATCATGGCCGCGCACCCCGAACAAGGGTGGAGCCTCCTGTGCAACGGCGTGATCATCTTCGAGGACACCGGAGAGCTTCTCCCCGACTGCAGCGTGATCGAACCGCACCGCGGCCCGGCCATGCACGTCCTGGTCCGAGCCGCCTGATTCGTCACCCTCAGTAGTCAGTCACTCCTCGTAGGCTGATGCCGGCGGGCAGGAGCACACCAGGTTCCGGTCGCCGTAGCTGTCGTCGATCCGGCGTACCGGTGGCCAGTACTTCGCCACCGACACGCCGGCCGGATACGCGGCCAGCGACCTCGGGTAGGCGTGCGACCACTCGTCGGCGGTGACGGCCGCGGCCGTGTGCGGCGCATTGCCCAGCGGATTGTCCCCCGCGGGCCACTCACCGGCCGCGACCCGGTCGATCTCCGCACGGATCGCGATCATCGCGTCACAGAACCGGTCCAGCTCCGCGAGGTCCTCGCTCTCCGTCGGCTCGACCATCAGCGTGCCGGTCACCGGGAACGACATCGTCGGGGCGTGGAAGCCGTAGTCGATGAGCCGCTTCGCCACGTCCGCGACACTCACGCCGGTCGCCTTCGTGATCGTGCGCAGGTCCAGGATGCACTCGTGCGCGACGAGGCCCTCGCTGCCGCTGTACAGCACCGGGTAGTGCTCCCGCAGCCGCGCCGCCACGTAGTTCGCCGCGAGGACCGCCGTCGCCGTCGCCTTGGCCAGGCCGTCCGGGCCCATCAGCCGCAGGTACGCCCACGGGATCGGCAGGATCCCCGCCGAACCCCACGGCGCCGCCGACACCGGCCCGACCGGCGCCTGCGCGTCCAGGATCGGGTGCGACGGCAGGAACGCCGCCAGGTGCGCGCGGACCGCCACCGGGCCGACCCCGGGACCGCCACCGCCGTGCGGGATGCAGAACGTCTTGTGCAGGTTCAGGTGCGACACGTCCGCCCCGAACTGCCCCGGCTTGGCATAGCCGAGCAGCGCGTTGAGGTTCGCGCCGTCGACATACACCTGGCCACCCGCCTCGTGCACCTTGGCACACAGGTCGGCGATGCCCGTCTCGTAGACCCCGTGCGTCGACGGATACGTGACCATGATCGCGGCCAGCCGGTCCCGGTGCAGCTCGATCTTCGCCTCGAGGTCGCCGAGGTCCACGTTGCCCAGCTCGTCACACGCCACGACGGCCACGCGCATGCCGGCCATCACGGCGCTGGCCGCGTTCGTGCCGTGCGCGCTGGACGGGATGAGGCACATGTCCCGCTCGGTGTCGCCCCGCGAGTGGTGATACGCCCGGATCGCCAGCAACCCGGCGAGCTCCCCCTGCGAGCCGGCGTTCGGCTGCAGCGACACCGCGTCGTAGCCGGTCACCTCCGCCAGCCACTGCTCCAGGTCGCCGATCAGCTTCCGGTATCCCTGCGTCTGCGACGCCGGCGCGAACGGGTGCACGTTGGCGAACTCGGGCCAGGTGATCGGCTCCATCTCCACGGTCGCGTTGAGCTTCATCGTGCACGAGCCGAGCGGGATCATCCCCCGGTCCAGCGCGTAGTCCTGGTCCGACAGGCGCTTGAGGTACCGCAGCATCGCCGTCTCCGAGCGGTGCGTGCCGAACACCGGGTGCGACAGGAAGTCGCTGGTGCGCCGCAGCTCGGCCGGCACCACGTCGGCGGTGTCCAGCGCCGTCACGTCGACGTGCGACAGGCCGAACGCGGCCAGCACGTCGCGCAGGTGACCGAACGTCGTCGTCTCGTCGCACGCGATCCCGACCCGGTCGGCGTCCACCTGCCGCAGGTTGATCCCACGGTCCGCGGCGGCCTTCGTCACCTGCTCCGCGTTGCCCGGCACGACCGCCGTCACCGTGTCGAAGAACGCGTCGTGCTCCGTGGTGACCCCGCCGGCGCGCAGCCCCGCAGCCAGCCGCACCGCCATGTCGTGGGTGCGCGAGGCGATCCCCCGCAGCCCGTCCGGGCCGTGGTACACCGCGTACATGCTGGCCGTCACGGCGAGCAGGACCTGCGCGGTGCAGATGTTGCTGGTCGCCTTCTCCCGCCGGATGTGCTGCTCACGGGTCTGCAGCGCCAGCCGATAGGCCGGGGCGCCGTCCGCGTCCTTCGACACGCCGACCAGCCGGCCGGGCAGCGTGCGCTCCAGGCCCTTGCGGACCGACATGTACCCGGCGTGCGGCCCGCCGAAGCCCATCGGCACCCCGAACCGCTGAGCGCTGCCGACCGCGACGTCCGCGCCGAACGCACCCGGCTCGCGCAGCAGGCACAGCGCGAGCAGGTCCGCGGCGAACGTGACGATCGCGCCCTTTTCGTGGGCTTCCGCCGTCAGCCGCTCGTAGTCGCGGACCGCGCCGGACGCGCCCGGGTACTGCAGGTGGATGCCGAAGTACTCCTCCGGCCTCTGGTTCCCGGTCAGGTCGGCCACGTGGACGGTGATGCCCAGCGGCTCGGCGCGGGTCCGGATCACCGCGAGGGTCTGCGGCAGGACGTCCTTGTCCACGACGTAGACGTCGGCCTTGACCTTCGACGACCGGCGGGCGAGGGTCATCGCCTCGGCGGCCGCGGTCGCCTCGTCCAGCAGCGACGCACCGGCGACCGGCAGACCGGTCAGGTCCGTGATCACCGTCTGGAAGTTCAGCAGCGCCTCGAGCCGCCCCTGGCTGATCTCCGGCTGGTACGGCGTGTAGGCCGTGTACCACGACGGGTCCTCGAGCACGTTGCGCAGGATGACCGGCGGCGTGTGGGTGCCGTAGTAGCCGAGGCCGATCATGCTGACCAGGGTGCGGTTGGCCGACGCCAGGGCCCGCAGCTCCCCCAGCACCTCGGCCTCGGACGCCGCGAGGGGCAGCGCGAGGGGCTGGTGCCAGCGGATGGAGCCCGGGATGGCGGCCGTCATCAGCGCCTCGACCGAGTCATACCCGACGGTCTTGAGCATCCGGGACTGCTCGTCCGGGGATGGTCCGATGTGCCGGCTGGCGAAATTGGTCATTGGCCACACTCTTTCGGATCCGGGGTCGGGGGTGCGCACGTCCCTCCCCCTCTGTCGTGTGGCCTCCAGAGGTGCCAACCCGTCGCGGTCCTTCTGCCTGAGAGGTTCCGGGGAGGATTTGCCCCTTCGGCGCCGTCCTGGGTGCAGACGGTCTCTCCCGCGCGGGTATTGCCGGCATGCCCAATCTACCAAGTGCCGCGAATCTGACCATGGTCGCTTCTGCGTGGGCGACGCCACAGCGGCTGGTGCGTCCTAGGAAGCTAGGTTATGATTCAGGGGCGGCAGCGGGCGGAGTTCGCGTCCACCATCAGCAGCGAACCGTCGACCGCCTCGAAGTCCTTGCCGGAGAGGCCCTTCAAGGCGTTGAGCTGGTCGTTCTTCCACCGGTCGTCCTGGGTGCCGGAGAAGAACCACGGAGATCCGTTGTCGGAGAGGATCGCGCCGTACTGCTTGAGCGCCTGCGCCACCACGCGGGCCTGAGGAGGGAACTTGGAGATGTCGACGGAAGCCTTCAGCCGGAAGCGGGCGCCCATCGGAGGCAGCGCCGGGTCCGTGGCCGACGAGGCGGCGTGGCGGGCCGGCCAGACATAGGCCTTCTTCGTGCGGGGCGCGGTGAATCGGATCGCGTGGTCGATCCGGCCGGCCGCGACCTCGTCGGCGCGCGGCAGCCCGGCGAGGATCGACAACCCGGCCGCGTCCGCCGACGTCCAGCCGGCCTTGCGCAGGTCGTTGCGGCGCAGGTCGAACACGGCACCCGAGCCGGCCTTCCAGGAGCCGTCCGCGTTCGGGTGGGCGTCGAAGAGCTCGTACGCCTTGCACGCCGCGGTGTCGTGGACGATGACGTGCCGGTCGCCGTCGGCGTTCGGGCCGCCCTCGACGCGGGCGTTGCGCGGGACCGGGTAGGGGCCCTTGTCGCTCTCGTCGGCGTACTCGAAGGTCACCTTGACCGTGGCCTGCCCCGCGCCGACGGTGGTGACCGGGATGCCGAACGGCGCGCCGTCGATGAGCCCCGCGCCGAAGTCGGGATGCGCGTGCGCGGACGCCCCGATGCTGGCCACCCAGGCCGCGGAGTCACGGTGCACGGGCAGCTTCGACACGTCGGCGTGCCAGACGTTGTCCGCGGGAAAGATGGTGCAGCCGGCCTGGGCGGCGCCTGAGGACGCGGCGCCCGATGGGCCGGACGACCCCGGCACGGCGCCGGGCGACAGGCCCTGCGCGCCGGACTCGGCTGACGCACCCGACGGGCCCGTGGCCTTGGCGGCGTCGGCACCTCCGGACGAGCTGCAACCGCTCACGGTCACCGCCACCATCACCATGACCGCCAGCGCGGCACTGCGCCTCATGATCCTCCTCGGGTCGGCCCCCGATCCTCACGGACCAGCCGGGACGATACCCGGACCCGCTGTCCGACTCACCACCCCGTGCCCGAGCGCGGCCACACTCCCCCAACCGCCTCCGGCAGCATCGCGTTGCGGTCCTCGGACTGGACGCGGCCGTTGCCCGCGCTTCCCGAACTGCGGGAAACCGCCACCACCTGGTTGATAGCTGGTGTCCACGAGCCACTCATCAACCAGGTGGTCGCACGATCGATCGAGCCACCGTGACCGGGTGGTGGTCACGGGGGTGTCCGGGGGCGCAGGTGGTGGCGGATGCGGGCGGCCTGGCGGGTGAGGTGGTCGCGTTCCGGGAGGCTCGGGGCGGCGTGGGAGGCTTCGGCGTAGAGGTCGGCGGCGCGGGCCAGGTCGCCGGCGCGTTCGTGCAGGTGGGCCGACACGGCCGTGAAGCGGGGCACGGACGGATCCACGGCCGCCAGAGCCGCCAGGCCCGCCTGCGGGCCGTCGGCCTCGCCGAGGGCCACCGCGCGGTTGAGGCGCACGACGGGGCTGCCGGTCAGGGTGAGCAGCTCGTCGTACCACTCCACGATCTGCACCCAGTCGGTCTCCTCGGCCGAACGGGCGTCGGCGTGCAGGGCGGCGATCGCGGCCTGGGCCTGGTATTCGCCCAGGCGGTCGCGGGCCAGGGCGCTCTGCAGGATCGTCACGCCCTCCGCGATGAGGGTGGTGTCCCAGCGCGACCGGTCCTGTGCAGCGAGGGGCACGAGGCGGCCGCCGGGGCCGGTGCGGGAGGCGCGGCGGGCGTGTTGCAGCAGCATGAGGGCGAGCAGCCCGGCGACCTCGGGCTCGTCGGTGAGGGTGGTCAGCTGCCGGGCCAGCCGGATCGCCTCGGCGGCCAGGTCGACGTCGCCGCTGTAGCCCTCGTTGAAGACGAGGTACAGGACGCGCAGCACGGTGCCGAGGTCGCCGGGCTGGTCGAGCGGCAGGCCCGCGAGGCGCTTCTTGGCCCGGCTGATGCGCTGGGCCATGGTCGCCTCGGGGACCAGGTACGCCGCGGCGATCTGCCGGGTGGTCAGGCCGCCGACGGCGCGCAGGGTCAGGGCGACCGCGGCGGCGGATGGCAGGGTGGGATGGGCGCACAGGAAGTACAGGCGCAGCGTGTCGTCGGTGGCCAGGGCCGGGCCGTCCGGGGCGAGCGCCTCCACGGCGAGCTCCCGGCCGCGCCGGGACGCCTCGGCGCGCACGACGTCGAGGTGCTTGCGCCAGGCGACCGCGACCAGCCACCCCTTCGCGTCGCGGGGTGGGTCGTCCGGCCAGGTCGACAGGGCCTTGATGAGGGCCTCCTGCACGGCGTCCTCGGCCGACGCGAAGTCCGCTCCGCGCCGGACGAGGACACCGATGACTGCGGGCACCAGGTCCCGCAGCAGGGATACGTTCACTCCGGATCGGTCAGCGACATGGTGAGGATCGGCCGGACCTCCAGCCACTCCTGGATCGGCCGGCCGCCGGGGCCGGGGGCGGCCGACAGCTCGCCGGCCAGTTCGACGGCGCGGTCCCAGGACTCGACGTCGATGATCATCCAGCCGGCGACGAGGTCCTTGGTCTCGACGAAGGGGCCGTCGGTCACCGGCGGACGGTTCTCGCCGTCGGACCGGACGAACGCGCCCTCGGGCGAGAGGGCACGTTCGTCGACGAGCTCACCGGTCTCCTGCAGTCGGACCGCGAAGTCGCGCATGTACTGCACGTGCGCGTCGACCTCCTCCGGCGTCCACTGGTCCATCGGCGCGTATTCGTGCGCCGGCTTCGGACCGCCCCGGTAGTGCTTCAGCAGCAGGTACTTCAAGGTCGCTCTCCTCCGAAAGGCCGCAAGAATGCGGCGTTGCACCCCTGGGACGGAGCCGCCGCCACCTTCTCGACACACAAGCCTGCCTGAATTGAAAAAATCAGCGCGCGGCGACCAGGCCGTAGGAGGACGGGGTCACGTCCGGGAACACGTCGCCCAGGGCGCCGAGGCCGCAGCGGCGCTGAAGGATCTCGCCGATCACCGAGCGGTAGTCGGTGGTGGCCGCCAGGTCACCTGCGGTCAGCTTCGCCGGGGCGAGGCCGGGCCAGGTGCCGTGGACGCGGCCGCCGCGCACGCCGCCGCCGAGCAGGAGCATGGCGTTGCCGTTGCCGTGATCGACGCCGCGGGAGCCGTTCTCCGCGACGCGGCGGCCGAACTCGCTCAGCGTCACCAGGGTGACCCGGTTGAACGCGGCGCCGAGGTCGGTGGCGAACGCCTCCAGGGCGAGGGCGAGCTCGGTGAGGTGGTCGTGCATCCGCTGGCCCTTGACGGCGGTGCCGAGGCCCTCGTGCATGTCCCAGTCGCCGAAGTCGACGGTCGCTGCCATCAGCCCGACGTTGGCCTTGACCAGGCGGGCGACGTCGCGCAGCGCCTTGCCGAGCGCGGTGTTCGGGTAGGTGGCGGCCGGGGTGTACGCGCCGAGGGCCGCGACGGTGCCCAGGGTGGCGTTGACGGCGCGGGCCGGGTCGGCCAGGACCGCCGGGGCGCCGTCGAAGAGCTTCGCGAGGGTCGCCGCCATGGGGGTCTTCGCGTCGTTGCCGGCGAGCTTGAACGTGTCCACGGCGGCCATCGACACGTCGGGGGCCGGGCCGGCGAACAGCCGCGCGGGGCTGGTGGCCCCCATCGCGACCCCGGCCGTCGGGGCGGTGGCGCCGGCGACGCCGAGCATCCGGTCGAGCCAGCCGGTGCGCACGGACGTGCCGGCGGCGGCCCGCTCGAGGTCCTCCATCGCCTGGAAGTGCGAGCGGGACGGGTTGGGCTGGCCGACGGCGTGGACCGCGCCGAACGTGCCGGCGGTCCAGCGGGCCAGCAGCGGCGCGAACGCCGGGTTGAGCCCGAAGGTGCCGTCCCCGGCGATCACCGACGCCTTCGGCACGGCGATCGTGGGGCGGGCGGTGTAGTAGTCGGGGTCGCCGATCGGCACGACGGCGGACAGCCCGTCGAAGCCGCCGCGCAAGGACAGCACGACGATGGTGTCGCCGGTGTACGGGGTACCTGCGAACGCCAGCCGGGTGGCGAGTCCCTCGCCGACGAGCCCGGTGAGGGCCGCGCCGGCACCGATGGCGGCGGCCCGGCCGAGCAGCCCCCGCCGGGACAGACCGGTCGCGTCGGGGGTGCAGCAGGAGGAAGGCAGCGTCATAGCGGTCACCTGGCCAGGAAGTAGGGCGAGTCGAGGATGAGGGCGATGAGGTGCGGCAGCCGGCCGGCGACGGCGGCGTCGGTGGCCTTCAGCTGGCTCGCCGCCGTCTTGCCGACGAAGCTCAGCAGCGCCGCGCTGTGCGCCGGTTGCAGGGGCATGCCGACGAGCCGGGTCGCGAGGGCGTCGATGAAGGCGCCGTGCGTGGCCGGCAGCGACGGGACCAGCGACGCGAGCATCGACGCGGGGCGCACGAGGGGTTTCGGGTACCAGCCGGCGGCGAGGTTCAGGTGCGCGTTCCAGCGCACGAGCAGGCTGGACGGCGCGGTCCAGGCGGCGGCGACGTCTGGGTAGCCGTTCGGCGGGGCCCACCGCATCGGCGCGCGGCCGGCGTCGACGAGGTAGTTGTACAGGCCGCGGACGCCGTCGGTGCCGGTCGCCTCGGGTTGCAGGCCGAGGACCCGCACGGTGGCGGCCAGGTCCTCGAACGGGGTGCGGACCTTCGCCCCGATGGCGGCGGCGAACTCCGGGGACGTGAACAACGCCCGCAGGACCGGGCCGATCGCTGACTTCTGCTGGACGTACACCTGCTGCAGACGGGAAACGAGCGCGGCCGGTGGGTCGTCGGAGACGAAGCGGACGCAGAGCTTGCGGGCGATGCGCTCGGCGGTCGCCGGGTGCTGGGCGAGCATTTCCACGAACGCGAGGGCCGCCGCCTCGCCGCCGCCGGCAGTGGCGTTGTCGTGCCGCCAGCCGAGGACGGTGACGGCGCCGGTGGCGTGCTGGGTGGCGTCGAACTTGTACAGGCCGGTGGTCTTGTCGACGGTGAGGCCGGTGAGCAGCCGGGCGGCGTCCTTGACGTCGGCCTCGGTGTAGATGAGCCCGACGGTGTGCAGCTCCATGAGCTCGCGGGCGTAGTTCTCGTTGGGTTTGGCCTTGGTGGAGCTGCGGTTGTCCAGGTAGGACAGCATCGCCGGGGCGGTCGCGGTCGCCTTGAGCAGGTCAGCGAACCGGCCGAGGGCATGCTTGCGGATCAGGCCGTCGTAGGCGGCGCGGCTGTCCCACACCTCGCCGTAGGGGCAGGTGACGTTGAGGTGGTTGGACCACACGTCGACCATGACCTCGAGCAGCTGCCGCTTGCTCCACGCGGCCCGCGCGACGGCGGCGGAGCCGAGCTGCTGCATCGCGTCCCACGCGCCGAACTTCAGCGCGCCGGCCTTGACCTTCGCGCGGATGCCGGCGATGTCGAGGCCGATCAGCGGGTACCGGGTGAGCAGCGCGTCGCACGCCGAGTCGTCGATGGTGGCCGGGGCCAGTTGCCGGTTGAGCCACGAGGCGGCGCCGATGTCGCGGATCTCGGCCTCGGCGGCCGGGTTCGGTCCGTAGGTGGCGCGGCGCAGCAGGTGCAGGACCGGGTCCTGGGGGGTGAAAGCGGTCACGCCGTCCCACGTCGACACGGCGGAGCCCGGTCTGACCAGGGTGTTGCCCGCGCTCCCCCGCGGCACCCGGTCCGCACCTTCGCGAATGATCCGGAAGACCCTGACCACCCAGAAGTGCACAAGGTCTTCCGGATCATGGGTCAGGCGGCGCGCACGGCGGCGGTGAATGCGGCGATCGACGGGTGTGCGCCGGTGCCCGCCCGGTAGGCGAACCTGGTCCGGCGGCGGGTCCGCAACGGCGTCAGCACCACCCCGTCCGGCGCGACCGGCGTCGCACCGTCCGCCGCGACCGTCGTCGCTGCCTGACCAGGCGGCGACGACGGCGGGCGCAGCGCCAGTTCCGGGACGACCGCGACGCCCTGGCCGGCGGCGACGAGGGTCAGCACGGTCACGAAGTCGTCGGCGTGGTGGCGGGCCCGGGGCAGGAACCCCTCCGCCTCGCACGCCCGGACCGTCATCGTGTGGCACAGCGTGCCGGGCCCGGCGAGGATCCACCGCTCGTCGCGGCAGGCGGCGAGGTCCAAGGGGCGGGTCGCGGCGAGGTACATCGTCTCGTCCAGCAGGGGCGCCGTCTCCAGCGCCGGGTCGGGGGCGATCGGGACCAGGTCGTAGTCGTGCACGAGCGCCACGTCGAGGGTGCCGTCGCGCAGCCGGGCCGGGACCAGCGCCGGGTCCAGCTCGTCGACGCTGAGGTCCAGGCCCGGGTGCTCGCGGGCGAGGGTGGCGAGCGCGGCGGGCAGCAGGGTCCGCATCGCGGTCGGGAACGCACCGATGCGCAGCGGCCCGGTCAGGCCGGTGCGGGTCGCGGCGAGGGCGGCGGTGGCCCGTTCGAGGGCGGCGAGGACCTCTTCGGCGTGCGCGGCGAGGACCGTGCCGGCGGGGGTGAGCGTGACGCCGCGGCCGGTGCGGGCCAGCAGCGCCGTGCCGGCCTCCCGTTCCAGGGCGGCGAGCTGCTGCGACACCGCCGACGGGGTGTAGTTGTGGGTGGCGGCGACGGCGGCGATGGTGCCGCGGTCGGCGAGGTCGCGCAGGAGGCGCAGCTTCCGGACGTCGAGCATCAGTTCAGCTTATGCTCGCCGCAACGAACGTGAACTGGACCTTCCGCTCGACCGGAGGGACGCTGGGCGGCATGAAGGGGATTTTCGTACCGCTGGTGACACCGTTCGACGCCGACGGGTCGGTGGCGCTCGGCGCGCTGTCGGCCCTCGCCCGGGACGTCCTCGACGAGGGGGCCGCCGGACTGGTCGCGCTGGGCACGACCGGGGAGCCGGCGACGCTCAGCGAGGCGGAGCGGGCCGCGGTCGTCGACGTCTGCCGCGACGCCTGCGCGCGGCACGGGGTGCCGCTGCTGGTCGGGGTCGGCGGCAGCTCGACCGCCGGGACGGTCGCCGCGGTCCGCGAGATCCGGGGTGACGTGGCGATGGTGGTCGTGCCGCCCTACACGCGTCCGGGCGCCGCCGGGGTCCTCGCCCACCTGCGGGCCGTCGCGGCCGGGTCGCCGGTGCCGGTCGTGGTGTACCACGTGCCGTACCGCACCGGGCAGCCCCTGGACGTGACGTCGCTGCTGGAGATCGCCGCGATCCCGGGCGTCGTGGGGATGAAGCTGTCCGACGGCGCCGTCAGCGGCGACACGGTCGCGTTTCTCGGCGGCCTGCCGGCCGGGTTCTCGGTCCTCGGCGGCGACGACGCGGTGATCGCGCCGCTGCTCGCGATCGGCGCCGCCGGCGGCATCCTGGCCTCCGCGCACGTGGCGACCGGCGCGTTCGTGGCCCTCGCCGAGGCGTGGCGCGACGGTGACGTGGGCCGCGGCCGGCGCCTGGGGACCGCCCTCGCGGCGGTGTCGGCGGCGCTGTTCGCCGAGCCGAACCCGGCCGTCATCAAGGCCGTCCTGCACGCGACCGGGCGGATCCCGACCCCGGACGTGCGCCTGCCGTTGCTGCCCGCCTCGGCGGCGGCGACCTCCGCGGCGCTGCGGGCCCTCGACCGGGTCACGGCGGCCGCCACGACCGGGTGAACACCACCGCCGGACATCGATGCATCGTCACGGCGCGATCACCTATCGGCGTCGCCGGCGCGCTTGCCCCACGGATTCACATACCGGACGGTTCGACCAGCTCGGCACGGTGGCACGTTCGGGGGATACCCGGTCGCTGCGCAGCCCGTACCGTCGATGGCGTCACCTAGCGTTAGCAACTGAGGGGGAACACCCATGAGCGACTTCGACACCGGCGCCGACTACGGCCACGTCGAGGCGGGTCAGGAGCACGAGTCGCTGGACCAGCTCCACCAGGTCGAGGGCAGCGAGAACAACTACGACTCGCAGTTCGGCGTCTACGAGCAGGACCACGCGTCGGCCGAGTCGACCAGCTTCGACCAGGGCCACCACGTTGAGTACACCAACCCGTCGGGTGCGCACTACGAGGAGTCCGACTTCACCTCGTACGATCACAACGAGGCCGAGACCGACCACATCTTCGCCGCCGAGGGCTCCGAGTCCGCGAGCTCGTCGGAGTTCGGTCAGCTCGACGCCCTCCAGCACCAGCTGGACACGTCGTTCGCCTCCGCCACGGAGCTGCACACCGGTGGTGCGGGCGAGCTCGGCGTCGCCTCCAACTGAGCGCCTGACTTCGAAGCCGGCCAGCCCCCGCAGCTGGCCGGCTTCGCCATGTTCAGGGGCCCCCGAAACCCGGCTGGAAGCCCGACAGTGGCGCCGCCCACGACCACCCGACGCGGATTGGACCGCGCCGCCGGACTGGGCCGCGCCTAGCGTCGAAGGCATGGAAATCCTTCGGTACAGCGCGTTCACCACCGACCCCAAGGGCGGCAACCCGGCCGGCGTGGTGCTCGACGCCGCCGGCCTCGACGACGCCGCGATGCAGGCCATCGCCGCCGACGTCGGATACTCCGAGACCGCGTTCCTCGTCCACGCCCAGGACGGCATCCGGGTCCGGTACTTCAGCCCCCTCGCCGAGGTGCCGTTCTGCGGCCACGCGACGATCGCGACCGCCGCCGCGTACGCCGAGCGCTTCGGGCTCGGGCCGCTGCGGCTCGAGTCGCGGGTCGGCCCGATCGAGGTGGAGACGCGGGTCGGCGTGGACGGGCTGACCGCGACCCTGCGCAGCGTGCCGCCGCACACCGAGCCGATCGACGCCGGCGCCCTCGAGGCGCTGCTGCGCGCGCTGCGCTGGGACGCCGCCGATCTGGACCCGGCGCTGCCGGTGCGGGTCGCGTACGCGGGCGCCCGGCACCCGATCGTGGCTGCCGGCACCCGCGCCCGGCTCGCCGACCTCGACTACGACGTGCCCGCGCTGACCGCGCTGATGGCCGCGCACGACTGGACCACGATCGACCTGGTGTGGCGGGAGTCGCCGACGGTGTTCCACGCCCGCAACCCGTTCCCGCCCGGCGGGGTCTACGAGGACCCGGCGACGGGTGCCGCGGCCGCCGCGTTCGGCGGTTACCTGCGGGAGCTCGGACTCGTCGAGGTGCCCGCGACGCTGCACATCCACCAGGGGCACGACCTCGGCCGGCCCAGCCTCGTCACGGTCGAGCTCGACGCGGACCCGGGCAGCGGCGTCGCCGTCACCGGCACGGCCGTGCCGATCCCGTAGAAAGCCCTAGAAAGACCCAGAAAGCGTTGGCCGGTGTACCGCGGGGAGGGCTGATCCAGCCGCGGACATCGGCCAACGCTCTACGAGGCGAGGCAGGCGGTGCCTGTGCGCATCAACTGCCGGGTCAGCAGCTGGACGCGAACCCGATCACGGCGACCGAGTTGCACGACACGTTGATCGGCATCTGGAAGGTGTTCGAGGACTGGTTGCCGTTGCCGAAGCCGACGTTGTAGCCCGTGGTCCAGTTGCCGCCGTTGTTGTTGTACGCGTACGCGCCGCCACCGCCGTTGGAGCTGCCGTTGCCGTTGCCGTACGAGTTGTTGTTGCCGTACGAGTTGCTGTTGGCGCTGTGCTTCTTGTGCTTCTTCTTCTTCTTGTGGCTGGTGGCGTTCGCGTTGCCGTTACCGTTGCCGTTGGAGTTGCCGGCACCGCTCCAGCTGCCGCCGTCGCCGTCGCCGGCATAGGCACCGCCCGAGCAGTTGGCGTTCGCGAAGCCGACGATCGCCACTGCGTTGCCGCAGATGTTCACCGGCACCTGGACCGTGGTCGAGGACTGGTTGCCGTTGCCGAACCCGACATTGGGCCCGCTGACCCAGTCGGCATGTGCGGCGGTGCCGGTGAGCGCGAGGCCACCCAAGGACAGCGCGGCGATCTGCACCGACCGGATGAGCCAGCGATTCATGATGACGACCTTTCGACGAGTGATCGACGGTGAACGTCCGTCGCGACCACCACTTAACCCGAAATGCGAGTCCTGGACGGATATTTCACGAAAAACAGTCACGCAATGCACCCGCAAGGTTACGTAATGTAGCCGTCTCCGGCGTGGCGCCGACGGGTCAGCGACCACCACCGATCTCCGCGAAGCCGGGACCCCGTCAGGAGCTGACCCGGCGTCGGCGGCGCCACACGTACACCAGCGAAAACGACAGCACGAGCAGCGCCGCCACCACGATCGCCGGCGTCTCGTAGCGGTGCACGAAGGTCCGGACCTGCTCAAGGTTGCCGCCGGCGAAGGCGCCGACCGACACCCACAACGCGGTCCACAGCGCCCCGCCGATCGCGTCGCGGACCGCGTACTGGCGCCAGGGCAGGGCGATCGCGCCGGCGATGAGGCCGTTGGTCTGACGCAGGCCGTCGATGAAGCGGGCCACGACGACGATGTTGCGGCCCCGGCGGGCGAAGAAGTCCTCGGCGCGGGTGAGCCGCGGCTCGGTGAGACCGACCCGGCGGCCCCATCGCAGGATGACCGGACGGCCGGCCCGGCGGCCGAGCCAGAACCCGAGGTTGTCACCGGCGACGGCGGCGGCGAAGGTGATCGCGACGACCAGCGGCAGGCTCATCGAGCCGTGCCCGGCGAGCACCGCGGCGGCCACCACCACGCTCACCGCCGGGGTGGGGATGCCGATCCCCTCCAGCAGCACGAGCAGTGCGAGGGCGGGATAGCCGTAGCGCTCCAGTTGCTCCACGGGACAATGAGATCATGCCGAGTTGGTACGAGTCGCACATCGACCGCCAGATCCGGGAGGCCCAGGAAGCCGGTCAGTTCGACGATCTGCCCGGCGCCGGGAAGCCGCTGCCGGACCGCGGGGAGCTCTACGACGAGGACTGGTGGATCCGCGACCTCGCCCGGCGGGAAGGACTGCCGGGCGGGGTGCCGCCGACGCTGCGGCTGCGCCGCGAGGTCGAGGACCTGCCGGACCTGCTGCCGACACTGCGGACCGAGGAACGGGTGCGGCAGGTCGTCGCCGACCTGAACACCCGCATCGAAAAGGCCCGGCGCGGGATGCTGGACGGGCCGGCCACGATCCTTCCCCCGCTGGACGTGGAGGAAATCGTGGAGCGGTGGCGGACGGGCCGCTGACCGGCGAGTGCCGGAATCGGCCGTTGACACGACGGCGTGGGGGCACCTACGGTTCCACCAACTGTTAGTCAATCTGCCTATTAGTTGGGGGCGACAGCAAATGCCGCTGGGCGGATCCTCCAAGCTGCTCAAGGCGCTCAACGAGGCGGCCGCGCTCGGGCACCTGCTCGACCACGGCCAGCTCACGCGCGCCGAGCTGCGCTCCCTGACCGGCCTGTCCAAGCCGACGATCTCCGAGGCGGTCCGGCGGCTCGCCGACGCCGACCTGGTCGTCGGCGCCGGCCACGAGACCGGCCGGCCCGGCCCCAACGCGGAGGTGTACGCGGTCAACCCCGACGCCGCCTACGCCGTCGCCATGTCGGTGCGCGACGGCGCGCCGGCGCTGACCGCGTCGCTGCACGACCTGCGCGGCGTCCAGCGGGCCAGGCTCGCCGTCCCGATCGACTTCACCCGCACCGACCCGGTCACCGCCGTCACCGGCACCCTCGACGCACTGTGCGCGGAGGCCGGCGTCGGCCGCGACCCGGTCGCCCACGTCCAGCTCGCCGTGGCGGGCGCGTTCGACCCCCGGGACCGGGTCATCCACCACGTCGACGTGCCCGGCTGGAGCCGCCGCGGGCTCGTCGACGACCTCGCCGCGGCGGCCGGCGTGCCGGTCGAGGTCGACAACGACGTCAACCTCGCCGCCCTCGCCGAACGGGCCCACGGCGCCGCGCAGGGTCATGATGCGGACGGATTCGCGCTGCTGTGGCTCGGGGAGGCAGGCCTCGGCCTGGCCATCGACCTCGGCGGCGGGAAGCTGCTGCGCGGTGCGCGGGGCGGTGCCGGCGAGATCGGCTACATGCCGGTCGCCGCCGACGGCTTCCGGGACTTCCACGACCTGGTCAGCGGCGACGCCGTGCACGCCCTCGCGGCGGAGCGGGGGGTGCCGATCACCGACACCGCCCTGCTGCGCGAGCTGGCAGAGCGGATCGTGCTCGGCCTCGCCGCGATCGTCGCGGTGCTCGACCCACCGCTCGTGGTGCTCGGCGGGGAGATCGCCCGGGCCGGCGGGGCCGCGCTCGGCGAGGCGGTCGCGAAGGCGCTGTCGCGGGCGGCGCCGCTGGACACCGAGATCGCCGTGAGCACCGTCGAGGACGACGCTCCCCTGCTGGGCGCCGCGGACGCCGCACTGTCCGCCGTGCGCCGGGCCCTGCTGGACACCCTGCGGCAACCGGGCGCGTAGCCGCCCCCCTGAACCACGGACGTCGGCCGATCTGGCGGCATCGACCGACGTCCGTGTGCTACCCACCACCATCCCCCATGCAAACGACGTCGGTCAATACGTGCTGTTGACCGGGCGTTTCCGTACGCCCACGTTCCGACCCCCAGGAGGAACCCCTTGCGTCGCATCGTCCCCTTGATCGCCGTGGCTCTGCTCGCCACGGCCTGCACCCCCGGCCCGAAGGACAAACCGATCGCCGACCCCGGCGCCGACGTCTCCGGCACCGTGGAGTTCTGGCACTTCTTCACCGACCGCGAGGCCACCGCGATCGACGGCGTCGTCGCGGACTTCCAGACGTCCCACCCGAAGATCAAGGTCGTGGTCAAGTCCGGCCAGGACGACTCGAAGATGACCCAGGCGATCGGCGGCGGGCAGGGCCCCGACGTCGGGCTGTCCTACTCCACCGACATCGTCGGCCAGTTCTGCGCCAGCGGCGCCTGGCTGGACCTCGGGCAGTACCTGACCCGCGACAAGGTGTCCCTCGACGGCTTCCCCCAGACCGTCAAGGAGTACACCCAGTACAAGAACAAGCGGTGCGCGATGCCGGTCCTCGCCGACGCGTACGGGCTCTACTACAACAAGAAGCTGTTCGCCGAGGCCGGGATCGCCGGCCCGCCGAAGACCCTCGATGAGTTCGCCGACGCGGCGAAGAAGCTCACCAAGCGCTCCGCCGACGGCACCATCCAGGTGGCCGGGTTCCTGCCGCTGTGGGGCTTCTACGAGAACGCGCCGTCGCACCTCGGGCCGATGGTCGGCGGGCAGTGGCTCAAGGGCGACGGCACGTCCGCGATCGGCGGCGACCCCGCCTGGCAGACGCTGCTGAAGTGGCAGAAGGACCTCGTCGACTGGTACGGCTACGACAAGCTCGAGGCCTTCCGCGCCTCCCTCGGCGACGAGTACTCCGACGCGAACGCCTTCCAGAAGGGCCAGGTCGCGATGAACTTCGACGGTGAGTACCGCATCGCGTTCGCCAAGGACCAGTCGCCGGACCTGCAGTTCGGGGTCGCGCCGATGCCGACGTCCAGCCCGGACCGCTACGGCTCCGGCTACGTCACCGGCAACGTCATCGGCATCTCCCGCACCGCGAAGAACCCCGAGGCGGCCTGGGAGCTCATCAAGTACCTGACCACGGACACGAAGGCGATCGTCAAGCTCGCCAACAGCCTCAAGAACATCCCGTCCACGAAGGACGCCCTGGCCTCGCCGGACCTGCACCTGGACCCGGAGTTCAAGGTGTTCGTGGACATCTTCAACCACCCGAAGACCAGCACCACACCGCCGTCGGCGGCCGGCCCGGCCTACCAGGAGACGTTCCAGACGTTCTGCGACACGTGGCAGAGCGGCGGCGCGACCGACCTCGGCAAGGGTCTGTCCGATGTGGACAAGCAGATCAACTCGCTGCTGCAGCTGGGCGGGTAGCGTGCCCCACAAGCTCCGCCACGCGCTGACCGTCGCCTCGTTCATGGCGCCGGCGACGGTCGGCATCGTGGTCTTCTTCCTCTACCCGCTGTGCTCCGCGGTCTACTTCTCGTTCACG
This sequence comes from Dactylosporangium cerinum, assembly GCF_042653625.1. Taxonomy (NCBI): domain Bacteria; kingdom Bacillati; phylum Actinomycetota; class Actinomycetes; order Micromonosporales; family Micromonosporaceae; genus Dactylosporangium; species Dactylosporangium cerinum. The sequence goes on along the minus strand of NZ_JBHSIU010000046.1, from coordinate 92,309 downwards.
AAGTTCGACCTGCTCAGCACCCCGGAGTGGGTCGGGCTGCGCAACTACCGGCACCTGTTCGACGACCCGTTCCTGACCCGCGCCGCGACCAACACCCTGTGGCTGTGCGCGATCCTCGTGCCGGCCCGGATGCTCGGCGGCCTCGCCACCGCGATGCTGCTCACCACCGTGCGCCGCGGCGCCGGGATCGTGCGCACCATCTTCTACCTGCCCGCGCTCGCCCCACCCGTCGCCGCCACCCTCGCGTTCGTCTACCTGCTCAAGCCCGGCGTCGGCCCGGTCAACACGGCGCTGGCACACGTCGGGATCGACGGGCCGCTGTGGTTCAACTCCCCCGACTGGTCCAAGCCGTCGCTGGTGCTGCTGGGCCTGTGGGGCGTCGGCGACGTGATGGTGCTGTACCTGGCGGCGCTGCTGGACGTCCCGCAGGCACAGCTGGAGGCGGCGCAGCTCGACGGCGCGAACGCGTGGCAGCGGTTCCGGGCCGTGACGCTGCCGAACATCTCGCCGGTGGTCACGTTCACCGCCGTCATCGGCGTCATCACCACGCTGCAGTACTTCGCGCAGGCCGCGGTCGCCGCGTCCGCGGCCGGCGGGCAGGCCACCACCGGCGCCGGGATCTCCTCCACCTTCGGGTACCCGGAGGGGTCCACGTTCACCTATCCGCTGTGGCTCTACGTCGTGGGCTTCCGCTACGGCGCCCTCGGCTACGCCAACGCGATGGCGGTCGTGCTGTTCGTCGTCGCGTTCGCCGTCTCGCTGCTGCTCCTGCGTCGATCCCTGAGGGAAACATGAACCGCTGGTTGTTGTGGACGGCCCGGCACAGCATCACGATCGCGCTGTGCGTCATGTTCGTCGCGCCCGTCCTGTTCCTGCTGCTGACGTCGCTGATGACCGACTCGCAGGCGCTGACCGCCTCGTACTGGCCGGATCCGTGGCGGTTCGCCAACTACGCCGACGTGTTCAGCAAGACGCCGCTACCGCGGTACCTGCTCAACACCGTGATCTACGCGGTCTGCGCGACCACGTTCATGCTCCTGGCCAGCGTCCCCGCCGCGTACGCCCTGGCGAAGCTGCCCTGGCGGGGACGAAGCGCGTTCCTGGTCGTCATCGTCTGCATGATGATGATCCCGCCGCAGGTGACGACGGTGCCGTTGTATCTGATGTGGGCCAACGCCGGGCTCACCGGCACCCTGGTGCCGCTGGTGCTGCCGATGCTGCTGGGCGACGCGTTCTCCATCTTCCTGCTGCGGCAGTTCCTGCTCACGATCCCGACCGAGTACCTCGACGCGGCCCGCGTCGACGGCTGCGGCGAGTGGCGCACCCTGCTGCGGGTGGTGCTGCCGATGGCCCGGCCCGGGATCGCCGCCGCGGCGCTGTTCCAGTTCTTCTACGCCTGGAACGACTACTACGGCCCGCTGCTCTACACGAGCGAGAATGAACACAACTGGACGCTCTCCTTGGGCCTGGCGTCCTTCAAGACCCTGCATCATGTGCAGTGGAACCTCGTCAGCGCCGCGACCATCCTCACGATGGTGCCGGTCGTGGTGCTGTTCTTCTTCGCCCAGCGCGCGTTCGTGCAGGGTGTCACGCTGACAGGAGTCAAAGGTTGAAAATCGCCGTCGTCGGGGGTGGCTCCACGTACACCCCGGAGCTCATCGACGGGTTCGCGCGGCTCGCCCCGTTCGCCTCGGAGATCGTCCTGCTGGACCCCGCCCACGAGCGGCTCGAGGTCGTGGGGGCGTTCGCCCGGCGGCTCATGGCCGCGCACGGGCACCCGGCGAAGCTGCGGTGGACCTCCGACGTCGACGACGCCCTGGCCGGGGCGGCGACCGTGGTCATCCAGCTGCGGGTCGGCGGGCAGGCGGCGCGGATCAGCGACGAGACGTTCCCCCTGGCGTGCGACTGCGTCGGGCAGGAGACGACCGGCGCCGGCGGGCTGGCGAAGGCGCTGCGGACGGTGCCGGTGGTGCTGGACATCGCCCGCCGGGCCGACCCGGGCGCGTGGATCGTCAACTTCACCAACCCGGTCGGGATCGTGACCCGGGCGCTGCTGGACCACGGGTTCAAGGCGGCCGGGCTGTGCAACGTGGCGATCGGCTTCCAGCGCCGGTTCGCCGCGACGCTCGGGATCGACCCGTCGTCGGTGGTCCTGGACCACGTCGGCCTCAACCACCTGACGTGGGAGCGGGCGGCGTACGTGGACGGCGTCGACCGGCTGCCGCAGCTGCTGTCGTCGCATATTTCGGACATTTCGGCTGAAGTCCAGATCCCGGCCGAGGTGTTGGCCTCGCTCGGCAACGTGCCGTCCTACTACCTGCGGTACTTCTACTGCCACGACCTCGTGGTCTCCGAGGAGCGCGGGCAGCCGACGCGGGGTGCGAAGGTCGCCGAGATCGAGGCCTCACTGCTGGACATGTACGCCGACCCCACGCTGACCGAGAAGCCCGCGCTGCTGGGCCAGCGGGGCGGGGCGTTCTACTCCGAGGCGGCCGTCGGGCTGATTGCGTCGCTGCAGCACGACGACGGCGGCATCCACGCCGTCAACGTCCGCAACGCCGGCACCATGCCGTTCCTGCCGGACGACGCCGTCATCGAGGTCACCTGCCGGGTCGGCGCCACCGGTGCCACCCCGCTGCCCGCGCCCCCGCTCGACGCCCACCAGCGCGGCCTCGTCGGTGCGGTCAGCGCCTACGAGGAGCTCGCCGTCGACGCGGCCGTGCACGGCGGGCGGGACCGCGTGTACCGGGCGCTGCTCGCCCACCCGCTGGTCGGCCAGCACACCCAGGCGACCCGGCTCACCGACGACCTGCTCGCCGCCAACCGCGACCACCTCGCGTGGCTGCGGTGACCGCTCAATTGTTCGCCGCGCTCGACGGCGGCAACTCCAAGACCGACGTGGTCCTCGGCGACTCCGACGGCCGGATCCTCGCCCGGATCCACGGCCCCACGATCTCCCCGCACGTCATCGGGCTCCAGGGCTGCCTGGACCAGCTGGGCGACCTGGTCCGGCGGGCCAGGACCACCGCCGCAATCCCCGCCGAACTGCCGCTGAGCCGGCTGTCGGCATACCTCGCCGGTGCCGACCTGCCCATCGAGGTCGAACGGCTCGACGCCGGCGTCACCGCGCTCGGCCTCGCCGACGCCGTCACCGTCGACAACGACCTCTTCGCCCTGATGCGCGCCGGGACCGCAGACCCCGACGCGGTCGGCGTGGTCTGCGGGGCCGGGATCAACGCCGTCGGCCGCCGCCGCGACGGGCAGACGTCGCGCTTCCCCGCCCTCGGCCAGCTGTCCGGCGACTGGGGCGGCGGGCAGCACCTCGCCGCGCTCGCTCTCTACCACGCGGTGCGCGGCGAGGACGGCCGCGGACCGGCCACCGGACTGACCACCGCCGTCACGGACCGGTTCGGGCTGCCCAGCGCCGCGGCCGTCAGCGTCGCCCTGCACCTCGGCGAACTGCCCGCCGGCCGCATCGACGAGCTGTGCGAGGTCCTGCTCACCGTCGCCGCCGCCGGTGACGCGGTCGCCGCCCGGGTCGTGTCCAGGCTCGCCGCGGAGATCGAGGCCCTGGTACGGGTGGCCGCCGGCCGCCTGTCGCTGCTGGACGCCCCGTACACCGTCGTGCTCGGCGGCGGGGTGCTCACCGCCCGCCACCCGGTGCTGCACACGGACATCCTCGGCAGGCTGGCCGCCCTGTCGCCGCGGGCGTCGGTGACGGTGCTGTCCTCGCCGCCGGTGGCGGGTGCGGCGCTGCTCGCCCTCGACGCCCTGCACGGCGGGCCCGTCCCCGCCACGGTGGAGGCCGCCGTCCGCGCAGGCCTGTAGGGACAGACAGAACGTATCGATCCCCGTTACCGTGCGTGTGGTGACCGGCACGGTGAACGGGGGTCTGTGATGCGGCGGCAGAGCGTGGTGTGGCTGACGGCCGGGGTGCTCGCGGTGGCCGCGGCGACCGGGGCCGTGGCCTGGTTCTCGATGGCGGAGCCGCCGGCGGAGCGCATCTCGATCGACGCGGTCGCTGCCGACGGGCAGCAACTGCACGTGCACCTGACGTTTTCCAGCTGCGACGAGCTTGACCGGATCGACGTCGTCGAGGCGACAGAGGTCGTGCGGCTCAGCGCCTACGTGCACGAACGGCCGTCGCAGACGTGCGGCACGGCGCCGATCGACCAGCGGACGGTGGACCTGTCCCTCCGGGAGCCCCTGGGCAACAGGTCCGTCGTGGACGACGCGACCGGGGGCAACGTCCTCGTCCGCTGAGCCGCGCCACCCTCTGCACATCCGCCGGACATCCACCGTACGCACAACACGTATCGACCACGACTACCGTGTGTTGGTGCGACGGACGTGGAAGCCGAAGATCCGGCTGGGCGTGGCGTGGGTGGCCGCGGCGGTGAGCCAGGTGCTCATCGCAGTTGTGGTGGCATGGCTGACCACCGGCCCCGACGTGTTCCCGGCACATATCGACGCCGTCAACGTCGTGCCCGGCTCGGACGAGCGCACGATCAAGGTGTCCCTGACGTTCTCCAGTTGCATGAAATTCCGCGGGGTCGACGTCGCCGAGGATGCGAGCACGGTGCGGTTCACCGCGCACGTGGTGGCCGCGAAGTCGTGCGGCGAAACGCCCACGACGTCACTGGTCGTGCCGGTGTGGCTCGAGCGACCGCTGCGGCAGCGGTCGATCGTGGACGGCAGCAACCGGGCGCACCTGCACGCCGGCTGACGCCCCGGCGCTCACAACCGGGCGCTGCCCGCCGATGGGCCTGTGAGGTCAGGCACAGAACTGGCCGATCGGTCAGGTTCTGACCGATCGGTCAGGCATGCTGGCCGTCGGAGGTGACCCCCATGGCCCGCAGCAAGACCCGCGACGAGATCCTGACCGCCGCCACCCGCCAGTTCGCCGAGTCCGGCTACAAGGGCACGTCGTTGCAGGACATCGCCGCCGAGGTGGGCTGCTCCAAGGCAACCCTGCTGTATCACTTCGACAGCAAGGACGCGATCCTCGCCGAGCTGTGCGCGCCCGCCATCGCCGAGCTCCGCGACCTGCTGGACCAGGTCGCCGCCGCGGCCGACCCCGATGCCGCGCGGAAGATCGCGGTCCAGGGCTTCGTCGACCTCGCGATGCGGCACCGCCGGGAGATCCAGGTCATCTACGGCGACCTGGCGGCCCTGCTGCTGCAGCCCGCCCTGCGGCCGGTGCAGGAGCTGACCGAACAGCTGCACGCGACGCTCGCCGGGACCTCCGGCTCGGCGCAGTCGCGGCTGTCCGCGAAGTTCGTCCTCGCCGGGCTGCCGGCCGTCATCTTCGCCTGCACCGAGTTCGACGACGAGACCCTGCGGGCGGCGCTCATCGCGACCGCCGGCCGGGCGCTGGAATCCCTCTCGTAAACCCTCACGACAAGGACGACCGACATGGCAACCGTGCTCTACCGGCTGGGGCGGGCCTCGTTCCGGCACCGCTGGCTCGTGCTGATCATCTGGGTGGTGGTCCTCGGCGGGCTCGGCGGTGCGGCCGCCGCGTTCAGCGGTGCCACCTCCAGTGACTTCACCATGCCGGGCACCGAGTCGCAGCGGGCGATCGACGCGCTGAAGTCGCAGTTCCCGGAGGCCAGCGGCGCCACCGGCACGATCGTCGTCGCCGCCCCGCAGGGCCAGCAGCTGACCGGGGCGAAGAGCACCGTGGACGGGCTCGTCGCGGAGGCGTCGAAGCTGCCGGGCGTGCTCGGCGCGCTCGACCCGTTCCAGACTGGTGCCGTGTCGCAGGACGGCAGGTACGGGCTGATCACCGTGCAGTTCGCCGACCGCGCCGACAAGGTCACCGACGAGCAGCGCACCGCCTACGAGAACAGCGGCGCCGCAGCCCGGCAGTCCGGGCTGACGGTCGAGCACGGCGGCGAGGTCATGAACAGCGAACCCGAGGTCGGCGGCACCGAGGGCATCGGCGTCCTCATCGCCCTCGTGGTGCTCGTCGTGACGTTCGGCTCGCTGGTCGCGGCCGGCATGACCATGCTCAACGCGCTGATCGGCGTCGGCGCCGGCATGGCCGGGCTGTACGCGCTCAGCGGCGCCGTCCAGCTCACCAGCACCGCGCCGGTGCTCGCGCTGATGCTCGGCCTCGCCGTCGGCATCGACTACTCGCTGTTCATCACCTCGCGGCACCGGCAGAACCTGGTCGAAGGGCTCGCCCCCGACGAGGCCGCCGGGCGGGCCGTCGGCACCGCGGGGTCGGCGGTCGTCTTCGCGGGCGCCACCGTCGTCATCGCCCTCGCCGGCCTGTTCGTCGTCAACATCCCGTTCCTGACCGTCATGGGTCTGGCCGCCGCGGGCACGGTCGCGGTCGCGGTCCTCGTCGCGATCACGCTGCAGCCGGCGCTGCTGGGCTTCGCCGGCCGGCGGATCCTGCCGAGGCGACTGCGCAAGGCAAGCGGGACCGGTGAGTCCGTCGTCCACCACGTCGAGGGGTTCGGCTTCCGCTGGGCCCGGGCGATCACCCGGTTCCGCGTCCCGGTGCTCCTCATCGGCGTCATCGGGCTGGGCGCACTGGCGATCCCGGCCGCGGACATGCGCATCGCGCTGCCCGGGGCCAGCGCCGGCCCCACCGACTCCCCCGCACGCAAGGCCGCCGACCTCATCGACGAGGGCTTCGGCCCCGGCTTCAACGGCCGGCTCGCGCTGGTCGTGTCCACGGACTCGGCCGACACGACGAAGGCGAAGGCGCAGGAGGCCCTCGGCGTCCTGCAGGGCACCCCGAACCTCCTGGCCGCCACCCCGCCGAACTTCAGCCGCGACGGCAAGACCGCGCTGCTGGCCGTCATCCCGAAGACCGGACCCACCGACGAGGCCACCGAGACGCTCGTCCACGACGTGCGCGCCAGGGTCAAGCAGGTCCAGGGCGCCGACATCGCGCTGACCGGCCAGACCGCCGTCGGCATCGACGTGTCGGAGAAACTGTCCGACGCCATGCCGCGCTACCTGCTGCTGGTCGTCGGGCTGTCGGTGCTGCTGCTGATGCTCGTGTTCCGCTCGATCCTGGTGCCGCTGAAGGCCGCCGCCGGGTTCCTGCTCACCGTCGGCGCCACGTTCGGCATCACCGTCCTGGTGTTCCAGCAGGGGCACCTGGCCTCGCTCGTCGGGCTCGACACGCCCGGCCCGCTGGTCAGCTTCCTGCCGATCCTGCTCATCGGCATCCTGTTCGGCCTCGCCATGGACTACGAGGTGTTCCTGGTCTCCCGGATGCGGGAGGACTACGTGCACGGCGCCGGCCCACAGGAGGCGACGATCAGCGGCATGGGCCACGGCGCCCGGGTCGTCACCGCGGCGGCGCTCATCATGACGTCGGTGTTCGCCGGCTTCATCCTCCTCGACGACCCGGTCATCAAGTCGATGGGCTTCGCCCTCGCCATCGGCGTCGCCATCGACGCGTTCGTGGTCCGCATGACGATCGTGCCGGCGGTCGTGTCGCTGCTCGGCCGCGCCGCCTGGTGGCTGCCGGGCTGGCTGTCGAAGATCCTGCCGAACGTCGACATCGAGGGCGAGAAGCTCCGCGAGCACCTCGCCGCCGTGCCGGAGCCCGAACCCGCGCACGTCTGACGCAACCGCTCGGGCGGCGACAATTCGCTCGCCGCCCGAGCGCCCGGTCACCACACTGGGCGCCGTGGACGACGTGTTCCACGACAACATGCTGTGGCCGGTGGGACGAGGAACACCAGGTCAAGCCGGAGCGGACCGCCCGGGCCGCCAAGGCCGCGGTCGACCGGCTCGGGGCGCGGGCCTGCTGGAACCCGGGCGCGGTACGCTGATCCTGATTCGAAAGGACGTGGTCGCGAGACACGACAAGCCGGAGACGGGGCCCTGGTCGGGGAGCTGACCGAGGGTCGGGGTCTTTTGCCGTTCCCTCCTGGGGCAACGGTGTCGCTCCCTTGTACTTCTCGCCCGGCGCCTGTGCGCGCCGCGATCACCCTTTGGAAGATCATGATTCTCGTCACCGGTGCCACCGGCACCATCGGCTCCGAACTCGTCCCCCTGCTCGCGCGGCGCCACGCCGTGCGCGCCATGACCCGCCGCCCGTCCTTCCCCGGCGCGGTCTACGGTGACCTCGACCGGCCCGAGACCCTGCCCGCCGCGCTCGACGGCGTCACCTCCGTGTTCGTCCTGGTCCCCGGCTACGGCCCGGAGGGTCCCGTCCAGGAACGCTCGCTGGTCGCCGCGGCCCGCGCCGCCGGCGTCCGGCACCTCGTGAAGCTCTCCACCAGCGGCGTCACGTTCGGCGCCACCGACGCGATCTCGACCGGCCACCGCGCCGGCGAGGACGTCATCCGCGAATCCGGGATCCCGTGGACGATCCTGCGGCCGGGGACGTTCATGACGTACCTGGAGCAGTACGCGCACGGCATCGCCCACGACCGCACCATGACCGTCACCGAAACCGACCCGGTCTCGGCGATGGTCCACCCCCTCGACGTGGCCGCCGTCGCCGCGACCGTGCTCACCCGCCCGGGCCACATCGGGCAGGAGTACACGATCACCGGGCCGTCGGCGCTGTCACCGGCCCAGCAGGCGGACACCATCGCCTCGGCGATCGACACCCCGGTGCGGCTCGTCGTGCGCACCGTGGCGCAGACCCGCGCGGCGTTCGAGGCCCGCGGCTGGGGCGGCCCCCGGCTGGAGTCGCTGCTCGAGCTCAAACGGCAGTCGGGCGCCTGGGATCACGCGGTGTTCGACACGGTGCCGCGGGTGACCGGCCGGCCCGCGCTGACCCTGAGCGACTGGGTCGAGGACCACGTGGACCTGTTCACCGGCGCCTGACCACCACATCCATTTCGAGGTCCCGGCCAAGCGCGCCTTTCAGACCGAGCAGCAACGCCTCGCCGCGCCGGCGGTAGTCGCGCAGCCGCGGCACCTCGACCGTCGCCGCGGTGACGGCGTCACCCAGGTCGAACAGCGCGCGCAGCGACCCGGTCAGGAACAGGGTCGCCGCGGCGACGGCCACCAGCACCCGTGGCGGGGCGTCCCAGCCGGGCTCCCGCCACGGGCGCGGCGAGGGCGACCGCAGTGTCGCGGGCCGGCCGGTGTCCAGGCCGGCCCGCACCGCGTCCCGGTCGGTCCGGGCCTTCACGCATCCGTCCACCCGGACCGTAGCCTTGCCGCGTGACCGGATCCGAGGTGCGGCAGGTGCGGGCACGGCTTCGTGACGCGTTCGTCTGGCGGGGTGACAGCACCGACGAGAGCCGGTACGCCGACGTCACCGGCTGGTGGCGGGACCCCGAGCTGCTCCAGCTGCTCGGGCCCGCCCTGGCCGGGTTGTTTGCGGAGGCGGCGCCCACCGTGGTGCTCGGGCCGGACTCGCGGGGCTCGCTCATCGGGCCGCTCGTCGCGCTGCACCTGAGGGTCGGGTTCGTCGAGGTCCGCAAGAACCGTGCGCCCGCCGCCGACAGCGACCAGTGGATCCGGCGCACGACCCCGCCGGACTACCGGGACCGGCATCTGGAGCTCGGGTTCCGCCGGGACCTGATCCACTCCTCCGACCGGGTCCTCGTCGTCGACGACTGGATCGACACCGGCAGTCAGGCGCGGACCGTGCACGCGATGGTCGCCGGCGCCGGCGCCACGTGGGTCGGGGTCGGCTGCGTCGTGGACGCGCTCGACGACCCGCGGCTGCGCCGGGACCTGCGGGTGCGCTCCCTGCTGCACCGCCGCGATCTCTGACCCGACGACAGACGCGAACGAAGAGGGTCCTTTACAAGAACCGTAAACAAACTTAATAATGGCGAGCACCGTCGATGGAGGTCCACCCCCATGAAGCGCATCGCGCTCATCCTCGGCGCCGCGATCCTGCTGGTGACCGGTCTGCTCGTAACCACGAATGCCTATGCTGCCAACCTGTTGACCAACCCCGGGTTCGAGAGCGGCTCGCTGGCCGGCTGGGCCTGCACCGGCAGCGGCTCCGGGGTCGTCACCACTCCCGTACACGGCGGGTCCTACGCCCTGAACGGCAACGCCACCGCCTCCGACACCGCCCAGTGCACGCAGACCGTGGCGGTCCAGCCGAACACCGCGTACACGCTGACCGGATGGGTCCGCGGCTCGTACGTGTACCTCGGCGTCACCGGCGGCCCGTCCACCTGGACCAGCGGCACCGCCTACAGCAAGCTGACCGTGCCGTTCACCACCGCCGCCGGGCAGACCTCCGTCCAGGTCTACCTGCACGGCTGGTACGGCACCGGCGCGTACAACGCCGACGACATCTCCCTCGACGGCCCGGGCGGCCAGCCCAGCCCGACGACCGCCTCGCCGTCGCCCAGCCGGTCCACAAGCCCGTCCGCCAGTCCCAGCGCGTCGCCGTCGAAGTCGCCGTCCACCTCGCCGTCGCCGTCCACCTCGCAGCCGCCGGTGACCGGGCTGCCGAAGCACGCGCTCATCGGCTACCTGCACGCCAGCTTCGCCAACGGCTCCGGATACGTGCGGGTCGCCGACATCCCGGCCGCCTGGGACATCATCAACCTGTCGTTCGGGGAGCCGACCTCGGTCACGTCCGGCGACATCCGGTTCAACCGCTGCCCGGTCGCCGAGTGTCCGAACGTGGAGTCCGACGCCGACTTCCTCGCCGCGATCAAGGCCAAGCAGGCCCAGGGCAAGAAGGTTCTGATCTCCATCGGCGGGCAGAACGGCCAGGTGCAGCTCACCACCACGGCGGCCCGGGACGCGTTCGTCAACTCGGTCAGCGCGATCATCGACCGGTGGGGCCTGGACGGCCTCGACATCGACTTCGAGGGCCACTCGCTGTACCTGAACGCCGGCGACAGCGATTTCCGCAACCCGACCACGCCCGTCGTGGTGAACCTGATCGCCGCGCTCAAGTCGCTGAAGGCGAAGTACGGCACGAAGTTCGTGCTGACCATGGCGCCGGAGACGTTCTTCGTGCAGCTCGGGTACCAGTTCTACGGCGGCACCAGCGCCGGGGACAACCGGGCCGGGTCCTACCTGCCCGTCATCCACGCGGTCCGCGACTTCCTCACCGTGCTGCACGTCCAGGACTACAACTCGGGTCCGATCACCGGCCTGGACAACCAGTACCACCAGATGGGCGGCGCCGACTTCCACATCGCGATGACCGACATGATCAAGGCCGGGTTCCCGGTCGCGAACACCGGTCAGACGTTCCCCGGGCTGCGGGCCGACCAGATCGCGTTCGGGGTGCCGGCCGCGGTCAGCGCCGGGAACGGCTATGTGGCGCCGGCCGTCGTCCAGGCCGCCGTCAACTGCCTCGTCAAGGGGACGGGCTGCGGGTCGTACACCTTGCGCGGCGGGACCTCACCGGCCTTCCGCGGGCTCATGACCTGGTCGATCAACTGGGACCGGTACTACAGCTGGGAGTTCATGAACACCCAGGAGCCGTTCCTCAACGCCCTGCCGTAGTTTCGACGGTGTGAGCGCACTGGATCTCGTCAGCACCTGGCCAGTCACCACCGCGTCGGTCGCGGTCGTGGGTCCCGAAGGGGTCCGCGACCGCACCGGTCCGGACGATCCGCTGCCGTGGGCGTCGGTGACGAAGCTGCTGACGGCACTGACCGTGCTCGTCGCGGTCGACAAGGGCGACGTCACGCTCGACGAGCCGGCCGGCCCGGAGGGCTCGACGGTCCGGCACCTGCTCGCGCACACGTCCGGGGTCGCGTTCGACGACGACACGCGGGTCGCCGCGCCCGGCCGGAAGCGGGTCTACTCCAACCGCGGGTTCGAGTACCTGGCGGACTTCGTCCTGACCCGCACCGGCGGCACGTTCGCGGAGCTGCTCACCGAGTCGGTGCTGCGACCGCTCGGCATGGGCGGCACCACCCTGGAGGGCTCACCGGCCGCCGGGGCCCGCGGCCCGCTGTCGGACCTGGCCCTGCTCGGCCAGGAGCTGCTGGACCCCTCGCTCGTCCCCGACCTGATGCCGGAGGCCGTGTCCGTGCAGTTCCCCGGGGTTTCGGGGGTACTGCCGGGCTTCGGCCGTCAGGACCCGAACGACTGGGGTCTGGGCTTCGAGATCCGCGACGGGAAGTCCCCGCACTGGACCGGTTCCCGCAACTCCCCCGCCACCTTCGGTCACTTCGGCCGCAGCGGCACGTTCCTGTGGGTCGACCCGGTCGCGGGCCTCGCCTGCGCGTGCCTCACCGACCGCGACTTCGGCGAGTGGTCCGCCGAGGTCTGGCCGGTGCTGTCCGACGCCGTCCTGGGCTGACGCACGACGAAGGGGCGCCCCCGTGGGCGCCCCTTCGGTGTGCTCATGACCAGCTGGACGTCGACCAGTCGTCGGCGGACCAGTAGTGGCCGCTCCAGTAGTGGCCGGACCAGTAGTGCCCGGTCCAGTACTGCTCGGACCACTCCGGTCGCTCCACGAACCGGTGCCGGTCCACGGCGAGCCCTGCCACGAGGCGGCGGCCCAGGTCCGCGACGCCGACGGCGGGACCCAGCGCTGGTTGTCCTGGTCGAGGCAGTCCCAGATCTGCAGCTGGGTGCCGTTCGCGGAGTTCCAGCCGTCCACGTCGAGGCACTTGCTCGAGCCGACGTTCACCAGCTGGCGGGCGGTGTTGACCCGCCACTGCTGGGCCGGCGTGCCGTTGCAGTCGTAGAGCTGGACCTTGGTGCCGTTGGCGGTGCCGGCCGCGGTGACGTCCATGCACTTGCCGAGGGCCTGCGCGGTGCCGTCCGCGGCGAGGACCCAGTACTGCGCCGGGGTGTTGTTGCAGTCGTACAACTGGATCGGCGTGCCGTTGATGTTCTGCCGGTTCTGCACGTCGATGCACTTGCCCGCGAAACCGGTGACCTGTCCCGTGCCGCCGGTCCCGCCCGCGCCGGTCCAGGTGTCGCCGGCCATGCGGTACCCCATCCACATGCCGCCGTTCCAGGACGTCCTGCTCGCGGCGAGGTTGGCCCAGGCGGTGCCGTTGAACGGGCCGAAGATGGAGTTCTCGCCCTTGAGCTCGATGTTGTTGAACGACAGGTGGTTGCCGCCGCGGGTGGTCTCCAGGGAGCCGGTGCCGGTGCCCTTCGCGGTGGTCTGCGTCGCGGACGGGGTGGCCGCGGCGACGGCGGCGGAGACGTTGAGCTCCTTGAGGCCCTGCGTCTTCGCCGCGCCCGTGGTCAGCGCGGTCGCGCTGCTCGTCAACAGCTTCTTGACCTGGTCGGGGGTCAGCGACGGGCGCTGCTGCAGCAGCAGCGCCACCGCGGCGGCGGTCACGGCCGCGGCCTGCGACGTGCCGCTGCCCTTGAAGCCGGTGTCGCCGACGCGGGCCGTCGGGTACTGCTGGTCGACGTTGGAGCCCGGGTCGCGCAGCGACACGATCGACGTGCCGGGCGCCAGGATGTCGACCTTGCGGGCCTGGTTGGAGTTGTTGGTGTACGTGGCCAGGTCGTCGTCGGTCATGGCGATGGTGTTGTTGGTGGTGGACGCGCCGACCGCCAGGACGAACGGGTCCATCGCCGGGTTGGTGAGCGCGGTGGTGGTGTTGCCGTCGTTGCCGGCGGCGACGACGACCACGATGCCGGCCTGCCACGCCTGCTCGACGGCGAACATCAGCGGGTCGACGGTGGAGGCCGACATGCCGCTGGAGCCGTAGGACAGGTTCAGCACCCGGATCGGGCTGGCCGGGTCGTGGTTGCGGTTCTGCACGACCCAGTCGATCGCGGCGATCATCTGCGACACGTCGTTGGCGCCGGTGGCGGTGCCGACCTTGACGGAGGTCACCTTCGCCTTCGGGGCGAGGCCGATCGTGCCCGACGCCGCGTCGTTGCCGACCATGATGCCGGCCATGTGCGTGCCGTGGCCGAACGTGTCCAGGTAGCGCAGCTGGCCCGACTGCGACTCGAACGACAGGTCGGGACCGTTGACGACCTGCGCCGCCGGGAGCCCGGCGACCGGGGCGACCCCGGTGTCGATCAGCGCGATGCCGACCCCCTGGCCGGTCAGCGACGCCGCGGCGCCACTGTCGGCCTTGATGATCGACCGCACGCTCTTGAGCGTGGTGCCGGCACCCGCCGGCCACTCGTCGGCGGACCAGCCGCCACCCAGGCGGCTCGCGCCGGCCTCAGGGCTGGTCGCGGCCGCGGCTGGACCGCCGACCCCGATCAGGCCCAACGACGTCGCGACGGCTACCAGCCCCGACGCGCCAGCGCGCAGTCGACGACGGCCCGTCATCGGCTTCATCATCCGCATCTCCCCATCCATGGAGCACGAACGCACTCACTCCGTGCGTTCGAATCACCACGATGCGGTGCCATACACCGAAAGTCACGGGCCGGTGACCAGAATGCGCCGAACGCCTGACAGGCTTTCTGACCTGCTGTCATACCCCCCGCCGGCGGTCACCCCGAACACCCGACAGCCGGGCGCTGGCATACTGCGGCCGTGGTGTTGTCCCGGCGGTGGTCCCTGGTCCTGATCGTGGTCGCGGTGTGGAGCTGGCTGATCTGGCCGCGGTTCCTGCTGGCCATCTGGGACGACGAGCGGTCGTGGACGGCCCCGCACGGCTCGGCGTTCTTCTGGATCCACGTCCTGCTGATCACGGTGTCGCTCGGGTTCGGCACCGCGGTCGGTGTCCTCGGCGTGCTCGGCCTCCGGGGCCTGCGCGGGTCCAGGAAGAACACCGGACTGTAAGGACGTCGGCCGCCGCGACGCCCTAGGGTTGGGCGCATGGCGGAAACGGTGGACGTGGTGGTGGTCGGGTTGGGTGTCGGCGGCGAGGAGGTCGCCGGGCGCCTCGCCGAGGCCGGCCTGCGCGTGGTCGGCGTCGAGGGCAGGCTCGTCGGCGGCGAGTGCCCCTACTGGGGGTGCGTGCCGAGCAAGATGATGATCCGGGCCGGCAACGCCCTCGCCGAGGCCCGCCGCGTGCCGCAGCTCGCCGGCGCCGCCGACGTGCGCGCCGACTGGGCCCCGGTCGCCCGGCGCATCCGCGACGAGGCCACCGACTCGTGGGACGACAAGGTCGCCGTCGACCGCCTGGTCGGCAAGGGCGTGACCTTCGTCCGCGGCTGGGCGACGATCACCGGCCCCGGTGAGGTCACCGTCGGCGACCGCGTGTTCCATGCCTCCCGCGGGATCGTCCTGGGCACCGGCACCGAGCCGGCGGTCCCCCCGATCGACGGCCTGGCCGGCACCCCGCTGTGGACCAACCGCGAGGCCATCGAGGTCGAGACCCTGCCCGCGTCGCTGATCGTGCTCGGCGGCGGGGCGATCGGCGTCGAGCTGGCCCAGGTCTTCGCCCGCTTCGGCGTGACCGTCACCGTCGTGGAGGCCCTCGACCGGCTCGTCGCCCTCGAGGAGCCGGAGTCCAGCGACCTGGCCCACGACGCGCTGACCCGCGACGGCGTCACCGTCCACGTCGGGGTCAAGGCGTCATCGGTGCACCACGCGGACGGCTTCACCGTCAGCCTGTCCGACGGCCGGACGGTCAGCGCCGAGAAGCTCCTCGTCGCCACCGGCCGCAAGGTCGACCTGTCCAAGCTCGGCGTCGACCGGGTCGGCCTGGACCCGGCCGCCCGCAGCGTCACCGTCGACGAGCGGATGCGCGCCGCCGACAAGGTCTGGGCCGTCGGCGACGTGACCGGCCACGGCGCGTTCACCCACATGGCGATGTACCAGGCGGGCATCGCCGTGCGCGACATCCTCGGCCAGGACGGCCCGCCGGCCGACTACCGGGCCACGCCCCGGGTGACGTTCACCGACCCGGAGATCGGCGCCGTCGGCCTCACCGAGGCGCAGGCCCGCGCCGCCGGCACCCGGGTCAGGGTCGGCACCGGCCAGGTCCCGTCGTCGTCCCGCGGCTGGATCCACAAGGTGGGCAACGAGGGCTTCATCAAGCTGGTCGAGGACGCCGACCGCGGCGTCCTGGTCGGCGCGACCTCGGCCGGCCCGGTCGGCGGCGAGGTCCTGTCGGCCCTGGCGGTCGCGGTCCACGCGCAGGTCCCGGTGGAGACGCTGCGCCACATGATCTACGCGTACCCCACCTTCCACCGGGGCATCGAGGACGCGCTGCGCGACCTGCACTGAGGAAGCCCGCCTTTGCTCAGAATGCGATCCGGCACGCCGATAGGATGCGCACGACGAGAAGGCTGGAGGTGCCCGGGTGGTCCTGCGCCGCGACCGGCTCTGGCTCGCGCTCCTGGCGCTCGGCGCCCTGTGCACCGCGCTGTTCGCGCTGGACGTCGCCGCCGACCTCGCCTCTGCGGTGATCGGCGTCGTGTGCATCCTGGCCTGGGCGTTCGGGCCACGCCTGCACGCCGTGCACCCGCGCCGGCCGTGGCGGCTGATGACGGCGGCCGCGTCGTTCTTCCTCGTCGGGATCATCGTGCGGGCGATGCTGGTCGACCAGCCCGCGCCGGTCGCGCAGATCGGCGACGCGTTCACCATCTGCGGGTTCGGGTTCTTCATCGCGTCCCTGGTCACGTTCCAGAGCCGGTGGGGCATGGACCGGCACGCGCTGGTCGACGGGCTCATCGTGTGCATCGGCTCGGCGCTCGCCTCGACGCTGCTGTTCGTGCTGCCGGCCGCGTCGATCCCCGGCCGGCCGCTCATCGTCACCCTCATCGCCGGGCTGTATCCGCTGCTGGACACCGTCACCGTCCTGCTGGTGGCCAACCTCGCGTTCACCACCGCCAAGCGGCAGCCGTCGTTCATGCTGATGGGCGCCATGATGGTGCTGGTCTTCGCCGGCGACCTCGGCTACGCGATCATCGGGCGCCACGGCGACGTGATCGGGCCCCGGCTGATGGCGCTGCCGTTCCTGCTGGCGTTCACCCTCGGCGGGGCCGCCGCGCTGCACCCGACGGCGAAGGCCCTCGCACGGGCCATACCGCTGCCGATCCAGGCGTGGTCGGTGCCGCGGATGCTGCTGATCGGCCCGGCGGTCGCGGTGCCGTTCGTGCTCACCGTCACCCTCAGCGCCGACACGCCGGTGAAGCGCTGGGCCCTCGGCCTCGGCGGCGCCGCGATCGTCGCGCTGCTGCTGGTGCGGGCCTCCGCCGCGGTGCAGAGCCACGCCGCCGCGCAGCGGCGCTTCGAGCACCAGGCGACCCACGACCCCCTCACCGACCTGCCGAACCGGCGGATGCTCAGCATCATGGTCGAGCGGCTGCTCGGCGACGAACGCAGCCACGAGCGGGGCGACCGGGCCGCGAACGTGTGGATGTTCTACCTCGACCTCGACGGGTTCAAGCTGGTCAACGACTCCTGGGGGCACCCGGCCGGCGACCAGCTCATCGTCGCCGTCGGCACCAGGCTGCGGCAGGCACTGCCGGACACCGCGACGATCGCCCGGGTCGGCGGCGACGAGTTCGTCATCGTGCAGCGCTGCACCGAGCCGGAGGCGATGGCCAACGCCCGTCGGATCATGGAGTGCGTCGAGCACCCCCTGGAGGTCATCACCGCCGAGGGCGGCAGCGCCGAGGTGGTCATCGGCGCGTCGATGGGCATCGTGCAGGCGCCCAGGAACACCCGCGCCGACCGGGCCGACTCGCTCATGCGCGACGCCGACACCGCGATGTACCGGGCGAAGGAGTCCGGCCGCAACCGCTGGACCGTCTTCGACGCCTCGATGCGCGACGCGGTGCGGGAGCGGGTCGAGATCGAGGTGGCGCTGCGCGCCGCCGTCGCGCAGGAGCAGCTCAGCATCGCCTACCAGCCGATCGTCGCGATGGACACCGGCCGGCCCGCCGGCGCCGAGGCGCTGTGCCGGTGGCAGCACCCGGTCCGCGGCTGGATCGGACCCAACATGTTCATCGCCGTC
This sequence comes from Dactylosporangium cerinum, assembly GCF_042653625.1. Lineage (NCBI taxonomy): Bacteria > Bacillati > Actinomycetota > Actinomycetes > Micromonosporales > Micromonosporaceae > Dactylosporangium > Dactylosporangium cerinum. Next base: position 74,544 of record NZ_JBHSIU010000046.1, on the reverse strand, counting down.
GCCGAGGACTCCAACCTCATCTCCGCGCTCGGCGCCTGGGTGCTGCGCGAGTCGCTGCTGCAGCTGGCCCGGTGGCGCGCCGACGGCGTGGTCGACGACGGCTTCTGGATGTCGGTGAACGTCTCACCGCGGCAGCTCGGCGACCCCGCGTTCGCGGAGCGGCTCGGGCGCACGCTGCGGCAGGTGGGGGTGCCTGCCGCCAACCTGGTCCTGGAGATCACCGAGTCGGTCATGGTCGAGGGCAGTGACCTGACCGAACGGGTCCTCGTGGAACTGCGCGCCCTCGGCGTGCGGATCTCCGTCGACGACTTCGGCACCGGGTTCTCCGCGCTGGGCTACCTGCGCCGGCACCCGGTCACCGGGGTGAAGATCGACCGGTCGTTCGTCAACGGCCTGGGCACCAGCGCCGAGGACGAGGAGATCGTGCGGGCCGTCGTTGCGATGAGCAGCGCCCTGCACCTCGCGGTCGTCGCCGAGGGCGTGGAGACCGAGGCGCAGCGTGATGTGCTCCTTGCGCTGGGTGTACCCCTCGCGCAGGGCTGGCTGTGGGGCCGCGCCGTCGACCCGGCCGCGTTCGCCGCCGCCTGGGCGGTCCGCGTGGCATTGCCCGCGGTCGCTCCGTCAGACTGAACGGATGACCGACACGATCACCGCTGAGGACGCCCACCTCTGGCTCGAGGAGGTCGACGGCGCCGATGCGATGGCCTGGGTCCGGGACCGCAACGCCGAGACCGTCGCCGCGCTCACCGGCGAGGCACGCTTCGCCGAGCTGCGCGACGAGATCCGCATCGTGCTGGACGCCGACGACCGGATCCCGATGATCGCCTGGCACGGTGAACGGGTCTACAACCTGTGGAAGGACGCCGCCCACCCCCGCGGCCTGTGGCGGCGCACCACGCTGGCGGACTACCGCACGGGCGAACCCACCTGGGACACGGTCCTGGACCTCGACGCGCTCGCCGCCACCGAGGATGAGAACTGGGTCTGGCAGGGCGCCACCTACCTGCGCCGCGGCCCCCTCGCCGGCGACCACCGGGCGCTGCTGTCGCTGTCCCGCGGCGGCGCCGACGCCGCCGTCGTGCGCGAGTTCGACCTGGACCGCAAGGAGTTCGTCGCGGACGGCTTCTTCCTGCCCGAGGCGAAGAGCGACGTCAGCTGGATCTCGATCGACGAGATCTTCGTGGGCACGGACACCGGGCCGGGCTCGATGACCTCGTCGGGCTACCCGCGGCAGGTCCGCCGGTGGCGGCGGGGCACGCCCTTCGCCGAGGCCCCGGTGGTCTTCGAGGGCACCGACGACGACGTGTCCGTCCGCGCGTCCAGCGACCCGTCCGCCGCCGGCGAGCGGGCCGTGATCCGCCGGTCGCTGGACTTCTTCCACGCCGAGCGGCACCTGCTCGCCGGGGGTGTGCTGACGAAGCTCGACGTGCCCGACGACGCCGGTGTCGACCTGCACCGCGACTGGCTGCTCATCCGGGTCCGCACCGACTGGGCCGTCGGCGGCACCACCCACCCGGCCGGGTCGCTGCTCATCGTGAACCTGGACGCGTTCCTCGCCGGCAGCCGGGACCTGACGACCCTGTTCACGCCCGACCCGCACACGTCGCTGTCCTACAGCGACTGGACCCACGACGGGCTCATCCTGGTCCTCCTCGCCGACGTGCAGAGCCGCCTCGAGCTGCTGACGTTCGTGGACGGCAGCTGGGAGCGCACCGTGCTGGGCGGCCTCGAGCTGGGCCAGACCGACGTGTGGAACACCAACGCCGACGCCGACGAGCAGTACCTGCTGCTGTCCAGCGGCTTCACGCTCCCGCCGACGCTGCGCCACGGTGTCCTCGGCGGCGACCCGCCGACCACGCTGAAGCAGGGCCCGGCCTATTTCCCCACCGACGGGATCACCACCCGGCAGTTCTTCGCCACCTCCGCCGACGGCACGCAGGTGCCGTACTTCGTCGTCGGCGACCCGTCCGCCGGGCCGGGACCGACGCTGCTGAGCGGCTACGGCGGCTTCGAGGTGTCGCGGGTCCCGTCCTACAGCGCGATCATCGGCCGCGGCTGGCTGGCCCGCGGCGGCACCTACGTGGTGGCGAACATCCGTGGCGGCGGCGAATACGGTCCGCAGTGGCACCGCTCCGCACTGCGGGAGAACCGCCCCCGCGCCTACGAGGACTTCGCCGCGGTCGCCACCGACCTCGTCGAGCGGGGCATCACCACCCGCGCGCAGCTGGGCATCGAGGGCGGCTCCAACGGCGGCCTGCTCATGGGCGTCATGCTGACCCGCTACCCGGAGCTGTTCGGCGCGATCGTGTGCGCGGTGCCGCTGCTGGACATGCGCCGCTACCACCTGCTCCTGGCCGGGGCGTCGTGGACGGCGGAGTACGGCGATCCCGACGTCGCCGACGACTGGGCGTACCTGCGGCTGTTCTCGCCGTATCAGAACATCCGCCAGGGCGTGCCCTACCCGCCGACGCTCATCACCACCTCGACCCGTGACGACCGGGTGCACCCCGGCCACGCCCGCAAGATGGTCGCCCGGCTGCGCGAGCACGGCCACGACGTCAGCTACTACGAGAACATCGAGGGCGGCCACGGCGGCGCCGCGGACAACGCGCAGCTGGCGTTCAAGTGGGCCCTGGCGTTCGAGTTCCTGTGGCGGACGCTGGCTACGGCGTGACCGGCAGTGCCTCGCCGCGGCGCATCGCGGCGAGGTGCTCCGGCCGCATGATGCGCCGGGTGGTGCGCCGGTAGCGCCACACCTGGGCCGCGCCGAGCCCCCACAGCAGGTACTGGATGGCGAACGCCCACTTGTACGCCCCGAGCGTCGGGTGGGCGGCGCCGTCGCGGGTCTGCAGGTCCAGCAGCACCCCGATGCCGATGATCACGACGATGGACGCGGCGAACCCGCCGACGTTGACGATGCCGGTCGCCCCGCCGATCCGCGCCGCCGGATTGAACGATCGCGCGTAGTCGAACCCGATCATCGAGCCGGGCCCATTCACGGCCAGGACCAGGACCAGCCCGGTGAGCACGGCGACCGGCGCCCGGCCGGGCCACAGCAGCACCACGGTCCACGCGAGCGCCGAGCTCGCCACGATGCCCAGCACCAGGGTCGAGCGGTGATACGGCAGCCGCCCGCAGAAGTGCCCGACGACCGGCCCGAGGACGATGCCGCCGACGGTCAGCAGCGACAGCAGCAGCGCCGCGGTCGCCGGGTCGAGGCCTTCGCCCTGCGTCAGGAACGGATACCCCCACAGCAGCGCGAACACGCTGCCGGAGAACTGCGCCACGAAGTGCGTCCACAGGCCGAGCCGCGTCCCGGGGTGCTCCCAGGAGCGCTTCAGCCCCGTGTCGGCGCCTTTCGCGGCTTTTGCCCGCCCCGACCTCGTGTCGGTGTCGGTGTCGGTGTAGGCCTCGGTGTCGGCCTCGGCCTCGGTGTCGCTCTCGGTCTCGGGCTCGGGCGAGTCCTTCAGCGTGAACGCCACCAGGGTGATCGCGGCGGCGCCCAGCCCGGCCGCGCCGACGAACGTGGCCGTCCACCCCGCGTCCCGCAGCAGCACCACCAGCGGCACCGCCGACGACAGCGCGCCGAGCTGCCCGACCATGCCGGTGAGCTGCACCATCAAGGGGTTGCGGCGCGGCGGGTACCACATCGCGACGACCCGCAGCACGCTGATGAACGTCATCGCGTCGCCGACGCCGATGAGCACCCGGGCCGCGATCGCGGGACCGATGTCGTGGGCGTAGGCGAACAGCAGCTGCCCGGCCACCATGAGCAGCCCGCCGCCGACCAGCATGCGCCGCGACCCGAACCGGTCCAGCAGCACCCCGACCGGGATCTGCATGCCGGCGTAGACGGCCAGCTGCGCCACGGACAGCAGCGCCAGCAGGGACGTGCCGACCCCGAAGCGGTCCGCCGCGGCCACCCCGGCCACCCCGAGCGAGGACCGGTGGAACACGGCGATGATGTACGCGGTGAGCCCGATCGCCCACATGACATGTCTGCGCATGGCACCTGCGACGCTAGCGCCGCGCGGCGGTTTCCGGGCCGGTTTGTGACGCCGCTCAAGTGTGGGCTTGCGGACACCCCATACGCTGTCCGGGTCCACTTTGTCTCGCGTCTTTGAGGGCTCCCTGTCATGAGCGACCTGACCGCCACACCCATCCGGTGGGAGCACTCGGGTGACGGCGAGTTCCCGTATCACGCCGAGGTCGACGGTCGCACCCTCACCGTGCGGGTCAACGACTTCCCGGCGGAGCCGCTGTACACCCTCATCGTCGACGGGTCCGAACTGGTCGACCTGGACGACTGGCCCACGGTGTGGCGCCGCCCGCCGGCGCCCGCGCACCTGCTCGACCTGATCGCCCGCCCGATCACCACGGATCTGTTGTGGACCTGGTCACGGCGGATCTGCGGGGTCACCACCGAGCACCCGGCGGAGGTCGCCGCGCTGCTCGGGCTGCCGGCGCCGACGCAGGACGACTTCGGCCGGCTGTTCGTGCAGCCGAGCCCGCCCGGCACCGCGCGGCTCGAACTGTCCTTCGACCGGGCCGGCCTGTCCGCCGTCGTCATCCACTTCACCGAGCCGGCCCTCACCCGGGCCGAGCTCGACGCCTGCTTCGGCCCGAGCCAGGACCTGCCCCGCATCCACTGGGACTCCGCGCACGTGACCGCCCACCGGATCACCGCCCCGGAGGCGCCGCTGACGTGCGTTCTGCTCGCGTATTTCAGCACCCAGCCGGCCCCACCGACCCGCGCCACCAAAATCACGCTGCGCCGCGACCACCACTGACCGCGGCTTCGCCCGTTCCGGCATCCTCGCCGATTTCGGCGGTTCTCACTTCTCCGGGGTTTCTGCCTTCCTCATCGTTTCCGCCCTCCTCGGCCGTTCTGCCTTCTTCGGCGTTTTTGTCGGCCTCGGCGACCGCGGCGTCGATGCGGGCGTTGCTGAACTGAAGGGCGGCATACCCACCCGCGGCGAGCGTGAGCACCGCACCCACCAGGATCGGGGTGCGCAGGTCGCCGGCTCCGACCTTGGCGAGCGCGCCACCGGCCAGCGCGCCCAGGGGCATCACGCCCCAGGCGAACACGCGGTAGATGCCGATGGTGCGGCCCAGCAGCGCGTCCGGGGTCAGGCGCTGCCGGAGCGAGCCATACACCACGTTCCACACGAGGATCGCCCAGCCCGTGAGCGCCCACCCGAGCGCCGCGACATACACCGATCGGGTGGCGGCCGCGAGCAGCAGGCCCAGCCCCGTGACGATCGCGGCGAGGGCCATCGTCCGGCCGCGCCCGGCCCTCGCCGCGACCCACGCGGCGCTCTGGCTGCCGGCCAGCGCGCCGACCGCCGACGTCAGCAGGAAGAACCCGAACGCCGCCTCCGGCACCCCGAGCGTCTCCCGGCTCCACAGCACGACCAGCGCCGTCGACATGGCATTGGCGAACCCCAGCACGACGACCACGGACAGCAGGTTCCGATGCACCCAGTGGCGACGCACGAACCGCAACCCCTGCCCCATCGCCTGCACCATCCGCACCGGTTGCCCGGCCGTCGCCCGGTACGTGCCGGGCAACGCCAGCATCAGCACCACCGCAATGGCGTAACACGCCACGTTGATCCCGAACGCGGCCCCCGCCAGCAGCGCGAACACGGCACTGGCCAGCGGCGGCCCGATGAAGCTCTGCGCCACCAGCTCCGCGCCCAGCAGCCTGCCGTTCGCGGTCTCCAGCCGCTCCCGGTCACCCACCACGGCCGGCACCATCGAGCCGACCGCGTTGTCATACACGGTCTCGCAGGAGCCCAGCACCAGCACGACCGTGTACAGCAGCCACAACGAAGCCCGATCGGCGGCGACCGCGACGAGCAGCACCGCGAGGACCCCGGTGCGGACCACACCGACGAGGAGCGCTAGCCGACGACGGTCATACCGGTCGACCAGCACCCCGGACGGCAGCCCGAGCACCAGCCACGGCAGGAACCCGAGCGCGGTCAGCACCGAGAACGCCAACGGGTCGCTGGTCAGCCGCGCGGCCAGCAGGCCGATCGCGACCCGATACACCCCGTCACCGAGATTGCCCGCGGCCACGGCCGCCCACAACTGGTTGAACCGCCGGCCGAGCCCCCGCTGCGCCATCTTGCCCACCTAACCGGACACCACACCCCCGCACCACCCGGCAATCCACGATCGTGAACCTTTACGCTCTCAGCGCAGCGTGAGGATCTCCACGGTGACCGAAGTCGCCGGCTGGCCGCGTGGACGACCACGTCGCGGAAGAACCCGACAGCCCTGACCGCGACGTCAAGGCGATCGAGGCGGGCGCCGCTCCTTCCACCGCGGCGACCAGCAGGTCGATCGGATGATCGTCGCGCATGGAAGGGCCCCACGTCACCGGCATCGGTGGCATTGCAGAGGCGCTTCGAGTGGGCCGGTTGTCATCAACGAAGCCACCCACGTGGACGTGCGCGGGCGGCGGCGTCGGTGTGGGCGCGGCACGCAGTACGGTCTTCAGGTGAACGTCGTGCACGGGGTCATCACCACGGAAGGCCGGCTCGCCTGCTGGGCGGAGACGCCCGCCGGCCCCGGCTCGGGTCTGCAGCGCCGTCCGCGGCGGGCAATCCCGCACCCGTTCGCGACGCTGCCGCCGATTTCCGGTGCGGTGGGCACCGCCGATCTGGCGCTGCCCACGGTCGGCGCCCGTCCCGCTCCGTCGCCGGAACTGTCCGCCCTTGCACCGGCAGACGCTTCCCGGACGATGCTGTGGACCGTCCCCGTGGTGCACGTCGCGGCCGGCGTCGAGCTCGAGCCCCTGCCGGTCACGGACCTCGACGCCCCCGAGCCCGAGACCGTGCCGATCGCTGACATCGACAGCCCAGCGCCCGAGACCGTGCCGATCACGGACATCGACAGCCCAGCGCCCGAGACCGTGCCGATCACGGACATCAACACCCTCACCGGTGGGCTGGCCGCCCTGGCCGGTGGAACGGATGCCCTCACCGGCGGGCCGACGGCGGGCCCTGGCCGAGGGCCGGTGGAGGACGTCCGGCCGGGTGCGTCGATCGGCGCGCTCACGGACCTGGTGACCTTCGCCGCCGACCTGGTGCGCCGCGGGCGGGTCCTGCCCGACCTGCTCGACCACCCGATCGAGGCCCGCTGGCGCCCCGTGCTGTGGGGCGACGACGCCGTCACGTTCGAGGCCCTGTGGCGCGCGATGCCGGGGATTGCCTGCGCCGCCGGTGACTGGACCGCGGAGGAGGCGGTCCGGGCGGCGCTGCACTTCCAGGTCGACGCGCTCGTGCGGGCAGCCCTCGGCGACCGGACGATCCTCGCCGACGGTCAGGTCCGCCAGGACGGCACCGTCCGTGCCTGGCTGGCCGCGCTCACCGGCCCCGACGCAGCCCTGCGCGAACGCCCGAACACCGCGCCGAACCCGACCGACAGACCAGGCCGCAACACCAGTCAGGACAGCCGCGACACCAGGCAGAACAGCGGCAGCGGCCAGGACGGCGGCAACACCAGACAGGACGGCCACGACACCGGGCAGAGCACCGACACCGGGCAGAGCAACAGCAGCGGGCAGGACGGCGGGAGCGGCAGCGGCCAGGACGGCGGCGGGTGGCACGGCGGCACCGCCATCGCACCCGGCCAGCGCACCGACGAGCCGACGGGCAACGGTGGCCGGGTGGTGCGGGAGAGCACCGACGTGCGGCGGGTGCGTGACACGATCCGCAGGTGGGCGGCGAGCGGGCGGCCCGCGGCGGTGCGGTTGTGCTTCCGGCTGAGCTTCGTCGAGGAGTTCGACGACGGCGAGGACGACGGCCCGGGGCCGGCCCGGGGCGGCGCGGTGCGGGTGGACGACGGGCGGGACGCATCCGGGTGGCTGGTGGAGTTTTTGCTGCAGCCGGTCGCCGAGCCCGGGCTGCTCGTGCCGGCGCAGGACGTGTGGCTGGACGCGTCGTCGCCGCTCTTCCGGTGGGTCGACTACCCGCAGGACGTGCTGCTGGAGGACCTGGGGCGGGCCAGCCGGCTCTGGGCCGAGCTGGACGAGGCGCTGCACCAGGCCCGGCCGGAGCACCTGCGGCTCGACACGATCGGTGCCTACGACTTCCTGCGGCACGCGGGGATACTGCACGACGCGGGCTTCGGGGTGTTGTTGCCGGCGCAGTGGCAGCGGCGGCAGGACCTGGGGCTGACGCTGACGACGCATACGGCGCAGCCGGCCAGCCCGGTGCTGCGGGACACCACGGCGAACCGGGACGCGATCGTGCGCTACCGGTGGGGTCTGGCGATCGGCGACGAGTTCCTCAGCGAGGCGGACCTGCAGGAGCTGGCCCGGGCGAAGGTGCCCCTGGTGCGGCTGCGGGGCCGCTGGGTGCACCTGGACCGGGAGCGGCTGCGGGCCGGGCTCGCGTTCCTCGCCCGCGGCGGGCAGGGGCACATGTCGGCCGGCGAGGCGATGCGGCTCGTCCGGCTCATCCCGGAGAGCGACCTGCCGCTGCCGGTCACCGGCGTCGACGGCACCGGGTGGCTCGCGGACCTGCTGACCGGACGGGCCGTGGAGCGTCTCGAGCTGCTCGACGCGCCGGCCTCGCTCAACGCGACCCTGCGCCCGTATCAGCGCAAGGGGCTGTCGTGGCTGGCGTTCCTGGACGGGCTCGGGGTCGGTGCCCTGCTCGCCGACGACATGGGACTCGGCAAGACCGTGCAGGTCCTCGCCCTCGAGGCGTTGCTGCGCGACCAGAGACGCCGGCCGCCGACGCTGATCGTGTGTCCGCTGTCGGTGCTGGGCAACTGGCGGCGCGAGATCGAACGCTTCACGCCGGGGCTGCGGGTCGCGGTGCACCACGGCACCGAACGGATGCTGCGGGACGACGTGGACCTGGTCCTCACCACCTATCAGGTGGCCACCCGCGACGTGGACCGGCTCGCGGCGCGGGACTGGGACCGGATCGTGCTCGACGAGGCGCAGCACGTGAAGAACAGCACCAGCGCCGCGGCCAGGGCGGTGCGGGAGATCCCGGCGCGGCACCGGGTCGCCCTCACCGGCACGCCAGTGGAGAACCGGCTCACGGAGCTGTGGTCGATCGCCGACTTCCTCAACCCCGGCATTCTCGGGCCGGCGAGCATCTTCCGGGCCCGCTACTCGGTGCCGGTCGAGCGCTACGCCGACGCCGACGCGGCCGCCCGGCTGCGCCGGGTCACCCGGCCCTTCCTGCTGCGGCGGGTGAAGACGGACCGGGCCGTCATCGCCGACCTGCCCGACAAGCTCGAACGCCGCCAGTGGTGCAACCTCACCCTGGAGCAGGCGACGCTCTACAAGGCAGTCGTCGACGAGCTCTTCGTCAAGCTGCGCGAGGGGCGGGCCGGCGACCAGCGCAAGGGCCTGGTGCTGTCGGCGATGACGAAGCTCAAGCAGGTCTGCAACCATCCGGCGCACCTGATGGGTGACGGCACGCCCCTCGCGGGACGGTCGGGGAAGCTGGCCCGCCTCGAGGAGATCCTCACGGCCGCGCTCGACGCCGGGGACCGGGCGCTGGTCTTCACCCAGTTCGCCAAGTTCGGCCACCTGCTGACGCCCTACCTCGCCGCGCGGCTCGGCACCGGGGTCGAGTTCCTGCACGGGGGCACCGCGAAGGGCGCCCGCGACGCGATGGTGCAGCGGTTCCAGTCCGGGGAGGGTCCGGGGGTGCTGCTGCTGTCGCTGAAGGCCGGCGGGACCGGGCTCAACCTCACCGCCGCCAACCACGTCGTGCACGTGGACCGGTGGTGGAACCCGGCGACCGAGCAGCAGGCCACCGACCGTGCCTTCCGCATCGGGCAGCGCCGCGACGTGCAGGTCCACACGTTCGTCTGCGTCGGCACCATCGAGGAGCGCGTCGACACCGTCATGGCGGAGAAGCGGACCCTCGCCGGGGTCGCCGTCGGCAGCGGCGAGGGCTGGCTCACCGGTCTGTCCACCGACGACCTCCTGGACCTGATGACGCTGCGGCCGGAGGCGATCGATGAATGACACCAGATGGTCCCACCAGTTCATCGCCATGTTGGAATCCTTGCGGATGGGTACGACATTTTCCGTCGGCCGCCGCTACGCCCGCGCCGGCAACGTCCGCTCGTTGACCATCTCCAGCAGCGTGGTGACCGCGCTGGTGCTCGACGAGGACGGCGGGACGTACCGGTCCCGGATCGGCACCAAGGCGTTCACCGCCGCGGACTGGGCCCGCATCGAGCGCGCCCTGTCGCAAGAGGCGCGTTACGCGGCCAAACTGCTGGCCGGCCACCTGCCCGACGATCTGCAGAACCTCCTGGACTCCTTTGGCCTGTCGCTGTTCCCGCAGAGCCTCGCCGAGCTGGTCCTGGACTGCGACTGCCCCGGCTGGCAGAAACCGTGCCGCCACCTCACGGCCGCCTGCTACGTCCTGGCCGAGGAGTTCGACAGCGACCCGTTCCAGATCCTCGCCTGGCGCGGCAAGGGCCGCGACGAACTGCTCGAACAGCTCCGCGGGCACCGGGTGTCGGCGCTGCGCCACGTCGGCAACAGAGAAGCGCCGCCGGAGAACACGACAAGCGCAGGGTTCTGGACCGCCGGCCCGAGACTGCCGAAACCCGCGGAACCGTTGCCCGGCACCGTGATCCGCAGCGACGCCATCCTCGACCAGCTCGATCACCTGGGGCTGACCGCCGGCCGGTTCGAGGTCGGTGACCTGCTCCGTGACGTCTACCGCACACTCGGTTGCGGCGACGCCGAGCGAGACGGTACCGTCGAATCCAATCGCGGCTGAAAACGTCGCGGTCGCGGTCGAGAGGCGCTGCGACGAGCCCTGAAGGGCTCGCCACGCTCGGCCGTTGACTACCCTTGACCCAAGGGCGCCTCCTGTCACCGGGAGGTGACCTTAGGCTATGCACAAGTTCCTGCAGACGCGCAACGGGATCGAGTTCGCCGTTGCCGACCTGTCCCTGGCGGCCGCCGGCCGCACCCAGATCCGCCTCGCCGAGCACGAGATGCCGGGCCTGATGGCGACGCGGCGGGAGTTCGCCGACGCGCAGCCGTTGCGGGGCGCGCGGATCGCCGGTTCCCTGCACATGACCGTGCAGACCGCGGTGCTCATCGAGACGCTCGTCGCGCTCGGCGCCGAGGTCCGCTGGGTCTCCTGCAACATCTTCTCCACCCAGGACGAGGCGGCCGCCGCGGTCGTCGTCGGCCGCGACGGCACGCCGGAGGAGCCCAAGGGCACGCCGGTGTTCGCGTGGAAGGGCGAGACCCTCGCCGAGTACTGGTGGTGCACCGACCAGCTGTTCGACTTCGGTGACGGCCTCGGCCCGAACATGATCGTCGACGACGGTGGCGACGCCACGCTGCTGGTGCACAAGGGCGTCGAGTTCGAGGCAGCCGGTCAGGTGCCGCAGCCCACGGCCGAGGACTCCGAGGAGTTCGCGTTGGTCCTCGGCACCCTCGCCGACAGCCTCGCCAAGGACAACCGGCGCTTCACCAAGATCGCCGCCGGCATCCGCGGTGTCACGGAGGAGACCACCAACGGCGTCAAGCGGCTCTACAAGCTCGCCGAGTCCGGTGAGCTGCTGTTCCCCGCGATCAACGTCAACGACTCGGTCACCAAGTCGAAGTTCGACAACACGTATGGCATCCGGCACTCGCTGCTGGACGGCATCAACCGGGCCACGGACGTCATGCTCGCCGGGAAGCTCGCCGTCGTCTGCGGTTACGGCGACGTCGGCAAGGGCGCCGCGGAGGCGCTGCGCGGCATGGGTGCCCGGGTCGTCGTCACCGAGATCGACCCGATCTGCGCGTTGCAGGCCGCGATGCACGGCCTGCCCGTGGTGCGGCTCGAGGACGTGGTGGAGACCGGTGACCTGTTCATCACCACCACCGGCAACAAGGACATCATCATGGCCGCCGACCTGGCCCGGATGAAGCACAACGCCATCGTCGGCAACGTCGGCCACTTCGACAACGAGATCGACATGGCGGGCCTGCAGAAGGTCCCCGGCATCGTGAAGAACGAGATCAAGCCGCAGGTCGCCGAGTGGACGTTCCCCGACGGCCACGCGGTCATCGTCCTGTCGGAGGGCCGCCTGCTCAACCTGGGCAACGCGACCGGACACCCGAGCTTCGTGATGTCCAACAGCTTCACCAACCAGACGATCGCGCAGATCGAGCTGTTCACGAAGCCGGACGGATACGAGCGTCAGGTCTACCGCCTGCCGAAGCACCTCGACGAGAAGGTTGCCTCGCTGCACCTCGAGGCGCTCGGCGTGCGGCTCACCGAGCTGAGCAAGGAGCAGGCGGAGTACATCGGCGTGGACGTGGCCGGCCCGTACAAGCCGGAGCACTACCGCTACTGAGTCTCAGCGACTCTCCTCGCAGAACCGTTTGAATCCCTTGAGGTCCATGTGCAGCCGGGCGTGCAACGCGGCGTCCGGCTGCCGCTCATACATCCGCACCAGGCTGTCGTCCAGCTCCGCGACCGCCACGACGTCGGTGGCGTCGTCGCCGGCCGCCGACAGCCAGAACGACTCGACCAGCGCGTCACTGTCCCAGCGGACGAACCGGCCCGGCTCGACGTCGGCGAGGACCGCGTCGATCTCGACCCGCCGCCCGCCGATGTCCAGCGACAGATGCGCCGCGGTGTCGTGCACCGGTGTGACGCCGAGGACCCCGGACATGAAGCGTGCGTATTCGCTGAACCGCACCAGATGCTCGTACGCGGACATCGGCGACACGGCCACCCGCATGGTGTCCTGGGTGACGATCATGACACACCACCCCCTTGGCAGTTCAACCGTACGCCCAGAAATGAGCAGCGCATGATCCGGCAGTTCCAGTGGACCGACTACGACGCCGTCGTCTCCGTCTGGGCGGCGACGGGCCGGGACGTCGTGCCCCGCGCCGAACTGGAGGCCAAGCTCCTCCGCGACCCCGAACTGTTCCTGGTGGATGAGGCGGACGGCGCGGTCACGGGCGTGGTGCTCGGCACCTACGACGGTCGTCGGGGCTGGATCCTGCGGCTCGCCGTACACCCGGATCAACGACGACAGAAGATCGCGACGCGACTCGTCGAGGAACTCGAACGCCGCCTGGCGCTCCTCGGCTGCCCGCGGATCAACCTCATGGTCCTGCCGGACAACGCCGCCGGGCTCAGCTTCTGGCAGCGGCTGGGCTACCTGCCGGTCCCGGACGTCCTGTGCACAAAGCCGCTACGACCGTAGGGCGGCCGTCGCGAAGTCCCGCATCCCCTCCTCGAGGCCGACCCGGGCGGTGAAGCCGAGCTCCGCGCCGGCGCGCACCGGCGCGGCGACCACGTGCCGCACGTCGCCGGCGCGGAAGTCGCCCGTGACGACCGGTGCGGGGCCGCCCATGGCGCCGGCGAGCGCGGCGGCCATGGCAGCGACGGTCGCCGGCCGGCCGGAGGCGACGTTGTAGGCCCGGAACCCGCCGGCAACCGCGGTGGCGTCGACGGCGAGGACGTTGGCGGCGGCGACGTCCGAGACGTGGACGAAGTCGCGGCGCTGCGCGCCGTCCTCGAACACCCGCGGCGCCCGGCCGGCGGAAAGGGCGGAGCGGAAGATGGCAGCGACGCCGCTGTACGGCGTGTCGCGGGGCATGCCCGGCCCGTAGACGTTGTGGTACCGCAGCGCGACGGCGGTGCCCGCCCCGGCGATCGACCACGCCTGCACGAGGTGTTCCTGGGCCACCTTGGTCGCGGCGTACACGCTGCGGGGGCACAGCGGGGCGTCCTCGTCGACGTCGACCGGCTCCAGTCGGTGCCCGCACGACGGGCAGCCGGGCTCGAACCTGCCCGCGGCGAGGTCGGCCTCGACACGTGGGGCGGGTGCCGTCGGTCCGTGGGCGGCGCAACGGTAGGCGCCTTCGCCGTACACCACCATCGAACTGGCCAGGACCAGCCGCCGCACGCCCGCGCGGGCCATCCCGGCGAGCAGCACGGCGGTGCCGAGGTCGTTGCAGCCGACGTACTCCGGCAGGTCGGCCAGGTCGACGCCCATGCCGACCATCGCCGCGTGATGGACGACCACGTCGACCCCGTCCAGCGCGGCGTCGACCGCGTCCCGGTCGCGGACGTCCGCCCGCGCGAACGTCGGGTCCGGGCTGCTGTGCGCGGCCGGATGCAACGCGTCGAGCACCGCGACGTCGTGGCCGGCGTCGTGCAGGGCGCTGACGACGTGGCTGCCGATGAACCCGGCGCCGCCGGTGACGAGAATCCGCATGACCCTGACGCTAGGCAAACGCCGGACCGGGCGGGCGGCCGTGTTCGCGGTTCGTAATGGTTGGTTCGCTGCACGTAAGATCTTTGCCTGCTCACCGTCGGTAGCGTCCGATCCGTGCCAGATGTCGTGTTGCCTTGTCTCAACGAAGCCGCCGCGTTGCCGTGGGTGTTGTCCCGGCTGCCGGACGGCTACCGTGCGGTCGTCGCCGACAACGGCTCCACCGACGGGTCGCCGGCGATCGCCGCCGCGCACGGAGCCGTGGTCGTCCACGCCGCCCGGCGCGGGTTCGGTGCCGCCGCGCACGCCGGTCTGGAGGCCGCGACCGCGGACGTCGTGTGTTTCATGGACGCCGACGGCTCCTTCGACCCCCGGCAGCTTCCGCTGGTCGCCGAGCCGGTCCTGGACCGCCGGCTCGACCTGACGCTGGGCCGGCGCCGCCCGACGAGCATCCGGGCGTGGCCCGTGCACGGCCGGATCGGCAACGCCGTCGTGGCGTGGCGGTTACGGCACGCGACCGGGATCCGGGTGTACGACCTGGGCCCGATGCGCGCGGCCCGCCGCGAAGCGCTCCTGGAGCTCGGCCTGCTGGACCGCAGGTTCGGCTACCCCCTCGAGATGGTGGTCCGCGCGGCGGAGGCCGGGTGGCGCATCGCCGAGGTCGACATCAACTACGCGCCGCGGATCGCCGGCGGCCGGTCGAAGGTCACCGGCACGGTCCGCGGCACCGCCCGGGCCGTCCGGGACATGACGAAGGTGCTGAGCCGATGACCACGACCCCGGTGCAGCTGCTGCTGCTCGCGAAGACCCCCGTGCCGGGACGGGTGAAGACCCGCCTCTGCCCTCCGTACACGCCGGCGCAGGCCGCCGCGATCGCCGCGGCGATGCTCGCCGACACCGTCGACGTCCTCAGTGCCGCGCCGAGCGTCGCAAGGACCCTCGTCGTCGACGGCGACCTGCCCGCGCCGCCGGGCTGGCACCGCCGGCCACAGCGCGGCGACGGGCTCGGGGAGCGCCTCGCCGCCGCGTACGCCGACACCGCGCGGCCGGGCGTCGCCACGCTGCTCGTCGGCATGGACACCCCGCAACTGCGGATCGGGCACATCGTGGCGGCGTGCGCGGCGCTGGCGAGCGCCGACGCCGTGCTCGGCCCGGCCGAGGACGGCGGCTGGTGGGCACTCGGCCTCCGGGATCCAGCGATGGCCCGAATACTGAAAGGCGTGCCGATGTCCACTTCGGACACCGGGGCGGCGACCCGGGCCGCGCTGCCCGGCCTGCGGGTGGCGACGCTGCCGACGCTGCGGGACGTCGACACCGCAACCGACGTGCGGGCCGTCGTCGCCGACTGCCCGCAGAGCCGTTTCGCGCGATCGGTGGCCGTTGCATGAACGCCCCGGTTTCGGTGTACGGCGCAGCACTGCGCCGGGCCGCCCGCGGCGAGGACGCGGCAATGGACCTGATCGACCCGGACGGTGCCGTGGTCCGGGCCCTCGACGCCGGCGCCTGGTCGGGCCGGCCCAGGCCCGGCGACCAGCAGCTCATCGACCGGTGCGCGGACGGCACCCTCGACCTCGGTTGCGGGCCCGGCCGGCTCATCGAGGCCGTCGCCGCGACCGGCCGCCGCGCCCTCGGCGTCGACGTCAGCCCGCAGGCGGTGCGGTACGCCCGGCGCCGCGGCGCACCGGTCATCCACGGCAACCTGTTCGGCCCGCTGCCGGGCGAGGGCGGCTGGGCCTGCGCGGTCCTCGCCGACGGCAACATCGGCATCGGCGGCGACCCGGCCCGCCTGCTCGGCCGCTGCCACTCCCTCATCGCCACCGCCGGCAGCGTCCTCGTCGAGGTCGACCCGCCCGGCAGCCGGACCTGGAGCGGGCACGTCGCGCTGACCGGCGCCGACCGGACCAGCACCACCTTCGCGTGGGCGTTCGTCAGCGCCGACGACATCGCCGCCATCGCACGCGACGCCGCGCTGCGGCTCGCCGGGACCTGGACGGAGGCCAGCCGATGGTTCGCCCACCTGACGCCCTGACCGCGCTGTCACGCCGGTTCACCTCGCCGCTGCGCTCGCCGCGGCTGACCGCCCACCTGGGGCTGTGGCTCGCGGCGGCCTTCACCGTGTGCTTCGCGACCGGCCTGCTCAGCCACGCGATCCAGCACCCACCCGGCTGGTTCCACTGGCCGGCGCGCCCGGTGCAGCTGTACCGCATCACCCAGGGACTGCACATCGCGACCGGGCTCGCCTGCTTCCCGCTGCTCACCGCCAAGGTGTGGTCGGTGTTCCCGAAGCTGTTCGCGTGGCCGCCGGCCCGCAGCGTGCCGCATGCCCTGGAGCGGGGTGCGGTGGCACTGCTGTCCGGCGCGGCCCTGTTCGAACTCGTCACCGGGCTGCTGAACATCGCGTACTGGTACCCGCTGATGCCGTTCGGGTTCGTCGGCGCGCACTACTGGACCGCGTGGCTGCTGATCGGCGCGATGCTCATGCACGTCGCGGCGAAACTGCCCGTCATTGCCACGGCGCCGCCTGCGGACCGGTCCCGTCGCGGGGTCCTCGCGCTCGTCGGCGCCGCGGCCGGCGTCATCACCGTCGCCACCGTCGGGCAGACCGTCCGGCCGCTGCGGCGCCTGTCCGTGCTCGCCCCGCGGCTGCCGGACGTCGGCCCGCAGGGCCTGCCGGTCAACAAGACCGCGGCCGCGGCCGGCGTGACCACCGTGGACGGGGACTACCGGCTGACCGTCAGTGGGCCCGGTGGCCGGCACTCGCTCAGCCTCACCGACCTGGCGGCGCTGCCGCAGCACACCGTGTCGCTGCCGATCGCGTGCGTCGAGGGGTGGAGCGCCACCGCCGACTGGACCGGGGTCCGGGTCGTCGACCTGCTCCGGCTCGTCGGCGCCGCCGACGTGGACCTGCCGGTCGCCGTCGAGTCGCTGCAGCCGGCCGGCGCGTACCGGACGTCCACATTGGAGCCGGGACCGGCCCGGGACCCGCTGACGCTCCTCGCACTCCGGGTCGGCGGCGCGCCGCTGCACCCGGACCACGGCTACCCGTGCCGGCTGATCGCGCCGAACCGCCCGGGCGTCCTGCAGACGAAATGGGTCGGTGCCCTCACCGTGCTGTCCGCATGAGGGCCGCGCTGCTCGCCGCGGGCCTCGCCGTGACCGGCTACGGCGCCTACGGCTGGCTGACCCACGACGGCTCGCAGCCGCTGGGGCAGTTGGTCTTCCTCGCCGTCCTGCTCGTCACGCACGACTTCGTCGTCGTCCCCGCCGTCATCCTGGCCGGCGCGGCGCTCGCCCGCTGGGTGCCGGGACCGGCACGCACCCCGGTCCGCGCGGCGCTCGTCGTCAGCGCGGCGGTGAGCGTGGTGGCGCTGCCGTTCATCGTCGGGGCCGGCCGGATCGCCGACAACCCGTCCGCGTTCCCGCAGTCCTACGGCCGCGGACTGGCCCTCGTGCTCGCCGTGGTGTGGGCGGTGGCGGTGGCGTGGACGGCGGCCAACGTCAGGCGGCGACGGTGACGGCACGGAGGATCGCTGCGGCCACGTGCCTCGTCGCGACGGTCGCTGCGGTGTTCCTGCCCGGCCGCTGGTACCTGCTGATGTGGGTGCCGTTCGCGGCCGGCGCCTACCTGGTGTGCCGCCTCGACCGCCGCACCGCGCTCGTCCTCGTCCTGCTCGGCGGGGCCGCGCTGCCACTCGCCGCCGCGATCGAACCGCCGAACAGCAGCGACGACATGTACCGCTACGTCTGGGACGGCCGGGTCCAGCGCGCCGGTGTCGACCCGTACCGGTTCCCGCCGTCGGCGCCGGAGCTGACCGGCCTGCGCGACGGCTTCCTGTGGCCGGACGCCTCGAACTGGTGCGTGCCCAGCGGCTGCACGCGGATCAACCGGCCGGACGTGCCGACGATCTACCCGCCGGTCGCCGAGGCCCTGTTCGCGGCGGTGCCGCCCGGCCACCGGGAACGCCCGATGCAGCTGACCATGTCCGCGTTCGCCTTCGGGACGGCGGTGTTGCTCTGGTGCGCGCTGCGCCGCCTCGGCCGTGATCCGCGCCGCGCCGTCCTGTGGGCGTGGTGCCCCCTCGTGGCTCTGGAGGCGGGCAACAACGCCCACGTCGACGTGGTGGCCGTCGGTGTCGCGGCCGCCGCCCTGTACGTGCTGGCCCGCGCCCGGACCGGGCGGGCCGCCGCGCTGGGTGGGTTGCTGCTCGGACTGGCCGTCGCCACCAAGCTCACCCCGGCGCTGCTCGGCCCGGCGGTCCTGCGCCGGCGGCCGGTGAGCGTCGCGGTGGCCGCCGCCGGCGCGATCACCGCCGTCTACCTGCCGCACATCCTGGCCGTAGGCCCCGCGGTCCTCGGCTACCTGCCCGGCTATCTCCACGAGGAGGGTTACTCGAACGGGTCCCGGTTCGCGCTGGTGAGCCTGCTGCTACCGGCGCCGCTGGTCGCTCCCGCCGCGGTGCTGCTGCTGGTCACGGCCGCGCTGTACGCACTCCGGACCGCGGATCCCGACCGGCCCTGGCGGGGCGCCGCCGTCATGGTCGCCGCCGCGCTGCTCGTCACCGCACCCGCCTACCCGTGGTACTCGATGCTGCTCGTGATGCTCATCGCGTACGGCGCTCCCGCCGAATGGCTGGTCCTCGCCCTCGCCGGCACGTTGACGCAGCTCGCGTCCGACCTCGGTCTCGCGACGTCCGTCGTGCAGCGCGCCGGGTACGGCGCCGCACTGGTCGTGATCGTCGCCGGCATAGGATCACGACATGCGTCTCGGTGTGCTGCTGCTCCCGACCGACCCTTGGCCGCAGACCGTCGCCCGCGCGCGGCATCTCGAGGCGCTCGGCTACGCACACCTCTGGACTTATGATCACTTGTCGTGGCGGCGGTACCGGGACCGGCCGTGGCACGCCGCGCTGCCGTGGCTGACCGGGCTCGCCGGTGTCACCAGCCGGGTGCGGCTCGGCACGATGGTCACCTCGCCGACGTTTCGCCACCCGGTGTCCCTCGCCAAGGAGGCGATGACCCTCGACCACGTCAGCGACGGCCGGCTCACGCTCGGGATCGGCGCCGGCGGCACCGGTTTCGACGCCACCGTGCTCGGCGAGGAGGTGCGCACGCCGCGGCAGCGGGCCGCGCGGCTGACCGAGTTCGTCGAGGTCCTCGACGGGCTGCTGCGCGAGCCGGCGTACTCCCACCGGGGCGAGCACTACACGGTCGAGGACGCGCGGATGATCCCGGGCTGCGTGCAGCGGCCCCGGCTGCCCCTCGCGATCGCGGCCGCCGGCCCGAAGACCCTGGCCCTCGCCGCCCGGCACGCCGACGCGTGGATCACCTACGGCGAGCCGGACGCGGCCGACCAGTCCCCCGCCGCGATCGAGGCCGCGGTCAGGAAGCAGGCCGCGATCCTCGACGAGCGTTGCGCGGAGATCGGCCGGGACCCGAAGTCCGTGGACCGGATCTACCTCGTCGGCAACACCGAGGAGCGGCCCCTGGCCAGCGTCGCGGCGTTCGAGGACTTCGTCGGGCGGTACCGGGAGCTCGGCTTCACCGACATCGTCTTCCACGACCCGCGCCCGGACGACCCGGTGTGGACGGAGGACCCGGCGATCGTCGAGCACCTCATCCGCTGAGCTCAGCACGGTGGCTCACCACGCGAACCGCTCCCGGTGCAGGCGGGCGGACGGGACGCCGAGCTGTCGGGCGGCCCGCAGCACGGCGTCGGTCCAGGCGTCGGGGCCGCACACGTAGACGTCGTGCTCGGCGATGTCCGGGGCGAGGTCACGCAGCGCCTCGGTGTCGGTGTAGTCGGCGTAGCCGGCCGGCAGCCACGAGCCGGGCGCGGCGCGCGGGCCGACGAGCGGGACCAGCCGGACCCCGCGCCGCCGGGCCAGCCACTCCAGCTCGGGCAGGAACGCGACCTCGTCGGGGCGCCGGGTGCGGTAGACGAGCGTGGCCTTGGCATGGCCGTAGGGCAGGTCCCACAGCAGCGCCAGCAGCGGCGTCACGCCCACCCCGCAGGCGAGCATGGTGACCGGGCCGCCGGAGTACGTGTCCGCGGTCATCCGCCCGTACGGCCCCTCGATGAGCACCCGCGTGCCGGCCCGCAGCGCCGCGACCCGGGCGGTGCCGTCACCGACGGTCTTGACCGTGATCCGGAGCCGGTCGGCGCGGGGCGGCCCGGACAGCGAGAACGGGTTGCCGCGCAGGGCGCCGCGGCCGTCGAGGAACCGCCACACGAAGTACTGCCCGGCGCGGGCGTCGAGCCGGTCGAGGCGGCGGCCGGTCAGGTACACCGAGACGAGCCCGGGCGCCTCGGTGACGACCCGGTCGACGGCGAGCCGGTGCCGCAGCGTCCGCCAGATCGGCAGGCCGACCCGGAACACGAGGATCGCGCCGGCGGCGGCGAGGTAGGCGCCCCACCAGTACGCCCGGGCCGCCGGCGCGCGGAAGTCGCTGCCGAGCACGAGTTCATGCGGCAGGGCGAGGGCGACGCCGAGGTAGGCGTAGAGGTGCAGGAGGTGCCACGACTCGTATCGCAACCGCCGCCGCACCGACCGCACGGACGTGCCGACGACGAGCACCAGCGCGGCGAGGGCGAGCAACGCCAGGATCATGCTGGGACGGGTGAGCAGCGCCCACAGCCGTCCCGGGCCGGCGCCGGCGCGGGCGGCCAGCGCGAGGACGACGTGCGCCAGGAGCAGCTGAAACGAGGCGCGCCCGGCCCACCGGTGCCAGCGGGCCACGGTGTCCCGGCCGTGGGCCCGCTCCAGCCACGGGATCCGGGCCATCAGCACGACCTGCAGCAACAGCAGGTCCGCCGACCACAACGCGGCGAGCCGCCCGGCGGCGGCGATCCCCTGCGGCGCCCCGTCGAGGCCGGCCGCCCACAGTGCGGTGACGACCATCAGGCTGGCCGCCGCGACAATGCTCACGACGCTTGAATGTACGAATCACGCCCGGCCCGCGGCACTGGTTGTGAGCATGCCGACGATTCTGGAATAAGCGTTATCGACTGCCCCCGGAATCGTCGTGGGAGTGCGGACAGAAAAGCACGGAAACACCGATCGCCCCACCGGCGACGGCAGGGCGATCGTGCGTTTCAGTGCGTTTCTGTGCGGTCCTGTCAGCCGCCGGCGAACTTGGGCTCGATGCCGCACTTCGCTTTCGCGTCGAGGCAGATCTTCACCAGCGGGCCGAGGTTCTCCGGCTTCCACGCGTTGACGAAGTCGCCGTGCATGGAGGAGGCCATGCCGGAGGACAGCGCCAGGCCGTTGCCGCCGAGCGACTCGTAGTTGACCATGAACGACAGGTTCGGGATGGCGACCGGGTACTGGCCGGTGCACTTGCCGTTCTGGGCAGGCCCCATGTGCGACTTGTGGTCCGGCGAGTCGATGTGCTTGCCGTCCCAGCAGTCCTGGAAGACCAGCTGGAAGATGAGGTTGCCGCCGGGCGCGCAGACCGGCCAGTTGCCGTCGGCACTGCGGCCGGTCTCGGCGCTGCCGGCGCACCAGAACTGCCCGCCGGCCCCCTTCGGCGTGGCGACCTGGCGTTTCGCGTCGCCGTGCACCATCACCAGGCCGGGCGGGAAGGGAACCGTCACCGACGGGTCGGGCAGCCGCGAGCCGTAGTACACCCGGAAGCTCTTGATCTTCACCGGCTGCCCGTCGCGGGTCAGCTGCGGGACCCAGTAGGCGCTGTTGTCGCCGGGCGCGTTGCAGTTCGTCGACCGGTTGAACAGGTCGGCGGGCCGGGTCGCGGCGTCCACGGTCGGGCCGAAGAAGGTGTGCAGGTGCGAGGCCCCGGTGAGGCCGGGCAGGACGATCGGGTCGTCCTTCGCCTCGTTCGCCACCGCACAGTCGGTGTGGAACTCCGCGACCCGGGTCGTGCCGGCCGGCACCGGCAGCTGCTTGATCGCGTTGAACGCGGCAAGTTCCCGCTGCCAGGCGGCCTGGTCGACGGGCACCCAGCCGGCGGTGCCGCTGCCGCCGGACGCCGATGCCGACGCGGAGGTCGCCGGGGCGCTGCTGGCCGGCGGCGCGACGGTCGCCGTCGCGGGCGGGCGCGACACCGGGCCGAGCGTGAGGTAGTTGATGTTCACGAAGTCGGCGGGCTGGGCGCTGCGCATGACCGCGACGATGGTCTGCCGTCCGGTCGGGACGCTGGTCGCCTTGGCGGTGACGGTGGTCCACCGCTGCCAGCCGCCGGTGTACGCGACCGGGAACGTCGCGAGCAGCGTCCCGGTCGGGGTGCCGAGGTGCAGTTCGATGGACCCGCCGGCGCGGTGCTGCGCGGCGATCCGGGCGGTCAGGTCGGCGCCGCCGACGGTCACGTTGTCGAACTGCAGCCAGTCACCGTCGGCCAGCCAGCCGACGTTCTTGCCGCCGCCCGCGTCGGCGGTGTTCTCGGTCTTCGCGCCGGACTGCGCCGAGAACGACTCCGCCTCCAGCCGGGCGGCCGGCGGGGCGGCCTCCTCGGCGCTGGCGGTGGCGATGTAGGTGCCGGTGGCGCCGAGCGCGAGGACGACGGCGACCCCGACGGCCACCCTTCCCCTGCGCCTGGTGCGCCCCGGCGGTCTGCTCGAACTTGTTTCTTCAGTACGCATTGACGGTCCTTCGTCTTGCCGTGCGCTGCAATGTCTGGGCTCGTTGCGCTGGCAAGTATGGTTCCGCCGCGACACTTGATTCAAGACATAAAGGAAGAATTCGAAATGGTCCGCGACAAAGCACCAGGTGAGCGGTTCCGGCCCACTCGATTACACTTTTCCCGGACCAGTTTCCTTAATTCTTTCTTAGAGCGTGTTTGCGAAGCGCTTCGGTTCGGTCGGCGCGGCGCCGTGACCACCGGTCAACTGATATGCGGTAGCGCCGCAATCAGCGCGTCGAACACCGCGGGGTCGTACCGGTCCGCCCTCGCCGCAGGCAGTACGGCGGGAAGGCCGTCCGACGGCAGTTCCCAGCGCACCCGGCCGGGTGCGGCCAGCTCCAGCGCCTGGTACCACTCCCGCAACGGTTCCGCCAGCCGAACGTGCAACGCGAAGTTGCGACGTTGACGGGTCGGGTCGCCATCCCGGCGCCGGCGCAGCTCCTCAACGGACGGCAGGGAAACCAGGACCACGTCGGCGAAGCCGAGACGGCCGGCCGCGATGGCAGCCCGGTTCGCGGCCACCTCGAACGTCCACAGTTCCGGACTGGCCGCACCGATACGGACCAGCGACCAGGAATAGTGCAGCTTCAACGGGTCGTCGTCGCAGACGGCCAAGCCAGAGGCCCGCTCCCGCGCTACCGCGGCCTGCCACCGGCGGCAGTTCACCGCCGACCAGAAGGCAGCCTGCGCCGACAAGTCCCCGTCGTCCGGTTCCGCGCCGGTCGGCGCGTACTCGGCGACCAGATTTTCGGGGTGGTGGCGTCGGCACCACGTGGTCTTGCCGGCCGCGCTCGGGCCGGTCACCGCAACGATCACACCCGACAGTCTGCCAACAACCAGCGCGAATCTCGCAACACTGACGCCGGCTCCCCGGCGCTGCGGTGCTACCAGGACCCCGCGATCGCCGAGTGCCTGCCGCGTCAGACGCCTCGGGCCACCATGCGGGTGGTCCATTCGTCGACGACGGACACCAGCAGGGCCGGGTCGACGTTGGCGAGCCCGGACAGCGGGGTCACCCAGGACTCCGTGCACCACAGCTGCGCGACCAGCCGCCGGGCCCGCCGCGGATCCGCGACTTCGGCCATGGTGACGAGCACCAACGGCAGTTGGTCAGGGTGCACGGCTGCCAGGGCGAAGGCCTCGGCGTCGTCGAGCTGGCCGGCATGGTCTTGCGCGAATCGCCGGATGATGGCGGCGACGACCTGCGAGCGGCGCTGCTCGCCGGTGATGCGCTGCACGAGTTGGACGGCGCGTCGGCGATCACCCAACAGCAGCGCCGTCTCGGCGAAGACTCCCGCTGTGCTCCAGAGATGCTCCATGCCGGCGATCGCGTTGAGGTGCCGGTCGGCGGACCGCAGCGCCTGGCCTGCCGACTCATGGTCACCTTTCCGGGCGGCAACAAGCGCCTTTCCTGCGACCGACTCATCGGTGCCGCCGACAATCGTCGTGCTCAAGGAATCGTCTCTGATCCCGTCCGCAACCGGCACAGGCCGCCGGGCCACCAGGTCGGCGACGGAGATCGCAAGCCAGCCGGATTGCCGAAGCCCCTCGACGATACGGATCGCAGCATTCAGCCGGCCGGCCGCCGCGAGGGACTTTGCGACCCGGGCCAGCGCAACGTTCTGGTCGTCGTCGCCAGGCTCGCCGATCGACCTGGCGAGGGCCTCGGCACGGTCCTCATCGCCGGTTGCGGCCACGCCCGCAGCCGCCTCCGTGAGCCCCCGGTGCCGAGCATCGGTGCCGTTCAGGGTGCCCGCCAGGCGCACGGCACGGTCCGCATCGCCCGCAGCCGCGTGCAACCGGCACAGCTCGATCTGCACGACCGTCTTGGCGGGGCCGTGTGGTTGCGCGTCGACGAGCACCGCCAGTTCCTCGATGTGCCTCGTCGCACGCGGCAAGTCGCCCGACGCGACCGCGGCTTGTCCCAGGCCGAGGAGCAGGCGTAGCCGTTGCTGGGGATCGTCGTCGCGGCTCAGCAAGATCGAGATCGCCTCGGACTCATCCTGGTCGGTCGCTGCCAGCGCCGTGACCAGCATGTCGACGGCCGCATCGCGATGTCGCGGGTCGACGATGCCCGCCACCAGGCGCCGCGCGGCGGCTGCGACCGGGACCATGAGGCCCGGCACGGCCGCGACAGATGCGGCCCGGAGCAGTGCGGCGATGGTGCGCACCCGGTCGTCGGCCGGTGCGATCATGCGAGCCGTGCGTTCGGTCGCCACCGCCATGGCCGTGGCCCACTCCGGATCGTCCGCGGCGGCGGCCAGCGCCAGCCGCGCCATGACCTGCACCTGCTGCTGCGGGTCGGCGATGAGCGCCACGAGACGTTCCGCCGTCGGATACTGCCCGGCGGCGCACGCGGCGACGGCACACTCGGCGATGATTCGCTGCCGCCCCGGTTCGCTGCCGATCGTCTTGACCGCCTCTTCCGCGGCCGCGACCAACCGGGCGGTGTGCTCGACCTCGCCGAGCGCCGCCGCGGCCGCCGCGAGGCGGGCCTTCGCCGCGGCCAGCTCCTCCGGCTTCATCCGCCACAAGATGCCCCGCTCGGCGCTGACGATCACCTCGCTGAGGTCGTGCGGCGCTCCGTCGGCGTCGATCGCCACGAGCAGGCGGGCGTCGTCGGCGAACTCGGCGGCCGGCCGCTGCCACCAGCCCGACGGCATGGGATCGCCGTTCGCCCG
Source organism: Dactylosporangium cerinum (assembly GCF_042653625.1). Classification (NCBI taxonomy): domain Bacteria; kingdom Bacillati; phylum Actinomycetota; class Actinomycetes; order Micromonosporales; family Micromonosporaceae; genus Dactylosporangium; species Dactylosporangium cerinum. The sequence continues at coordinate 48,994 of NZ_JBHSIU010000046.1, read as the reverse complement.
GGCGTGCCGGAACGCCTCGGCGGCCCGGTCCGCGGCGCCCCGGGTGGCGAACCCGCGGGCGTAGCGCAGGTAGGCGCCGCTCTGATTGCCGACGGCCCCGCGAACGATGGCCTGGGCGCGCCTCGGATCGCCGTACATGGTCATCGTGGCAGCCAGGTCGTGCAGGGTCGGGCCCTGCCGTTCCGGCTCCCGCACCGTCCTGGCCAGCCGCCACGACGCCATGGCCAGCTCCTGGGCCTCGCCGGTGCGGTCGGCGATCACCATCGCCTGTGCGACACGGGCCAGGGCGACCGACCGCCAGTGCGTGTCGCGCAGGTCATGCGCGAGTGTCATGGCCTCATCCAGGGATCCCGCGTCGAGCAGGGTCTCCACGACCTCGGCCAGGGCCCGCGCCCGGCGGTCCGGGTCGCTGATCAGGCGGGCCGCGTCCTGCGCCCGTTCGATGTCGGCGGCAGCGGCGAACGCCTCGACGAGGTGCAGCAGGGCCTGTGCCTGCTGGTACGGCTCCCTGATCGAACGGGCCGCGGTCTCCGCCGCCGTGGACAGGGCCCGGGCACGCTGGATGTTGCCGGCCGTGGCGGTGGCCCCGGCCAGCCGGGCGAGCGCAGACACCTGCCGCTCGGGGTCGGAGATGGTGCGGACGATGGCCTCCACCGCCTGCTCGATCTCCTCGGCGAGCCCGGCCTCGTCGGTGGTGCCGGCCGCGGCCAGCATCCGCCACAGCGCCTCGGTCTGCCGGATCTGGTCGGTGATGCCGCGGGCCAGTCCCTCGGCCCGGGCCGGCTGGCCGAGGACCGCCCACACAGCCGGCAGGTCGACCGGGATGAAGGCGTTGCGGTCGGCGAGGTCGTCGCGGTGCATGGCGATCCGCGCGAGCTGGAGCAGGTCGGGCTCGTCGGCGGCCATGACGAGGGTCTGCGCGCTCTTGAGTTCCGCGAGCGCGGCGGCGTCGCCACCGGTCAGGCTGAGCATGCGGTCGTGGCGGGCCACGTCGGTCGCGAGCCGGACGAGCCGGGCGGTGTCCGCCTGCTCCTGCACCATCAGCGGGTAGCCGCGGAACAGGTAGCGCGGCGTGTCATCGGGCCAGCCGCGGTCCTCGTACCCCTGCGCCCAGGCGTGGATGCGTTGCCGGTGACGTTCCAGCAGCGCTGGGCCGAGCCGCCGCACGGCATGGACCCGCAGCGTCTCGTGGGTGAACAGGTAGACCTGCTGCGCGGTCTGTCCGGTGGTGTCGCGGCGGGCCGCGACGGTGCGTCCGCCGACGCCGGTGAGCAGCTGCTCCAACTCGTACGGTGGGCGGTCGAGCACCTCCTCGAGGTCGGTCAGGGTCAGGCCGCCGCCGCACGCGGCGAGGACGCCGATCACCTCGCGGCCCGCCGCACCGCCGACGAGCAGCCCGTCGAGTTCCTCGCCGGCGCGGCGGGCGGTCTGCCCGGCGTGCGGTGAGCGGTGCAGGGTATGCGGTGGAACGATCCGCAGCGGGTGCCCGGCCGGCACGTCGTGCGGGATCGGCGGATCGGGGCGGCTCGCCACGATCACCTTCACCGCGTCGGGCGTGCCGTTCACGGTCGCCCGGGGCAGCAGCGACGCGATGCTGGGCAGCCCGGAGCCGATTCCTGCGCCGCGGTCCTCGTCGAGCCCGTCCACCACCAGGACGAGCTGCCGGCCCTCCTGCTGGGCCCGGTCCGCGGCGGTGCGCAGCAGGGTCGCCCGGTGCCGTTCCCGGGCATGGCCGGTCAGGCTCGGCGGCACGCTCTCCCCGAGCAACGCGGCGAGCTGGTCGAGCAGCGCGTCGGTGAACGCCGTGCTGTCGGACTGAGCGGCGAGCCGGGCGGTGACGAAGAACGACACGACCTCGACGCCGTCGGGTGGGTCGAGCACGAAGGTGGACAGCAGCGCCGACTTGCCGGTCCACGGCTCGGCCCGCCACCACAGGTACTGCTCGGCGCCGGCGCAGAAGCGGGCCATCAGGTTGAGCTCATCGGCGCGGTCCAGCAGGCCGCCGGCGGGCGCGATGTCGCGGACCGTTTCCAGGTACGCGGAACGCGGCGCCGGCGCGCCGGGCGGGGTGACCGTGTCGGGGCCGGCGCCGTCGGCCAGGCCGAGCAGGGCGCCGAGTCCCGGCCGGGCGCGAGCGCCAAGGCACGTGTCGATCCGGGTGGCGGTGAGCCGGGCCGGCCCTTCGCGAGGGTGCTGGAGGGTGACCACGCCGATGATCCGGTCGCCGGCCCATACCGCGGCGCCGGACATCGCCTCCCACGGTGACCGCCCGTGCTCCGGCTCCGCGCCGGGTGGCTCGACGGTGATCTCGAGGGTACCGCTGCGACGGTTCGACAACACCGCGACGGTGCCGTGCGCGTCGTGCAGGTCCCGGAAGACCCTGCCGTCCGGCCCGGTGCGGATCTTCCAGCGGGGGAAGCCGGCAGCGTTGACCGGCAGCACCATCTGCCGGTCCGGCAGCGTGCCGAACCGGCAGGGCGTGACGTGTGCGGCGGCCGGCGGCGGGTCGAAGCCGAGGACCGCGACGTCGGCGGCCTCGTCGCACCAGACGATGCCGGCCTGTGCTGTCCATTCCGCGGGGGTGCCGGCGTCGCATCGGACGCTGATGCGGGTGCCGGCGGCGGTGACGACGTGCGCGGCGGTGAGGACCGAGGTGCCGGTGACGCGGTAGCCGGAACCCCGGACGCCCGGCCGGTCGGGGAGGTCGCAGATGACCTCGGCGATCCGGCCGGGCTGCACGCCGCCGCGCAGCGGCCAGTGACTGTCGTGATGCGTCATACCGGCGCCTCGTCGACCCGGCAGGTGTACCGCACGGTCACATTGTGCCGCAGCGTGACCACGGCTGGGTACGAGTACGTCGCCGACCGGACCCAGCCGAGCGGCGGGTCAGTGGCGGCGGGTGGCGAAGTGGCGGACCGCGCAGACGAGCAGGTCGGTGTTGAACGGCAGCCGGTCGCAGCAGGCGACCGCCTCGGCCAGGTGGGCGTCGGTGAGGCGGCGCGCCTCGGCGAGGCCGCAGGTGCGCACGATGTTGGCCTTGGCGGTGTCGTGGCCGGCGTCCTTGCCGAGCAGCGCCGTGGACGAGGTCGCGTCCAGCACGTCGTCGTGCAGCTGGAACACGACGCCGGCGTGGTGGGCGTACCGCTTCAGCAGGTCGATCTGCTCCGGCGGGCGGTCCGCCAGCATGAGGAGCGGCACCAGGGATGCCTCGATCGCGGTCGACGTCTTCAGGCTGTACATGTCGATGATCTGCGCCGGGCTGACCGGGGCGCCGTCGCGGCCCAGCCGCAGATCGAGGTCCTGGCCGCGGCAGAGGCCGGCGGGTCCGAGCACGGTGCCGACGTAGTCGATGACGGCGGTGACCCGGCGGGCCGGGAACGCCCGGTCGAGCTGGGCGACGAGGCCGAAGGCGGAGGAGATCATCGACAGCGCCGCGAGCTGGGCGCTGGCCTCGCCGTACACGGTGTGCGCGGCGGGCCGGCCGCGGCGCAGGGTCGCGCCGTCCTGGGCGGGCAGGTCGTCGAAGATGAGGCTCGCGGTGTGGAACAGTTCGCCGGCGACGAGGACCGGCTCGATGGCGGCCGGGGCGATGCCGAGTCCTTCGGCGAGCATGAGCCCGAGCGCCGGGCGCAGCCGTTTCGCGGAGCCGGCCAGGGCGTAGCCGACGACCGCGTCGAGGTCGTTGCCCTCCCGGACCGGCCAGCGCCGGTGCAGCAGGTCGTTGAGGTACGGCAGCCGGTCGGCGATGAACGTCCGGCAGTCGACGGACGTGGGTTCCCGGTGCCGCAGCACCTGCCCGGCCCGCTCCCGCAGCCGCTGCTCCGCCACGTCCCGGCGGCGGCCGGGGGTCGCCGCGATGAATCGCTCGACGGCTCCGGTGGGCGCGAACCGCAGCGTCCGGGCGCGTGCCGCGTCGGCGGCGAGATGGTGGCCCAGCCGGGTCGCGGTGTAGTAGGCCAGCGCGTCGGCGACGGCCGGGTCCCCGCCGTAGACCTCTTCCGCGACGTACGCCGAATAGGCGAACAGGTCATGCAGCGGGTCCGCGCCGCCGGGATTGGTGAAGGGGTCGGTGAACGGGGTCCGCCGCCCGGCGCGCTCGTCGTCGGCGGCGTCGATGAGGTCGTCGCGCAGCTGGCTGATGAACGTCGTGTTGATGCTGCGGCGGTAGAACTCGTCGCCGACGGTGCGGCGGGCGAGCAGGTTCGCGATCACCCGGCTCATCCCGGCCTTGACGAACATGTCCGGGTACAGCCACGCCGACTGCCCCTGTGCGTCGCGGTGCTGGGCCAGGTACATCGCCTCGGCCGCGTGGTACAGGTGCCGGTGCTCGTCGAAGGGGTACGCGTCCAGCAGCCACCCGTGCACGGCGTGCAGCTCCTCGGCGAGGGGGTGGTCCGGCAGTTCGGCGGGGTCGGCGGGCTGCCCGGTCGCGAGGCCCTTGATGGTGAGCTCGTGCAGCCGCTCGCGGTGTTCCGGCGGGAGGTGGTCGCCGGGCAGGTCGTGCAGCGTGTCGTCGACGATGGCGTAGGCGGCGCCGAACCCGTACGCGCCGCGCACGACGCCGGCCAGGTGCGCCCGCGCGGTGCCCGGGTCGGCGCCGGCGGTCTCGTGCGCGGCGATCAGCAGCACGCCGGTCGTGGCCCGCACGACCTTGCCCATGCCACCGGCCCGGACGACCGTGTCGGGCAGGATGCGGTGCAGGTGCTCGAGGCGCGCGGCGAGCCAGTCCAGCTCGGTGCTGCCCCGCAGCGCCGGCAGGTGCCGCGCCAGCGTGCCGACCACCCCGCGCACCCCGCGGCGTTCGTCGATGCCGGAGAGGACCTCGCGGACGCTGGGCAGGCCCTTGGTGACCGCCTGGGGCAGCTCGGCGAGGTTGAAGACGCTGAAGTGGGCGACCTCCAACGCCTGCGTGTCGGCGCGCCGGCGACGCGACCCGGCGGCCAGGACCTGCGCCGTGCAGCGGTCGGTGTACCGCTCGATGAGCGCCGGGTGGGTGCCGCTCCAGGCCCGGAAGTCGGCGAGGGTGTGCGCGACGCCGGCCAGGAGGCGGCTCTCCGGCAGGTCGTCCTGGCGGAACGGGTACGGCCCGCGGGTATCGGCTGGGTCACTCATAGTATCCGGCCCCCTCCTGGCGGTTGCCCGGATGGTAGGCGACCCACGCTCGCGCATCGACGGGCGTCATGCCGTGGCGGGGACCCCGGAGCCCCCGCCACGGTTAAGGCGTGTTTGGTAAGTGGGGTCGCTGCGAGGCGAGGCCCAGGCGTCGGCTGGGGCCGCACCGGGCGCGCCCGGATACCGGGGTTGTATCCGGGTGTGGCCGGCGTGGTTCCAGGTGGCGTCTGGGTCCGCCGCAGCCCGGCATCCACTTACCAAACACGCCTTAAGGTCAGCGCAGTTGCGCCCGGACCTCGGCGGCGGCCGCGACGAGACCCGCGAGGGCCTGCTCGACCTCCGGGTAGCCTCGCGTCTTCAGCCCGCAGTCCGGGTTCACCCACAGCCGGTCCGCCGGCACGGCCGCGACGGCCAGCCGCAGCGCCTCCGTGATCTCATGCTGCGGCGGTACGCGCGGCGAGTGGATGTCGTACACCCCGGGCCCGACGCCGCGGCCGTACCCGGCGGCGCGCAGGTCGGCCAGGATCTCCATCTTGGACCGGGACGCCTCGATGCTGGTCACGTCCGCGTCCAGGGCGTCGATCGCCGGCAGCACCTCACCGAACTCCGAGTAGCACAGGTGGGTGTGGATCTGGGTGCCGTCGGCGACGCCGCCGGTCGCGATCCGGAACGCCGTCACCGCCCAGTCCAGGTACGCCCGCTGGTCGGCCCGCCGCAACGGCAGGAGCTCCCGCAACGCCGGCTCGTCGACCTGGATGATCTGGATGCCGGCGGCCTCGAGGTCGACGGTCTCGTCGCGCAGGGCGAGGGCGACCTGGTTGGCGGTGTCGGCGAGGGGCTGGTCGGTGCGCACGAACGACCAGGCGAGGATCGTGACCGGGCCGGTGAGCATGCCCTTGACGGGCCGCGTGGTGAGCGACTGGGCGTAGCCGGCCCAGCCGACCGTCATCGGCGCGGGCCGGCTGACGTCGCCGTAGATGATCGGCGGGCGCACGCACCGGGACCCGTAGGACTGGACCCAGCCACGGGCGGTGGCGGCGAACCCGGCGAGCTGCTCACCGAAGTACTGCACCATGTCGTTGCGTTCCGGTTCGCCGTGCACGAGCACGTCCAGGCCGAGCCGCTCCTGCAGCGCGACGACCTCGGCGATCTCGGTGCGCATCTGCTCGGCGTAGCCGTCGGCATCGAGGGTGCCGGCGCGCAGTTCGGCGCGGGCCTTGCGCAGCTGGTCGGTCTGCGGAAACGACCCGATCGTCGTGGTCGGCAGCGGCGGCAGGCCGAGCCGGGCCTGCTGTGCCTGCGCCCGCTGCGGGTACGCGCCGCGCCGGCGCACCGGCAGCTCGGCCAGCCGGGACCGGACGCGCTCGTCGCGCCACGCGGCCGGCGCCGCGCCCGGCGGCTCGGGCAGGACCGCGACGCCGTCGCGCAGCGCCCGGCCGAGCTGGGCCACCTCGCCCGCCTTCTGCCGGGCGAACGCCAGCCGCGCCCGCAGGTCCGGGTCGAGGTCCGGCTCGGCGTCCAGGTCGACCGGCACGTGCAGCAGCGAGCACGACGTCGACACCACGACGTCGTCGGCGACGCCGGTGAGCACGGCGGCCCGGGCCGCGGCGGCGCGCAGGTCGGTCCGCCAGACGTTGTGACCGTCGACGAGACCGGCGACGATCGTGCGGCCCGGGATCGGGCCGCAGCCGGCCAGCCGGTGCACGTCGCCAGGCCCGGCGACCAGGTCGAGGCCGACCGCCTCGACGGGCGTGGCGAGCAGGGCGGGCAGCGCGTCGCCGAGCTCCCCGAAGTACGACGCGACGAACAGCCGGGGCCGTTGCCGCACCGCGCCCAGCCGGGTGTACGCGCTGCGCAACGCGTCGATCTCGGCGCCGGTCCGGTCCGTGGTGAACGCCGGTTCGTCCAGCTGTACCCACGCGACACCGGCGTCGGCGAGCTCGGCCAGCAGTTCCGCGTAGACGGTGACGAGGTCGTCGAGGCGGTCGAACGGGCGGAACCCCTCCGGTGCGCCGGCCGCCGCCTTGGCCAGCAGCAGGAACGTGGCCGGCCCGACCAGCACCGGCCGGGTGGTCATGCCCAGCGCGCGGCTCTCGGCGAACTCGGCGACGGCCTTGCCGGGCCGGGCGACGAACACAGTGTCCGGGCCGATCTCGGGGACCAGGTAGTGGTAGTTGGTGCCGAACCACTTCGTCAGTTCCAGCGCCGGTTCGCCGGCGGTGCCGCGGGCCATCGCGAAGTACGTGTCGAGCTCGTCGAGCCCGAGGCGCCGGAACCGGTCCGGCACCGCGTCGACGGCGACCGCGGCGTCGAGCATGTGGTCGTAGTACGAGAACGTGTTCGACGGGATCGCGTCCACGCCGATGTGCCGCAGGTCCCGCCACACACCGGCGCGCAGCTCGGCGCCGACCCGGTGCAGGGCGGTCGCGTCGATCCGGCCGGCCCAGTAGGACTCCAGAGCCCGTTTGAGCTCCCGGTCCGGGCCGATGCGGGGATAGCCGAGCACAGTGCTCAGGCCGAATGGCGTTGTCGTCACGCCGGTGTTCCCTTCCCTCGAGGTGGTCGACGACCACCCGGGAGGGGCACGTGGGCAGACCGGGGCGTCGAACGTCACCGGGTCGCCCGTGGCCAGCCCGCGCAGCCGTCGGCGGCGTGCGCGGGGTCGCGCACGCGGTGCGGGCAGGTCTTCGGACTCGCGGGCGCGACCGTCTCCGGTCTCCTACTGGCCGTCGCTTCCCAGGTCCGCACGGACCCAGTGCTCATGACGGCGGTCGTTCCCACTCACCGCTGCGGGGCAGCCCCGGATTCACACCGGGTTCCCTCTTACGACGCCCCTCGGGTGGAGGGGCGAACCAGCACTGCCCGCCATCCTACGTCGCACGCCGGGGCGGCGCCTTGCGAGAATGGTGTCGTGGACCACGTACCCGGCGTCGAGCTTTCCGCAGCCGAACTCGAGGCCCTCCCCGCCAGGTGGGCGTCGTGCTGGACACCGTACGAGGTCGCACGGCGCCTGGCCGGGATCGGCAGCACCTGGTGCGTGGCCGCCGGCTGGGCGCTGGATCTGTTCCGTGGCAAGCAGACCCGACCACACGGGGACATCGAGATCGCCGTCCCCGCCGCTGACTTCGCCGAGGTCCGCGCCCGGTTCCCCGGCTACGCCTTCGACGCGGTCGGCAGCGGCCGGATCTGCGCGGACCCCACCCCGGACGTGCTGGCCGCCACCCACCAGACCTGGCTCCGGGAACCGGCCACCGGCAACTACCTGCTCGACGTCTTCCGCGAGCCCCACGACGGCGACACCTGGATCTGCCGACGCGATCCCGCGGTCCGGCTGCCCTACCGCGAGATCATCCGGCACACCCCGGACGGCGTCCCGTATCTGGCGCCCGAACTGGTCCTGCTGTTCAAGGCCAAGCAACCGCGCCCCAAGGACCAGGCCGACTTCGACGGCACCCTGCCGCACCTGAGCCCGGACCAGCGCTCGACCCTCGCGGCGCTCCTCGCCCGCGTGCACTCGGGCCACCCCTGGATCGCCGAACTGTAGCCGCCCGTGGTCAAACGGAGGCGCCGCCGAGGCCGGCCTCGCGGGCCTTGACGATGGCCTGGGAACGGTCGGAGACCTGGAGCTTCGTGAAGATGTTGGACACGTGGTTGCGGACGGTCTTGAGGCTGATCATCAGGTCGTGGGCGATGGTCGCGTTGCCCTTGCCGGCGGCGACCAGGTCGAGGACCTCACGTTCCCGTTCGGTGAGGGACGGGAACGCCGCCGCGGTCGAGCCGGCACCCCCGGCGAAGTGGGCGATGATCCGCTGCGCGATCTGCGGGCCGAAGATCGCCTCGCCGGCGGCCGCGGCCCGGATCGCCCGGATGATCTCGTCCTGTTCGGCGCCCTTGAGCAGGTAGCCGCGGGCGCCGGCGCGCATCGCGGCGAAGACGGAATCGTCGTCCTCGAACATGGTGAGCACGACGACGGCGGCCGTCGAGCCCGCGCGGGCCAGCCTGCGGGTCGCCTCGATGCCGTCGAGGCGGGGCATGCGAAGGTCCATCAGGATCACGTCCGGGACGAGTGAGCCGGCCAGCTCGACCGCACGCTCCCCGGTCTCGGCCTCACCGACGAGATCGATGTCGGCGGCGTCGGCCAGCATGAGCTGCAATCCGCGGCGGTACGCCGGATGATCGTCCGCGATCAGGAGTCTGGTCACGTGGTCACCGGTTCGTCCGAGGTCAGCGGCAGGACGGCACGGACGACGAGGCCGCCCTCCGGCCGGCTCGTGATCGTGCAGCTGCCGCCGAGTTCCGCGGCCCGTTCGCGCATCGAGGTCCACCCCATCCCCCGGACCGTGTGCTGGTCCGCGCCGTGACCGTTGTCGGAGACGGTCAGCTCGAACGCGCCGTCGACCAGAACCCCGACCCGGCACCGGGTCGCACCGGAATGGCGGGCCACATTCGTCATCGCCTCCGACGCGATCCGGAACGCGGCGACCTCGACCGCCGCCGGCAGCGGCAGGAACCCGTCGGGGCCGGTGACCTCGAACGTGACGTCGCCGGACAGGGACGAGGCGCGCTGCCGGAGCGCGCCGAGCAGACCGACCTCGTCGATCGCCGGCGGGCGCAGGTCGTCGACGAGGCGGCGGACCTCGGCGATCGCGTCCTTGACCTCGTCGCGGGTCTCGGCGATCAGCGCGTTGCGTTCAGCGGCGTCGGTCCGCGACTGCGCGGCGTTGAGCTTCAACACGACGGCGGCGAGGGACGGGCCGACGCTGTCGTGCAGGTCGCGCCGCAGCCGGCGGCGCTCTTCCTCGCGACCGGCGACGATGCGGGTGCGCGACTCCCGCAGCTGGTCGTTGAGCTGCTCGGAGCGCACCAGGATCGCGGCATACCGGGCGAGGTCCCGCACCAGATCGAAATCGGACGCCACGAACGCACGGTCGGGTGGGATCTGGATCGCGAGGTAGCCGACATGCTCGCCGCGGTGGACCATCCTGGTCCGCAGCGCCGCTTCGGAGACCCCGGGGGCCGTCTCCACCCAGACCCGCTCGACCCGCAGCGCGACGGTCACGGCATCGGTGACGGCCGCGACCAGACCGTCCGGGTCAGCGGCCTCGACGCGGTCGGCGAGGAGCCGGATCGCCGCGCCCGGGTCGGCGCGCAAGCCATACACCCACTGCTCGATCCGCCGCCGCAGGAACGAGTACGCGGGGTGCACCGCGATCGCGACCACGCCGACGGCCAGCAGCCCACCCAACCGGTCCGTGGCGAGCAGCAGAGTCGCGTACACCACGAAAACGCCGATGACGAGCAGCAGATAGGTGAGGGTGCGGGACAGCACGATCCGGATGTCGAACAGGCGGTGACGCAGGATCGCGATGCCAGCGGTCGCCGGGAGCCCGACGGCCACCAGCGCGAGCGCGACGGTGAACAGCGGCCCGTCGTCGAGCAGGAAATGGTTCACCCAGCCGGCGAGCAGCGTGACCGGGACCGTGAGCGCACCCCAGACCAGCCACAGCAACTGGAGCCGCTCGTCGCCGCGGGCCCGGCGCAGCCGCCACCACACGGCCCCGAACCCGCCGAAGAACAGCAGCGCCACCAGCACCAGGCCGGTGAGTCCCAGCAGCCCCGACCACGGCTCCGGCAGCCACGGCACGGGCAGCGCCGCGCCGTCGTGCGTCTCCGCGAAACCCTCCCGGTCACCGGCCGCTCCCACGACGAACACGGCCACGCCCACCAGGCCGGCCCGCAGCCACCAGCGCCAGAAGCGGTTTGCGGTGCGCCCGTCCGGCAGCAGGTACGCAATCACCACCAGCCACAGGAACAGCAGCACCCAGGTGCCCATGCCGAACTGGTCGGCAACGCGGCCGGCCCGGGACGTGCGTGGCTCGTCGAAGGTCAGGACCGCGAAGAACGAGATGCCGTGCGCGACCAACAGCCAGCCGACCGGGTGCCGTGGCCGCCAGCGCAGGACGAGGCCGCCGACCAGGATCGGGACGGCGGCGCCGAGAACGACCAACGTGAGTTGCACACCGCCATTGTGGTTGGGTGCGCCGGTGGTGTCAGCACGCCCGGGAACTGTTCCCGACCTGTCCGGGACATCGGGCCCGTGTTCCTGGGCCGGTCGGCGCGGGACGGTCAGCGCACCGGTGAGGGTCACCGGGACCGCAGACGGAAGGAGCCGGCCATGCCGACCTCCACGTTCGAGAAGTTGCTGCCCTGGACCGGCGCCGCCGCCGGCCTCCTGTGGGCCACGCACATGTTCGCCGCGACCGCCCCCGACGACCCGACCGACCCTGCCGCGGTGGCAGTCATCGGCGACGCGGTGGCCCGCAACTACGTCGCCGGGTTCGCCCTGTTCGTCGCCGCGCTGATGCTGCTGTTCTTCGCCGCGGCGGCCCGGCGGGCGTTGCGGTCGGGCGAGGCGGGTGAGTCGACGTATTCGTCGGTCGCGCACGGCGGCCTGCTGGTCGCGGCGGCCGGGTTCGGCGGGCTCGGCGTCCTGCAGATCGCGGTCACCAACGCGGCCGACGCGGGGGACGCGACCGCCACGGCGACGTTAGGGCAGCTCACGCTGGTCGGCTGGCTGCCGGCGCTGGTCGGATTCGTCGCCGCGTTCTGGGGCACGGGGCTCGGCGGCCTGCGCAACGCCACGCTGCCGAAGTGGTTCGCCATCGCCACGATCGTGCTCGGGGCCGCCGGGGTCCTCGGTCCCGCGGCGATGGTGGTGTACCTGTTGCTGCCGCTGTGGCTGATCGCCGCGTCCGTAGTGACGGCGGCCCGCCCGGCGGTCCGCGACACGTCGCTCACCACCGCCTGAGCCAGCCGCTTGCGGGCTCCCCGGCACGGTGCACCGTCGCCTGCGCCACCCGGGGTGCGGACTCCCCGACCGCCTCGCCGGGCGGCCGGGGAGTCCGGTGTCTACCCGGCGGGTTGCGGGCCCGGGGCGGTGGCGGCGGCCTTCCCGGGCCGGATCAGTGACAGCGCGATGAGCGTGGTGGTGGCGGCCAGGCCAAGGAGGGTCAGCCAGTGCAACGGCGACAGCACGTATCCCGCCCAGGGCGGTTGGAGGTAGCGTTCTGGCTGACCGAGGGACCACAGCCCCAGGTACGCGACCAGCGTCGGCAGCAGGAACAGGGCCAGCGCGCCGGTCGTGAGCAGGGCGGCGAGGACCTGCACCACCAGGCCTTGCCGGCGGATCCGGTATATGGTCGCGGCGGCGAACAGCCAGCCGCCGAGCGCACCGATCAGCCAGCCTGCGGTGAGCCCGGCCGGTGCGAGAGCGGGCTCGTCCTGGACGATCTCGATGCTGAGGAACGTCCTCGGCGGCTCCGCCGAGGCCGGGATGTCCATCCAGCGCACCCAGATCACCAGGCCGTCGCGGGACGCCGACAGCGCGGGCCCAGCGGAGCCGAGCGGCGGGTCGGCGGCCGGGCGGATCTTCCAGCCGGCGGCGGTGAGCCGGCGGGCGACCACGTCGGTGGTCGAGCCGGGCACATCGCGGGACTCCGCGTTGCCGACATACGCCGGGCTGCTGCTTTCCGGTGGGACCAGGCCGCCGAGCAGGCCGACGGACCGGTTCAGGCCGTGGTCGTAGGGCACGCCCATGGCCGTGCCGATGATCTGCTTGGCCTCCGCGTCGCCCGGCAGCCCGGGTGAGGTGAGCCAGGCGGACCAGCCGCCGGCCGCCGCGCCCATCGCGCCGACGACGAGGGCCGCGAGGACCGCGACGACCCGCGGGGCGATGCCGATCGGGAGCCGGAACCGTTGCCGCAGGCCGCCCTTGACGAGGTCGGCCACGGCCCGGCGGGACGGCCGGCGCTGCCCCGGCTCGGCGGCGTCCAGCAGCGTGGTCACCAGCTCGGCGCCCACGTCCTTCCGGAACGCCCTCGGATACCAGCGCAGCAGTCGCCGGTAGCGCCGTTCGAGCTCGTTCGTCGGTTCCTCCATGGCTGGCACGCGATCAACGTACAGCCGACGCTATACAACGTCAACCGTACTATCACCGCACGGTGATCACGACGTTGCCGACCTTGCGGCCGCGTCGCGCCCGCTGCACACGGCGTCCACCTGCGCCCCGGCCGCGGCGGCGACCTGCACGGCGTAGGTGCCGATGCTGCCGGACCCGCCGATGACCAGCACCTGCTGTCCGGCCTGGACGCGGGCGAGCCCGTGCAGGAAGTGCCACGCCGTGGTGAACCCGTCGACGCTGGCCGCGGCCTCCTCGTAGCCGACGCCGTCCGGGACCGTGGTGAACGACGCCCGCTTCGACAGGCACTTGTGCTCGGCGTTCGCGCCGACCCCGAACCCGGTGAAGCCGAAGACCCGATCGCCGAGCCGGGTCCGGCGCACGGCCGGCCCGACCGCCGTGACCTCTCCGGCGAATTCGAGGCCGAGCACCCGGATCCCTTTGCGGGGCCGCCGCGGCCCGAGGATCAGCCGTCCCCACCTGGGCTCGCCGCGCCGCATCCCGCACTCGGCGGACGTCACCGTGGTCGCGTGCACCCGGACCAGGACCTGGCCCCCTTCGGCACCGGTGCCGGCAGCTCCGCCAGGGTGAGCACCTCGGGCGGGCCGTACGCCTCAAACATGACCGCTCGCATGCGCGTCATGATGCGACAGTGCCGCTGATACGACGCTGAGTGCGGGGTCAGTCCTCCCAGACGTCGACCCGCGGCAGCCCCCGTTGCGCCCGCGCCGCGTCGACCATCCGCTGGATGAGTGCCGTTTTGGCGCGGGTGTACGAGTCACCGTCATGCCCCGCCGCGGCGAGTTCGCGTTTGAGTGCGCCGTACGCGTCCCGGTCCGCCGGGTGCCGGAGCAGGTGGTCGCGCAGCAGCCGCTCGTTGCGGGTGTCCCACGACGCTTCGGTGACGACGTGCAGGTGGTAGGCGACGGGTTCGCCGTCCCGCCGGTAGAACAGCCGCTCGCGCATGCCGGTCTCCAGCCGCTGGTACCCGAGGCCCGCCAGGATGTCCTCGACCGCGAGCACGGCGTCGAGCGCGGGGGTCGCGGCCATCAGGTCGATGACCGGCTTGGCCGCCAGCCCCGGCACCGCGGTGCTCCCGACATGTTCCACGGCCCCGGGCAGGGCCGCGGCCAGTTCCCCGATGGCCTGCCGCGCCGCACCGGGCCAGCTCGGGTCGTAGTCACGGACCTCGATCATCACTCCCGGACCCTACCCACCGCCCGCACTGCCGCAGTTGGCGTGGCTATGTAGAGCGGCGGTATAGTGTGCCGATGCGAATCACGGTGCCGACGGCGCGGGTGCTGGCGGCGTTGCTCGCCGATCCCGGCGCCGACCACTACGGCCTCGAGCTCATGCAGCAGTGCGATCTGGCCAGTGGCACGTTGTATCCGATTCTGCACCGGCTGACCGAGGCTGGGTGGCTCGAGCGGCACTGGGAGGGCGTCGACCCGGCCGAGGTGGGCCGGCCCGCGCGGCGGCTGTATCGGCTGACGGCCACGGGCGCGACCGAGGCCCGGCAGGCACTCGCCGAGTTGCGCGCGCAGCTCGGCGGGACGGCCACGGCGACGGACCCGCGGCCGGCCTGGTGACCGGGCCGAGCACGGCTCAGGCGGCGCGCAGGCTGTCGAGGACCCGGGTCAGCGTGCGGCGGCCGGTGGCGCTCATCGCCGGATTGCTCTGCTCGTAGTACCAGACCAGGCCCATGGATTGCAGGAAGGCCCAGGCCCGGCCGCGGTCCCATTCGGGGTCGTCGCTGCCGAGGCGCTCGCGCAGCGCCTGGCGCGGGCCGGACTCCAGCAGATGCCAGGCGCCGACCAGGTCGAGGGCCGGGTCGGCCGGGCCGAGCCCGCCGACGTCGAGGACCCCGGCGAGGCGCCCGTCGTGCACGAGGACGTTGCCGGGCATCAGGTCGCCGTGGTTCATCAGGTCCGGCTGCCCGCCCCGGGGCAGCAGCCGCATCGACGTCCACGCCCGCCGCAGCGCCGGCACGTCCAGCAGCCCCTCACTGCGTCGCAGGCAGGTCTCCATCCACCCGTCGTGGTCCTGCAGCGCGCCGCCGCGCCCGCGCCCGCCGAAGGTGCGGCCCGCGGTGTCGATGGCGCGCACACCGGCGATGAACTCGGCCAGGTCCTGCCCGAACGGCACCGAGTCACCGGGGTCGTCGGCCGTGGCGATGGTGCCGGGCAGCCACGTCTGGATCGACCACGGCGACGGGTACCCGAGACCGGGCGCACCGATCGCGACCGGCGCCGGGGTCGCAAACCTGGTGCGGCGCAGCAGTTCGCGGGCGGCCCGGGCCTCCGCCTCCAGCGACTGCCGGTCCTGCGGCTGGAGCGGGAACCGTGCCGCGAGCCGGTCGCCGACGCGGAAGATGGCGTTGACGGTCCCCTGCGACGGCAGCTGCCGGACCGGCAGGTCGCGCAGGTGCGGGAACTGCGCCGCGATCAGCGCAC
Organism: Dactylosporangium cerinum; assembly: GCF_042653625.1. Lineage (NCBI taxonomy): Bacteria > Bacillati > Actinomycetota > Actinomycetes > Micromonosporales > Micromonosporaceae > Dactylosporangium > Dactylosporangium cerinum. The sequence goes on along the minus strand of NZ_JBHSIU010000046.1, from coordinate 33,472 downwards.
GCGCCGTCGCGTCAGACACGTCGAGCTGATCGTCATGCATCCGCACATCAAGATCATGTCTGCCCGTCCCGCCGCCGGCAACCGCAATTCCGCCGTGCTGCTGCACGGCCACGACCGGCTGATCGTCGCCGCGCGGCAGGCCCGGGCGTAGGGTGGTCCGGCCGCATTGACTACTGTGACCGGCGATGAGGTCGACCGGGGACGACGGCGGCCGTGCCGTCGATCCCGGCCTGGTGCACCGCGCCCAGCAGGGCGACGCGCTCGCGATCGACGAGCTGCTGCGGATCCTGGACCCGTATGTCGGCCGGCTGTGCGCGCCGATCGCGTTGCAGGACGCGGCCGACGCCGCGCAGGAGTCGATGATTGTCATCTTCCGCAGCATCGGGCAGCTCAGGGAGCCTGCGGCGCTGTTCGGCTGGGTGCGCACCATCTGCACCCGGGAGGCGGTGCGGGTGGCCCGGCGTCGCGTCGTCGCCGCCGAGCTGAGCGAACTGCCGGCGCCCGGGGATCCGCAGCTGCGCACCGACATCCTTGACGTGCTGCGGCGGCTCAGCCCGGAGCACCGGGCCATGCTGGTGCTGCGCGACCTCGAGGGGCTCGACGAGAAGACGGTCGCGGGGATCCTCGACCTCCCGCTCGGCACGGTGCGGTCGCGACTGTCCCGGGCCCGCAGCGCGTTCCGCGATCGCTGAAGATAGCCGGGAAGGTTTCGGCGGTTCGGGCCCTCTCAAAGGGCGCGGGTCCTGCACCGGGCAGGGACCGACCGTCGAGAGAGGCCCGACCATGACCGTGTTGCACGTGACGTCCAGCCGCCCGTTCCCCGAGGTCGCCGGGGTGACCCACCGCTTCGTGGACGTCCGCGGGACCCGGCTGCACGTGGCCGAGGCGGGCGCCGGCACACCGTTGCTGCTCCTGCACGGTTTCCCGCAGCATTGGTACGCCTGGCGCCACGTCATCGCACTCCTGCCGGTCGGCTACCGGCTGATCTGCCCCGACCTCCGTGGCTTCGGCTGGTCGGCGCCGTCGCGGGACGGGCACGGCACCGAGGACCGGGCGGCTGACGTCGTGGCGCTGCTCGACGCCCTCGGGCACGACCGGGTCGGGCTCGTCGGGCACGACTGGGGCGCCTGGGCCGGGTTCGCCGCGTGCCTGCGCGCGCCCGAACGGTTCAGCCGGTTCATCGCGCTGAACATGATGCATCCGTGGCCGGCCCGGCGGGCGCTGATCACGCAGGCCTGGCGGTTCTGGTACACGGCGGTCATCGAGTACCCGCTGCTGGGGCGGCTGGTGCTGCGGCACTGGCCCGGGTTCACCCGGTTCCTGCTGCGGCGCGCGGCAGCCGATCCGGCGGTCACGTGGCGGCCCGGTGAGCTCGACGAGTTCACCGCCGCCGGCCGGGAGCCCGGTGCCGCGCACGCGGGGCAGGCGCTGCACTGGAGGTTCGTGGTCGACGACATCCCGCGGCTGCGCCGGGGCTGGTCCGGCGGCGCGCGGCTGCGGGTGCCGACGCTGATCGTGGGCGGCGCCCGGGACGTGGTGATCCCGCCTGCGCTGCTGTCCACCGCCGACGGGCACGCCGACGACCTGACCGTGGAGGTGGTCCAGGGCGCCGGCCATCAGCTGCCGGACGAGCGCCCGGACCTGGTGGTGGCCCGGATCCGCACGTTCTTCCCGCACTGATCCGGCACCGGCGGCACGGACCGGCGGCACGGACCAGCGGCACGGACCGGCGGCGGGAGTCAGCCGGTCTGTGCCGGTCCGGTGGCGCGCTCACCGACCAGGCGCGCCAGGTGGTCCAGCATCCGTCGCGCGGACGAGCCGGCGAGAGGCACGAACAGCAGCCGGCGGGTGCGCCGCAGGCGCCCACGGACACCGCCGAGCACCGCGAACCTGGTGCCGTCGCCGTCCGGCGCCGCCGCCATCCCACCGATCACGTAGGGACTCTGCATCACGCACCAGCCCGGCTCCAGCGCGACCTCGAACACGGCACGGTGGCCGAGGCGGCTGACCGCGACGGCCCGCCGGGGAACCGCGGTGCCGTCCACGAACTCGAACGAGCGCATCGTGCGGATCCACTGTGGCAGGTGCCGCGGCAGGTCCCCCGCGACCGACCAGACATCGGCGGGCGGCTCCGCGAAGTGCGCCTCCGCGTAGAGCGGGGCGCGCAGCGTCTCGCTCAGCACCCGCAGCCGCTGGACCGCGTCCAGTCGTGCGGTCGGCCAGGTCGACGTCATGAGACCCCTAGCCTAGTGCGCCCTGGACAGGCCGCTCAACCGGACAGTATTGTCCGGTTTCTCGCCGCAGGAGGCACGATGCCGCAGTTCCATCCAGACCTGACCCGCGCCCGGTTCATCCCCCGGGTCAAGTTGCGCCCGTGGCTGGTCCGGTTCATGCAGCGAGTCCAGGTTCCCGCCGCCCGCACCCCGGACGGCATGACGATTGAAAACATGAGCGCGCCGGGTCCGGCGGGACAGCCTCCGGTGCGGGTGCGCGTCTACCGGCCGGCGGGGCTGCCACGCCCGGCGCCGGCGCTGTACTGGATCCACGGCGGCGGCTTCGTGCAGGGCCGGCCGGAGCAGGACGACCGGTCCTGCATCGCGTTCGCACGGGAGCTCGGCGCCGTGGTCGCCTCGGTCGACTACCGGCTCGCGCCCCAGCACCCGTTTCCGGCACCGCTGGACGACGCGTACGCGGGACTGCAGTGGCTGGCCGCCAACGCGGCGGAGCTCGGGGTCGATCCGGGCGCGATCGCGATCGGCGGCGCCAGCGCGGGTGGCGGACTCGCCGCCGGGCTGGCGCTGCTCGCCCGGGACCGCGGCGTCGTCTCGCCGGTGTTCCAGCTGCTGGTGTATCCGATGCTCGACGACCGCACGGTGCTGCGGACCGGCGTCGACACCACCTACCTGCGCGCCTGGACTCCGCAGAACAACCGCTTCGGCTGGTCGGCCTACCTCGGGCGGGAGCCCGGCGGCCCGGGCGTGTCCGACTACGCGGCGCCGGCCCGGTGCGAGGACCTGTCCGGGCTGCCGCCCGCCTGGATCGGGGTGGGCACGAACGACCTGTTCCACGACGAGGACCTCGACTACGCGCGGCGGTTGCAGGCGGCGGGGGTCGCCTGCGACCTGACCGTCGTCGACGGCGCGTTCCACGGCTTCGACGCGATCTTCTCCAAGACCGGGGTCGCGCAGGCGTTCCTGGACGCGCAGATCGCGGCATTGCGGGCAAAGCTTTAAATCTTTGGTCGACGCCGTGAGAAAGTTCGCCGATCTCGAACAAAACATCTAGACATCGAAATGAAAGCCTCGGTAGATTTGCCGCGCCAGGCATCGGCGTGCCAGGCAACCCGCAGGACATCGACAGTGGTGCCCGCCGGTTGTCCGCGCGCCGCCCTGAACGGTTGCCGCACCTCCGGTGGAGCACTCTCGCTCTCTCCCTGGAGGACCCGTGTCCGTCCCGCCCCGGCGCACGCGCAGCCCGATCCTGGGCGCGCTCGCCTCCACCCTGGTGGCCACCGCCCTGGTCATACCGTCAAGCGCGTCCGCCGCGCCGCCGGCGCAGGAGCCCGGCGTCACGCTGCGCACCTTCGACCTGCAGACAGCCCTCAGCAACCTCTGCACCCTCAAACCCGCGCAGACCCCCAACGTCGACAAGCTCATGCCGACGATCGACTGGACCACCTCGGCCCAGTTCGGGCTCGAGGACAACTTCCTCACCCAGGCGATCGGCAACGTCAACATCGCCACGGCGGGCAGCTACACGTTCCGGCTCATCAGCGACGACGGCTCGCGTCTCGTTGTTGATGACAACGTTGTCATCAACAACGACGGGCTGCACGGCGCGACCGCCAAGGACGGCGCCGTCCAGCTGACCACCGGCTACCACTCGCTGCTCGTCGAGTTCTTCGAGGCCGGCGGCGGGCAGCAGCTCACGCTGCAGTGGCAGACGCCCGGCTCGTCGTCGTTCGTGACCGTGCCCAACTCGGTGCTCAGCACCGACGCCGGGGTCGTGCGGGTGACCGCGCCCGGCAAGAAGGAGTGCGAAGGCACGGGCGACTCCCCCGGCGACGGCCTGCCGCTGACCGCCGTCCACCCGAACTTCACGCTGACGAACCTGCGGCCCAACAGCAGCTTCCAGCCGAAGGTCACCGGCATGGACTGGCTGCCCGACGGGCGCCTGGTCATCTGCACCTGGGGTGGCAGCGACCAGTCCGGCACGTCGCAGGCCGGCGAGGTCTGGATCCTCGGCAACACCGGCGGGGCGACCTCGCCCGGCAACGTGACGACGAAGCGCATCGGCAGCAGCCTCAAGGAGCCGATGGGCCTGAAGGTCGTCAACGGCGTCGTCTACGTGTCGGAGAAGCAGCGGCTGACCCGCCTCGTCGACACCAACGGTGACGAGGTCGCCGATCAGTACCAGACGGTTGCGACCATGCCGTTCGACGGCAACTTCCACTCGTTCGCGTTCGGCCTGCTCTACGAGGCGGGCTTCTTCTACCTGAACCTGTCGGTGTCGATCGACTACGGCGGCGCGACCACGAACCCGCAGGGCGTCGTGAACCGCGGCACCACCATCAAGATCAACCCGGCGGACGGGACGTTCACCTACGTCGCCGGCGGTCTGCGCACCCCGCACGGCATCGGCTGGGGCCCCGAGGGCGGCATCTTCGTCACCGACAACCAGGGCGGCTACCAGCCGTCGTCGAAGCTGCTGCACATCAAGCAGGGCCGCTTCTTCAACCACTACCTCAACCCGCAGGCCCTGTTCGACGACAACCCGGTGACCCAGCCGGTGCTGTGGCTGCCGCAGAACGAGATCGGCAACTCGCCGAGCACGCCGCTGTACATGCCGTCCGGCCTGTACCAGGGCCAGTTCCTCATCGGTGACGTCACCTACGGCGGCCTGCAGCGCGCGTACGTCGAGAAGGTCAACGGCGAATACCAGGGCGCGCTGTACCGCATGACCCAGGGTCTCGAGGCCGGTATCTCGGAGGTCGCGCTCGGCCCCGACGGCGCGGTCTACGTCGGCGGTCTCGGCGCCGGCGGCAACTGGGGACAGACCGGCAAGCTGACCTACGGCCTGCAGAAGCTGACCCCGAACGGTGCCAACTACTTCGACATGCTCGCGACCCGGGCCACGCCCAACGGGTTCGAGATCGAATACACCCAGCCGCTGTCGGCCGCCACGGCCAGCGCACTCGCTTCGAAGTACCGGGTGAAGCAGTGGCGCTACGTGCCGACCGCGGCCTACGGCGGCCCGAAGGTCGACGAGGAGACGCTGAGCGTGTCCTCGGCGACGCTGTCCGCCGACGGCAAGAAGGTCAACCTGGTCATCAACGGGCTCAAGGCCGGCCGGGTCGTGCACATCCGCTCCCCCAAGCCGTTCGCCGCCTCGAACGGGCAGTCGCTGTGGAGCACCGAGGTCTGGTACACGCTCAACGCCATCCCCGGCCAGACGCCGCCGGTCAACCTGGCCCTCGGCAAGCCCGCCACCTCCGACAGCAACTGCTCCACGTCGGAGAAGGCGGCCCGCGCCGTCAACGGCACCACCACCAACGGCAACCTCGACAAGTGGTGCTCGCAGGGCGCCACCAAGTGGCTGCAGGTCGACCTGGGCTCGACCCAGAGCGTCAACAAGTTCGTCGTGCAGCACGCGGGCACCGGCGGTGAGAACACGGCCTGGAACACCCGCGACTTCAACATCCAGGTGAGCACCAACGGCACCAGCTGGACGACGGTGTCGACCGTCACCGCCAACACGGCCAGCACGACCACCCACACCATCGCGGCGACCCAGGCCAGATACGTCCGGCTCAACGTCACCACGCCGGCGAGCGACGGCAACACGGCCGCCAGAATCTACGATTTCGAGGTGTACGGCGGCACCGCGCCCCCCGCCACCGGCAACCTCGCGCTGAACAAGACGGCCACCGCCGACAGCTCCTGCGGCACCACCGAGGGTCCGGAGAAGGCCGTCAACGGCAGCCTCAACGGCGGCAACGCCGACAAGTGGTGCTCGCTCGGCGCCACCAAGTGGATGCAGGTCGACCTCGGCTCCAGCCAGAACGTCAGCCGGATCACGCTCAAGCACGCGAGCGCCGGCGGGGAGAACCCCAGCTGGAACACCCGCGACTTCAACCTGCAGACCAGCACCAACGGCACCACGTGGACGACGGTCGCGACCGTCACCGGCAACACGGCCGGCACGACCACGCACAACTTCACCACCACGTCCGCCCGGTATCTGCGGCTCAACATCACCACGCCGGCGAGTGACGGCAACGCGGCGGCCCGGATCTACGAGTTCGAGGCCTACAGCACGACCGGCACCAACCGGACCGTGCTGTTCGACGGCACGAACATGAACAACTTCGAGGGCTCCGGCGGCTCGGCGGTCACCTGGCCGCTGGGCAACGGCGGCGTCGAGGTCCTCGGCGGCGACATCCGCAGCAAGGAAAGCTTCGGCGACTTCAAGCTGCACATCGAGTTCTGGCTGCCGAACCTGCCGGGCAGCGTCACCGGGCAGCAGCGCTCGAACAGCGGTATCTACCTGCAGGACCGCTACGAGCTGCAGGTGCTCGACTCGTTCGGGGTCGCCTCGGCCCCGGGCATCGACACCTGCGCGTCGATCTACAACAAGATCGCGGCGACGAGCAACGCCGCGACCGCCCCGGAGACGTGGCAGACCTACGACGTGACGTTCCGCGCGGCCCGGTACAACGGCACGACGAAGACCGAGAACGCCCGGGTCACCGTCGTGTGGAACGGCATCACCGTCCACAACAACGTCGCCATCGACGGGCCGACCGGCAACGGCGCCGCCGAGACCGCGTCGGCGGGCAAGATCCGCCTGCAGGACCACGGCGATGCCGGCGCGAACCTGTACTACCGCAACATCTGGGTCGAGCCGGTGGCCTGACCCTCCCTGCCGCACCCCGGCGCCGCTGCTCGACGGCGGCGCCGGGTGTGCCGTAGGAATAGGGCCATGACCGCCCTGGAGCACCTGATCGCCGTGTCGCACGGGTCGCGTAGATCGTCCCCGCCGGCGGACACGGCCGACCTCGAGCGCGCCTTCGGCACGCGGCTGCCGGCGGACTACCCGCGGTACGTGGCGGCGGTCCCGGCCGGCTACTTCCGGGGCTATCTGGGGGTCCTGCGACCGCTGTTCCTACCGTTCGCCGGCGAGGTCCAATGGACCCGCGACAAGCTCCGCGCCACCGGCGCGCCCGCGCACCTCCTGCCGTGGGCGACGATCTACCCGGGCTACTACGCGTGCTGGGACACCGGCACCGGCGACCCGGACACCTGGCGCACCGGCCTTTTCGATACCTATGCCGGCGGGACGTGGTACCCCTTCGACGGCGGCCTCACGGAGTTCCTGCTGGCGTTCGTGACCGGCAGCACCGGCATCGACGCGCTCGGCTTCGCATACCGCGACGACAGCGCGCCACTGTTCAGCGACGACCCGACGTTGCCGCCGGCCCGCGTGGACCCTGCGGGTTGGAGCGGTCGCGAGCCCCTCGACGACGTTGAAGCGGTGGACGTCGGTGCCGCCCTGCTGGAGTCCTGCCCCGGGGAAGCGGCCGGCGCTACCGACGGACTGCCAGCCGACTACCGCCGGCTCCTGCACGCGGGCGTCGCCTCGCGGATCAGGTTCGCCCGGCTGGCTTTCGACGTCTTCGATCAGGGCGCGCAGGTGCACGAGCGGATGCTGGCCGTGATGTCCACCCGGGGCGGCCTCCGACCCCCGTACCACCCCGAGCCGGACGGCCTGGTCCCGTTCGCCACCTACGACAACGGCGCTGTGGCGTGCTGGATCCCGGTCGGCGCCGACCCGGACCGCTGGCCGGTCGGCGTCGTCGACAACACCTTCACCACGCTGACCGAGCACCGGTTGACCGCGACCGGGCTGCTCGCGCAGGTCTGGCGGACCGAGCCGCTCTCCACCGCTGACGCCCTCGCGGCCGCGGCGGCGTTTCTCGCGGCGGAGGAGTCCCAGAGCGTCGAGTTCGAGCCGCGCCCCGGTTGGGAGGTGGTCGAGGACCCACCCGGATTCGAGCCGGAGCCGGTGCGGATCGCCCCGGAGCACGCGTTCACCGTCGGCCGCGAGCTCATCGTGCCGTGGAACTCGATCGCCCTGCTGGATCACGGCGACCAGGAGGCCGAGCTGGGCGGCAACGCGTCGATCTCGGTCGACCTGGACACGCACGAGTGCCGCTACCTCGACCTCATGGAGGAGTTCGCGTACCGGGAGCGTGGTCTCCCGCTCTGAGTTGACGCAACCGTTTGATTGCTATACGTTTGTAGCAACTGAATGGTTGCTATTAGGAGGCGGACATGACGTTCCCCGACAAGATCGAGCGCACGCTGGAGCTGGCCCACTCGCCGGAGCGGGTCTGGGCGGCGCTGACCACCGCGGAGGGCCTGGGCACCTGGTTCGGCAACCGGGCCGAGGTCGACCTGCGCGTCGGCGGCAAGGCGACCCTCATCTGGGACAGCGGCGACACCGCCACCCTCACCATCGAGCGCCTCGAGCCGCCGCACGTGTTCGCCTACACCTGGCCGGTCTACGGCCTGCCCGACGGCGACCCGCGCCGCACCTACGTGGAGTTCACCCTGGAGCCTACGGGCGGCGGGACCACGCTCACCATGGTCGAGAGCGGGTTCGCGCAGGTGCCGGACGCCGAGGCGCACACGACGGCGTACAACGGCAACACCAAGGGCTGGCTCAACGAGCTCGGCGAGCTGGTCGCGTACCTCGATGGACAGGCCTGACCCGGAGGCGGTGGCGCAGGAGGTCTTCGCCGCCCTGGCCGACCCGAGCCGGCGAGGCATCCTCGCCGCACTCGCGGCCGGGGGGCCGGCCACCGCCACGCACCTCGCCGGGCAGCTGCCGATCACCCGGCAGGCCATCGCCAAGCACCTCGCCCTGCTCGCCGACGCCGGCCTGGTCGTGGCCGAGCCCGGCGAGCGGCGCCGGGTCCGCTACCGGCTGGACTCGGCGTCGATGAAGGTCGCGCAGCAGTTCCTGGCCGCGCTCGCCCGCGACTGGGACAGCCCCCTCGCCGCGCTGCAGGACCGGCTGGGATGATCTTCGTGGTGACGCTGGTGCTGGTGCTGGGCGCCGGATTCGGTGGGCTGGAACTGTCGACGACGGTGGCGCAGGCGTGCGGCGCGGACGTCGAGCTGACCCTCGTCGACCAGGCCGACGGGTTCGTGTTCGGCTTCTCCAAGCTCGACGTCATGTTCGGGCGCACGCGGCCAGAGCAGGTGCTGCACCGCTACGCCGGCATGGTCAGCCCGGCGGCCGGGTCGTCGTGGGCGTGACGTCGACGCCGTTCAAGTGCCCGCCCGCGCCGAGCGAGACGGCGCTGCTCCTGCACGAGTTCCTCACCGCGCGCGGGCTGCGCGACACGTCGGAGATCTCCCTCGTGATGCCGCTGGGCACCCCGATCCCGCCGTCGCCCGAGGCCTCGGCCGCCGTGCTCGCCGCCTTCGAGCAGCACGGGATCCGCTGGTACCCCGAGCGCCTGGTCCGCGCCCTTGACCCAGCCCGTCGGGTCGCGCTGCTCAGGGACGGCGGGGAACTGCCCTACGACCTGTTCCTCGGCGTGCCCGTGCACCGGGTGCCCGACGTGGTGGCCGGCTCGGGGCTGGCCGTGGACGGCTGGATCCCGGTCGACCCGCGCACCCTCGAGACGGGGTTCCCCGGCGTCTACGCCGTCGGCGACGTGACCAGCGTCGGCACCCCGAAGGCAGGGGTCTTCGCCGAGGGGCAGGCCGCCGTCGTCGCCGAGCGGATCGTCGCCACGGTGCGGGGCGGCACCCCGGCCGCGCAGTACGACGGCCGCGGCGTCTGCTACCTCGAATTCGGACCCGACCAGGTGGCGAAGGTCGACGTCACGTTCCGCTCGGGCGAGCGCCCGGTCGGCGGACTGGAAGGCCCGTCGACGGCGCTGGTCGCGGACAAGACCGCGTTCGGCACGGACCGGATCCGGCGCTGGTTCGGCCGGGACTGGACTCCGACGGTGTGATCATGCGCCAGGACGGGCCGGCGTCACGGCGAACCACGTCCTGGTGCGCTCGCTCAGCAACAGGACGAGATACACCGCCGGCCAGAGCAGATCCATGCTCGCCGCCGTGACATCCGGCGTCGATGTCGCCATGAGCAACAGCACCGCGAAGTTACCGCCGTGCAGCGCGACCAGCGCCCACCAGGCCCACCGCTTGGCCTGCACCACCGCCCAGGCGAGGACCACGTAAACCGGGCTGAGCAGCGCGTACGTCCACGCCGGCAGCCCACCGTAGAGCCCGGCGCCGGGGGCGAGCGAGACGATCGCACTGCACACAAGCAGCGCGGACAGCGCCGTCACGCGTCGCGGCCGGGCCATCCGCACCGGTTCAGTGTCGATCACGCCACGCATTGCATCACACGCGGCTGAGCAGCAGGTACCGCTCGTCGGTCACGGGCTTGCCCCACAGGGCTTCGTCGGTCAGCAGCCGCACGTCGGCCTGCTCCCGGCGCCCACGGACCAGCGAGACGCAGTCGGCGGCGGTAATCCCGGCGCCGGTCGACCAGCGCCCTTCGATGAGCACGAGTGAGCCACCCGGCCGCAGCAGCGCGATCCACCGGTCCAGGACCGCGCCGGGGTCGGGCAGCGCCCAGAGCACGTGCCGGGTCAGGACCACGTCGAACCGCGCGGCCTCGAACGGCGGGTCCGCCGCGTCACCGAGGACCAGGTCCACCGCGACGGCGTGCCGCGCGGCCTTGTCCCGCGCCACGTCCAGCATCCCGGGCGACGAGTCCACGCCGTGCACGCCGTACCCCGCCTCGGCGAGCAGGGTCGCGATGCTGCCGGTGCCACAGCCGACGTCGAGCACGGCAGCCGGCGCGGGTGGCAGCACCGGCGACAGCAGCGCCGCCCACGCGGCCCGCACCGCCGGATCCCGCAGGCCGTGATCCGCCTCGTCGTCGAACGTCGCCGCGTGCGCGTCCCAGATCCCCCGCGTGTCCTCGCCCATCCGGCGAACCTACCGGGGCCGGGCCAGGTACGCGGTCTTCGCGTCACCAGAGAAGCCGCACGCGCGGTAGAACGCGTGCGTCGACGGCCGGCGCGAACCGGTCATCAGCATCGCCTTGTAACAGCCCACGTCCCACGCGGCCCGCAGGGTGCCGGCCATGATCTGCTTGCCCAGCCCGGTGCCGCGCAGCGACTCCTCGACCACGACGTTCTCGACGACCGCGTACGGCGCCGCCGACCGGCTGAGGTTCGGGATCACATTGAGGTACGTGGTGGCGACGAGCGCACCGTCGAGGTCGAGCACGAACAGGTGCAGGCCCTCGGTGCGCAGGATCCGGTCGAAGACCGCCGGGCCGACGCCGTCCGCGAGCTCCGGGTCGTCGACGTTGAGCTGGCGGTACAGCCTGAGCACGCCCGCGAAGTCGTCGGGTCCGGCCGTCCGGAACACGGCACTCAATGCTGGTTCACCGGCCAGACCGCGGCCGGGCAGGCCAGCAGGTAGACGTCGTTGCCCAGGAACAGGCCGTGGTCCGCCAGAATCGGCCGGCCACCGGCGGTGTTCCGGTCCCCGGCGACGGCCGGCGTCGACGTGATCTCGATCAGGTGCACGGGCCGACCGTACCGGCGATCACCACAACCGCAGCTGGCCGGGGTGGACGTCCGCGGCCAGCACGCGGCAGGCCGCCCGGTCATCGGGTCCTGCGGCACTGGCGGCGGCATGCAGCCGCGAGCCGAGCAGCCACCGGTCCACTGCCGTCGGGATGTCCTCGTCCGGTCCGCTGTCGGGGTCGCGGTCCCAGAACCAGGCGGCGATGGCGGCGTCGTCGAGGTCCCGTCCCGGCGGGTAGGCCATCGCCAGGAGCTCGGACGTCTATACGATGCGGCCGTGGATCCGCTGCAGCTGTATCCGGCCGAGTTCCAGGCGCTGGTGGGCGACGGTGAAACGGTGCGGGCCGCCGCGCACTGTCAGCGGGCGTTCGGCAGCGACCGGCTGGAGCGTTCGCCGGAGGAGCTGGAGCGGCTGGTCGGGTTCCTGCCGGTGCGGTTGCGCGACCAGGCGCTGGCCGCGTTGCGGGCCGAGCCGCGGCCGGAGCGGGCGTGGGAGCGGGTCCTGGCGGTCCTCGCGGGCGCCGACTCGGTCATCCGCTTCGATGTCGATCAGGCGATCGGTGGAATCGCCGCCGCGGGGCACGCCGGCTCGTGCGCGGCGCGACTGGCCGACGGGATGCGCGACGCCGGCATGGTGCACCTCGTCGTCACGACCGAGCGGCTCGTGCTGGCCGGCATGGACCTCGACCCCGTCGCGTTCCGTCCCCTGGCCGACCTGCCGATCGGGGCCGTGCTCCGCGCCCGGCGGGAGGGCCGGTTCCTGCAGCGGGGGCGGGTCGTCATCGACTTCGTCGACCTGTCGCAGCTGGCATTGATGACCGGCATCTTCGGCACGGGCCGCGCCGACCGCATCGTCGGGGCGCTCGCGGTTCGACAACGCACCCCCCACGAGGAGGCATCGGCTGCTATACATCTCGGCGTGAATTCACGGTATACGGGACTGGTCGTCCGGTTCGTGCTCGCGGGGGTGCTGCTGCTCGCCGGGTGGCAGATGCTCGCTCACGGCAGCACGACCGAGGCGCAGCGGGCGCGGGAATCGGCGGACCTCATCGCCGACTACCGGCCGACCTGCGACGGCAAGACGATGGGCCGGCGCGACACGTGCCTGGTCTTCGGGGGCAGCGGCGACGAGGGCGGCTCCTACCAGCACATGATGGACAAGTACGCGGCCGCGAACTCGCCGGAGGCGCTGGCCGAACGGGACCGCAACTGGCGCGTCGCCGGCACTGTGGCGCTGGGCCTCGGCGGGCTCACGTTGCTGTTCTTCATCCTGTCGCTGATCGAGGCGATCCGGTTCGGCACCGGGCAGCCGCAGGAGGCGACCATCTCCTACCAACGCCGGATCGTCGGGCTGTTCGTCGCCGTGGGCATGGCGGTCGGCGGGGTGGCGCTCATCATGGAGGTCGGCAACTTCGGCACCTGGCTGCTGGCCATCGCCGGGGTGCTGTTCACGGCCGGTGCCGTGGCCGGTCTCGTGTCGGCGTGGCGGACGCGGATCGGCCGGCCCAGGTGGGCCCGGAAGCACGGGTACACCTACGAACACTTCAACAAGGACCTGATGGAGCGGCTCGGCTGGAGCAACGTGCGGCCGTTCGCCGGCGGCGTGGTCACCGGCACGTACCGCGACCGGGCGTTCCTGGTCTTCGACTACGCGGAGAAGGACTCCCGCGACACGGCCCTGGTGATCGGGTTGCCGGGTGAGGTGCCGCCGCTGGTGGTCGAGGCGAAGGAGAAGCCGGGCGCGCGGCTGCTGACCGGCACCGCGCAGCACTGGGCGAACCACGCGACCCAGGTCGTCGCGGCCGCCGACCGGCACTACCCGTGGGCGTTCAAGGCCAGCGGCAAAACCATCTGGGCGAAGTACGACGAGTTCATCAGCCCCAGCGGCAAGCGGCTGAGCAAGCGGCTGGACGGCCTGCACCGGGTCGGCACGGACCTGGTGGCCCTGCCGCCGTCATGAGCGGGTCATCGAGAAGTTGATCACTTCGGAGATTCGGCACAGGCCACCTGACCAGCGGCGCGGCGCTCCGGCGCCGCGCCGCTCAATTGACACGCTGGAACGGCGTCCGTACCGTCCGAAAGGAAACGTGACAGTGAACGGAAGCCGGTGCAAGCCCGGCACGGTCGCGCCGCTGTAACCACGCACCCCGTGGGAGTCAGACCCGGCCACTGTCACGACAACGCTCGATGGGACGCGAAATCCCGCAGGAGGCTGAATCTGATGAGCTCGATCACGGCTCTGCCCACCCCGGTCACGGCACCGGCCCCGATCCCGCTGCGGCAGATCCTGCCGTGGGCCGCCTTCGGCGCCGTGCTCGCCGTCGTGCTGCTCTACTTCGTCGGTGCGGAGCAGGGCGTCACCGCGCTCATCTCCGGCGAGACCGTCCACGAGTTCGTCCACGACGGCCGGCACCTGCTCGGCTTCCCCTGCCACTGAGTCGGGGGACCCCAGCATGAACGCCCGCACCCTGCTGGTGCGCGGAATGATCGTCGGCGCCGTCGCCGGCGTCGCCGCGTTCCTGTTCGCCTACCTGTTCGGTGAAGGCCCGATCAACGACGCGATCGCGTTCGAGGAGGCCCACGCCGCTCCCCTCGCCCCCGGCGAGCACGAGCACGAGCTCGTCAGCCGGACCGTGCAGAGCACCTTCGGCCTGGCCACGGCGTCGGTCGTGTACGGCGTCGCGCTCGGCGGCCTGTTCGCCATCGCGGTCGCGGTCACCCTCGGCCGCATCGGCCGGATCAGTGCCCGTGCCACCGCGGGGCTCGTCGCGCTGGCCGGGTTCGTCGGAGTGGCCCTCGTGCCGTTCCTGAAGTACCCGGCCAACCCGCCGGCCACCGGCAACCCGGACTCGCTGCAGCAGCGCACCGGCCTGTACTTCCTGATGCTGGTCATCGGGGTCGCCGCGGTCATCGGGGCGATCGTCGTCAGCCGGCAGCTGCAGCCGCGGTTCGGCACCTGGAACGCCACGATCGCCGGCACCGTCGGCGCCGCGGTCGTCGTCGGGATCGCGGTCGCCCTGCTGCCGGCGGTCAACGAGGTGCCGGACGGCTTCGCACCGGTGCTGCTGTGGCAGTTCCGGCTGGCGTCGCTGGGCACCCAGGCCGTCATGTGGTCCACGCTCGGCCTGCTGTTCGGGTACCTCACCGAGCGCAGCGAGCGCACGGCCGCCGTGGTGAGGGCCCAGCCGGTCACCGCCTGAACCGTCCGACCACGACGCGCGGCTGAGCTCCGGCTCCGCCGCGCGTCTGCGTTTTCCGTTTTCCGGAGACGGTTGGAGGAGGCGGCTTCAGGGAGCCGGCTTCAGGAGATCAGCGCCGGGTCGGCGTCGCGTTCGGTGGCGCAGGCGGTGCACTGCACGGTGTGCTTGACCCGCAGCGGGATCAGCGGCACGAAGAACAACGACAGCTTCAGCACCTTCTTGTACAGCGGATGCGCCACCGTGTTGCCGCAGTACGGGCAGCGCAGGGTCAGCGTGCGCAGGTGCTTCACCCGCCAGCCCCAACCGAAGATCAGCACGCGGGCAGCCTACCGGGCGACCTTCCCGGCTTCCGCCCGGCCCGTGATCAGGCTCGCGACCGTCAGGACCACCGCGCCCAGGCAGGCGAGGAACAGCATCGCCACATACGGGTCCTGGATCTCGATCCGGCTGTTGGCGAGGCGGTCGGCCGGGGTCAGCGCGGCCGGGACCAGCTCGGGGATCAGGCGGGCCGGGCCGTAGCGCGACATGAGCACCACCGACGCGAACACCAGCAGCGGCCCCAGCAGGCCGACGCTCAGCGCCGACAGCAGCGCGTCCCGGGGCCGCCCTCTCCCCGCCAGGGCCAGGGTCACCGCGGCGACGCCGCAGCCGAGCGTGAAGATCGCGCCGCCGACGTTGGCCGACACCGGCGGGAACAGGAACTGGCCCGCCACCCAGACGCCGGCCGCGGCCAGCGACCCGGCGGCACCGATGGCGATGGCGCGGCCGGGCACCGCGGTCCGGCGAGCGGTGAAGGCGAGCAGGCCGACCAGGTAGCTGGTCAGGAACACGGCGAAGACCGGCACCCCGAAGCTGGCCTGCTCGTCCGGCGGGCCATGGGTGGCCATCCTCGCCACGAACGCCGCCGTCATCGCGGCGATGAACAGGCATCCGCCGGCGCGGACCGCGCGGGCCGTCATGCTGTCGCCGACCGGTCCCAGCGGGCCGGGCCGGCGGCCCCACAGCGCGACGACGTGCAGCAGCGCGATGAGCCCGACCAGGCCCCACCGCAGCGGGCCGTAGGCGATGCCGGCCGACCACCGCAACACCACGGCGAGGACCGCCACGGCGGAGAGCGGATACCCGACCGCGCGCACCGCGGCGCGCTGCGACAGGACCGCGCCGGCGCAGCCGAGGGCGTGCGCCCAGCGCTCGCGGCCGGCCGGCAGCGCGGCGGTCTCGGCCCGCATCGCCCGGCCCCAGTCGCGGTGCCGGGCGGGCAGCAGCCGCACCACGAGCGCGAGGAGGGCGTCGGTCACCACGCACCCCGCGGCTCCGGGCGGACCCGCGGTGCGGGGGTCGCAGCGGGGGTCGCAGCCGGGGCGAGCGCCGAGGCCATTTCCAGACCCGCGGCGGTCAGCCGGTACAGATGCCGCGGTGGCCGGCCCTGCGGCGGGTCGGCTTCCCAGGACGCCTCGAGCAGGCCGCGGTCGGACAGCCGGATGAGGATCGGGTAGAGCGAGCCGGCCTTGAGCCCGACCTCCTGGCCGAGCTCGTAGCCGTAGCGCCACTGCGCGGGGTCCGCGGCCAGGGCGCGCAGCACGGCCGCGGTCTGCGGAGATGGTTGCCTGGCTCGCGTCACCCCATAACTCTATATACGTAGAGAACTGTGCGCTAGGCCGTTCGCGCGCGGCGTTCCGCGGCGTGCACCAGGACCGAGCCCCACATCCGGAACGGTCGCCAGGCCTCGGTCAGGCGGGCCACCTCGGCGTCGGACGGCAGTTCCGGCAGGTCGTACCACCGCTGCAGGCCCGCCCTGGTGAGCTCGTCGCCGGGCGACGCGTCGACCAGGCCGGCGCCGCGCATCACGATGGCGACGGCGAAGAAGTCGCCGACCCCGCGCAGCCGCTTCACGTCCGCCAGGGCCTCCGGCACCGGCAGGGACCGCAGCCGGGCCCGGTCCAGCCGGCCCTCGAGGGCGGCGGCCGCGATGCCGTGCAGGCGGGTCACCTTCTCCTCGTTGATGCCGGGGAACTCGCCGATGCGCAGTAACTGCTGCGGCGACGGGAACGCGTGCACGGTGACGCCGCCGATCTCGAACGCCTCGCCGTGCGCGCGGGCCATCCGCTGCCGGATCGCGCGGCCCTGCTCGATGCGCAGCCGGTGCGCGATGATGAACGCGCAGGCCGCCTCGTACGGCGAGTGGAACAGCACCGGCCGCAGGTACGCGTGCTGGCGCTGCAACGCGCCGATCACCGGGTCCCGCTCACCGACCTTCGGCCAGCCGCTGCCGTCCACGTCCAGCGACAGCACCGCGAGGGCCTGCTGCCAGGCCTCGGCCGGCCCCCGCACCTCCCCGGTCATGGTGCCGGGCGCGCTCTGCCGCAGCAGCACCGCCGCGGAGTGCTCCCAGCCCTCGACCGGGAACGCCATGACGATCGTGCGGGCGTCCCCGACCGGCTGGGTCCAGCCGCCGAAGTACTCGTTCTGCCGGGCCAGGTCGTACGGGCCGGTGATCTGTGCGTCCATGCCCCGAAGCATCGCGCGTCAAACAGGACATCCTCTGTCATGTTTCGCGGATATGCTTCGCCGGGTGCGCGCCGATCGCCTGCTGTCGCTGGTCCTGCTGCTGCAGGCCCGGCCGGACGTGGCCGCCCCGGAGCTCGCTGACCGCCTCGGCGTCTCCGTGCGCACGGTGCTGCGGGACGTGGATGCCCTCAGCACTGCCGGGATCCCCGTCTACACGGAACGCGGCCGGTTCGGCGGGATCCGGCTGCTCGACACGTACCGCTCGGGCCTGGCCAACCTGAGCCGCGCCGAGGGTGCCGGGCTGGCCGTCGGGCAGTCCCGCCTGGCCGGTGACCTCGGCCTCGGCGACGCCCTCGACTCCGCCATCGAGAAGATCATCGGCGCCGGCGGCCAGGCCCTGCGCGGCGGCCTCACCCAGGGCCGCCGGCACGTGCTCGTCGACGTCGACCCGTGGATGCGCGCCGGTGAGGCCGTGCCCCTGCTGCCGCTCATCCACGACGGGCTGCTGCGCGGCCGGCACCTCTCGCTCGACTACCGCGACAGCGCCGGCGACCGGCAGCTGCGCACCGTCGCCCCGGCCGGGCTGGTCGCGAAGGCCGGCACCTGGTATCTGGTGACCACGGAACCGGCGCTGATCCGGGTGTCGCGCGTGCTCGCCTGCACCGTCCTGCCGCAGCCGGCGCCACTGCCGCCCGGGTTCGACCTCGACGCCGCCTGGTCGCGGCTGCGCGACCGGGTCGAGGTGCGCCCGCGCGACCTGCCGGTCGTGGTCACCGCGGCGCCCGATGCGGTCGCGATGGTCCGCCGGGTGCTCGCCCGGCACCTGCGCGACGACGACGGCAGCTCCCCCACCGTCCGGCTCGCGTTCGCCGCGGAGCAGCACGCCGTCGGCAGCCTCCTGGGCCTCGGCACCCGGGTCGAGGTCGTCTCACCGCCGTCGGTCCGCACGGCGATGCGCGCCGCCGCCCTGGCCGTCGCGGACCTGTACCGGTCCGGCTGATCCGGACCAGTACAGGCTCGCCCGTTACAACGTCAGTCGCCTGTTGACGACGTCAGTCGCCCCGCACCGGCAGCTCGCTGAGCAGCGTGAACTCGAACTCGATCTGGCTGGCGTCGGCGCTGTCGTCCGGGCTGACCAGGTAGGACTCGACCCGGAAGCCGAGGTTGAGCACGTCCGCGGCCCGGATGTGCTCGACGAGCTCCTCCGCGGCCGTGAAGTAGGCGGTATAGATGATCGACGGCCCGTCGCCGGGCTCGGCGGCCGTCTCGAAGGTCTCCTCGGCGTCGCTGTCGCCGGGGGTCTCAGCTGCGATGTCAACAGTCACGAGCGGCGAGCTTACGTCACCTCCGCGCCGCTCGCCCGGTGGCGCCCACTTCTCCGTGATCCGGTGGACCTTGGGTACCCAGGGGTGCACGAGGTCTACCGGATCACGGCAAGGGCGGTTACTCCGCGAGGGCCGGGCAGTACTTCGCGGCCGCGGTCGTGGCCTTCTCCATCTCCGCCTCGAAGGCCTCGTCGGCGAAGTTCGTGCCCGTCAGCATCTTGCCGAACGTCGCCACGAACTGCTGCAGCGCCGCCTTGGCCTGCGGGTCGGTGATCTTGGCGAGCTCAGGCGCGAGGGCCTTCGCGAGCCGGTCGAGGATGACCTTGCCCTTGGCCTCGGCCGCGGCCATCGCGGCCTTGTCCTCCTTGAGGCTGGCCGCGCCCAGCTCGCTGATGACGCCGACGAGCTCGACCTTCTCCTTGTCATAGGCGGCCACGATGTTCTTGCACGCCGCTTCGGTGTTGGCCTTCACGCCCACCGGCGAACTCGCGGCGGCACCGGCGCCACCGCCGACGCCAGTGCTGGCACCGCCGCTCGAGCCGCCGGCGCTGCTGGAGCCGCCGGCGCCTGCGCCGCTGCTGGCGGGTGCCGCGCCCTGGGTCGCGCTGCCGGAGTCCTGGCCGCACGCCGCGGTCAAGCCCACGGTGGTGCACAGGGCCAGGGCCATGAGGATCCGTCGAAACTGCATGTCAAGTGCTCCCCGTGTGGTTGAACAAGGCCAGGAGAGCATAAGGACAGGCACCGACAATTTCGCCGTGAGGTCCAGTGCCGAAGCGTACGGTGATCATGGGATGACCGTACGCAGCGGGCGGGTGATGTGCGATGACGACGACCCGTCACCGCCGTGTTCGGGGTCGCGTTGTACGCCACCCTGTTCCGCTTCGTGCAGTCCGGCATCATGGCCCACCACGTGCCGCCGGAGCTGGTCAAGCGGTTCGAGGAGTTCACGGGCCTGGTCCGTTCCGACGCCACGTTCGCCGATCAGGTCGCCACCGTCCTCGCGCAGACCGGCCTGACCGTCTTCACGTCCCCTCACGGCGTTCGCGCTCATCCTGTTCCTGGAGCCGCCCTGGCGGATGTTCGCCGGCTGGACGACCGTGCGCGCCGACAAGCGACCCGCCGCGCTCGTCGCGGTCCTGGTGGCGATCCTGCTGGTCATCCTCTCGGTGCCGGGCCTGTCGCGCTATTTCAGCCTGGTGCCGAATCCACTGATCTACATCGGTGTGGCCGTGTTCCTGCCGCCGTGGTTCCTCGCGCTGCGCACCATCTGGCGGCGCAACCTCCTGCGACGCGTCCTGGGTCTCAAGGACGACTAGAAGTGGTGCTGCCGGCCGGCAGGGCGTGGGCCAGTTCGCCGCGGGACTTGATGCCGAGTTTCGGGAAGATCCGGTACAGGTGCGTGGTGATCGTGCGCGGTGACAGGAACAGCCGCTCGGCGATCTCCTTGTTGCTCAGCCCCTGCGCCGCCAGCCGGGCGATCTGCAGCTCCTGCACCGTCAGCGCGCCGGCCGCGTCGGCGGGGCGGCGCAGCGACTCACCCGACGCGCGCAGCTCGGCCCTGGCCCGGTCGGCCCACGGCACCGCGCCGAGCGCGTCGAACGTCGCCGCGGCCGAGCGCAGCAACGGCCGGGACTCCGCGACCCGGCGCCGGCGCCGCAGCCAGGCGCCGTACGCGCGCTCGAGGCGGGCCCGCTCGAACGACCACGCCGACAGGTCCGCCGCGAGGGCCGCCTCGAACGCCGGCGCGTCGTTGGCCAGGACCGCCCCGGCGTAGCGCAGCGCGTCCTCCTCGCCGCACCAGAAGGCCGCCTCGGCCAGGTGCCCGGACATCATGAACCGCAGGTACGGGTGGTAGGCCACGTCGTCCGGGTCGAAGATGCGGTGCAGGTGCCGGTACGCGTCGGCGGGGCGGCCGCCGGCCAGCGCCTCGACCCCGCGGATCGCCTGGACCAGGGCGAGCATCGGCAGCCGCCCGCTCGGCAGCAGGATGCTCTCGCCGAGGTCCGCGGCCTCCGTGGCGGCGGCGCCGTCGCCGGCGAGGGCCTGCGCGTGGCCGAGCATGAGCCGCGCGGTCAACGCCCACGCCGGCTGGCCGGTCTCGGTGGCGAGGTCGGCCGCCTCGACCGCCGCCGACAGCGCCAGCCGGGCGTCGCCGAGGCACGCCGCGTTGAACGCCTGGCTGGTCAGCAACTGTGCGAGGACACCGACGCGGCCCTGGGCCCGCACCCCGGCCGCCGCCGACGCGTAGAACTCGGCCGACAGGGTCAGCGCCCCGGTGCCGCTGGCGCTGAGGCCGAGCAGCTGCAGCTCGGCGGGGGCCAGGTCGAACCGGGTCCGCAGCTGCGCCATCCGTTCCAGTGTCACGACGCCGCGCTCCACGGGGGCGATCAGCCCCACCGCAGCGATCATCCGCACGTCGTCCTTGGGCACGTCGATGGCGTCGGCGACCGTCAGGTACGCCTGGATCGTCGACTGCGGCGGGTTCGACCAGAAGAACCGCAGGCTCATCGCGACCAGTCCGTCCACTGCCCGGCGCAGGTCACCGTCGCGGCGCAGCGCGTCGATGAGCTCCGCATACACCAGCAGCCGCGAGGTGCCCGACCAGCCGGTCAAGGAGAACTGCTCGCGCAGGTATGACAGCCAGGCCCGGTCCGCGGGCCGCAGCTGCTCATCGACGACGTCGCCCACGAGCCGCCGGGCGGCCTCGATGTCGCCCAGCTCGGCGGCGACATCGGCGGCCGCCAGCAGCCGCCGGCCCCGTTCGGCCGGGTCGCCGCTGAGCTGCACGGCCTGCTGGAACGCAGCGAGGGCCACGCTGGCCGCCTGCCGGTGCCCGGCCCGCATCGCCGTCTCGGTCAGCTCCGTGGCCAGTGCCTCGTCGGGGCCGGACGCCGCGCCGGCCCGGTGCCACACCCGCCGGTCGGGGTCGGCGGCCACCACCTCGGCGAGGGCGGCGTGGACCCGCCGCCGCTGGGCCGCGCCCGCCGACTGGTACAGCGCCGAACGCAGCAGCGGATGCCGGAACCGCAGCCGGTACGTGTCGTCGACCCAGGCCAGCCGGGTCACGACGGCCGGTTCGACGTCCTCGACGGTGACCGGGCCGCCCTCGTGCCGGCTGGCCGCGGCGAGGATCTCGTCCAGGCCGTCGCCGTCGTCCAGCGCCGCGACCAGCAGCAGCGACCGGGTCGCCGGCGGCAGCTCGGCGACCAGCGCGGCGAACGTGCGCTCCACCCGGGTGCTCAGCGGCAACCACGACGGCAGCAGCGCCGCTCCCCCCGACGTCACCGCGACCCCGCCCAGCTCGACCAGCCCCAGCGGGTTGCCCGCGGACTGCTCCAGCACCCGTTCCCGCAGCGGCGGGGACAGGTCGGGCGCGACCGCCGCCAGCACCGCCTCCGCGTCGGCCGGCGGCAGCGGATCGAGCCGCAGCTCCGGCAGCCCGGCCTGGCCTAGGAGCCGGTCGACGTCCTCGCCGTCGCGGGTGGTCAGCACCATCGCGACCGGGTCCGAACCGATGCGCCGGGCCGCGAACGTCAACGCGTCCCAGGTGCCGCGGTCCAGCCAGTGCGCGTCCTCGACGGCGACGAGGACCGGTTGCTGCCGGTCGCTCAGCAGCTCCAGCAGGTCCATCGCGGCGCGGTACGGCGACTCGATCTCGTCCGGGCCGGGCGGGCGGCCGGGTCGCAGGGAACGCAGCAGCCGGTGCAGGCCCGCGTACGGGATGTGCACCTCGGCCTGGACCCCGGCCACGCCGACGACCCGCATGCCGCGTGCCGTGGCGAGCGCCGCCACGTGGGTCAGCAGCGCCGTCTTGCCGATCCCGGCCTCGCCCCGCACCACCACGGCACCACCGGCCTGTGTGGCCGTGCGCTCCAGCAGCGCGGTGACAGCCTTCACCTGCGCCTCGCGTCCTACCAGCATTGCGTCCCCGTCGTCAGGTTGGTCGGCCCACGGTCAGGTGCGGGCTTGCGCGCCCGCGGCCGCGATGGCGGTAAAGCCGGCCGGTGCGGGGGTGTGCGCCCGTTCGGCATCAGTGAGGGCGCGCCACTGCGACGGCGTGCACCCGTACTGCTGTTTGAACGCGCGGGAGAACGTGGAGTGGTCCGGGTATCCCGACGTCCGGGCGATGGCGGCGACCGACACGAGCGCGTTGGCGGGGTTGGTCAGGGCGCGTGCCGCCCGGCTGAGCCGTTCGGCGCGGATCCACTCGCTGAGCGTGACGTCCATCCGGGCGAGCACCGCGTACAGGTACCGCTTCGAGATGCCGAAGTGGGCGGCCAGCTTGTCGGCGCTGAGGTCGGGGTCGGTCACGTGCGTGCGCAGGTGCACCATGATGCGCGTGCCGAGCGTCTGGCTCAGCGGCTGCCGGCTGAGGAACTCGTCGCCGCCGGCGGTCGTCAGCAGCGCGCGCAGCAGGTCGATCGTGGGGTGCGCCAGCGCCGCGGCCTGGGCCTGCGACAGCTCGGGCAGTGGCGCACGGTCACGGCCCGACGAGCTCGGGGTACATGGCCGTCACGGGTGCGGACAGCCTGGCCTTGACCTGTTCGCCGTACGTGTCGGCGATGATCTCGTAGTCGCGGGCGGCCAGCCCGGCCAGGGCCCGGCCCACGACGGTGTCCAGCCCGGGGTCGGTCTCGCACAGCCCGAGCACCAGGCTGGCGACGTGCACGCCGGCCGGGGCGAGCTCCACCCGCAGCGCGTTGGTCGCCGACCACAGCGCGGCCTGCGACACCGCGTAGGCACCGCTGAGGTTGATCCACGCCTGCACCGAGCAGACCATGAGCAGCACGCCCCGCGGCGACCCGGCCAGCACCGGCGCGAACGCGGTCGCCAGCCGGATCGCGCCGATCACGTTGGTGTCCAGGTGCGCGGCGACGGCGGCCAGGTCGCCGCCGCCGACGGTGACCGCCGGCCAGTCCGGCAGCCCGTCGTTGTTCAGCAGGATCGTGGCGTCGGAGGCGGCCCGGATGGCCCGCGCGATGGTGCCGGTGTCGCGCACGTCGAGGTCGACCGCGACGACCCGGTCGCTGGACCAGTCGCGGGGCCGGCGTCCCCCGGCGTAGACGCGGGCGGCGCCCTCGGCGAGGAACCCTTCCACGAAGCGTTCGCCCAGTTCCGACGACGCGTCGGTGACGAACACCACCTCCGATTCGAAGCCGGCCACTGTCCCCCCTTCCTGTGGCCGGAAGCCTAACGCCGCAGGTGGTGGGAACGCTCCAGCCTGGTGTGCATCCTGTTGTGCAGGACGTGCACAGCGGCTACTCGAGGTTGTCCCGGGAGATCGGCGGCCCGACCCGGAAGTCGCGGAACGTGGCCCGCAGGCCGGCCCGCTCCGGCGAGCAGCACATGACGCCGACGTCCACGGTCTCGGGCAGGTCGAGGTGGCCGAGGCGCAGCAGGTGCCATGCTGCGTCACCGCTGCGGTAGTGGACGGTCACGGCGGCGCCGAACCGGGAGATCCGCATCGAGACCTCGCCGGCCGGACCGGCGACCGGCGCCATCGACACGTCGGAGTGGCCGCGGGTGTAGACCGTGCTGATCTGCACGGCGCCCGAGGTGACCTCCAGGCCGGTCTTCAGCCAGTTGCGCTCGTCGGCGCGGAGCATCATGCCGGCCTGGTCGAACCGGGTCGTGTGGGCGGCGGACACGACGGCCTCGGCGGTGAAGTCACCCGTCACCGGCCGGTGGAAGAAGTGCCCGTTGTCGGTGGTCCAGCCGTAGAACGTCGCGCGCCAGAAGTCGGTGCGCAGCTCGGTGACCGCGTGCAGGACGCCGTCCTCCAGTGACCATTCCCGTGGCTCGTTCAACCACTGCATGTTGTCCAACACGGGCCAGAGCGTATTCGCCGAGCGGCGCCTGCGCCGACCCTCAGTCGCGGGATACGCCGAAGACCGCCCGGAACAGGTACATGACGCAGAAGGCAAAGGCGGGCATGAACACTGCCATCCCGGCGAGGAACACCAGTCCGCCGAGCCCGCCGAGCCACCTGCTGGTGTTGAACCGGCCGTAGGAGCAGCCGGAGTCGTCGCAGCGTTCCCGGATCGTCACCTTGCGACCGACGTCCTTGCCGGTGACCACGGAGCGGTCGACGGTGGCGTGCACTTCGACCTTGTCGTCGTGGTACGTCACCTCGCAGGTCCACCAGTAGCCGAAGCCGGCGTGGCTGACCGGTCCGTCCCGGCGGCAGGCATCGACGTGCACAGTCACTTCGCTGCCGTCGGGCGGATAGGCGGTGAGCGACGTTGCGCCGTGGATGCTGTCGACGGTGGAGATCAGCAGCAGCACCACCAGGCAGATCGCGGCGGAGGCGACCGCGCCGAGCACGGATGCCCTTCGCCCGGTCCGCCATTGGCGCGGCACCTGCCGGTGCCGTCCCGTGCCGGTGAAGCGGCGCGCTGCATTCATCGGCTTCGAGGCTACGGCCGGACCGCAAGCGGTCAGGCGAAGCCGAACACGGGCGGGAAGACGAGGACCACGATCCAGGCCCAGGCGGCGTACACGGGCAGGTGGCGGGTCTGCCAGCGTTCCAGGGCGGCGAACGGGCCCTGGCGGCGGATGAAGCGGAGCAGGAGCAGGGCCGAGCCGGCGAGGTTGACTAGCAGGATCACGTTCTCGCCCAGGGCGGCGGCCTTGTTGGGGGTGCCGCCGTATCCGGCGAGCCGGCCGGTGATCTCGAGCAGGACCAGGGTGTCGATGGCGAGGGCGCTGAAGACCAGCGCGAGCTGCAGCTTGTCGAACAGTCCGGGCGGTGCGAACGGGTCGCGGGCGGAGATCGAGTACAGCAGCAGGCCCAGGACCACGACCAGCAGCAGGTCGAACAGGATGAGCGCCTCACGCTCGACGTCGATGCGGTTGGCGGTCACGCCGACGGCGATGAGGAACGCGAGCAGCACGGCGGTGAACAGCGGGGTGAACAGCCGGGTCAGGACGGGCGCGATGTTCTCCACGACGCTCTGCTTGGCCTCCACCAGCCAGCCCGCGACGACGACCGAGGCCATGGCGCCGCACGGCACGAGCCACTGGCCGATGAACGTCTCCGGTTTGACGCCGATGGCGTTGAACGTGCCGACCGTGAACGCGGTGAGCACGCCGCCGCCCAGGGCGATGAGCACGAAGTAGACGAACACCTCGCCGGTGAAGCGGATGAAGTCCATGTGCCGGCGGGTGGAGCGCCAGTCGTCGGCGACATACGCCACGCCCACCACCAGCCACAGCGCGATCGGCAGGTGGATGCTGGTGATGACCAGCGACTGCGAGTCGTCGGTGAGCGGGTAGACGTTGGCCGCGACGGCGCCGAGGACGAACAGGGCCGCCACGACCGCGAGCAGCGGGCGCGGTGCCTGCCGCCGCCAGGCGAGGAACCCGGCCAGCCACGGCAGCGTGAAGAGGCTGATGTTCGTCGCGTAGAACTCGCCGTTGCCGTCGAACCCCGCCCCGAACAGCTGCGGGACCTTGATGGACGCGGCGGCGCCGGCCGCGCAGCCGACCATCACCCACAGGGTGCGCCGGGACCGGGTGCCGGCCGCCGGGGCGCCCGGGGCGGGTTCGCCGGTGAGGACGAGCTGCTTCCACAGCCGCTCCGAGTGCTCCCGGGCGAACTCGCGGGACAGCTCGTCCAGGCTGCCCATGCGTTTGACCGCGACGAGGAACGCCTCGTCCTCGCTCAGCCCGGCCGCGACCAGCTCGTCGACGGAGCCGCGGAGGTGGTCCTCGAGCTCGTCGGCGTCGGCGGTCTGCAGCTCGCGGCGGCGTTGGACGTATTGCCGCCACTGCCCGATCTGCGCTTCCAGGCCGTCCGGTGTCATGCGAGGCCCTCCTGGGGGCGGACGGTGGCGCCCAGCCACAGCTCCTTCAGCGCGTCGACGACGGTGTCCCATTGCCGGCGCTGCTCGGCGAGCTCGGCCAGGCCCTGCTCGGTGACGCGGTAATACTTGCGGCGCCGCTCCCCCGTCACCGACTGCCAGGTCGACTCGACGTGGCCGAGCCGCTCGAGCCGGTGCAGCAACGGATAGAGCAGGCCCTCGGTCCAGGTCAGCTCGCCGCCGGAGAGCTCGTTGATGCGCTTGAGGATGGCGTAGCCGTAACTCTCGCCCTCGGCGAGGATGCCGAGCACCATCGGCGTCGCCGACGCGGCCACCAGGTCTTTGGCAACCTTCACGGACCATCACACCCCTAAGACTTCGATGCATAGTACTGCTAGGTATTTACCGGCGCTAGAAATGCCCATGGCTTGTATATACCGATGGTCGGTATAGTGGAGGGTATGGCGATGCACGAGCCGACGTTCTTCATCCTCACCGCCCTGGCCGAGGGCCCGCTGCACGGCTACGGGGTCATGCAGACCGTGGCCCGGCTGTCCGGGGACCGGGTGACGCTGCGGGCGGGCACGCTCTACGCGGCCCTCGACCGGCTGACGACCGAGGGGCTGCTCACGGTGGACCGGGAGGAGGCGTTGCAGGGCCGCCTGCGCCGCTACTACCGGTTGACCGACGCCGGATCCGCCGCGCTCGGCGCCGAGGTGGTGCGGATGCGCTCGGCCGCGTCGATGGCCGCCGCCCGGCTGCGCACCCACGGCGGGTTCGCCCTGGCAACCGGCGGCGTGGCATGAACAACCATCGGACCCCCGACGGCGTGAACGGCGACCCGGCGCCCGACGGTATGAACGGCGACCCGGCGCTGGGCGGCGTGAACGGCGACCCGGCGCCCGACGGTATGAACGGCGACCCGGCGCTGGGCGATGTGAACGACGATCCGGCGCTGGAACGCGCCTACCGGCGGCTGCTGCTCGCCTACCCGCGCCGGTTCCGCCGGGACCGCGGCACCGAGATCCTGACCACGCTGCTCGACGCCGCCCCGCCCGGCCGGCGCCGCCCGACCACCTGGGACGCCGTGGACCTGCTCGTGGGCGGCATCCGGGCCCGGTTCCTGCCGCCGCCCGGAGCGCTCAACGCTGTCACCGCCACCCTCGCCGCGCTCCTCGTGGGCATCGGCGGCGCCGCCGCCACGGGCTGGCTCGGTTGGCAGGCGTCCACCACGATGCCGTCCGCCCAGGCCGCCGCCGCGACCGCGCAGACCGCCTTCGGTGAGCCGGCGACGGACCCGGTCGCCGACCCCGGCGACCCGCTCGACCAGGACTGGCTGGGCATGCGGACCTCCCCCGGTGACGAGGGCAACACCGGCCCGCACCCCGCCCCGGGCGCCGTCCAGCTGCGCCTCCGCACCGGATCACAGGACCCCGTGAGCGTGCTCGCCGGTGCGCGGGAGCGCATGGTGGCGGCCGGGTGGCGTACCGACGAGTCCGCCGCCGACAACGTGTTCTGGGCCTCGAAGGGCGACCAGGTCGTGCGGGTCACGGCGCTGGCCGGCGACCGCACGCCCGACGGCGGCGGCTCATGGAGCGAGGGCGACCCGGTGTCGCTCATGGTCAGCGTCCACAGCCCCGCGCCCGGCGCCGTCACCGTCCTCGCGCTCGCCGGCCTGCTCGCCGGCGCCGTCACCGGCTGGCTCGCCGCCGCCTGGGCGCTGCACACCCGGGCCCGGCACCGCTCGCGGCTGCGCGTCGCCACCCTGGTGCTGGGCCTGTCGTCGCTCACGCTCGGCGTCACCACGGTGCTGCTGCCGGCCCTCGCCGGTGTCGCCGGGCTCGCCTCGATCGACGGCTGGTCCCCGCACGACTCCCTGGTGGCCGCCGCGGCCGTGCGTGGCGCCGGCTTCCTGGCGTATGTGGTGGCGCTGGGCCTGGCCGGCACCGCGGTCCTCGCCGTCCTCGCCCCCGCGACCCCGGCGCCCGCCGGCCCCCTGCCCCGGGCCAAACATCCGGTGGTGTGGCTGGTCGCCCTGAGCCTGCTGGTCGCCTTCCTCGGCTTGTCGGGCCAGATCGCCCTGTGAGCCTCAGGCCGGAACGGTGTCAGCCGCCGAGGGCGGCCAGGAGGGCTTCGAGGCCGCCGGGGCGGGTGATGGCGGTGCCGACGCCGACGGCTGCGGCGCCCGCGTCGAGGAAGGCGCGGGCGTTGGTGGCGTCGATGCCGCCGGTGGCGACGAAGCGCGCCTCCGGGAAGGGGCCGCGCAGTTCGCGGAGCCAGCCGGGGCCGAGCGAGCCGGCCGGGAATGCCTTGAGCCAGCCGCAGCCGGCGTGCAGCGCGTGGTGGACGTCGGTGGCGGTGGCGACGCCGGGCAGGTGCGGCAGGCCGGCGGCGTGGCTGGCGGCGGCGACCTCGGCGTCGAAGCCGGGGGCGACGGTGAACGCGGCGCCGGCCGCCGCCGCGACCGCGACGTCTGCCGGGGAGCGGACGGTGCCGGCGCCGACCGGCGTGCCGCGGGACGCGAGGTCCCGCAGCACGTCGACGGCTTCGGCGGTCTGGATCGGCACCTCGACGACGCCAAGTCCGCTGGCCCGGACGGCGGCCGCCAGCTCGGCGGCCCGCGCGAGGGGTACCCCGCGCAGGATCGCCATCAGCGGGCGGCCGCCGAGCAGGTCGTCGAAGGTCACAGGCGCTCGATCCAGAACTGGACCGACGTCGGCGGCAGGGTGAGGGTGAGCACCGGGCCGGTCTTGTCGGTCAGGTTGGTGTTGCGGGCGGTCGGCGTGTACTGCTGCCCCTGGAACGCTCGCGTGCTGCCGGTGTCCACTGTGTACGTCACCGTCGACAGGCTGCGGTTGGTCATTGCGAAGACCAGCTTGCCCTGTGGGGTCTTCCAGGCCATGATCCGCTGTTCGGTGCGCTGGGTGCCCTCGTCGACGTGGTAGCGCACCGAGTTCCACGGCAGGTACTTCACGAAGCCGTGGATGCCGTTGAAGTTGCGCGGGTTGTAGTCCCAGTGACCCTTGGCGATGTTCGGGTACTTCGTGAAGTCGTCGTCGTCATAGGGGCGCCAGAAGCCCAGCGAGTAGCCGGAGGCCTCCGAGTTGTAGGTGGGCTTGAGGGCGTGCAGCCAGAACCAGGTCGGTGAGTTCTGGAACGTCATCCAGTTCATGATGGACTGGGCGGTGTTGACCATTTTCCAGTCGCTGGTCGGCACCTGATACTCGAACTCGTTGCTGAACACGGGTTTGCCGGCGGCGTCGCTGGTGTAGTTGTTCTGCAGCTGGTCGTTGCTGTCGCTGCCGATGCGGTGGAACGACCAGCCGTCCACCTGGGACAGCGCGGTGGCGTCGGCGCGGATGAGGGCGCCGCCCCGGCCGCGCTGGCCGTTCTCGGCGTCGGCGTGGATGAAGATTCCCGGGAACTCGGCGCGGATCTTCGGCGCGATCGCCTTGAACGCCTTGTAGTACTGGTCGTTGCTGTAGGAGCAGCAGGAGTACGCGACGTAGTCGATGCTCGGCTCGTTCTGCAGGCTGAACATCTTCACCGGCACGCCGTTGTCGCGCAGGTAGGCGAGGTCCCGCACGATCGCGTCGCCGTACTGGTCGAGCCAGCCCGGGTCGGTGGAGGCGATCGTGCCGCCCACGTAGCTGCCGTTGGACTTCCAGCCCGGAGCCGGCGACCAGTACTCGGCGGACACGCCCTCGATCCCGGACACGGCGATCAGCTCGGCGAGCTCCGCCAGCTGCGTCGGCCAGCGGCCGATGATCTGCTTCTGGGTGCTGTCCAGGCCCCGCAGGTACAGGCCGAGGGCCAGCCGCAGGTACCGGAAGCCCCGGTCGTCGCGGATCTTCAGCAGGTCGGTGTACATGCGGGTGCGCTCGGACGCGACCAGGTCGTGCGGGACCGAGGTGGTGGCGGTCGGCAGGCCGTTGTTGCCGGAGCCGATCGAGTCGGACTGGATCTCGACGCCGAGGCCGAGGATGGTCTGGCGGGGCTGGTCATGGCGGATGACGTAGTCGGCGACCGCGGCGGCGGCCGGTTCCGGGCGGACGGTCGCGCCGGCAAGAGCACCGGCAGCGCCGGCAGCGCCGGCAGCGGTGGCGGCGAGGGCGGTTCTGCGGGTCAGGGGCATCAGGACTCCTCTGAAGGAGGGGCCTCCGTGAGCGGCGGGAGGCCGAGGCGGGCCCGTGGGCCGGGTCTGAGCAGTGCGGCGGGCTGGACGGCGGAGGCACCGCCGTCCAGGACGATCTCGGTGCCGGTGAGCAGGGCGGCGCCGGACGAGACGGCGAACGCGACGGCGGCGGCGACGTCCGCCGGCTCGCCGGGCCGCTGGGTCTCGGCGAGGCGGGTGAGATCGGCCGGGTCCTCGACGCGGGTGAGCGTGTCGGGGGTGCGGACCCAGCCGGGGCTGATGGTGAGGGCGCGGATGCCGTGGTGGCCGTAGTCCACGGCGAGCTGGCGGGTGAAGGCGGCGAGGCCGGCCTTGGCCGCGGCGTACGCGGGATAGCCGGGGGCGAACACGCGGCCGTGGACCGAGCCGATGGTCACGATGACGCCCCGGCCGGCGGCGAGCATGCCGGGCAGCGCGTGTTTGGCGCAGAGGAAGGCGGATGTGAGGTTGGCGTCGATGATCGCGTGCCAGTCTTCGACGGTGGTCTCGTGCGCCGGCGCGCCGGCGGTGACGCCGGCGCAGGTGACGAGCGCGCCGACGGTCCCGATGGCGCGGAACGCCGTGGCGACGGCGGCCTCGTCGGTCAGGTCCGCCTCGGCCCGGTCCAGGCCGACGACGTCCCAGCCGTCGGCCCGCAACCGTTGCGCGACCGCGGATCCGATGCCGCCGGCCGCGCCCGTGACCACGGCCCGGTCAGGCACGGAACACCTCGTAGTGGGCGACGAGGTCCTCGTCGAGGGTGATGCCGAGGCCCGGCTCATTCGACACGACCAGCGCACCGTCCACTAGGGACGGTGGGGCGGCCAGGTCGTCGCGGAGCGGATTGGGCAGCCGGTTGTACTCGTAGATCGGCACGTTCGGGGTGGCCGCCGCGAACTGCAGGGCGGCGGCGAGGCCGATCGCGGAGCCGACGCCGTGTGGTGAGACGTCGACGTGGAACGCGGAGCACAGGGCCGCGATCCGGCGGGCTTCGGTGATCCCGCCGGCGCGGGTGAGGTTGGGCATGACGACGTCGGCGGCCCGGGCGAGCAGGAAGTCGCGGTAGCCGTACCGGATGAATTCGCTCTCGCCGGTGACGACGGGGATCCGCACGGCGGCCCGCACCTCGGCGAGGCCCGCGACGTCGTCGGTGGCGAGGGGTTCTTCGAGCCAGCGCACGCCCAGGTGCTCCAGGGCGTGGCCGAGGCGGATGGCGGTCTTGACGTCGTAGGCGCAGTTGAGGTCGACGTGCAGGGCGGCGCGGCCGTCGAGAGCTTCGGCGACCGCCGCGGCGTGGGCCAGGTCCGTGGCCTCGCCGCGGCCGAGCTTGAGTTTGACGGCGTGGAAGCCGTCATCCAGGAAGGACAGTGCACGTTGGACCGACTCGGCGGTCGACGGCAGGAACGGGATCGGGGAGGCGTAGACGGGCACGGCGGTGCGGACCGGGCCGCCGAGCAGCCGGTGGACCGGTTGCCCGGCGGCCTTGCCGCGCAGGTCCCACAGGGCGAGGTCGATTCCGCTGATCGCCTCGAGGTAGAACCCGCCGGTGCGTCCGGCGCCGGCCTGCGCGCCGAACATGAGCTCCCACAACGCCTCCGACGCACCCGCGTCCCGACCGACCAGCATCGGGGCCAGGAGCGAGCCGATGATGGTCGCGGTGACGCGCGGTTCCGGCAGGCCGTAGGCCTCGCCGATCCCTTCGAGGCCGTCGACCGTTCGGATCCGGACGAGGGTGGTGTACTGGCCGAGGCGCGGCAGCACGCGGTGGCTGGACGCCGGGGTCGTGAGCCAGTCGGGCACGTCCCGGAACATCCGCGCGAACGGTGCGGCCAGGGCGACGGCCTCGACGGAGGCGATGGTGAGCTTCATTTGATGAGGGCGTTCATCCGGTCGCGGGCGGAGGTGAGGGCTTCCTTGGGGTTCTTCTTGCCGATGAGGATCGACTGGACCTCTTCGGCGAGGACCTTCTCCATCTGGGAGAACTGCGGGTAGACCCAGAACGGGCTGGCGCTGGAGTTCGCGCCGATCCGCTCGGTGAAGTCGTTGGCGAACTTGTCGTTCTTCACGACCGTGTCGGCCAGGCCGGAGGTGGTGGTCGGCGGCAGCCCGGTCTTGCTGAACCATTCGATGTTGTACGCCTTGTCGGTGGTGACGGTCTTGGCGTAGTTCGCGGCGGCCGCGGCGCCGGCGCCGTTGACGACCGCGATGACCTGGCCCCAGGCGAGGTGGCGTGGCTTGTCGCCATCCGCCTTGACCGGGCGGGCGATCGGGACCATCTTCGCGGCGAGGTCCTTGTCGGGTGAGGACTTGGTGACCGTGGCCTTGCCGCCGATGGCGTCCTCGTAGAAGGCGGTCTTGCCCTGGGACATGAGGGCGCGGGCGTCGACGCGGTTGACGTCGGGGGCGATGAGTTTCTGGTCGTAGAGCTTCTTGTACCAGGTGAGCGCCTCGACGCTGCCGTCGTCGCCGATGACGACCTTGTTGTCCTGCACGATCGGGGACCCGAACTCCCACATCCACGGGATGATGTCCTTGAGCTGGTCCACCTTGGTCATCCCGGCCCACGGCACGATCCCGCCGCCGAGGCCCTTGACCGCGGTGAGCGCGGCCTCGAACTCCGCGACCGTCTTCGGCGGGCTGGTGACACCGGCCTTGGTGAGCAGTTCGGTGTTGCTGATCAGGCCGATCCCGGCGAACGTCCACGGCAGCCCGTACTGCTTGCCGCCGGACTGGCCCAGGGCCAGGGCGGCGGGGGCGTAGTCGGCGCCGGTGGCGACGGTCTTGAGGTCCAGGAGTTTGCCGGTGGCGGCGAGGGTGGCCAGCCACGCCACGTCCAGCTGCACCGCACCGGTCAACTG
>NZ_JBHSIU010000045.1:9048-53465 GCF_042653625.1 Dactylosporangium cerinum | reverse complement strand
CGCGGTACCTCGTCCCACCGATGACCATCGGCACAGTCGGTACCTCCGCGCCAGTCGCGGCAGATCCGCGCACTGATCTTGGCGTGTGCCGGGTAGGCACAGATGCGCGACCTGTACGGAACGGTAGGCACCCCTGTTACTCGTTGACCCAGCCGCCGGGGTGCGAATGGCGGAACGCGTCGAGCGCTTCCGGCGTGCGGGCTGCGACGGCGATCCAGCCAGGGTCGTGGCGAAGGATGATGTCGGCGCTGACGTACCACTGACTGCCGAACTCGTCGGGATAGCGGGGGAACGGCACCGCGGTCAGGTCATCGGCGAGCGCGGCCTGGTCGTCGTTGGTCTCATCGCGTGCGTCGCTGTGCGGCCCGGCCTCCACCATCTCCCACAGCACCATGTCGACGCAGGCCAGCGAAAACCGGTCCAAGAACGGCTGCCAAGACTCCTGCGTCTTGTCCTGATACGTGGTGTACAGCAAGACCTGCGGGTCCGGAGCCGCCTTGTCAGCGAGGGATACGCCGAAGAACGCGACTGCTTGGTGCGCCGCTCGGAAGACCAGCACGTCGGCAGCCGCGTCATAGCGCAGTTGATCGGGTGAGTACAGGTCACCGTTGCCGCTCGTCAGATCCCGACGCCGCCCGAACAGCCGATAGGCGTCCCGAACGGCCGCTGGCATGCACACCCCGAGGGCCGCCTCGGCCACGTCGAGCGCCTCGTCAGCGAACCCGTCCGCATCGGTGACCGGCGCGGCCCAATCGGCCGCGAACGCCCGAACGAACCGCCAGGCATCGACCCGGGTCTCCAACCCGCCGAGAACGCGCGCCATGTCCAGCCCCTGATCCACCCTCGGACTGTACGGCACGAGTCGCCATCAGCTGCGGCGCTTCGAGGCAGCAGCAAAATCGGCAGAGCGGGCCCCGGCGAGCGCTCATCGGCTACGAGCGGATGCCTGGAACGCAAGCTGGCCGAGAGGCTCGTCACGGAACGTAGCGAGCGCTATGCGGCATGAGCGGACGTGGAATCGGCCGTCGATCAGGAGGTACCCCGGTTGCCGTCAGCAACCCACATCCGGAACTGGTGGATGGCTTCGCTGAGATTGAGCGGACCGCAGAGGACCTCGAAATGGTTGTCGACCAGGCGAGCGATGAACCAGTCGTGCTTGCTTCGGTGAACTTCCTGCTTGGGGAACGCAAGGCCGTCCATCGCGGTTGCCTGCAGGTCCACCCTCAGAGACCAACCGGGGTTGTCGAGCGTTTCGATGGACACGCCGTACTCGTGTTCCCAATCCCCATCGCACTGGGTGGCGTACCAGCCCTGAAGCCACGTCAACGCGTCAGGCCCATCAACGTAGGAAACAAGATCTTGCCCGCTCATATGGTCATCATGCCGTAGGTACCTGAGCCTGACATCCGCTCATCGGCAGTTGCGGGAACTGGGCGACCGGCAGGCGCGTGACGTTCCGCAGCGAGCCTCATCGCGGCATGACCGTGCACCTGATCAAGCGGCCTGTTCGATCGCTCGCGCACCTGGTCGATCACGACGGCTGCGACGATTTCATTCGAGAAGGTTCCACCCCATCGGCGGATCGTGTCCTCTTGAGCCACGCGGCTCCGGTGATCACAAGCGCAGTTGTCGATTGCGGTGCTACGGGCCTATGCGAGTTCCCGTGCTATCTGTTGAAGGAACCGATCGACCTGGTGCCGCGCGTATCCACGGAACTTGACCGCGAAGACTGCTTGTCGCACGGCGATCGCCGCCTCGGCGCGGGCAGTGGCGCTCTCGGATGTCAGTGCTCGGCCGACCTGCTCGACCAGCCGGTCCACGGCAGCCACGTCGTAGCCACGCAGTGCCACGTCGAACTCCGCCACGTGCACCGACCGACCGTCCGGCAAGTCTGGGTCCGGATCTGATCTGGGTGCACCCTCAAGCTGAGCGGTCAGACTCGCGATCGCGCTGTCGACCTGCGCCCGGTCGAACCCGCGCATTACCACGGGCGGGTTCGCGCGGCGCAATGCGGCGACCGCGTCTGCCCGCGCACTCTCGTCAGCGGTCGTGAGGGCGGCGACGGCCGAGGCCAGGAGCGCATCCACAGCTCGCGGGTCGTATCCGCGCAGCACCACGGAGAACTCGTACGAGGGCATCAACCCAGTGTGGTGACCCCTGTCAAACTCGACACAGCTATCTGGCGCGGAGTGCGCCGCGCACAATGCGGCAGATCCGCGCACGTGATCAAGCGGTCGACGGGCCGGAACGAGTCAGAGCGGGGGCGGCGAGAGCTCGGCAATGGCGCCGTTGCCGCTCGATCCGGTCTGATCGGCCACTCGGTCTCGGGACCGGGCCCTCGCCCAACATCATCGATATGAAACGGCGTCAGGACCAGCTCAGCGCATAGTGGAAGGAGGGGCAACAGCCGTGATGGCGCTCGGCACCAGTTGGAAGTGCCAGATGATCTGACTCGGTGTTCCGTCCCAGGCAGCGCCGAATGCCGCCGGGACGATGCCCAGCAGCGACCAAGGCCATACGTCCCACGGTCCCGTCACGATTTCCCCGGGCATGTCCCCGCTGGCATCGCCGAACATCCGAGGTTCCTCGCAACGCCGTACCTGCAGGCCCAACGGCAAGGCGACGCGGAGATAGTCACTGGCCCGATGGCGGAACGCCGGGAGCAGGCCAGGATCACCGTCGGCAGCACGAACGCGCGGCACGGAGCCCAATGCCACGAGCTCCTGGTGGACGTCCGTGATCACCAGATGGCCGCCAGGACGCAGGACTCGGGCAAACTCGGTGATCGCCGGCCCGACATCAGGAAGGTGCGTCAGCGCCAGAGCACATACGACGACGTCTACGTGGTCGTTGGGCAGGGGAAGATTGCGCAGGTCGCCCTGCCGCAATTCCGCGTTCGGAACGCGCGTACGAGCGTGAGCGAGCATGTCCGGGGAACTGTCGACGCCGATGACGTGGTGGCCCTGCTCGGCCAGGTACCCGGTGTATCTGCCGGTGCCGCAAGCCGCGTCCAAGGCCACGCCCGGAGGCAGGGCGCCGAGGATCTCGTGCACGATGGGTTCTTCGACAGCGAACAGCCCGTTACCTGGCTGATCATAGGTCGCGGACCACACCTCGTAGCCGTTTAGGGTGTCGACCTGCGCCGCGGTGACTCCGGCACCGTTCAGTGCAGGGCTGTCCAGAAGGCGCCGGACCTCGCTGATCCGCGCTTCGATGAAGTCCTGGTCGTAGTCGCCGGCGAAGGCACGCAGCAACGACACGCCCTCGAGCCCCAAGGTGTAAGCGAGCGGATGCTGGTAGGCCACCACGCGACCGTAGCGACGACGTGCGGATCGGACTACCCAATTCCGACACGGCTCAGCTCTGCCTGGTTTACGCCGGCACGTGACTGATCACCGCACGGTGACGAACGATGACCGATTCACCGCACAGGTGGAAGCCGTGTCGATCATCGGCCCTGCCATCAAGATCACGTGAACCCTCATCGGCATGACCGCGCGCCGCTGCTGCGGTTCGACGCGCCGGTGTCGCCACGAAGCGTAATGATTTCCGAGTCGGCAGCCGCGCGAGACCAGCCTGGCTGCTGCGCTGGTGGCACGCAAACCAAGCTGTCGCTCCCCCCGCCTCCGAGCCTGCGGCGTGGACCGCACGGACGGCGTGGGCGGTCATCGTGTTCGCTGGCATCGCGGGTGGACTTGTCGCCGCGCTGCCCGCACCCGCTGGTGAAGGACTACTCCGGATTGTCTTCCTCGCCGGCACGGGCGCCGCCGGGGGCGGCCTGATCGCCGCGATGCTGTACGCAGGTTGTTGGACCGTCCTGTCCAGGCAACGCTGAAAGACCGAACCCGATTAGCCCCGGGACTACTGCATCGGTTGGCGCCCAACGTCCGCACATCGGCTTCGAGAGCGCGCCAGAAGCTCAGACACGCAGGGCGCAGCGGCGTACACAGCGTGACGACCGCTCGGCGAGCCACAGCGCGCGAGGTCTGCGGCAGATGCGGGCGGCTGGTTGACGGCTCAGCTACAGGTCACGACGGCCAACTCGAGGTTAGGCCGTTCTCGATGAGACGGTCCGCGCGGTGGACGTCGAGGGTGACCTCGTTGTGCAGTTTCGCGGGCTCCAAGGTGGTGGCCAGGTGACGGCGCAGGCTTTGGAACTGGACACGCCAGAGGCCGAGCAGGGCGGCGCCGGCGGCTGCCGCCGGACGACGCTCGCGGGCGGCACCTCCCACCGCAACCGGGCGACGCCGACCGAGACGGCGACCAGCGCCAGTGGCAGCATCGCCCGCCAGCCAAGCTGGGAGTCGTCGGCCCGGTCGGCGACCGGCCACAGCACAGCGCACAGCACGGCTGCGCAGACGGCTGCCCACCGGTGCAGGTAGGACATCACCGCGGTCGCAGCGGCCACGCCCACCGCGACGGACGTGACCGGCTCCGGACCGCACCCGCCGGCCGTGCAGGGAACGTCGGGCACGGTGTAGACGGTCAGCAGCAGCATTGCTGCCGCGGTACCGGCGACGAAATGATTGGCCTTGGGATACGGACGCATCCGGTGATCATGCCCGATCACCGCTACGGCTCCGCGGTGTCCGCTGGCCGGGTTTCAGCGAGGCTACCCAGTGACGATGCCTGTCGCGTGCCCCTTGCCCAGCGCGATCTGGCTGAACTTGTGGCCTCCGGCGACAAGCTGCGGCAACGTCACCTCCGCCGACCCGCCCGCCGCGAGCGGGCCACCTGATCCGAGATTGCCGTCGTGGTCGATGCCGAGTTGTCGTAGAAGAACCGGCGCACCGACAACACGATCCGGATCGGCCGGCCAGCGACCGGAGCATCCGCCAACGTACGGCGATACCGCGAATGCACCCGAGACGACGGCACCGCACACGCCTGACAACCGGCCTGACGGCTGCGGACCCGAGCCGCAACGACCAGCTCGGCCCCGACGTCTACCGCCTCATCGATCTCGACGCCGTCCAGATGAGGAAGCAACTGTCCGACGGCATCGCGCACCTGCGCAACGTTTCATCGTCCAACATCCATCACACAGTTCGCGCAGAGCCCCAACCTCGCGTACGAAGCCAGCCCGGTTCAGCAGCGTCGCGAGTTTGATCTCTTGGGCGCCGATCGTCTTGCCGACGGACGGAACCTGTGGGCTCGCAAACTCGGATCAAGGCTGTGACGTGTGACTTTGTCCGACGTCCACCCCGGCCGGCAACGCAACGATCGAGGTCATGACGGCTTCGCTGGTGTACCTGCTGCTACGCCAGGTCCTGCAGATACTCACTCAACTCGCCCGCGACGGCGGCCGCAAGGAACCGAGGCGGCCTTCCGCAGGTGCCAGAGCGGCCGCGGCGAAAGCCTGTCATGTGCCTGCGCTCACGACAGCGGGTTCGGGGTCGGACTTGCCCGCGGGCGGCCGGGGGTCGTGGTGCTTGAAGAGCTTGCTGGGCCACCACATCCATCGACCCACGTCCAGGGTGAGCGCGGTGACCAGCACCGAGCGGACGATCATGGTGTCAAGCAGCACGCCGAACGCCACCGCGAACCCTAGCTGCGCCGCGAACACCAACGGCAGCGATCCCAGCGCCGCGAAGGTGCCGGCCAGGACCAGACCCGCCGACGTGATCACGCCGCCGGTGGCGGACAGCCCGGTCCGCGCGCCGCGCCGGGTGCCGTGCAGCAGGGCCTCTTCCCGCACCCGGGTCACCAGGAAGATGTTGTAGTCGATGCCCAGGGCGACAAGGAACACGAACACCAGGAGCGGGAAGTTCGCGTCCGCCCCGGCGAAGTCGAACACGTGATTGAACATCAGCGCGCTCACGCCGAGGGCCGCTCCGAATGACAGCACCACCGTCGCCATGAGCAGCAGCGGGGCGACGATCGCCCGCAGCAGCAGCGCGAGGATGCAAAAGACCACGATCAGCACGACGGGGATGATCACCTTGGTGTCGCGGGCGGCTGACTGTTGCGTATCGAATGCGATCGCCGTGCTGCCGCCGAGCCGGGCATCCGCGCCCTCGATCTTGTGGATCGCGGTTCTGGCCTGCTCGACGGTGCGCATCGCGGCCTCGCTGCCGGGAGCGTCCTTGAGCGTCCCGAGAACGAGGGCCTCACCATCCTTGATCATCGGCGCCGCGACGTCGGCGATCCCTGGAACGCCTGACAGCACGCTCTTGACCTGCTCCGCCGAGGCGGCCTTGGCCACGACGTAGACAGGGTCGCCCGACCCGGCCGGGAAGTGCCTGGACTGGATCTCCTCGCCGACGACCGCCTGTGGCTCGCTGGTGAACTGGCCATTGCCCGGAATCCCATCGGCCTGGAGTCCCGTCACCCCGAGTGTCAGGACGCCGAGAGCGAGCGCGGTGCCGACCCACACGATCCGCGGCCGGCTGGCGATGACGGTGCCGACCCGCGTCCAGATGCTGTCCTTGACTGTGCCCACCGAGCCGTACGACGGCTTCGCGGGCCAGAAAATCCAGCGGCCGCAAATGACCAGCAGGGCCGGCATCAGCGTGACCATGGCGAGCAGCCCGACGAGAATGCCGATGGCACAGGCCGGCCCGAGCCCTTTGGTGGAGTTGAGCGTGGCCAGCAGCAGCACCAACAGGCTGACAGCGACGGTCGCGGCGCTGGCGATGATCGCTGGGCTGGAGCGGTACAAGGCCTCCGCCATCGCCTCGTGCCGGTCCTCGTGGCGCCGCAGCTCCTCCCGGTACCGCGAGATGAGCAGGAGTGCATAGTCGGTGGCGGCGCCGAACACCAGGACGGTCAGAACGAGGCTGGTCTGCGTGTTGACGGTGAGCCCGGCATGCTTCGCCAGCACGTAGATCACCGCTTCCGCCATGACCAGGGCGCCACCCGCGGACAGCAGCGGCAGTAACGGCAGCAGCGGGCTGCGGTAGGTGAACAGCAGGATGACGACCACCACCAATGCGGTGATCATCCCGAGGGCACCACCTCCTCCGAAGGCCGTGATCGAGTCGGATGCATAGCCGGCCGGTCCAGTGACGTGGAACCCGAGACCGTCGGCGTTCTGTTCGCCGATCTTGGTCATCGCGTCAACGACCTTGTGAGCCCCGGCCCAGCCCTCGTTACCGTCGTCGACCTGGACCACGGTCTGGATGGCCTTGCCGTCCTGGGCCTGCAACGGGCCCTGCGGCTGCCCCACGACGTTGTCGATGCCCTTGAAGGCTTCGACGTCAGCCTGCGCCTTGGCCATGTCGGCAGGTGTGACACCCTCTGGTCGGTCGTAGATCACGATCGCTGGCAGGGTCTCGGCGGGCTGGAACTTCTTGGCCTGGTCGATGACCTTGGTCGCCTCCGCGTTGCTGGGCAGCCAGGCCGAATTGTCGTTCTTCTCGACATCGCCCAGCTTGCCGGCCAGCATGAGAGCCGGCACCATCAGGATGATCCAGACGGCCAAGATGGCCCATTTCGCAATCCTGCCACTAGGCAAGGTCATGACTTTTCGCAACATGGAGATTCCTCTGTGTCCAGTCGACGTGGGAAAGCTTGCCGGGATTGATGACGGCGTAGATCCGCACACCTGGCTGCCACCCGAATTGCGGGCGAGAACGACGACGGATGCCGTCGACGGCGCCAGGACCTGCAGGCCCTTATCGGCTGATCTGACGCCGGACCGTCATCGCGACGAGTTTGTCTGGATTGCGGACGACGTAGAAGTTGGTGATCTTCCCGTCGATGATCTCGATCAGGAGGACACCTTCGGGACGATCGCCGATGTGCGCGACCATCGCGGGACCGTTGTTGCAGTTGACCATCTGGATCCGCATACCCGGCATCCGCCCGCCTGTGCGGAAGAGGTCAATGAGGAGGCCGGCCACCTTCTGCGCGCCCACCACCGGCGAACGCGCCGCAGTGGCCTTGCCACCGCTGTCGGCGGTCCAGGTGACGTTCGGCGCGAGCAGGGACAGCAGCCCGGCCATGTCCCCGGTGACCGACGCGGTCCTGAACTGCTCGGTGATCTGCATGGTCTCCGCGGCGTCGACGGGCTGGAACCGCCTGCGTCGCGCCTGCACGTGCTCGCGGGAGCGGTGCGCCACCTGATGCACCGTCGCCACGGATTTGCCCACCGCTGCGGCGATCTCGTCGTAGCCGAAGCCGAACACCTCGCGCAGCACGAACACCGCACGCTCATCGGGGGTGAGCGTTTCGAGCAGCACGAGCATCGCCATCGACACCGACTCGGCGAGCACCACATCGGCCGAGGGGTCGGTGTCATCGAGCAGCAGCGGTTCGGGCAGCCACGGGCCTACGTAGTCCTCGCGACGGCGCGCACTTGCCCGCAATGCGTTGAGCGTCTGACGGGTCACCAGCCGTGCCAGATACGATCTGGTGTCCCGCACCGTCGCAAGGTCCACCTCGGCCCACCGCAGATAGCTGTCCTGCAGCACGTCGTCGGATTCGGTGGCCGAGCCGAGTATCTCGTAGACGATCGTGAACAGTAACGGCCGCAACAGGGTGAATCGCTCGGCATGCTCGTCCGTGGTCATTGCGACGTGCCCACCGACGCAACGGAGGCCGGCTGCTGCAGCCGGCGACCGCCCTTGACCCAGCCGATGGAACCCGGCTTGCGGGCCTCGCGACGGATCCTCGACACCGCGACCTTGCAGGTCAGCTCCTTGATCGCGGCACCCAGGCGGCCGCCGATGTAGATGTTCACCGCGGTGTCGTCCCTGCGGGCGAGCTGGCGCATGGCGGTGTGCCGGCCGAGGCTGACGCACGATCCCGTGAGCGCCTGGTTGATCACCGCCGGTTCGGTCCCCGCAATGCGGCTCAGCACAGTGTTGGCGGCCTGAGCCCCCAACGGCCCTGCGGCCTGACAGCTCATCCGCAGCGGCTGGCCGGACGGCGCTGCGGCGTCCCCGGCAGCGACCACCCGGTCATCGTCGATGCTGGTCAACGTCTCATCCGTGAGCAGCCGCCCGAGCGTGTCAGTCCGCAGCCCGCTCGCGGCCGCCAACTCCGGCACACCGAAACCGGTCGCCCAGACGGTCACTGCGCTCGAACGCGTCGTACCGTCGGCAAGAACGATCGCATCCGGCCGAACCTCGGTTACCACGTCAGTTTCGAGCACGGTGACACCGTGCCGCGACAGCCACTTGACGGCGTATCGGCGACCCGACGCACTCCATGACGACACCAGGGTGCCGCCACACACCAGGGTGACCGTCCGTCCTTGCTCGGCCAGTTCGGCGGCCGTCTCGACGCCGGTCAGCCCGCCGCCGACCACGGTGACCGGAGCCCCGACGGGCAACTCCTCCAGCCTGGCGCGCAGCCGCCGCGCGGACTCGAACTCGGCGATGGGGTGCGCGAACTCGGCCGCGCCACGCACCGATGACGGTATCGCCGCGGTGCTACCGACCGCGTAGAGGACATAGTCATACTCCAGCGTCCGGCCCGACGCTAGCAGCACTACGCGCGCGGCGGTATCGATGCGCGTGGCGCTGTCCACAACCAGCTGGATGCCGTCGCCGAGCAGCCCGCCGTAGCCGACCGTGGCGTCGGCGGTGCCTGCCACAAACTGGTGTAGCCGCACTCGTTCGACGAAGTCCGGCCGGGGATTGACCAGGGTGACGCCGACGCCGGCCCGCATCCGCAGATGATTGGCCGCGAGCGTTCCGGCGTAACCACCGCCGATGACGACGACCCTGTGGCGTGTGTCGTTGTGCTCAGTCATGCCCCCAAGACACCGGGGAGCGCCGAGACCTGACACGACGTGACGCGCATCACCCCGCAGTGGTACGCCGGACACGCCGACCGGGCGAGCGGCACTTGATTGGAATGTGCCCGCTCCGGTCGCCGCCCCTCAGCTGGTGGCCCGGGCTACCGCGCCGGCTGATACGTGAGCACGGTAACGCCCGGCGCGATGACGGTGTTGTCGACGAGGTCGAGGCGGACCGCCGGCGCACCGTCAGGCAGCAGGGTCCGACCCTTCCCGAGCAGGACCGGGTGCACCAGGAACCGGTACTCGTCGATGAGATCATGCTGCTGCAGCGTCTGCATGAGGTCGCGGCAGCCGTACACGACGAGGTTCTGCCCGGGTTGGCGCTTGAGCTTGTCGACACCTTCGGCGACGTCGCCCTCGATCAGGTGGGAGTTCTGCCACCCGACCGCGGCGAGCGTCCTCGAGGCGACGTGCTTGGCCATGCTGTTGATCTTGTCGACGTAGGCCAGCTCCCCCGCTCTCGGCGGCCAGATGGCGGCGAAGATCTCATACGTGCTGCGCCCCAGGAGCAGCCCGTCGGCGTCCTTCAGCAGGTCGGAGTGGTACGCGACGGCCGCGTCGCTGTTGTACGGGATCGTCCAGTCCTGCAGCTCCTCGACCCTGCCGTCGAGCGTCACGTAGGTCGAAACGATGACTCTTCGCATCTCAAACTCCCTCTCGTAGGACGTACCGACGATGCAGACGCCGCGACGTGCGCCAACTGGGCGTCCGGTGACCGCCCAGTTCGGACCGCCCCGGGCGTCAACACTGGGTGGGGCCGTGGGTGGCGCGGCGCGCACGGGACGGAGGGAACAGGTTTGGCAACCGATCTGATGGCGAAGGCACGGGCCGGCGACGGTGACGCGTTCCGGGATCTGACCGAGCCGTACCGCCGGGAGCTGCACGTGCACTGCTACCGGATGCTCGGTTCCTTCCAGGACGCCGAGGACGCCCTGCAGGACACGCTGCTGGCGGCGTGGCAGGCGCTCGGCGGGTTCCAGCGGCGCGCATCGGTGCGCACGTGGCTCTACCGGATCGCCACGAACCGCTGCCTGAGCGCGTTGCGCACCGCCGGCCGGCGGGCCGCGAAGGAATGGAGCGTCCCCGGCACGACCGCACCCGAGCCGACGCGGCTCGGCGAGGTCGTCTGGCTCCAGCCGTACCCGGACGTTCTGCTCGACGGCGCCGTCAGCGCGCCGGGCCCCGAGGCCCGCTACGAGCAGACCGAAGCCATCTCCCTGGCCTTCGTGACCGCGTTGCAGCTGCTGCCACCCCGCCAGCTCGCCGTCCTCGTCCTGCGCGACGTGCTTGGATTCCACGCCGACGAGGTCGCCGAGATGCTCGACGCGACCCTCGACTCGGTCAACAGCGCCCTCAAACGGGCCCGCGCCGGCCTCCAGCAGCGCGTGCCGGCACGCGCCGAACGCGAACAGGCACCGGTCGCGGGGTCACCCGCGGAACAGGCGATCGTGGCGGGGTTCGTCCGCGCCTACGAA
The DNA here is from genome assembly GCF_042653625.1 of Dactylosporangium cerinum. Taxonomy (NCBI): domain Bacteria; kingdom Bacillati; phylum Actinomycetota; class Actinomycetes; order Micromonosporales; family Micromonosporaceae; genus Dactylosporangium; species Dactylosporangium cerinum. The sequence goes on along the minus strand of NZ_JBHSIU010000045.1, from coordinate 42,242 downwards.
TCCGCCGACCTCGACGCGCTGATCGCCCTGCTCACCGACGACGTCTTCGTCACGATGCCGCCGATGCCGTTCGAATACCACGGCCGCGAGGACGCCGCCAGGTTCTACGCCAGCATCGTCCGCCCGGGCAGGGCGGTCGACCTGGTGCCGACGCGGGCCAACGGGCAGCCGGCGTTCGGCATCTACCCGAACACCTCGACCGGCGCCCGCCACGCCGCCGGCCTGCTCGTGCTCACCCTCGCCGGCGATCAGATCCGCGGTTACACCCGCTTCGAGAACACCGTCCTGCCGGCGTTCGGGCTCCCCCGGTCGCTGCCGGCCTGACCACCGGCGGCGAGCCGCGCGCCGCCGCTGGTCATCACTTCCGTTCGTCGGCGAGGAGGGCGTAGGTGAGGGTGTTCAGCCACTCGCCGTCGCGGTGGAGGCACAGGTCGTCCTCATGCGGCCGGCGCCGGTCCCGCACGGCGGGACGGGCGGCGCCGGATGAGGCATTCGGCGACGGCAAGGTTGATGACCCAGCCGGCGCCTTTGGCGAGATCGCCGACAAGCTCGCCGTCGCCGAAGGCAGCTACCGCGATCCCCTCGGTGAATGCCTGCGTGCCGGCGGCCAGGCCGATGGCGTAGGCGCGGATCATCCAGGCGCGATGGCGGGCGATGTCGCGGCGGCGGACGGCGGCGAAGCCGAGCACCAGGCTGCCGGCCATCGCGGCGGCGAACACCAGCCGCAGGACGTAGAGCAGGTCGCCGGTGCCGGGTTTCTGGCTGTACAGCAGCGTCATCCACAACGCCGATCCGGCGACGAGCAGCCCGGCGACGGCCACGACGCGCCCCGCCCGGCGGTGCCAGTTCGGGTGGTTCCGCCGGATCCGGGGGACGAACTGGAAGGCGCCGACGAGTGCGTACAGGGCGGCGCCGGCGATGTGCACGACCAGCGGTGCCGGGAAGGTGAACCGGTCGTCGGCCGGTATCGTCGCCGGCCCGCCGGCGAGCTGGACCAGGCGGAACGCTCCGGCAATGAGCGGGATGGCGCTCAAGGCGATCAGCGTGGCCGGGACCGGCCAGCCGGAGCCGCGACCGGTGGCGCGGCTGGGGACACCGGCGGGCCGGCGCGCGGCAGGGGCAGGGTTGTTCATGCCACCGCGACCACAGACGCCGCGCTCTGGCCTTCCCGGGTCGCCATGCGGTCCATTGCAGCGCCGATTGCCGGAAATGGCAACAACCGTTGTCACCACGCCGATACCCGGCGGACGCTTCGGGCATTGCACGAGGTCACTACCCTGCGCACGTGAGCGACCTCTTCATCGCGGCTGTGATCGAAGCAGGCTGGATCGCCGCGTATGCGGCAACGCTGTTGCCCTGACCCGCGCCGGTGCGGCAGCCGCCGGGCCGGCCGGCCAGGTGCACGACAGCCCGCTGACCGCCCTGCGGGACAACAGCACCGGCTGGGTCCACGACGACCGGGGTGGCTGGCGGCAGTGGCGGATCCAGGAGCCGCCGATCATCCGGTTCAGCGCCTGGCCGGCCTGGATCGTCTACGGCGCCGCGATCCTGTGGACGGCCGGCCTGCTCAGCCTCGTGTCCACCTCCGACAGGTGGGATCTGGGCGACCTCGCCATGCCCCTGCTCTCCGTGTACTTCGGCGCCCTCGCGCTGCGGCTGCTCGTGGGAGTCTCCCGCGCCGTGCTGATGCGGCGACGGCGGCGCGACTTCGAGCGGGCTCGCACGCACATCGAAGGGGTCGCCGTGCGCAAGTTCACCCACACCTACTCGGTCCCCGACGCCGACGGCAGCCACCAGCAGACGGACCATCACGTCGTCGTCTACAGCGGTTCCGGTGACGTGGCCCGGGATTTCATCGTCGGCGAGCGCGTCTACGACACCGTCGAAGAGGGGCGGACCCGGGTCCGGGCACTGCCCGGGTGGCAGACACGCACCCCGGACCAGTTCGCGGTGCTGCCCCAACTCCTGCACCCCTGAGACATGACCGTGGTCAGCCCGCCCGGTCGGCGTCGCTGTGCCAGGCCGTTGCTCGTGCGTCGCCTGGATCCAGGGCTGGTACAACACCCGGCGCCGACACTCCACATTCAAACCGGGTCAACCCCAGTTCCGGGGGTCCGGTCTGCGCGGTTCGGTGGGTTCAGCAGCCCAGCTGCGAGCGCCGCCGCCGCGATCCGGCGGTACAGCTCGTCGTCCGGCGCGCCGCCGGCCCGCAAGCGAGCGGCCAGCGACCGGAACGCGTCGTCCAGTTCCCACAGTGCCGGGTCGGCGTCGTCCGCGGCGACGGCGTCGATCAGGACTCGGGCGCTGCGGTCCAGTTCTCGCCGGTACACCTCGACGATGCCGGGCCAGCCCCTCAGCACCCAGTCCGGCCAGGCGTCACGCAACTGCTCGGTGTCGACGCACATCCGCAACCGGTAGAACATCACGCCAAGGTCGTAGTAGCGGCGGCGCTCCGGGCGCACATGGCTGCCGGCGACCTGCAGCAGCAGCTCGAACGTGTCCCGGATCGACCGGCGGCGGCGGTTGAGCGACGGATCGGCGACGATCCGTCGCTGGGTCCACGTGGTCAGGTCCCGGACGGCGTAGTCCGCGGCGTCGATCAGCATGCCGGAAACGCGCAGTTGTCGCAGCTGATACACGGTCCATCGGCGGACCGTCCCGAGTTCCTCGACCGTCTCGGGCGGCAGGGTGAAGGCCACGAAGTACAGCTCACCGAAGATCTCGTAGAACTGCTCCAGGTCGTACCCCAGCCACAGCTCCCATGGCAGCTCCGGCGACACGGCGGTGGGCGGGTTCAGGTCCCGCTCGACGGACTCGGTCACGGTGCACCGAACAGCTGAAACGCGGTCACGGTGGCTGTGGTGCCCATCGCCGTGCCGGCGTGCCGCAGCGACTCGGCCGGCCGGCCGGTCTCGGCATAGTGGCGGTGGAAGTGGCCCATCAGGTCCGTGGTGAGCGCATCGTCAACCTGCCACAGTGGTGCGATGACTGTGCGCGCCCCGGCGGCGAGCAGAGCGCCGGGCAGCCCGACGTACTCGGCGCCGGCGAGGATCTCACCGGTCCCGGCGTGGCAGGCGCCGAGCACGACCAGCGCGGCCGACAGCGGGGTTCGACGGACGTCTGCATACCAGAGCAGCGCGCCATCGGCCAGCCGCAGGCCGGAGTAGTCGGGGTTCTCCGGCAGGTAGAAGCCGTGGCACGCCAGATGCACGACGTCCGCCCCGCCGGCCTCCGCACGGTAGCGGTCCGGGGTGGCATCGGCGCCGGTGTACACCGTGGACTCGGCGTAGTGGCGAGCGACCGCCATGCCCTCGCGGCGCGCGTACGGCAGTGAGCCGTCCGGGTCGGCGAAGGCAAGGAGCATGGATGCCGGCCGGGCCGGGGTCTGCAGGATCCGCGCCAGGATGCTCAGATTCGGCACCCGGCCGACCCGGTAGCGTGCGGTCAGGTCGGCCTCGACGGGCGCCGCCCATGCCTCGGCCTCCGGGACCACGAACAGCCGCGCGCCCGGCGCCACCCGCCCGTCTACCTCGCCCTCGGTGATCCCGTCCCGATCGATCAGCCACCTGCCCCGGACCAGCACCGCGTCGCTTTCGTCGAGCAACGCACGCAGACGGGCGACGGTCACCGGCGACGGAACCTCCCCGGTCGCCCGGATCCGCTGCGCCGCCATGCGTTCCCGGTCACGCTGCCGCCGCAGGCCGACGGTCAGCAGGTGCCGGCTCGCGTCGGTCGGCCGCGCCACGTAGTTGCGGACGAGGTCGTCGAGCGTGTCGTCGCCCGCCGCAGCGGTGGCGGCCAGCAGGGACCGGCTGGCATTGCGCTCCAGGACGTCGACGGCATCCGCACCGCTCACGCAGCGCACCAGCGCCTCGTAGACCGGCGTATACACAGTGGACAGTCCACGGTGGATCGCCCCGGACCGGGTCGTCGCCCGTATTCGCTCCGCTCGCGCGGCCAGCACCTCCAGGCGCTCGCGCAGGGCCGGGGACGGCGGCTCCGCGGCGAGGGCGGCTGGCAGGGCGGACAGCTCACCGGCGAAGCCGGTGGCGACCGCCAGCCGGTGCTCGCACAGCGGGATCCAGGTCACGGCGTCGGAGCCGAGTTTGGCCGTGTTCTCCAGGCACCACTCCAGCTGGGCGCGGGTGTACTGCGCATCATCGCTCTGCACCGCCCGCACGTAGGTGAACCACCATGGCATGCCGCGCGGATCCACCACGCCCAGCCGGCCGATGGTCTCCGTCAGCAGCGGTTCGTCGCCGAGCCCGAGCGCGGCCACCAGCAGCCGGCGCAGCGCCGCAGCCAGGCTGGTGTCGTCCCGGGCGCGGGAGAACGCGTGGACGGCGCGGTCCGCGTGGTGGGCCAGCCGTTCGAGGGAACCCGGCGCGGGCCACACCGTGCGGAGGATCAGGTCGCAGAGCATGCCCTCGGCGTGCCCCTCCGACCGCAGGTCACCGGCCTCCCGGCTGGCCTCGGCGGTGCGGACCAGCACCGATTCGGCCTCCTCGACCCGGTCCTGGCCGAGCAGCTCCCGCGCCTGCAGTAGGCCGTCGGCGCCTGCATGCCCAGCCGGTGCGGCGCGCTGCTCGGGTTCCTCCAGCGGCGGCAGCCGGCTCAGCATGTTCCGCAACGCTTCCAGATAGCCGAGCGAAAGGCCTGACGCTGCGGCGTCTCCGATCAGTTCGCCGACGAAGGCCAGCGCAGCGGGAGTGCGCAACGCGGGCTCGATCCGCACCACCTCCGCCGCCTCCGCCGGGCCGGATGCGTGCATGAGGGCGCACACCGCGTACACGGCCTCGTGCTGCGCTTCCAGACTCTCCTCCAGGAATGTGATCCGCACCGGTCACATCCCGCACGCGCAGGCCGTGCCACCCGGGCACAGCACGAACGTCACCTGTCGTATCGCAAACCGCGCCGTTTCCGTCCCGGTGCGGAATTCGCGGGTGCCGGAGCGCAGCAGCGCAGCGAGCGTGCCGCCGGCGCCCGGACCGCCGCGCTCGCTGGCCCTCTCTTGAGCGAGTCTGCGCAGGTCCTGTGGCGCGTCGGAGAAGACCGCCACGAGTGTCTCGCAGCGGGCGGCATCCGCCGGGACTGTCGCCGGCCAGACCAGCGGCAGGCCCGGGCCCCGCCCGCCGGGTCGCTCGCCGATGGCCCGGCTGCTGCCGGGGGCGAGCGCCATCCCTGCGGGTTCGGCGTCGTTCAGGATCGTGACCCGGCCCGCGAGACCCACGTCGAGCACACTCGCATAGACGGCGGCCGACGCGTCCGGGCTGCTGGTGACCGCGATCCGGATCCGGTCACCCGGGTGCAGGACCGCGCCGTCCGTGACCGGCCCGGCGGCACCGTCGAGGCGCAACTCCACGGGTGCGTCCAGGTCGCCGGGCTCGTCGCCGAGGCTGCGCAGCCGGGCCGAGGTCACGAGGCCGTCGACGAAGCGGCGCAGCCGGTCCAGCCCGAGCAGCGGGTCGCGGTGCAGGAGGAGACCGGCGCCGTCGTGGAGCAGGTATCCGGCGGAGACCGTCACAATCGCCGCCTCGTCGCCCTCCGTCACGACGCGGACGCCCGGAATCGAGGTCAGGGTTGCGACGGCCGCGTCGTCCACTGTGGCGACCCGCACGCACATGTCCTGCCCGGTGCTCCGCCAGGGGTGCGCGACCCCCTCGATCGTGACCCCGCTGGGAGCGGTCAGCGCAGCCGCCGCCCCCTCCAGGCGGCTGACCCGCACGATGTGCGCGGCCTCGTCCGGGAGCCGTCCGGCGGCGGAGAGCAGCAGTTCGTCGCCGGTGCGAATGCCGTGCACGCGGGCACCGTCGATCCACGCCTGGCCCGTCACCATGTCCACCCGGACGGGATGCGGACGCTCGGCCATGCGCACGGTCGTCGTGAACGCCAACCGGTCTGCAGGGCCCGCTGCCTCCGGGCGCTGCAGCGGGTTGCGGGTCATGATCGGCGGACGGGCCCGGTCGATCGCTTCCGCCCAAGTCACGTACGGGTCGTCGCGCAGGATCGGCATCAGCGCAGCGGTGAGGTAGCCATGGCTCCGGCGGAGCTCCCGGGACCAGCCCTCCATCGCGAGCTCCAGGGAGCCGCATGCCACGATCCGTACCGCATCAGGGTTGGCGTCGTTCCACGGCGCGTCCGGAGACGCGGCCGCCAGCCGGCCGAATGCGTCCGCCGCGTCCTGCCACCGCCGTGTCACGGCCGCGACCGGCCAGTCCTCCTCCCAGCCGCGCGCCCGCGGGCCCTCCTCACCGCGCGCCATCCGCGACGAGTAGCAGCAGTCCAGGATCGCGGTCACGTTCGGGCTCTGAAGCGTCAGCCGCCACAGCAGCACGCTCAGCTCGTCCGCCAGGATCCCCCGGAAGTCCTCCGGCCCGGACTCCGCCACGTCGGTCGGCAACAGGAACCGCAGTTCCGAGGGTGCGCCAGGCAGGTCCGTCGTCGCGCGGCCACCGTGCCCGGAGTAGTAGACGACGACGCCGTCCCCTGGCTGGGTCTCCCGGATCAACGCTTCGAACGCTTCCAGCACCCCGGCCCGGGTTGCCGTGTCCTCCCGCAGTGAGGTGACCTCGAAGCCGCGCGACTTCAGCACGTCGACGGCCAGATCGGCGTCATTGTGGCATCCGAACAGCCCAAGGATCTGGCTCGCGATGACCAGGGCGCGATCCGTCACGTCGCTCCACAATCCTCACCGTCGGCGGCATCGTGCGTCGCAAGAATATGAATCGCGCCGGGCCGCACGGAGTCTGCGCGACGTTGTCGGGCCGATCGGTTTCCGGTTCGGCACGAACGGGCGGCCCGTTCCGGGCAGCCAGGTCACGGCGACCTGCCGGTCCGCGGCTCGTACCCGTACGCCGGCGCAGCTCAAGCGTGTGGCTCCAGGAGTTCGAGGTGTACTGACCCGTCCGGCCGGCCCTGTGCGCTCGCCCGGCGCCGGCCAGCGAAGCGTTGACGTGCTCGCCCGGCGCTCGCGCGCCTGCCCGGCTGTCGTCGAACCGGGTCAGAAGCTGCCGCCGCCGAAACCGCCGCCGCCGTGGCCGCCACCGCCGTCGTGGCCGCCGTAGCCGCCGGCATCGTGGCCGCCGCCGTAGCCGCCGGCGTCGTGGCCGGTGTAGCTGCTCGGTCCGGAGGTGCCGTGGTTGGTCGACGACCGGCTACTGCGCCGCGGCGGCTCCTCGGGCGGCCAGGGGTCCGGGCGCCCCGCCCGCTCCGCGACGGTCCGGAAATGCCGATGTTTGTACCGGTGTCGTTTGGCGGCGAGCAGAGTGCGCAGCCTCGTGCCGTCCGGGTCTTCGCGGTCGTACCGCTCGAACTGCCCGGTGAGGAAGAGCAGCGGGAGCAGTTCCTCATCGTCGCGGTGCTCGGGGACGTAGCCCGCCTCGACCACGGCAGCGACCGCCTCCGGTTCGAGCTCGAGCGCGCGGGCCAGGACCGCCCGTCGCATCGACCCGCGCCTGAAGCTCTCGATCGAGACGCCGGCCGTCGGGCCCAGGTCGCGCAGGGACCGCCGCACGGCCGCGACCACATCGGCGGGCGGATCACGGTCCAGGACTGCCAGGACCCGGCCGAGGATGACGTCCTCGCTGAGGCTCGTTCCGCTGGCGGTGCACGCCAGCTGCAGGAGCCGCCCGTCCGGATCGCTCGCGCGATAGGCCTCGAACTGCCCGGTGAGCAGCAGGAAGACCGGCGTGAAGGCAGCATCGGCCGGACGGTACCTGGCGTCGCGGGCCGCGGCGACCGCCTCGGCGACGCCGAGGACGGCCTGGTCACACACCACCGCGACGCCAGCCCGGTCCGACAGCTCTCGTAAGGCGCGGCGGCACCGTGCATGGATGTCCTCGGGCAGCCAGGTGCCCAGGTACTGCAGCAGCCGCTCGGCGAGTGCGCCCTGGTCGTACAACGGCAGCAGCTCGGACCGGTCCTTCAGCAGCGCGAGCAGCGCCAGGTCGATGTCCCCGGGCTCGCCGGGCGGCCGGGGCAGATTCGGGTTGGCCAGGACGATCTGCAGGAACCTGCCCTGCACGCCGGCGAGCCACTGGCCGGGCTGGGGCACGAAGCCGCGCGTCGCGACGCCGAGGTACATGTAGTGATCCGGCCGCGCCCGCAGCCGGAACTCCACCTCCAGGGCGTCGAGCAGGCCGGGCTGGTCGGTGACGGACAGCAGGTCGGCCAGCCGTTGCCGCAGCACGGGATCGGGATACTCCAGCGCCGCGGCGACGAGCCGTCGGAGGTCCGGATCACCGAAGTACTCGCCGTGCGGCGGATCGGTGGCGACCTGCGGCAGGCACGTGGTCAGCCGGACGCGCGGCAGGTACGGCGACGTCGGCTCGGGCTCGAGCAGGAACTCCAGCACCGGCGCGACCCGCTTCGGCTGCTCGTGGTTGCCGAACCTGAAGAACGCGCCGCGCAGCAGGAACCACGCCCCGCGCCAGACCCTGTCACGGTCGTCGCCGCCGGCCGCCCACCATCGGTCGATCCGCTCCCGGTCCCGGCGGTCGTGCCGGTAGAGGGCATTGGCGAGCACGGCCTGGCCGCTTCTCGGGGTCCTCCATCGACGGAACAGCATGCCTCCCATCGTGCCCTACGCCGTCACGCGCGGCCGGCGATCGCATATCGTCGGCAGGATGGTGCGGTTGGACGAGGTGCGGGCGCAGGTCGACACGGACTACGCCGGCCTCGGCATGCCCACCTGGCCCGACCCGCACCCGGATGCGGCACCGGCGCGGGATGAGGAGTACTCCCGGCTCACCCGGCCCGACCGGTACGCCATCGTGCACGCCCGCGCCCGAGCGTGGACCGGCGCCCTGACCCGCCTGCCGGGTGTCGTGGCCGAGCCACTCGCACCAGCACGGATCAACGACGTGCACCCGTACCGATTCGACCGCGGCGTCCGGCTCAGCCCGCCGCGGCCCGGCACGCTGCCGCTCCTGCTGCTGGAGCGCGACACGCCGCTGCCGGTGCTGCACATCAGTGTCGTGCGGCCCGCGGCCCAGCTCCAGATGCTGCCCGACTGCGGCTGCGACGCCTGCGACCGCGGCTCGGACGACCTGCTCGAGGCGGTCGACCTGACCATCGGCACCGTCGTCGGTGGCCCATCCGTCGTGCTGCGGGGCCAGGGCTGGGACGCGCACTGGCATCCGGACGGCGGCAGCTCGCACGGCGGTGTACACCACCTGGACCACAGGCACGTGATGGACCTCTGCCGACGGCTCAGTGCCGGCGACACCCCGCCGCTGCCCGCCGGCACCGAGTCCTTCGTGGGCCGTTCCTGGCTCGACTGACGTGCAGCGGGAGGGGTTGGCGCGGCGGAGCCGGGGAAGTGTCTCCTGCGCCCACTCGTCGGGCCCTCATGGGGTGAGCGGGGTGAGCGGGGTGAGGAGTCAGCGTCACGAGATCCGGTCCGAGGTGGGTCATGAGCATGCGCACCATGATCGCGGGTACGGTGCTCATCGCGGTCGTCGCCTCGGTCATCCTCGTGGGGTGGTTGCACCATTCGGATCTCTTGGGGCGACCGGATCATTCCGCTGGGAGACAGCTACGAACCGGGTTCCACGTGGCCGACGGGCGTCTCTACGATGCCAACGACAATGAATTCGTCATGCGTGGCGTGGGCCACAGTTACGCCGTGTATCCGCAGCGAACGGCCCAGATGCTCAGTGATGTCAAGGCAATGGGTGCCAACACCGTGCGTGTCGAGGTGTCCACCGGGGTCACCGCGAAACGAGACGACGCCGCCGACGTCGCGCACCTGATCGGGCTGTGCCGGCGCAACCACCTCATCTGCGTCCTGGTGGTGCACGACACCACAGGGTGGGGTTACCGCAAGGAAGCCGTTCCGCAGGCGCGGGCGGTGGACTACTGGATCAGCATTCGCCAGGCGCTGGTCGGCCAGGAGAAGTACGCCATCATCAACGTCGCGAACGAACCCTACGTCCTCGACAACGTCCGCACCTGGCCCGGCGACACGACGGACTCGATCCGCCGGCTGCGCCAGGCGGGTATCCATCACACCCTCATGGTCGACGCGCCCGACTGGGGTCAGGACCTGTCATTCACCATGCGGGACCACGCCGCCGACGTCTTCGCCGGCGATCCGGATCGCAACACCGTCTTCTCCATTCACATGTACGGCGCCTTCTTCCGCGCCACGACCGTCCACGACTACTTCGGCCGGTACATCCAGGCGAGGCTTCCCATCACGGTGACCGAATTCGCGTACACCCATCACGACGGCGACGTCGACGAGGACGCGATCATGTCAGAGGCGCAGGCGGACCGCGTCGGCTATCTCGCCTGGTCCTGGAGCGGCAACAGCGGGGACGTCAGCAACCTCGACATGGTCGACCAGTTCAACGCCAAGTCGCTCACCTGGTGGGGCCGGCGGGTGTTCGACGGTCCCAACGGCATCCGGCAGACCGCCCATGAGGCAACCGTCTACCGGCCGTAGTACCGGCGCGCGCACCGCCGCACCGCTTGTGGCCAGGTCCGTGCAATGCGCGACCTCCCGGTCCTGGGCGGGCTTTCCGCCGCGTGCACTCGTGGATCGTCGCCTCCGTCTTAGCATTGTGAATGGTCACCTAGGCACAAAACGGGGTGATCACGGCGTGCGGTGTGCGTGGAGGTGCCGGATGGGAACGGGCGGGGTGCCGTCGGGCCGGGATCCGCCTGTTCGGGGCGAACTCGTGCACGAGACCGAACACACCCGCGTCACCCGGCTGTTTGTCGCTGGGCATACGGTCATCCGCAAGGACCCGCTGGGACCGGACGGGCAGCGGCGGGTGCAGCACGAGTCGGCGATGCTGGAGCGACTGCGCGGCGTTGCGGGCGTTGCGCAGCTGGTGGAGACGCCACGACAGCCCGGGTCGATCATGATGTCGGACGTCGGTGACACGAGCCTGGCCGGGCTGGCGAGGCCGCCGTCCGCCGGGGACCTGATCGCACTGGCAGTGCAGTTGGCACAGGCGGTGGCGGGGATGCACCGGCGCGGTGTCATGCACCGGGACATCACGCCGGCGAACATCGTGATCTCCCGCGACGGCGCGCCGTCTCTGGTGGATTTCGCGTTGGCGTCGTCGCTGGCTGAGCTTCGTCCCGAGTTCACGCATCACACCGAGATCGTCGGCACGTTGGCGTACCTGGCGCCGGAGCAGACCGGGCGCACCGCCCGGCCGGTGGATCAGCGGGCCGACCTGTACGCGCTGGGCGCGACGCTGTACGAGCTGGCGACGGGTGGCCCGCCGTTCGGTCTCGGTGACCCGTTGCGGCTCACGCATGATCATTTGGCTCGGGTACCGGTGGCGCCGGCGCAGGTGAACCGGGCCGTGCCCGGGCCGTTGTCCGACATCATCATGCATCTGCTGGAGAAGGAGCCGGACAACCGGTACCAGACGGCCGACGGTGTGGTCCACGACCTGCAGCGGGTGCGCGACGCAGATCCACGTGCGGCGGCCCAGCTGCGGGTCGGTGAATGTGATGTTCCGCTGCGGCTGCTGCCGCCGTCGCGACTGGTGGGCCGCGATGAGGAGCTGGCGGTGCTGGGGGCGGCGTTCGAGGATGCGCTGACGGGCCGGTGTCGTGGGGTGCTGGTCGGCGGGGCGCCCGGGGTGGGCAAGACAGCACTGGTCGACGAGCTGCGACCGGTGGTGACGGGCCGGGACGGCTGGTTCGTGGTGGGCAAGTTCGACCAGTACCGGCGGGATCTGGAGTTCGACGCGTCGCACCAGGCGTTTCGCGCGTTGGGTCGGCTGCTGCTGGCCGAGCCGGAGGACGAGCTGGCCGAGTTCCGCGGCCGGATGCTGACGGCACTCGGGCCGAACGCGGGGTTGCTGACGGCGGTGCTGCCGGAGTTCGCGGCGCTGCTCGGGGTGCCGCCCGAGGCCGGGAATCCACTGACCGCGCAGGCACGGCTGCAGAGCGCGGCCGTGCAGGTCCTGCGCGCAGTGGCGTCACGAGCTCGGCCGGTCCTGGTGTTCGTCGATGACCTGCAGTGGGCGGGGCGCGCGACACTGGGCTTCGTCGACCTGCTGCTGAGCGGGGAGCCGGTCGACGGCCTGTTGCTCGTGGGTGCGTACCGCGAAGACGACGTCGACGCGGCGCACCCGATGGCGACGCCCCTGGCCCGATGGCGCGAGCAACCCGGAGTGCGGCACCTGCGGCTGGTCAACCTGCCCGGTCCTGATCTCGTCACCATGGTCGCCGAGATGCTGCACGTGGATCCCGCAAGGGCGGCGGGACTGGCCGAGACCATCGGCCCGTACACCTCCGGAAACCCTCACGAGACGGTGGAGCTGCTCAACGCACTGCGCCGCGACGGCGTCATGACCGCGGCGGCGGACGGGTGGCGCTGGGACGAGGCGGAGGTGCGCCGTCGCCTGCGCCGGTCCGATGCGGCGGGCATGCTGGAGGCGGGCCTCGAGGCCATGCCGGCACGGTCCCGGCAGTTGGTGGAGACGATGGCGTGTCTCGGCGGGCGCGCCGAGCTGAGCCTGCTGCAGACCGCGACTGCCGTGGACACGGTGGAACCGTGGCTGGTTCCCGCTCTGGACGAAGGCCTTCTCGTGATGGAGGCCGGGGTCCACAGGGCGGTGCGGTTTCGGCACGACCAGACCCGCGCGGTGGTCCTGCGCGCGATGGACCCGCACCGGCGCCGCACCTTGCAGCTGTCCGTTGCGCGGCGGCTGGCTGAGGTACCGGAACTGTTCGCCGCCGCGGCGGAGCAGTACCTGCCGGTGATCGGCGCGGTCGGCGACCCGGCGGAACGGCACCGGGTCGTGGGTCTGCTGCGGCGCGCCGCCGGCCAGGCAGCGTTGACCGGTGACCACGCGCTGGTGGACGTGGTGCTGACGGCCGCCTTGCGGTTGATCGGCCCGGATGAGACCGCCACCCTCGTCGCAGTGCATACCGCCCGCCACGCAGCGTTGTACGGCCTGGGGCATCTGGACGACGCGGACGAGGAGTTCCGCACGATCGAGCGGCTGTGCGGCAACGTCGTGGACCGTGCGGACGCGACCGGTGTGCAGGTGAGCAGCCTCACCCACCGCAGTCGCTTCGCCGAGGCGACCAGGCTGGGCGTCGAGTCGCTGCGTGCACTCGGCGTCGCCGTCCCGACGGCGGACCGGCTCCCCGCCGAACTCGACCGCCAGTTCACTTTCCTGCACCGCTGGCTGGATCGCCCCGACAGCACCGAGGACCTGACCCGGCCGGAGATCACCGACCCCGCGCTCCTCGCCACGGCGCATCTGCTCAATGCGGTCATGGCCGCGTCCTACTTCGCCGCCGACTACGCCACGCACAGCTGGCTCGGCCTGGAGGCGCTCCGGATCTGGGTCGTGCACGGCCCGGACCCCACCCTGGTCGGGCCCGCCAGTGTCGCCTGCACCGCTACGGTGTTGCGCGGGGACTTCTCGGCCGGCTACCGCTCGGGTCGGCGGCTTGTGGCACAGGGCGAGGCCCGCGGCTACGAACCCGGCACCTCGCAGGCGCGCTGCCTGCTTGCCGGCCACAGCCATTGGTTCGAACCGGCCGAAGACGGTGTCCGAGCATGTCAACGCGCCAGGGAGGGGCTGATCGCCGGTGGTGACCTGGCGAACGCCGGCTACTCGTACTACCAGACCGTGTCCGGCCTGGTGGACTGCGCGCCGACGCTCGACGGCCTCGTCGCCGAGATCGACGCCGGGCTGACGTTCCTCTGGCGCACCGGCAACGAACAGACCGGCCGGTTGCTCGACACCTACCAGTGGCTGGTTGCAGTGCTGCGCGGTGAAAGCTTCGACACCGCGGGCGACGCGTACCCCATCGATACACCCACGCCGCTCCCGGCGCATCTCACCCACGGGATGGCGGCGGCCATCTTCGACGATCCGGCCAGCCTGATGCAGCACAGCGCGGCGGCGATGTCGTTGCTGCGCAGTGCCGTGGGACCGTATCCGACCGACGCGGCCTACCTGCTGCGCGGGCTCGCGCTCGCCCGGCAGATCCGCGACAGCCGCGATGGCGGGCGCGATGGCCATCTGTCCGAACTGGACGACGTGACGCAGTGGCTGGCCGCTCGCGCCGCGGACGCGCCGATGAACTTCCTGCACCTGCTGCGGCTGGTCGAGGCCGAGCGGGCCTGGGCGGTCGGCAACCTCCGAGCCGCCGCCCTCGGCTTCGACGCCGCCCTGCGTGCGGTCGCCCAGCGCCAGCGTCCATGGCATCGGGCCCTGATCACCGAACGCGCGGCCCGTTTCCACCTCGCCCATGGCCTCGAACACGCCGGCTGCAACCTTCTTGCCGAAGCCCGACGGGAGTACCTCGCCTGGGGCGCGACCGCGAAAGTCGACCAACTCGACCGGGCGTACCCAACCCTGCGACCGCCACCCGATCGGACTGCCGCACAGGGCACCGCCCAGCCCGATGATGCGCTCTACCAGCGGGCCGCCGTCACGGCCGGAACGCTCGATCTCCTCGGCATCCTGTCCGCGTCGCAGGCGCTGAGTTCGGAGACCAGCGTCGAACGGCTGCACTCGCGGGTAGCCGACGTGCTCGGTGCGATGACCGGTGCCACCGACGTGTTCCTGTTGTTGTGGAGCGACGACCGGCAGGACTGGCTGCTGCCTGCGCCGGGCGGCGACAGCGGCATGCTCCCGGTCAACGGCACCGGCCCCGAACACGCGGTGCCGATGTCCGTGGTGCGATATGTCCAGCGGACGCGTGAGCCGCTGGTCGTGGGCGACGCCACCCGCGACGACCGCTTCGCCCGCGACCCTTACTTCACCGACGTCACGTGCTGCTCGCTGCTGGCCGTGCCCATCCACAGCCGCGGCACGCTGCAGGCGGTGCTGCTGCTCGAGAATCGACTCATCCGCGGCGCCTTCACCACCGGACGGCTCGAGGCGGTCCAGCTCATCGCCGGCCAACTCGCCGTCTCCCTCGACAACGCCCAGCTGTACGCCGAATTCCGCCGGATCGCCGACGAGCAGGCGGCACTGCGGCGGGTGGCGACGCTGGTCGCCCGCGGCGCGGGGCCGGATCTCGTGTTCGCCACGGTGGCCGACGAGATCGGCGCGCTCTTCCGCGCCGACGTCACGGCGATCATCCGGTTCGAGCCGGACGGGGACGCGACGCTGATGGGAGGCTCCGGGTTCGAGCACACCCAACTGGGCTCGCACGGCAAACCCGACCCCCGCCTGGCCGTGGCGTCGGTCCAGGCCACCGGCCGCGCGGCTCGCCGCGATGTGGACGAGGCGGTGTCGGCGATCCTGTTCGAGACCACCCATGTCGGACTCCGTTCGATGGTCGCCAGCCCGATCGAGGTCGAGGGCCGGGTCTGGGGCGCCATGGGCGTCGGGTCGCGGCGCGAACGGCTACCTGAGGACACCGAGCAACGGCTGGCCGACTTCACCGAACTCGTCGCGACCGCCATCGCCAACACGGAAAGCCGGGCCGAGCTCACCACCTCACGGGCGCGGATCATCGCCACCGCCGACCACACGCGCCGACGCATCGAACGCGACCTGCACGACGGCGCCCAGCAGCGGCTGGTCGCCCTGGCGCTGCAACTGCGCGCCACGCAGGCGGCACTGCCACCCGAGCTCGACGCGTCCCGTGCACAGCTGGACTCCGCCGTCGCCGAGGCGACCGGCGCACTGGACGAACTCCGCGAGATCGCCCGCGGCATCCACCCGGCGATCCTGACCGAGGGCGGCCTCGGCCCGGCGCTGCGCACGCTCGCCCGCCGCTCGCCGATCCCGGTCGACCTCGAGATGCAGCCGGTGGGGCGGCTGCCCGAGCAGGTCGAGGTCAGCGCGTACTACCTCGTTGCCGAGGCGCTGACCAACGTGGCCAAGCACGCGCACGCCTCGACCGCCACGGTCACCGTCGAGGCGGGCACCGCCGACACCGTCCTGCGCGTCGCGGTCCGCGACGACGGCGTCGGCGGTGCCGACTTCGCCCGCGGCACCGGCCTGGTCGGCCTCAAGGACCGCGTCGAGGCACTCGGCGGCCGGCTCTCGCTCGACAGCTCCCGGGGGGCGGGAACCAGCCTGCGCGTGGAGTTCCCGCGCACCGCCGCCTCACCCGCAGCGCAGGACCCGGCGACGATCATCCGGAAAGGATGACAACACCTCGCGAAGGGTGAGACAACCTGGCCGTACCAGAGGAAATCGCGACGGGACGGACTTTCGATGAGGGGTGCAGTCGAGCCGCTGGACACCGCAGTGAGTGACCTGGCCCTGGTACAGGACCTGGAGCAGGGCCAGCAGATCATCCGTGGCACCGCCAGGCGTCTGGCGAACGCCCACGGGTCCACCGTGGTGTTGCTGGAAGACGGGTGTTGTTTCTACGCCGACGAGGACGCAGTGAGCCCGCTGTGGAAGGGCAAGCGATTCCCTGTGCAGCAGTGCATCAGCGGGTGGGCGATCCTCAATCGTCAGCCGGCCATCGTGCCGGACATCCGGGTCGACGAGCGGATCCCGCAGGAGGCGTACCGACCGACGTTCGTGAAGAGCCTCGTCATCGTCCCGATGCGCGTCGAGGATCCGCTCGGGGCAATCGGCGTCTACTGGATCCAGCCGCACCGTGCCACCGATGAGGAACTGGCCCGCCTGCAGACGTTGGCCGAGGCGGCCGGCGCGGCGCTGACCCGCCTGTTGACGCCGGCAGACACCGTGCGGCAGCCAAGCACACTGGTGTAGCAGGACTGCCCGCTCGCCGAGATCAATCCGTGCTGTTGCGGTAAGATCGACATGCCCTTGGGTGAGGGCGCGTCACACGCCTTGCACTGCACGGTTGGCTTCCCCGGGGGTGACGGGTCAGCGCCGGCGTCGCGTGCGACGCAAGGTGAAGGACGGTAGCCGGTGCGCGCAAGCCGAGTTCCGTCGCTGCTGAGGCCTCAGCCGCCGCCGCTCTGGCTCGGGCTGGTGGTCGCCGTGGCGTTCATCGCGGCAGAGACCATCGTGCTGTTTCCCCTCCGGGGAGACGCTCCGACGGGCCCGCCGGCCGTGGTCTACCTGTGCGGCATCCTGGCCGTCTCGATGGTGTGGGGAGCCAGGCTCGGTGTCGTGACGGCGGTGGCCAGCGCCGCCGCCTTGAACTATTTCCACGTCCCGCCCTTCTGGACGTTCCATTTCATCGCGCGGTGGGACCTGCAGACCGTCGTGGTGTTCATCGCCACCGGGCTGGTGACCAGCGGCCTTGCCGACGTGGTGCGCTCCCGGGCCGCCGAGGCGTCACGACACCGCCAGGACGCCGACCTCACCGCCGAGCTGGCCAAACGCATGTTGTGCGCGGACGACGTACGCACGGCGCTCGGCCCGGTGGCACAGCAGCTCGCGCACGTGCTCAAGCTGCGGTCCGCGGCGGTCGAGCTCCATGCGGTCCCCGGGGACGAGCGGCAGGCCGCGTTCCCGCTGTATGGCGGCACGACGCGCCTGGGCACCCTGCTGGTTCCGGCCGACCTCCCCGAACAGACCCGCGAGCGCCTGCAACGGATGGTGCCGTCGCTGGAGTCGCTGCTGTGCGCTGCGCTCGCCCGTGAGGCGATCACCGCATCGAGCCGCGAACGGTTTGTCGTGCTCATGGAGGAGCATGCCGCGTGGCGGCGCGTGGCCACGCTGGTTGCACGTGGGGCCTCACCGACCGAGGTGTTCGACGTGGCATCGGCAGAACTCTGCCGGACCCTCGGGCCCGCCCGCACAGCGCTGATGCGCTACGAGCCGGACTGCACCGCCACCCGCCTTGCGGGTCTCGGCGAGCCGAACGGCCCGATGTCCGTGCCGCTCGAAGAGGACCATCTCGTCAAGACGGTGTTGCGCACCAGGCGTCCGAGCCGGATCAGCAGCGGCGGGAACGCCACGGGTCCGGGTATGCGCTCAGCGGTGGGCGTTCCCGTCATGGCCCAGGGCCGGCTCTGGGGCGTGCTCGCTGTGGTGTCGCGCACGGCCGAGCCCGTGCCGCCCGCCACCGAGGCGTGCCTGGCGGACTTCGCCGACCTCATCGCGGCCGCGATCGCCAACGCCGGGAGTCGTGCGCAGCTCGCCGCCTCCCGTGCCCGCATCGTCACCGCAGCCGACCATGTTCGACGGCAGCTCGAACGAGAGCTGCACGATGGCGCATTGCAGGGTCTCGTCTCGGTCGGGCTCGAACTGGGCATGCTCGAGGCAACAATGCCGCCCGAGCTGGACAGGTACAAAGAGCAGCTGTCACGGGCGACGCAGCGCCTGAACGGCGTATTCGCGTGCGTGCAGGACGTCTTGCGGGGAATCCATCCGGCGATCATGTCCAAGGGCGGGCTCGGCCCCTCGATCAAGTCGCTCGCCCGCCGCAGCACGATTCCGGTGGAACTCCAACTGGACATCGACCGGCGGCTGCCCGAACTTGCCGAGGTCGCCGCGTACTACGTCGTGTCGGAAGCGCTCGCCAACGCCGCCAAACATGCCCACGCAACTGTGGTGCACGTCAACGCCGAAGCGGAGGATGCGGTCTTCCGGCTCTCGATCCAGGACGACGGTGTCGGCGGAGCCAGCCCTGGCGAGCAGTCCGGGCTGACCGGCCTGCAGGACCACATCGAGGCCCTCGGCGGCCACATGGAGGTCCTGAGCCCCGTCGGGCACGGCACAGCGCTCCTGGTCAAGATCCCGATCGACGAGGTATGACCGGTGCCGGGCTCAGGGTGGAGCGGGTCGCTCCACCCTGAGGTTGCGCCGGTCAGGCCGGGGCCGCTCGGCCAGCAGGCCGACGGCGGCCAGACGGGGCCATGACCACGCCGTAGGCGCCGTGTCCGGTCAGCTCGTTCTCGTAGGCGATGTACGCCGACTCCTGTTCGTGCAGGTCGTCGGCGCGGCCCCGGCGGCCGCGGTCGCCGATGACGACCCCGCCGAAGTCCGCAAGCAGCCACGGCGGCGCCACGTCGTGCCACAGCCCGTGGTGCGACCGCAACTCCGCAAGGCGTGCCGCGTCCTGGCTCGTGACCGAGTGATCGGCGGCGGTTCATGCGGGCTGGCGGGTGCGGCGCAGACGGTTGAGCAGCTGCTCGGCGGAGCCCTCCCACGGTTGCCGTTCGCGTTGCGACGCGTCGTACGCGGGCAGATTGGGGATCTCCGATCCGAGCTCGCGCAGCAGCGCTGCGGCCGCGTCCAACGCGCGGCGCACGACGAACGGCTCGCCATCGGCCCACGCCGCCCGGTAGGCGGTCATAGCATGCGTCGCGGCCGTGCGTTCGTCGCCCAATTCACGCCAGAGCCGGGCGAGCCAGATGGCGGAAGCGGCCGCCTCGGGGGCGGTGGACAGGCGCTCCGCCTCATCCTTGGTCATGGTCGCGTGCGCTCTGGCCTTCGCCAAGGCCAGGCACACCTCGGCGCGGTGAAACCGGATGCCGCACTCGTTCGACATCCGGACCGCCTCGTGGAAACTGTCAGCGGCCTGGGCGGGCTCCGACCGGGCGAGGTGCCAGTTGCCCTTCGCCGCGAGGTACCGACGGAGGCCTCCCCGGTTGGCTCCGGACCGCAACAGCCGCTCAGCGGCCTCCAGCGCCTCGATCGGCTGCTCCTCCAGCGGGACAGCGCCGTACAGGAGGTGCTCGAGTTCGGCGCCTCCAGGCCGGTACAGCCTGCGCGGCCAGTCTCTGCCCATGCCGTCCAGGGCCTCCCACAGCTGCTCGGCCTCCGCCCATCGGCCGACCGTTGCGAGCTGAACGAAGCGTTCGAGCCGCAGCACGAACCTCGCACCAGCATTGCCCGTCAGCTCCGCGGCTTCGAGGCCCTGCGCCGTCGCCAGGTCAGCGGCCGCGAGCTGCAGGCCACTCGAGTGCGTGACGGAGATGTTCACCAGCGTGATCGTGGACGTCACGTCCTGGCGGAGCTCGACGCACTCGTGCAGCACAGCGCAGTGGATTGCTCGGGCGCGCGCACCGTCACCGATGATGTTGTAGAGCATCGCCAGATAGGTGCGGAGCAGCACCTTGTCGTAGAACGCAAACGACTTCGGCCAGCTGAGCTCGTTCTCCGGCACGAGCGGTTTCAGCACCGCCAGGGTCTCCGCATATGCCTCCGCATTGAACACCAGCACTTCCAGCAGTCCCTGCTCCAGCCGCAGCCAGGCGTCGCGGGTACGACCGATGTGGATCAGCGTCTGCACGACTACGAGCGCGTTGAAGATGTCTTCCAGGGTCTCTGCGAGCAGATCGGGGCCGCTCGGCAGCTTCGAGAAGTGGTCGACGATCTGCATGCCAATGGTCTCGCGTGCCGCGCCGCCGACTGCCGTGGAGCCAATGGCGCGCACGATCGGGTGCAGGTCCCAGCGGGCGACCCGCCGGTCGAACTGCACAAGCCCGCGCCGTTCAAGGTCGTACAACGCCGCGTCCAACGGCTCGTCCGCGGCCGGGTCTTCCGGCCCCTGCGGCTGGCTGGCAAGCCAGGCGTCAAGAACCCGCTGATAGTCGCGCTGCGCCTTCTCCCGCCGTTTCGACCCGGGCGGCAGGACGGCGTAGTCCCGCGTGAAGTCGCGTGGTGGCTGCGACTGCGGCTGCACGGTCGCGACAGTCGCGAACGGGTTGAACGCGCGCAGCGTCGGATAGTCGACGGCGCCAGGGATCAGGCTCATCGTCCACAGCAGCTTGCGGCTGCCGCTGGAGAGCGCGTCGACCGCGGATCTGAGGATGTGATTGCGCTTCTGAACCAGGTCCAGGTCGCCGACGTCGAGGCTGCCTCCGTGGCCAGGGTCGGCGGCCCAGTCGTCGAACGTGCCCCGCGCCGGCATGTAGTTGTTGACGAGGCCGCCGACGACGCCGGTGACCAGCGGATGGAACGCGCAGTGCCGGCGCAGGTAGTCGGTCATCTGGTGGGAGCTGCCGTGCACGCCGCAGGCACGCAGCAGAGCCTCGGCGTCACCGGCCGTCAGGCCCGGCAGCAGATGCCGTCGTACGCCGGGGATCGGCTGACCGGAAGTGTTCAGCAGGACACGCGGGACGAGACGCGACGTCACGAGGATCCTGGACGGTTGCGCGGCGGCGAGCCGGCGCAGCAGCTCATCATCGGCGGGGCGGATCGCGGCACAGGGATCGCGGCTCGCGATCGCGTCCTGCCGTCCAGCCTCCTCGTCGGCGAGTTGCGCGGAGTCGAACCTGTTGTAGGCGACCAAGACGCGTTCGAGCCCGTCGAGCACCATCAGCCACGGCCTCGCCCGCAGGCACAGGAGCACCAGCCGGGTCAATTCCGCCTGGTTGAGCTCCGCGTAGTGCTCCGGCTTGTCCTCGTTCACGTATGCCAGGGCGTGCCGGCAGAAGTCGGCCATGGTGGAGCTTCGCTCGTAGAAGGAGTACCAGAAGAACCCGGCCCAGTCGTCCCGCACGTGCTTGGCTTGGCCGGCCGTCCAGTGCCAGGTCAGCATGCTCTTGCCGCTGCCGCCGATGGCTTCGAGCAGCATCACCGGCTCGGTGTCGTTGTCCTGTGCCGCCCACCGGGTCAGCTCATCCAGCTGGGCGCTGCGTCCGACGAACTCGTGCGACCCGATGTACGGCGGCTCGGCGTACAGCGCCGGCGGCGCGGGTATCCAGTCGTTCGGAGCGGGCGTGCCCGACGCCGTCTCGCGCAGGTGAACCGGGCGCCGGGCCGGCGGCGTGTATCGGAGATTCCTCAGCCACTGCAGCCTCTGCCCCCATGCCAGGTCGTTGTGCACCGGCAGGTGATCGTCCGGCAGCAGATCGGTGGCGATCCGCAGCACGTCGGTCGGGCTCAACGACTCCCCGTGGCCGACGTGCCCCTCCATCGCCCGTAGCAGCGCCGCCGTGAACAGCGTCGTCTCGCCGTCCCGCGGTGCGGAGGCCGCGCTGCCCCCGTCGGCCGCTCCCATGAAGTACCAGCCCGCGGTGTCCCCGAGCCGCGCTGAGACGCCGGGCAGACGTGCCGCGGCCCGGCCTGAGAAGCAGCAGTCCAGGACAAGCAGGTGCCGGTGCGACGACCTGGTGCCGGTGGCCTCCACGAGCGCTGTGACGGTGAGCATCGTGTCCCGCGGGTTCGACCGGTCCGCGTCGGTGAGCGCGAGGCACAGCTCGTCGCCAATGGGCTCGGCGTGCCCCACGAAGTACAGCAGCAGTAGCCCCTGCCGGCCCAGAAGTTTGCCGGCGTCGGCGACCGTACGCAGGACGGTCGAGCGGTCGGGGTCGACCAGCTCGATCAGCCGCATCGGCCGCCGCAGCCCCCACGCCTTTCCCGTGAGGGCACGCCCGAGCCGGATCAGGTTCTCGGTTGCGGCCGGGACCGGTGGGAAGTCGGAGGCCGTGGAATTGGCGACACCGATGAGGACCGCGACCGACTGACTGGGATCCACCCGTGCGGCGTCGTGGTCGGGTGACATGGTGCGCGGCCGCCGGGTCAGAGCTCGAGTGCGCGGCGCACGACCTCGACGGCCGCTTCCGAGGAACCGTCGAGGGTGATCTCGACGCGGCGTTCACCATCTGGCAGGTCGGTGCGGGTGACAACGATCTTGGCCGTTTCCGACCCGCGGCGCACGCGGGAGCTGAGGAAGTCATACAGCGCTTGGACGACCATCGGCAACAGCACGTCGGTCGCGATCAGCTCGACGACCTCCGCCGTGCCGAGCTCGTCCGATCGAACGGCGGTCTGCCCCCGTCGCGGCTCTGCGGCTTCCAGGCCCGGATCGGCCTGCAAGGCACCCAGCAGCTCGACAAGGCCGCCGTCGACATCATCTACCAGCTCGGCCTCAATCCGCATTGACCCTCCTGCATCATCGCATCTGCCCTAGTTCTACATCTTTCAATGCCGGCCCTGTACCGGGTAGACAGGCAGACCGCCGCATGCCACTCAGCCAACAGATCCATACGCTCGGTTGAACAAGACTCGCCGGAAGGTTCAGCGGTCGGCGCCGCCGCACGCGGATAGCGCCCCGACAACGACGACGGTCAGAACAATGAGCAGACCAGGCCAAATTGGGCGATGAGATACGTAGTGCTTGACGGTGGCCGCGAGCGCAAGTATCGCGACCGCCAACGAGACCCGCCAGGCGTAGCCGACCCATCTTGGACGCACCGCGGCATCGGCTCGTCGTCATCCATTCGAACCTCCTGCACCAAATGCTGCTTCGGCCATCACGCAGCGCTGGAGGCGACGACGGGCGAGCGCGCAAAGCATTGCCTGTCTTCGACCCGCGAAGCCATGTCCCGGCGGCCGCGGCGTGAAGGTCGTGCGCTCACAGGAGCACGCGGCGGGCGGCGCGGCGCAGGAGCGCATCGTCGGTCGCGGCGGCCAGGGCGTCGCCGGACGTCGTGGGCTCGACGAATGCGATGTCCAGGTGCAGACCGTGCAGTGCGTCCTCGGCGAGGGGGCCCGCATGGCTGCCGCTCGGCGTGCGCACGCCGCCGATGACCAGCAGGGTCGGGCCGCCGGCCCGGACCGCGCGGGCCACCGCCAGCATCGGTGTCACCACCGTCAGGTCCGGCACGTCCGCGATCAGGCCGGCCAGCGCGGCGGCCCGGCGCCACCCCGACAGACCGATCGCCATCCCGGCCTCGACGAGCGACGCGGCGGCCTGCAGATCGGCGGTGGACCGCCGGCCCGCCGGCGCCGAGGCCAGCGGAATGGCGCCGCCGTGGACCCGGCACAGCAGGCCCCGCGCGGCCAGGACCGCCAGGTCACGGCGGATCGTCGGGATCGAAACGCAGAAGCGGCTGCTCAGCTCCCGCAGACCGACCCCGCCGGAGCGGCGGGCGATGGCCAGGATCTCGGCCCGCCGCATCTCGACGACCATGTCAGGAGCTCCTTCCGTAGGGCGGGCGCGGCCGGTCCCTTACCGTTACGGCGCCGGTGTGAGGCGCCACCGCTGCGGGCGCGCCGAGTTGTCGTGGTACTGCTCGAGCGGGGTCGAGCTGGCCAGGCTGCCCCCGGTGACGTCGAGGTTCAGTCCGCTGCCGGCGTTGCGGATGCGGTACAGCCCGGCACCGACGTAGTCGAAGAACCACCGCTGGCAGGCGCAGCCCGTGTAGGACCACTGGTCAACCTCGGCCCCGTCGGTGCCGAGGTTGTTCTTGACCTCGAGGTACTTCCCGCTCTGCTGGTTGATGACGTAGTACGAGCCGTCCGGCTGCGCCGACAGCTGCCAGCTCTACGGCGGCAGCCCGTTGGGTGGGTACTGCTGCACCACCGCACCGTCGTCGCCCGACCCGGCCCGGACGTCGACGTTCTGCCCGCGCCCGCGACAGCCGGCACGGCGTGCAGGCCCGAGGCAAGCAGGCCACCTGGTTCCACAACACCGAGGCGGTCTACACCCGCACCACCGGCATCTGGCAGACCGTCTGGCTGGAGCCGGTCCCCTCCCGCCGCATCGCCGGGCTCCGCACCCTGCCCGACGTCGCGCGCGGCGAGGTCGCCAGCCACGTGACCCTGGCCGGGCGCCGGACCGGCACGCGGCTGCCGCCGACCTGGCGCAGGACATCCTGCTGGCCCAGCGCGCCGGGTTCAACGGGGCCCGCCTGCACCAGCGGGTGGTCGAGGAGCGGTACCTGTACCACACCGACCGCCTCGGGTTCCTGCTGTGGGCCGAGTACGGCGACTGGGGCTGCTCCGGCACCGGACCCGCCGGCGACAACCAGCATCCGACATCGTCGTACATCGCCGAGTGGCTCGAGGCACTCGCCCGCGACATCAGCCACCCCAGCATCATCGGCTGGTGCCCGCTCAACGAGACCCACCAGCGCCTGCACGACCGCACCACCACCCTGGACGACGTCACCAAGGCCCTCTACGACGCGACCAAGGCCGCCGACCCGACCCGCCCGGTCATCGACGCCTCCGGGTACTCCCACCGGGTCCCCTACACCGACATCTGGGACGCCCACCTGTACGAGCAGGACCCCAAGACCTTCGCCGGCCAGCTCCAGGGCCTCGCCGAGGCACCCCCTACGCCAACACCCGCGCCGGAGACGACGCCGCCTTCTCCCTGCCGTACCGCGGGCAGCCCTACATGATCAGCGAGTACGGCGGCATCTGGTGGGAGTCCGCCACCACCGGCGCCGTCTCCGGCTCCGACACCGCCAACTCCTGGGGATACGGACAACGACCGCACACCGAGGACGAGTGGCACGAACGCTTCCAGGGCCTCACCGACACCCTCCTCGACAACCCCCGCATGTTCGGCTACTGCTACACCCAGCTCACCGACGTCTTCCAGGAACGCAACGGCATCTACCGGTTCGACCGCTCCGAGAAGCTCGACGTACGCCGGATCCAGCAGGTGCAGCAACGACCGGCGGCCATCGAGCGCCCCTCGTCACAACCGGGCACCTGAACGCGGCCGGCGGGTGGACGGCGGCGCTGGACACTGACGTCAGCGTCGCCGTCGGACGACCTCCATCAGGACGCGGCCCGTGTGGTGGAGCGCAGCGTCACGGCGCCGCGGCCACCGACGGAGAGGATCTGCCGGCCCCGGCCCGTATGCGCCTCGCAGGTGACGCCGAGGACCTGCGCGGAGCGCATCAGCAGCCGCAGCGACCGGCCGTCCGGGGCGCGCAGCCGCAGGCCCGCCGGTGAGTGCCGGGGCGCCGCGGTCAGCAGCGCGCACCGCCAGACCGCCGCGGCCCGGCTCCGCAGCCGGGTCTCGTCCGCGGCGCCGTCGCCGAGGAGCAGGTCGGCGGCCCGGGTCCACTCGTCCTGCAGCCGGCCCAGGACGTCGCCGGGTTCGGCCGCGGCGACGTCCACGACGAAGGTCTCGTAGCGGCGCCGGATGCCCGCCTCGAGGCGGCCGGTCCAGCAGTCGGCGCCGGGCACGGCCCGCATCACCTCGGCGAACCTGACGGCCGCGTACTCCGCCTCGAACTCCACCCGCAGCGGCGGGCCGACCCACGCCGCGGCGATCACCTCCCATTCGGTGCGCCGCCGCACGGCCGTCGCGTGGCGCAGCGGCGCCGTCCCGGCCAGCAGCAGCAGGCTCGCCTCGAAGACGTCGGCGTCGTGCTCAGCGGGCACGGTCACCACCCCGGTTCCGGCCCGGAGGGACGATGCGGAACCAGTACGAGCCGTAGCCGGGCAGGGTCAGCAGGTACGGTCGCCGGCCGATGCTCGGGAACGTCGTGTCGCCGGTCAGCTCCACCGGCACGTGGCCGTGGAACAGGTCGCCGAGCGGCAGCTGCACCGGCTGGGGGTGCTTCGACAGGTTGTGGACGCACAAGAGCACCTCGTCCTGGTACCGGCGCAGAAACGCGAGCACAGCGCCGTTGGAACCGTTGAGGTCGGTGAAGTCGCCGAGGGCGAACGCGGTGTGCCGCTTGCGGATCGCCAGCATCTTGCGGGTCCAGTGCAGCAGCGACGCCGGCTCCTCCTTCTGCCGTTCGACGTTGACGGACTGGTAGCCGTACACCCAGCCGTTGTTCATCGGCAGGTACAGCCGGCTCGGGTCGCTGCGGGAGAAGCCGCCGTTGCGGTCGACGTTCCACTGCATCGGGGTGCGCACGCCGTCGCGGTCGCCGAGGTAGACGTTGTCGCCCATGCCGATCTCGTCGCCGTAGTAGATGACCGGCGAGCCCGGCAGCGACAGCAGCAGCGAGGTGAACAGCTCGATCTGGTCCCGGTCGTTGCCGAGCATCGGGGCGAGCCGCCGCCGGATGCCGAGGTTGAGCCGCATCCGGGGGTCGTGGGCGTATTCGCTGTACAGGTAGTCGCGTTCCTCGTCGGTGACCATCTCCAGGGTCAGCTCGTCGTGGTTGCGCAGGAACGTGCCCCACTGGCAGTTCTCGGGGATCGCCGGGGTCTGGGCGAGGATCTCCGAGATCGGCACCCGCGACTCGCGGCGCACGGCCATGAAGATGCGGGGCATCAGCGGGAAGTGGAACGCCATGTGGCACTCGTCGCCGACGGTGGCGTCGCCGAAGTACTCCACGAGGTCAGCCGGCCACAGGTTCGCCTCGGCGAGCAGGACCGTGCCGGGGTATTCGTCGTCGACGATCTTCCGGATGCGTTTGAGGTACTCGTGTGTCTCGGGCAGGCCGGCGCACTCGGTGCCCTCGCGGGCGAACAGGTAGGGCGCGGCGTCGAGGCGGAACCCGTCGATGCCGAGGTCGAGCCAGAAGCGCACGACGTCGAGCATGGTGTCGGCGACGACGGGGTTGTCGTAGTTGAGGTCCGGCTGGTGGTGGAAGAACCGGTGGAAGTAGAACTGCTGCCGCACGGGGTCGAACGTCCAGTTCGACGTCTCGGTGTCGGCGAAGATGATCCGGGCCTCGGGGTAGCCGAGGTCGTCGTCGCGCCAGACGTAGAAGTCGCCGTAGGGGCCGGACGGGTCGCGCCGGGACTCCTGGAACCACTGGTGGGCGTCGGAGGTGTGGTTGAGGACGAGGTCGGTGATGACCCGGATGCCGCGGGTGTGCGCCTCGTCGAGCAGGGTCACGAAGTCGTCGATGGTGCCGTACTCGGGGCTGATCGCGGTGTAGTCGCTGATGTCGTACCCGCCGTCGCGTCGCGGCGAGTCGTAGAACGGCGGCAGCCAGATGCAGTCGATGCCGAGCCACTGCAGGTAGTCCAGTTTGGACACCAGGCCGAGCAGGTCGCCGCAGCCGTCGTCGTTGGAGTCGAAGCAGGCCTGGGTGAGGACCTCGTAGAACACGGCCCGCCGGAACCAGTCGGGCTGGACCGGCAGGCGCCGGGCGGTGCGGGTGGGTTGGTGCATCGTCGTTCCCGTCAATGGTGGGGTGTGGGCGCGCCGCACGGCCGGCGGGTCGTCATCGACCGGCCGCCGCGGGCGGGGGAACAGGTGGTGTCGTTACCGGGGCGAGCCGGCCAGTGCGCTCTGGGTGAAGGACCGTTGGAACACGAAGAAGACCAGCAGCGGCACGGCCATCGAGACGAACGCGCCGGGAGCGATGACGTCCACATTGGACGGGAACGAGCGCATCTGTTCCTGCAGTGCCAGGGTGATCGGCGCGTTGTCGGGGCGGGCGAAGACCAGGGCGACGATGAGGTCGTTCCACACCCACACGAACTCGAACACCGCCAGCGACGCCAGCGCCGGCTTTGCCAGCGGCAGCACGATCCGGCGGAGGATCGTGAGCTCGCCGCCACCGTCGATGCGGGCGGCCTCGATGAGGTCCGGCGGGATGGCGAGGTAGAAGTTGCGCAGGAGGAGCACCGCGAACGGGAGCCCGAACGCGACGTGGAACGCGACGACCGCGGGGATGGTGCCGGCAACGCCGAACGCCGCGAACAGCCGCGCGTCGGGGATGAGCGCCGTCTGGACGGGGACGGCGACGAACCCGGCGAGGGTCAGCATGACGGCGTGCCGCCCCCGGAACGCCAGCCACGCGAGCGGGTACGCGGCGACGGCGCCGATCGCCACGACGAGCACCGTCGCCGGCACCGAGATGAGTACGGTGTTCCACAGGGCGTGGGTCAGCCGCCCGTCGGCGACGAGGCCACGGTAGTTGCGCAAGGTGAGCTGAGTGGGCTCGGTCAGCACCGTCCACCAGCCGGCGCCGCTGTTGGCGGCGGGGCCGCGCAGGCTGACGACGGCGAGGCCGACGGTGGGGACCAGCCACCACAGCCCGACGATGAACAGGGCGGCCTGCGCGGCCGTCCGGGCGAACCGGCGCGCGGCCCGGACGCCGCGGCTCGGGGCGGGCGGGGGCGGTTCGGTCCCGGCGGGCAGCAGTTCGGGCGCCTCGACCGCGGCGAACAGGCTCATGGTTCGCTCCTTCGCAGCCGGTGCACGTTGTACAGCACCCCGGGCAGGACCAGGACGAGCAGCAGCACGCCGAGGGCGCTGCCGCGGCCGATGTGGTCGAACGAGGACCGCCACATCTCCAGCGCGACGACCGACGCCGATCCCTGTGCGGACTCGGGCGCGAGGACCAGCACCAGGTCGAACACCTTGAGGACGTTGACGGTCAGGGTCACGAGGATGACCACCACGACGGGCCGCATCATGGGGACGGTGACGCGGCGCAGGACCTGCCACTCCCCCGCGCCGTCGACCCGGGCGGCCTCGAGGGTCTCCTTCGGGATGCCGGCGAAGCCCGCGGTGATCAGGACCATTGCGAACCCGGCCCAGATCCAGACGTACGCGCCGATGAGCGCCGGAGTGACCAGTGCCGGGCCGAGCCAGGTCAGGCCCGCGAACGGGGCGGTGAAGTTGTCCGCGGCGAGCCGCACGACGTACCCGTCGCCGCGCAGCTGCGGCACGCTGAAGGTGCCGTCGGCGGCGGTGCGGGTCCGGGCGACGACGGCGCCGTCACGGACCACGTCCACCGCCACGTCCGGCAGGCCGCGCTCACCGTAGTCGACGCTGCCGGGCCGGCCGCCGACGGCGGTGAAGTCGGACCACACCACGCCGTGCACCCCGGCGCCGCCGGCTCCCCCGGTGCCGGCCTGCACGGCCTGCGACGGCAGTTGCTGCGGCGCCAGCCCGACCAGCGGCAGCAGGACGCTCTCGCCGGCGGCGACCGTACCGGCGGTCTGCAGCGCCCCGGCCGACGGCACCAGCGCCCGTTCGTCGCGTGGGCGCGCGCCGTGGTACAGCGACGGTGGCCGGACGGCGTCGTGGGCGGTGACGACGGCGGCGTTGAGGGCACCGCGGTCGGGGCTCTCGTCGTACACGAGGCGGAACGCCACCCCCGCGGAGACCAGTGAGATCGCCATCGGCATAAGCAGGACGACCCGGATCACGGTGGTCCGGCCGACCCGCTGGGCGAGGAACGCGACCAGCAGCCCGACCGCCAGGACCAGGTTCGGCGCCACGACGATCCAGATGGCGTTGTTGAGCAGTGCCCGGCGGATCTGCGGGGTGGTGAGGATGTCGGCGTAGTTGGCCGCGCCGACGGCGGTGCGGCCTCCGGCGTCGTGGAAGCTCAGCCACAGCGTCTGCCCGATCGGGTAGACGAGCAGCACGGCGACGATCAGCACGGCCGGCGCCAGGAACCAGGCGGCGGTGGAGAACTTGGCGGTGCGGCCCATCACGCCGCCCCGTATGCCTTCGCCGCGGCGTCCTCGAGCCTGGCCGCGACCACGGCCGGGTCGGTCGCGGGTGCCGCGAGGTACGCCTGCAGCAGCCGCCACATGGCCGCGCCGTTGCCGCCGCCGAAGCTGCGGGGGGTCATGTCGGACAGGTCGAAGCGCAGCGTCTCCGCGTGCAGGAGGGTCTCCGCGAGCGCCCGGGTGGTCGCGTCCGGGTAGACGGCCGTGTCCAGGTTCTGGTTCACCGACAGGAACCCGCCCCGCCCGGCCATGATCGCGGCCGCCTCCGGGGATGCCAGGTAGGCCATGAGGTCCATGGTCACCGGCCGGTCCCTGAACGCCACGGCGGCGTCCCCGCCGGCCACGACCATGCGACCGGTGCCGGCGACCGACGGCCACGCGAAGTGCCGGGCGTCGCTGCCGATCCGGTAGACGCCGAGCTTGGCGATCTCGGTGGTGACGAAGTCCGCCTCGTACAGCATCGCCGAGCTCGGTTTCGCGCCGAAGACATCCGCGACCGACCGGGTGAACGTCGTCTGCAGCGCGCCCCTGGGGCCACCCTGCAGGAACTGCGGAGCAGCCCAGTAGCGGCCCATGGTGCGCAGCGCCTCGACCACGGTCGGGTCCGTCCATGGGATCTCGTGGGCGGCCAGCTGGTCGTACCGCTGCGGACCGGCCGACTGCAGGTAGACGTTCTCGAACCAGTCGGTGAGCGGCCAGCCGTCGGCGCCCGGGACCGTCATCGCCGCGGTGCCGGAGTCCACGAGCGTCTGCGAGACCTCGGTGAGTTCGTCGAGCGTCGAGGGCGGGGTGACCCCGGCGGCGGCGAACGCGTCGGCGCGGTACCAGATGACGGACTTGTTCGCGGCCTTGAACGGGACGCCGTAGAGCTGCCCGCCGACAGTGCCGAACTGCTGCCACTGCGGGGAGAAGTTGGCCCGGACCGCGGCGGCGACCGCGCCCGTGACGGGTTTCGCCGCGCCGGTCCCGGCGTACTGGGCGAGCACTCCCGGCTGCGGGATCATCACGACGTCCGGTGGGCTGCCGCCGGCGACCCGGGACGACACCAGCACGCTGAGGTCGCTGCCGCCGGAGGTGTACCGCACCCGCGCGCCGGTCTGGTCGCCGAAGGCCCGCAGGACCCGTTCGAAGTTCGCCTGCTCGGCGCCGGTCCAGCTGCCCGCGACCTCGACCGACTGGCCACTGTAACGGCCCGGCGCGGCGACGGCGGCCGTGCAGCCGGCCGCGAGCAGCAGGGTGCAGCACAGCCCGACGACGGTGCCGTGCCACGACCCCGGCAGGCTCACAGCGGATCGCCGGTGGCGGCGAACACCCGCAGGTGCCGCAGGTCGACGGCGAGCATGACCGGGTCGCCGGCCTCGGCGGTGCAGCGCAGGTCCACGCGCGCCGCCAGTCTCGGGGCCGGCTGCCAGCCGGTCGCGTCGGCCACCTCGACGTCCAGGAGCCGGTCCGCGCCGTCGACCTGGACGCCTCGGACCGTGCCGTGCAGCACCGACGCCGTCGCTGTCGGTGGCAGGCCGACCGACGCGTCGTACAGGTGCTCGGGCCGGATCGCGACGAGCACCCGCTGGGTGACGTGCTGCGGGTCGAGGCGCCGGCGCAGCCCCGGGACCGGCATCTGCTGGCCGCAGACGTCCAGGATGAGGCGGCCGCCCTGGTCGATGAGCACGGCGGCGATCAGGTTCGGCGGCTGCTGCGCGGAGGAGCCTGGGTCGGCCTCCCGGATCAGCAGCGTGTTGTGGGCCAATCCGCACCCCCTCAGTCGACGTGCCCGGCGTGTCCCTGCGAGTGTTCGCCCTCAGCGGCGGCGCGCACCAGGGTTGGCGGCGGCGTGTAACCCTTCTGCAAGGCGCCTCACAAGATCACTATCGACCGATCCGGGGACCGCCCGGCCACGCTCACCTGCACCGGCGACGCGGGCCGATGATCGATACCCGACCCGATGTTGCCAAACAGTGACCGACCCCGGGGGGTAGGCATACGATCCGGTCCCGGAAAGGAGGTGGCGGTGCAGCACCCGGCGGATCAGTCGCTGCTGGCCGGCTTCACCATTGCCGTGATCAGTCACCGGCGCCGGCACCGCCTCGCTGACCTCCTCGAACACCACGGCGCCCGGATCGTCTCCGTCCAGGGGGTCCGGGCGGTCCCGCAGCCGGACCGCGACGCCATGGCCCAGGCCACGGCGGAGGGCCTCGCCGGGCCGGTCGACGACGTCCTCGCTGTCTCCGCCGGCGGGCTCCGCGCGTGGCTGCAGGCGGTGCCGGACCCGGAGCGCCTGCTGGGGGTGCTGCGCACCGCCCGCCTGCTCGCCGCCGACGCCCGCACGGCCGACGCCCTGCGCGGCTTCGGGCTGCGCGACATCCTGTCGACCGCGGCCGGCTCCGCCGACGAACTGTTCCGCCACCTGCTGACCCACTCCCCTGCCGGGCGGCACGTCCTGGTGCAGCTCGACGCCCCGTTGCAGGCCGAGGCGTGCGAGGTGCTGCGGGAGGCGGGCGCCGACGTGGTGCCGGTGCCCGCGTACCGGACCGAACCGCCGAACGACGTGGTCGGGCTGCGCCGGGTGGTGGAGCTGATCAGCCGCCGCCAGCTCGACGCGGTCGCGTGGCTGGACCCCCTCTCGGCGGAGCACGTGCTGCGGTTCGCCGCCGACCACGGGCGGCTGCCGGCGCTCACCGAGCAGCTCGGCGCCCACGTCACCACCGTCAGCCGGGGACCCCTCGCCGCCGGGGTGCTCCGCCGGCACGGCGTGACGGCGGCGGTGCCCCCGCTGCCGTTCGACGAGGAGATGGCGGCGGTGCTGGCCAGGTCGGTGCTCGACCGGGCGGTGCACGCCACCGTCGGCCACCTGACCCTGGAGGTGCGCGGGCACGCGGCCCTGCTCGACGGCCGGCTGTACCCGATCCAGCAGGGGCCCGTCGACGTGCTGCGGGCGCTCGCGCGGGCGCCCGGCACCGTGCTGTCCAGCGCCGACCTGCGTCAGCAGGTCCCCGGCCTGACCAACGTCGACGACCACGCGATCGAGATGGCGGTGTCCCGACTACGCCGAGCGGTCCCCGGCGTCGAACTCGTCCATACCGTGATCAAACGCGGATACCGCCTCGCCGTCTGATCCGCCAGCAGGCGGGGCGGATGTGGCGGGCCCTGGGCCTGACCGTCTTCCAGGTCGCCGAGGGCAACTTCTAGCGCTTTCCATGATCCGGAAGACCTTGAGCACCCCTGGGTGGTCAGAGTCTTCCGGATCAT
>NZ_JBHSIU010000045.1:0-9006 GCF_042653625.1 Dactylosporangium cerinum | reverse complement strand
GGGCGCCAGCAGGATCTCTTCCTTGCGGGTGCCGGACGGGTCGATGTCGATCGCCGGGAAGATGCGCCGGTCGGCGATCTTCCGGTCGAGCTTGAGCTCGGCATTGCCGGTGCCCTTGATGTCCGACGTGACGTCGGTGGTGTCGCTCAACGGGATTCCTTTCGACAAGCCTGGACTGGCGGACTTGAGGCACGGTGGCCGGCCCGCGGACGCACCGGCACCGCACCCGCTACGGGGTGCTGCGGCATTCGCGGTGATCCGATCGCCACCATCTGCGGCCTGGTCCGGCCGTGCGGGCGATTCAGGAGACTGCGGGTCGGCGGCCAGCGCGCGTGCAAGAACTGCAACAAAATCGGCGCACGTCGACCCGCATGAGATTGCCGCACTCGGCGGCTACTGCGACGAGAGTAGCCAACTCGCTGCCGCGATGGCAACCGGGTCCCGCTGCGACTGCGCCGAGGGTCACGCCCACTGTCGCCAACCCGGTGGATTGCTGAAACCGGCGCCCGTGACGGTTACGCCTCCGGCGGAACCGCACTCGCGCGGGTTCTGGCGCGGCCCGTGTGGTGGGTATGGTGAGCCGATGTCGGACGTGGCACACCTTGGCGGGGGCGCCGGTGGGCGGCGCACCCGGCCATTGTTGCGCACGCTCGTCGGGGATGTGCTGCGCCGCCACCGCCTCGAACAGGGGCGCACCCTCGCCGAAGTGGCCCGCGACGCGTGCGTCTCGATGCCGTATCTGTCCGAGGTCGAGCGGGGGCGCAAGGAGGCCAGCTCCGAGGTGCTTGCCGCCGTGTGCGACGCCCTGCGCATCGACCTCGCCGACCTCCTCGCCGAGGTGGGGCGCGATCTGCTCGACGACCGCACCCCCGTCGTCCACCTGCGGATGGTCGGGCTGCACGGTGCCATCGCCCCGCCCGGGCACCGTCCCACGCAGCGGCCCGACGGGGTCGTGCTGCTCGCCGCCTGACCGCCGTGCCCGGGCACCGTCCGGCGCGCCGGACCGGAGGGCTGAAGCTCCTCGCCGCCTGCCCACCCGCCCGGGCACCGTTCCCCGCAGCGGCCCAGCCGGGGTCGTGCCGCTCGCCACCGGATCGCCGTGCCAGGGCACCGTCCTGCCCGGGTCCTTCGGCCCGCCGCCGGAGAGCGGTGCCAGGGCACCGTCCCGGCCGGGGTGCTGCGGCACGCGTCCGGTTGCCTCGCCTACCGGGTGGTCGACCTCCCCCGGTGGTCGACCACCCGCGATGGTGGGCCGGCCACACCATCACCGCCGGCCGGTCTGTGGGGTCAGCTCGCCTGTGCCAGCTGCAGGGAGCGGGCCGCGCGGCTGGTGACGACCTGGTCGGCGATGCCGTAGGCGACCGCGTCGGATGCGGACAGCGTCATGCTCCGGTCGGTGTCGGCCCGGATCTTGTACACCGGCTGCCCGGTGTGCTCGCTGAGGATCTCGTTCATCTCGGCCCGGACCTTGGCCAGCTCCTTGGCCTGCACGGCCAGGTCCGGCAGCGTGCCACGGGCCTGGCTCGACGGCTGGTGCAGCGTCACCTTCGCGTGCCGCAACACCGAACGCCGCCCCTTCGTGCCCGCCGCGAGCAGCACCGCGGCC
This sequence comes from Dactylosporangium cerinum, assembly GCF_042653625.1. Lineage (NCBI taxonomy): Bacteria > Bacillati > Actinomycetota > Actinomycetes > Micromonosporales > Micromonosporaceae > Dactylosporangium > Dactylosporangium cerinum. Next base: position 7,400 of record NZ_JBHSIU010000045.1, on the reverse strand, counting down.
GCCGACGCCGCCTGCCCGACGCAGATCGTCGAGATGTCGCACCGCACGAACTGCATCGTGTCGTAGATCGCGGTGAGCGCGCTGAACGAGCCGCCGGGCGAGTTGATGTACAGCCCGATCTCCTGCTCGTTCTCCGACTCCAGGTGGATCAGCTGGGCAATGACCACATTGGCCACGCCGTCGTCGATCTCGGTGCCGATGAAGATGATGCGTTCAGAGAGCAGCCGCGAGTAGATGTCGAACGCCCGCTCGCCGGTCGGTGTCTTCTCCACCACCGTCGGGATCGTGTACTGGCTCATGCTCCCAACCCCGCCATCCGCTGCGCGACCGCGGGACGGACGTCGGCCACCTCTTCGAGGATGTGGTCGATGAGCCCGTAGTTCAGGGCCTCCTCGGCGGTGAACCAGCGGTCGCGGCGGCTGTCCCGCTCGACGGTCTCGACCGGCTGCCCGCTGTGCTCGGCGATCAGCCTGACGAGGGTGGTGCCGATCCGCTCCAGCTGCTCGGCGTAGATCTCGACATCGGCCGCGGTGCCGCCGAAGCCGGCCGAGCCCTGATGCATCAGGATCTGCGCGTGCGGCAGGCTGAACCGCTTGCCTGGGGCACCACCCGACAGCAGGAACTGCCCCATGCTGCCGGCCAGCCCCATCGCGAGGGTGCTCACATCGTTCGGGATCAGCCGCATCGTGTCGTAGATTGCCAGACCGGCGCTGACCGACCCGCCGGGTGAGTTGATGTACAGGCTGATGTCGCTGCGTGGGTCCTCCGCCGACAGCAGCAGGAGCTGCCCGCACAGCCGGTTGGCGACCTGGTCGTCGACCTCCGTGCCGAGCACGATGATCCGCTGGTACAGCAACTGGGCGGCAACCTGGTCGTCGAGCGTCCCCGCGTGCATCGCGGTGAGCCCTGTGGCGTACTGCATGGCGTTCTCCCTCGCGTCCGGTCTTCCTGATCCACCATGGGATCGCCGGACGCTCAGGACCAAGCGCATCTGCTGTCAGCAGAGCCGGACCATGCGGCGGTAGCGCTGGCCCCACCCCGGTTGAGGTGCAACCACCACTGACGCGGCACCTCGTCGCCGCGAGCATTGTCGGTGACGAGTTGTCACGACGAGGGAGCAATCATGGCGAAGGTGTTGTCGCGGCGTACGGTCCTGGCCGGCGCGGCGGGTCTGGCAGGTGCGGCGGCCGGGCTGAGCGGTTCCGGCCCGGCGGGCGCCGCCGGGTCCGGTGCGGCGGCCGCCGCACCGACAACCTCGGCGGCCGCGGGCGGGGCCGCAGATCTCATCGCGGTCACCGGGGTCACGGCGGTCGACGCGGGCGGTGCGCGACGGGATCAGACCGTGCTCATCCGGGGCGGCCGCATCCTCGACGCCGGGCACCTGCACCGGGTGCCGGTGCCGCACGGCACACGGGCGATCGACGGCCGCGGCAGGTACCTCATCCCGGGTCTGGCCGACATGCACACGCACGCCGTCGGGATCGACCCCGCCGACCCGGAGCTGTACATCGTCAACGGCGTCACCACGACCCGTGAGATGTCGGCGAGCGACGCCGCCGTCACGTGGCGCCGGGAGATCGCAGCGGGCGGCCGCCTCGGTCCACAGTGGACCATCGGCAGTGCGATCGTCGACGGCTCGCCGTCGTTGTGGGAGGGCATCGGCATCCCGTACCTCGCGGTGGCCGACGCCCCGCAGGCCCGTGCGGCCGTGCGCGACCAGGTGACGGCCGGCGCGCAGTTCATCAAGACGTACACCCGCCTGACCCGCGAGGCATTCCACGCCATCGCGGCCGAGTCCAGGCGGCTGGGCGTGCGGTTCCTGGGGCACGTCCCCGACTTCGTCCAGCTCGCCGAGGCCAGCGACGCCGGGCTGCACAGCATCGAGCACCTCTTCGAATTCTGGTACGACACCTCCAGCGAGGAGGACCGGCTGCGCCGCGGGATCGCGCAGACCCCGATCGACGGCGGCGACTACGCCGGCTGGTTCACCAAGCTGCACCCGCTGGAGCTGGCCGCGGCCCGCAGCTACGACCGCGGCAAGGCGGCACGCGTCTTCGAGCGGCTGGCCCGCAACGGCACCCACGTGACGCCGACGCTCAGCGTGCACTGGACCTGCGACGTCCCCCAGGACGTGCCGCGCGACGATCCCCGGTTCCGGTATGCCAGCGCCGACATGCTGGCGTACTGGCAGTGGGCGACCGACAGCATCTACCTCAAGGGTCGCACCGCACAGGAGAGCACCGAACGCCGGGAACTGTTCGACCGCCGGCTGCGCCTCGCCGGCGAGCTGGCGAAGGCGGGCGTGCCGCTGATGACCGGGACCGACCTCGGCACCGCGTACCTGCTGCCCGGGTTCGCCCTGCACGACGAACTGCGCTGGCTGGTGCGGGCCGGTCTCACGCCGCTGCAGGCATTGCGGGCGGCCACCCTCGAGCCGGCCCGCAGCCTGGTCGCCGACCTGGTCCTGCTCGACGCCGACCCGCTGAGCGACATCGCCAACACCACGAGGATCGACAGCGTGTTCGTCCGGGGTCACCTCATCGACGCGCCGGCCCGCCGGCGGATGCTCGCCGACATCGAGGCCACCGTTCGCGCCGCCACGCCGACCGGCGCCGTCCCCGCCTCGGCCGCCTGCGCCTGCCACGGCGCCCCGGCACGGCAGCCTCGCCACGCCGCCGCGTGACGGCCGGCACGTTCATCGCCACTCGAACCGGCGCAATCCAGGCGAGAGCGGCGACCACCTACCCCGTCACCCCAGCGTCACGCTCGACTGCCCGCCACAACGATCGTCACTCCTTCCGAGTGAGGCGGTTCGGCGGCGAGATGAAGACCGTTGCAGCTGGGAGCTGACCAACTCGCCGAGCTGCACCGACACGCGTCAACAGCGACGCTGAGCTCAAACGGGCGAAGCCAGAATCCTCACCTGATCGGCGCAGAAGGACTGGGCCGTCAACCGGCAATCTGAGAGGACGCATCATGAGCGATCTGATTGCAATCGGATACCGCGACCTGACCACAGCCAACGCCGCCCGGGAAAAGATCATCGATCTGCAGCGGCAGGGACTCATCACCGTACGCGACGCCGCCGTGGTGGACGTTGGTCCCGACGGCAAGATCCGGCTGCATCAGGGGACCAGCGCGACCGGTGTCGGAGCTGCTGGTGGGGCCCTGTGGGGTGGCCTCATCGGGCTGCTGTTCTTCGCGCCCTTCCTCGGTATGGCAATCGGTGCGGGCGCCGGTGCGCTTGCTGGAAAGGCCACCGACGTCGGGGTGGACGACAAGTTCATGAAAGACGTCGGCGCAGCGATGCAGCCCGGCTCTGCGGCACTGTTCCTGCTCGTCGACCAGGTCACCGTCGACAAGGTCATGGCGGAGATGGCGCCGTACCAGTTCGGCGGCAAACTGCTCCGCAGCTCCCTGAGCATGGAGGCGGAGGAGCGCCTGCGCGACGCCATCCAGGCCTTGCATCTGACACCCGCGTAATGCACGAGCGCAGGTATCGGAAACCTGGAGCACCGTGTTGGACCGTCGACGGCCGTGACGGGTGTAGTGCCCACATGCCGTCGACGGTCCACTCACTGATCCCATGATCGCAGCTGGGGCGTGGGCAATACTTGCGGCCGCGTCGTTGCTGATCGGGGCCGTCGTCGCACTGACGGTCAGAGTGCCGCCACAGGTCGTGGGCGACGTCATGGGTTTCGGTGCCGGGGCACTGGTGGCAGCGCTCGCCTATGAACTCATACCCACCAGCCACGTCGCCGACTGGCTGATCTGGGTCAACTTCGGCATCGGCGCCCTGGTCTTCTACGGTCTGGACAGCGTGCTGGAACGTCGATCGGCGACCGGGTCCGGCGCGGGAGTGTCGATCGCCCTCGGCGCACTGCTCGACGGCGTCCCGGAGTCCATCGTTCTCGGTGTCGGCGTGGCCGTCGGCGGGAACGTCAGCATCGGCTTCCTCGTGGCCGTGCTTGTATCGAACGTGCCCGAGAGTCTCTCGTCGACCGCCGACCTGCGCAAGACCCACTCCGCTGCCTGGATCTATCGACTCTGGGCGGCCATCGTCGCCTGCTCCGGGCTGGCCGCCATCCTCGGCTACGCCCTCGCGTCGCACCTCTCCAACGTGGACGGACGCTACGTGCAGGCGCTCGCCGCCGGCTCCGTGCTGACCATGCTCGCCGACTCGATGATGCCCGAGGCCTTCAGCCGGGGCGGTCGCCGGATCGCGCTGCTGACGGCGCTGGGATTCGCGATCGCCGCCTTCCTCACAACGCTGGACTGAAGCTCCCGCCGGCGACGGCTGGTTCGTTTCACTCGAGGCGACCGTGCGAAGTGACGGTCGGGCCCGCTCGTTGCCCGGCCGATGATCCAATCGTCAGCTGCGGTCGCCGCCGGTGGAAACGGCAGCGTCACGAGGCGTTCGGCCAGCGCGACGCAGTCGGCCGGCTCCACCGGCGGATCAGGGCCGGGCAGCACGGCCGGAAGGTAGCAGACCATGCAGCGCGTTGGTGGCCTCTCCGCTGATGGAAGGAGATGCTCCGCGTCACCGGCTCGGGTCAGCCGCCGCTCGGTGCCTGGCGGCGCGTCCCCACGAACCGACCGATGCCGACCAGGGCAGCGAGGAGCAGCCACAGCGGTACCAACATGAACAGCAGCGACGGCCACACCGTCCAGAACGGCAGGGCCGGCGACTGCCGCACGTTGAGCACCATGCCGATCGCCCCGAAGATCATGCCGGGGAGCAGCCCGATCGCCGCGAGCGTCACGACGAGCGCCAGCAGCGGGCGGGGCCGGCGCGTCAGCAGCATGGCGGCGAGCGCCCCGGCCGCCGCGCCGAGAAGCGCCCCGGCCAGCGTGGCAAGCCCGAGGCCGGCCGGTGCCGCCCGGTGAAACGTGAACGAGGAACCGAAGCCGTCGGTGCTGAACACGACGGCCAGGTCGCCGCGTTCCGCGGTCCACTCCTCGCACGGCCCCGCCATGGTGCGGTGCAGGTTGCGCCAGCCGTGCAGCAACGCGTTGGCCTGCGACTGACGCGACAACCCGCAATCCGCGTTCGTCGCCGCTGCCTGACCCTGCTCCGGCGGGGCGTAGCCGACCTCGACGAACCCAGGGCCGAAGTCATCATCGCCGAGCGCGAACCCGTACCCATAGTCGCGCCGCTGGGTCCCATCTGTGGGATCGACCCCCGGCAGCAACTCCGCCGCCAACTCGATCGCCCGGGTGTCAGTGGGCAGCGGCCTGGAATCGCGGCCGCCGTACCAGGAGCCAGCGGTCGCACCGGCCGTCGCCATGATCAGCGTGCAGGCGATCACCACCCACGTCCGCAGCGCACCGCCAGCCACCGGATCCTCCCAGGTCGAGTGGCGCGAAGCCTAACCCGCCGGCCGCTGCGGGCGGTGCCCGCTCGGCTGGCCACAGCGGCACGGCGCGCCTGATTACCATCAGTTTCTGCATCACAACGGGATGGAGCCCTCGGCCGCGACCGGAAGGCCCGCCGTGTCCCTGGACCTGGACGTCACCGATGCCGAGCACACCCCAAGGCAAATCACGCCAATGCCGTTGCACCGGTCCAGCCGCACAGCGCAGGTCAGCCACCTCTGGCGGCGTCGACGAAGGCGCGGACCAGTGTGGTCTCTGCGGCGCTGCGCCACACCGGGGCGTACCGCAGGACCGGGCCGTCGGTGATGGGCACGAATGCGAGGTCACGACGCTGCCGGGAGGCGGCCGCGTACGACCCGACGGGGGACACGACGCCGCCGACGCCGATCGCCGTGAGGGCCTCCTCGAGGGTGGCCGCGGTGGTGCCGCGCCGGATGGGCCGCCCGGACGGTGTCACGGCCGGAGTGTGCGCCTGCCACACGTAGTCCGGAACGGGACCCTCCAGGTCGACGACCAGGTGATCGCCGAGGTCCTCCATCTCGACCCGGTCCCGGCCGGCCAGCGGATGCGCGGAGGAGACGGCCAGCACCAGCCGCTCGGTGTACAGCTCCGGCCCGACGGTGAGGTCGGGCTCGTGGACGGGCAGCCAGAGCAGGCCGATGTCGACCCGGCCCGCGCGCAGCCCGCCGAACGGGTCGGAGGGGAGGATCTCGCGCATGCGCAGCTCGCATCGCGGATGCCACTGCCGGAACAGGTCGAGGACGGCCGCGATCTCCCGGTGGTGGGTGTCGAAGGTGCCGATGGTCAGGGTGCCGACCTGTCCGCGAGCGGCGGAGGCGGCCTCGTCGATGCCGGCCATGATCTCGCGGTAGCCCGCGTCGAGCCGGTCGCGCAGCCGCTCACCGAGCGGGGTGAGCCGCACGCTGCGGCTGGTCCGCTCGAACAGGGCACCGCCGATCCGGCGCTCCTGCTGTTTGATCGACTGGCTGACCCGCGCCTGGGACACGCGGAGGCGTTCGGCCGTACGCCCGAAGTGGAGCTCTTCGGCCAGTGCCAGGAAGATCTCGATGTCGCGCAGCTCCACCAGGCCGCCTCCCCTCCGGTCACCGCGCGTGCGGATCCTGCCCCTGAACTGCGTGATCGGGGAAGCTTACGGCTTCGACGCCGAACGATAACCGGTGGCTTATGCGGCGGTTCGATCTTTTGCGTTGTTCCGCCCAGGTGGCGGGCACGATCGTGGGTCCATGAGCGAAACCACGATCGATATTGGGACCAGGACACCACCGATGCCAGCAGGTCGAGGGGGTCGCCGAGTGACCTCGGACATGCAGAAGTTGCCGACCGGGTTCGGGCGGCTGTGGACCGCGCAGACCATCTCCTCGCTCGGCGACGGGGTAACCCACGCCGCACTACCACTGCTCGCACTGACCCTGACGCGGGACCCGATGGCACTCGCCGTCGTCACCGCCGCCGGGACACTACCCTGGCTGCTGTTCGGAGTACTCGGCGGCGCGCTCGTGGACCGCTGGGACCGGCGGCGCACCATGTGGATCGCCGACACGGCACGCGCGGTACTCCTCGCGATACCCGCAGCCGCCGCCATGCTCGACGTCCTGAGCGTTCCACTGCTCGCCGCCCTCGCCTTCCTCCTCGGCCTCGGCGGACTCTTCTTCGACACCGCCGCCACCGCCTACCTACCAGACCTGCTCCGCCGCGACCCCACACTCCTGCAACGCGCCAACTCCCGCCTCCGCGGCACCCAAACCGCCGCATCCGGCTTCGCCGGACCACCCGCCGGCAGCGCCCTGCTCGCACTCGGACGCGCGGTCCCGCTGCTCGCCGACGCGGTGTCGTTCGCGCTTTCCGCACTGCTCGTCCGGTCACTGCCCCCCATGCCCCGGCCCGTACCTGAAGCCCGCGAGTCACTGCTCCGCCAAGCACGGACCGGGGCCTCCTACGTCGTCCGGGACCGGCTCCTGCTCGGCCTCGCACTGCGTCCAGCGGTCGGCAACGTCGCCTTCCTC
>NZ_JBHSIU010000044.1:0-1966 GCF_042653625.1 Dactylosporangium cerinum | reverse complement strand
ACTGGTGGATGGTCGAGGTCCGCCATCAGTTCGGCGGCGACTACACCAATCCGGACGCGCCGTTGCTGCCCGCCGAACGGCATCCGGACCCGCTGACCGGATGCTGTCCACGCGCCGGGACGCAGACCCTGCGCGATGGCCTGGCGGCCGCGGTGGTCCGTGGTCTGCCGTCGTGGCAAGGGCGGCTGACACCGCACGTGCTGCGGCACTTCTGCGCGTCGTCGTTGTATGCCCAGGGCTTGGACGTCAAAGCGATCCAGGAGGTCCTCGGCCATTCCTGGTTGTCGACGACGACCCGGTACATCCACGTCCCGGTCGAGCATGTGACGCAGGCGTGGAACGTCAGCAATGCCCGCACCGCGGCCAGGTTGGGACAGCTCGAGAGGTGATGGGATGCAGTGGAACCTGCGGATGCGCGCGGCGCAGGCCGGGATCTGGAAGTCCACCGAGATGCGCCGCCGGCTGGCCGAGGCCGGGCTGCAGATCAGCGCCGGGAAGATGTCCGCGCTGTGGACGGGCACCCCGACCTCGATCCGCCTGGACGACCTCGACGTGATCTGCGCCGTGCTGGGATGCACGCCGGCGGATGTGCTGATCTGTGAACCGGAACAGGTCGCCGCGCGCCGCCCGCAGCAGACCCGGACCGCCGGCGACACGAGTGCGTTGCCGCCGCGGCTGGGCAGGCACACCTCGACACCGCCGGCATGACCGGCAAACCGAAGCCCTGCACGGTTTGCGGGGTCCGGCCACCGGCGATGCGGGAGATCCCGTACTGCTTCGTCTGCTGGCCAGGTGGCCCGGTCACCGCTCCGCCCTGCTACAAGTGCGGGTCGCGGACGGACTACTTCACGTCGGGGTTGTGCGCCCGATGCCACCCGCACGCGCCCGGGCAGAAGTCCCCGGTCTGGAACCTTGCCGGTCCGCTCGCGCGCCGCAAGGTGCTCATCGACGCCTGCCCGGACTGCCACGCCTGGGGCGTTACCCGCACCTACGGCTGGATCTGCGTCGCCTGCCGCGCGTTCCGCGAGACGCACCGCAACGTGGCGGACTGCGTCACCTGCGGGCAGCACGTCGCGCTCTACGACGACGGCTCCTGCCGGTTGTGTCACCGCCAGCGCAGCATGATCGCCCACGACCTCGGACGGCGCACCCGGGACGTCAGCATCGCCGACGCGGTCCGGCACGGCCAGCAGCTGTTTCTCGCCGGGATGTGGCACCAGCCCGGCACCGGCAAACGCCCTTACGTCAAGAAGACCGTCCCAGCGGACATGCGGTTGCTGCGCCCCGTCGGTCACCGCCAGCTCGTTCTGTTCGAGCTTGCCCGCGACCTGAAAGCCGGTCTGCGCAACGGATTCCCGCCACCGCCCGACCCTGCGCGGGAGGCGGCGCTGATCACGTTCGTCGGCGAGCACGCCACCCGCTACGGCTGGCGACCGAGCAAAGTCGACAGGGTGCGGCGGGCGATGCGCATCATGCTCGGTATCCAGGACACCCCGGGCGCGCCGATCCGCCGCAGCGACGTCGCGCTGCTGTCGCGGATCAAACACTCCGCAGCCGTGGTCGCCGACGTCCTCGCCGACGCCGGGCTGCTCGACGACGACCGGCAACCCGCGATCGTCACCTGGTTCGCCGCGACTGTCGCCGAGCTGCCCACGCCGATGCGGCACGAGCTCGACGTCTGGTTCGGCGTGATGCGCAACGGCTCGACCCGGCCACCACGACGCAAACCCCGAGCCGACGCCACGATCGGCACCCAACTGCGGTGGGCGCTGCCCGCGCTGCGGCAGTGGGCCGCTGTTCGCCCGTCGCTGCGGGAGATCGGCGTCGACGACGTCCGCGCCGTTCTGCCCACCGACCCGCTCGCCCGCTACACCATGCTGCAGGGCCTGCGCTCCATCTTCCGAGTCCTCAAAGGACAGAAGCTGGTCTTCGTCAACCCGACCACCCGAATGCCCACACGGCAACC
>NZ_JBHSIU010000043.1:0-14679 GCF_042653625.1 Dactylosporangium cerinum | reverse complement strand
AAGCCGAGGTCTTTGAACGCGCGGCGGGCGTCGACGGCGTCAGCCGTCCCGTGGCCCAGGACCGCGGCAGCGGCGCCGGTCACCAGGTCGAGCAGCAGCCGCTCCCGGTCGGCCTCGGGCATCGCGGCGAGACGGTCGGCGAGGGTGCCTCCGCCGGTCGGGCCGTCGACCGCCCGGCGCATCTGGGCACCGGCGCTCCGGCGCAGCAGCGGGGGCACGGGGCCCGGCGCGGTGCGAACGGCGGCGAGGTCGAGCGGCGTCGGCACGAGATGCGGCCGGGACTGGAGCATCGCAGCGTCGAACAACGCCAGCCCGAGTTCGGTGGACAGTCCCCCACCGGCCCGCGCCACGTCACGACCCGCAAGATGACCGGTCATCCCGGACGCCTCGGCCCACAAGCCCCAACCCAACGACAGGCCGGGCAGGCCGAGGCTGCGCCGATACGACATCAGCCCGTCGAGGAACGCGTTGGCGGCGGCGTAGTTGGCCTGACCAGCCGACCCGAACGTCGCCGATGCCGACGAGAACACCACGAACCACGCCAGGTCCATGTCCTTCGTCAGCTCATGCAGGTGTACCGCAGCATCCACCTTCGGACGCAACACGCCGTCGAGCCGCTCAGGAGTCAACGCGGCGAACACACCGTCATCCAGAACCCCGGCACAGTGCACGACACCGGCCAACGCCCTACCAGCGACGACCGCGGCCACGGCATCACGGTCGGCGGCGTCGCAGGCCACAACCTCGGCGTGGGCCCCGAGCTCGGCGAGACGGTCGACGAGTGCGCCGGCGCCTGGCGCGTCCGGGCCGCGGCGGCTGGTCAGCACCAGACTGCGCACACCATGCGAACGGACCAGGTGCTCGGCCAGCAACGCACCCAGACCACCGGTGCCACCGGTGATCAGGACACTGCCCTGCGGGATGGCCGGAATGGTCAGCACGTTCTTGCCGATGTGCTTGGCCTGGCTCATGTGCCGGAACGCCGCCCCGGCCTCACGCACGTCCCACGCCGTCACCGGCGACAGCGACAACGCGCCCTGCTCGAACAACGCCGCAATCTCGGCCAGCATCACCCCGATCCGAGCAAAGCCAGCCTCCGACACATCGAACGCCCGATACGACGCCCCGCCGTACTGCTCCGCCACCACCTCCGGATCACGGACATCCGCCTTGCCCATCTCGGAGAACCGGCCGCCTGGGGCCAGGAGCCGCAACGACGCGTCAACGAACGGCCCGGCGAGAGAGTTCAGGACCACGTCGACACCCCGGCCGCCGGTCGCGGCCCGGAACGTCGCTTCGAAGTCCAGGTCCCGCGACGACGCGATGTGCGCGTCGTCCAGCCCGAGGCTGCGCAGGGCGTCCCACTTCGGCGGTGACGCGGTGCCGTACACCTCGACACCCCAATGGCGGGCCAGCTGCACCGCGGCCATACCGACCCCGCCAGCAGCCGCATGCACCAACAGCGACTCACCCGCACGCACACCCGCCAAATCCCGCAACGCATACCACGCCGTCAGATACGCCATCGGCACCGACGCCGCCTCAACAAACGACCACCCAGCCGGGAACACCGACACCACCCGGTGATCCACCACAACCAACGGCCCGAACCCGCCATTGAACAAGCCGAAGACCCGATCACCGACCTGCAGGCCGGTCACATCCGCGGCGACCTCGACCACCACGCCAGCGCCCTCGGCCCCCATCAACCCCGGCTCCGGATACACCCCCAACCCCAGCAACACATCACGGAAATTCACACCCGTCGCACGAACGCCAATCCGCACCTCGCCCGGCCCGAGCGGCACCACACCCGACGGGGCGAACACCAAACTCTCCAACGTGCCGCCACCCGCGGACTCCAACCGCCACGACTCCGGACCCTCCGGAACAGACAGCGACGTCGACGGCAGAGCACGAACAAGCCGCGGCACGAGCACCTGACCAGCACGCAACGCGACCTCGGGCTCGCCAAGAGCGGCAGCGGCGCCGATGAGACGCCACGAGTCCACGGACCCGTCAACGTCGATCAGCACGATCCGATCGGGATTCTCGGTCTGGGCCGAACGCAACAGCCCCCAGATCGCCGCAGCGGCCAGATCTGTGACGCTGCCGCCGGCCGGAACGGCGCCGCTGGTGAGGACGGCGAGGCGGGCGTCGGCGAACCTGTCGTCAGCCAGCCAGTCCTGCGTGAACGCGAGCACTTCGGCGGTGAGCGCGTGGGTCCGGGCCGCGGTGTCGGCACCGGCCGGCACGGGGACCGGCCAGACCACGACATCCGGGCGGGCGTCGTCGGCACGCAGCTCGGCCAGGTCGGCGACCACGCGATCCGCGCCGTGGCGAGCGGCATCGGCACCGCCGCCGAGGAACGCTACCGCGGCGAGCGTCGCCGTCGGTGCCGGCGCCGGGGTCCAGTCGACGGTGAACAGCGCGTCGTGGAGGTCGGTGGCGCCGGGCGCGGCGAGGGCGTCCGGGGACACGGTGCGCAGGACCAGTTTGCGGACGGTGGCGACCGGGGCGCCGGTGCCGTCGGCGACGCGCATCGACACGCCGCCGCTCTCGGCCGCCATCCGAACGCGCAGGACCGCCGCGCCGGAGGCATGCAGCCGTACACCGGTCCAGGCGAACGGCAGCTGCGCCTGGGTGCCGTCGCCCAGGAACCCGCCCAGGCCCGTGACGTGCAGCGCGGCGTCGAGCAGGGCCGGGTGCAGCCCGAAGCTGCCGGCGTCGCCCTGGGCCGGTTCGGGGAGCGCGACCTCGGCGTAGACGGCGTCCGCCGCTCGCCACGCGGCGCGCAGCCCGCGGAACACGGGACCGTAGTCGACGTGCAGCTGCTCGGCGACGTCGGCGTAGAACCCGTCGAGCGCGATCGGCTCGGCGCCGGCCGGTGGCCAGGTCGGCAGGCCGGCGCCGACGTCGGGCGTTCCCTGGGACACGAGGCCGTCGGCGTGGCGCACCCAGGCGGCGTCGGGGTCGACGCGGGAGTACACCTGGACCGGACGGCTTCCGGACGCGTCGGCGGCGCCGACATTGACCTGCACCTGCACGCGCCCGGTCGGGGGGAGCACGAGCGGTGCCTCGATGGTGAGTTCGTCGAGCTGGTCGGCGCCGACCTGACGGCCGGCGTGCAGCGCCAGTTCCACGAACGCGGTGCCGGGCAGCAGGACCCGGTCCAGCACCCGGTGGTCGGCCAGCCACGGGTGGGTCTGGAGCGAGAGACGCCCGGTGAGCAGGATGCCGTCTCCGCCGGCGACGGGCACGGCCGCGCCGAGCAGCGGATGGCCGGCGACGCCGAGCCCGGCCTCGGTCACGTCACCGCGCAGGGCCGGAGCGGGCTGTGGCCAGTACCGGCGCCGCTGGAACGCGTAGGTGGGCAGGTCGACGCGACCACCGGCGGGCAGGATCGCGGCCCAGCCGACGTCGACCCCGTTGACGTGCAAGGTGGCCAGGGCGTGCAACAGCGTGGTGGGTTCGTCGCGGTCCTTGCGCAGCGCGGCGGCCAGCACGGTCTCGCCGCCGGTCAGGCAGCCCTGCGCCATCGCGGTCAGCACCCCGGACGGCCCGACCTCCAGGAACCGGGACACCCCGTTGCCCTCGAGCCACCCGATGCCGTCCGCGAACCGGACGGCCTCCCGGACATGCCGGACCCAGTAGTCGGCGGTGTACTCCTCAACCAGCTGGCCGGTCAGGTTCGACACGATCGGAATCTGCGGCGGCGCGTAGGACAGGCCCGCAGCGATCGCCCTGAACTCCTCCAGCATCGGCTCCATCAGCGACGAGTGGAACGCGTGCGACACCGTGAGCCGCGACGTCTTACGGTCCTTGAACAGCCCGTCGATCACCGCGGCCTCACCGGACACCACGATCGACGTCGGACCGTTGACCGCAGCGATGTCGACCCGACCGGCGAACGGCTCGCACACCACCCGGACCTCGGCCTCGGTCGCCTGCACCGCCAGCATCGCCCCACCGGCCGGCAGCGCCTGCATCAACCGGCCACGCGCCGCGACCAGCGCCACGGCGTCGTCAAGGGACAGCACCCCCGCGACGTGCGCGGCCGCGAGCTCACCGATCGAGTGACCCAGCAGGAAGTCCGGACGCAGACCGAACGACTCCACCAGGCGGAACAGCGCCACCTCCAGCGCGAACAACGACGCCTGCGTGTAGACGGTCTGGTTCACGTCTGCGTCGCGCAGCGGCTGGTCCAGCAGCAGGTCGAACCGGGCGCAGACCGCGTCGTAGGCGTCGGCGAAGACCGGGAACCGCTCATACAGACCGCGTCCCATATCGGAACGCTGCGCACCCTGACCGGTGAACAGCAGCGCCAGGCCGCCCTCGCCCACCGAACCCCGCACCACATCGGCGGCCGCGGCGTCCTGCTCCAGCGCCGCCAGACCGTCGACGAACCCCGCCACCGAATCGGCGAGGACCACGGCACGATGCGGCAGCGACGCGCGAGACATGGCGAGCGCCGCGCCCACCGTACCGACGTCGAGGGAGGAATCCGCGGCGGCGAACTCGCGCAGGCGGCCGGCCTGTGCGGGGAGACTCCCGGCGGTCTTCGCCGACAGCAGCCACGGGGTCACGGCCGGGGCGGCGAGCTCGCGGTGAGTTTCGGGGACGGCCGGCGGGGCCTCGAGGATGGTGTGGACGTTCGTGCCGCTCATCCCGAACGACGACACGCCGGCGCGGCGGATGCGGTCGCCGGCCTCCCAGGGGCGGGCCTCGGTGAGGAGTTCGATGGCGCCGGCGGACCAGTCCACGTGCGGGGTGGGTGCACCCGCGTGGAGGGTCGGCGGCAGCACCCCGTGCCGCATCGCCATGACCATCTTGATGATGCCGGCGACGCCGGCGGCGGCCTGGGTGTGGCCGATGTTCGACTTGACCGAGCCCAGCCACAGTGGACGGTCCGCGGGTCGGTCCTGACCGTACGTCGCCAGCAGCGCCTGCGCCTCGATCGGATCCCCCAGCCGGGTACCCGTGCCGTGTGCCTCCACCACGTCCACATCGGACGGTTCCAGACCCGCACCGGCCAGGGCCCGCCGGATCACCCGCTGCTGCGACGGACCGTTCGGCGCCGTCAGACCATTGGACGCACCGTCCTGGTTCACCGCGCTGCCCCGCACCACGGCGAGGATCTCGTGCCCGTTGCGCTCGGCGTCGGAGAGGCGCTCCAGCAGGAGGACGCCGACGCCCTCGCCCCAGCCGGTGCCGTCCGCTTCGGCGGAGAACGCCTTGCAGCGGCCGTCGGCGGCGAGAGCCCGCTGCCGGCTGAACTCGGTGAAGATACCCGGGGTCGAGATGACCGCCACGCCGCCGGCGAGCGCCAGGTCGCATTCGCCCGCGCGGAGCGCCTGGACGGCCAGGTGCAGCGCCACGAGCGACGAGGAGCAGGCGGTGTCGACGGTGATGGCGGGGCCTTCGGTGCCGAGGACGTAGGCGATGCGGCCGGAGACCACGCTGGCGGCGTTGCCGGTCGCGAGGTAGCCCTCGTTGCCGCTGGCCGAGTCGATGAGGAGGCTGCCGTAGTCCTGGCTGTTGGTGCCCATGAAGACGCCCGTGGGGGTGCCGGCGAGCGTGGTCGCGTCGACTCCGGCCCGTTCGAAGACCTCCCAGGTCGTCTCCAGCAGCAGGCGTTGCTGCGGGTCCATGGCGAGGGCCTCACGCGGGTTGATGCCGAACAGCTCGGCGTCGAAGTCGGCCACGTCGGGGATGAAGCCGCCGACGCGGGCGTGCGAGGTTCGCGGGTTGTCCGGGTCGGGGTCGAAGAGCGCGTCGAGGTCCCAGCCGCGGTCAGTGGGGAACGGGGTGATCGCCTCCCGGCCCTCGATCAGCAGGTCCCAGAGCGCTTCGGGGCTGGTGGCGCCGCCCGGGAACCGGCAGCTCATGCTGACGATGACGATCGGGTCGGTGGTGTCGACGGCGGCGGCCGCGGTGTCGGCCGCGCCGGTGCCGGAGCCGGTGAGCTCGCCGGCGAGGTGCCGGGCGAGGATCTCGGCGTTCGGGTAGTCGAAGACGAGGCTCGCCGGCAGGTGCAGGCCGGTGGCGACGCTGAGCCGGTTGCGCAGCTCCACCGCGGTGAGCGAGTCGATGCCGAGCTCTTTGAACGCTCGTGCCGACTCGACGGCGGACCGGTCGCGGTATCCGAGGACGGCCGCCGCCTCGTCGCGCACCAGGGCGGACAGGACCCGTTGCCGTTCGGCTGCCGGCAGCGCGGCGACCCGGTCGGCGAGGCTGGCGCCGGTCTGTGTGGCCGGCGGTTGCGTGTGCAGTTCGGGCAGTGCGGTGAGCAGCGGGCTCGGCCGGACCGCGGTGAACGCGGGCCCGAACGTGGGCCAGTCGACCTCGGCGACGGCGACACAGGGCTGGTCGCCGGCGACGGCGTCGGCGAACGCTGCGACGGCCAGTTCGGGCGCCATCGGCGGCATCCCGCCGCGGCGCATCCGGCGGGTGATCGCGTCGTCCGCGGTGGCCATGCCGGCCTGTGCCCACGGGCCCCAGGCGATCGAGGTGGCGGCGAGCCCGCGCTGCCGGCGGTGCTGGGCGAGCGCGTCGAGGAACGCGTTGGCCGATGCGTAGTTGGCCTGCCCAGCGCTGCCGATCGTGCCGGCCACCGAGGAGAACAGCACGAACATCGACAGGTCCAGGCCGGCGGTGAGGCGGTCGAGGTGGACGGCGGCGGCCACCTTGGTGGCGTAGACCGTCGCGAACCGTTCCGGTGTCAACGACTCCAGCACGCCGTCGTCGAGCACGCCGGCCGTGTGCACGACACCGGCCAGGTCCGGGACACCGGCCAGCAGCCCGGCCAGCGCGTCATAGTCCGCGACATCACACGCCGCGACCGTGACCCGGGCACCGAGCTCGGTCAACTCCTCCACCAGACCCGCAGCACCGGGGCTGTCCAGACCACGACGGCTGGTGAGCAGCAGGTGCGGCACGCCACTGCCGGCAAGGTGACGAGCGACCACGGCACCGAGCGCACCGGTGCCGCCGGTCAACAGGACGGTCCCACCGGGAACAACCGGCGCACCGCCGGCCGGAGCCGCACGGTGCAGCCGCCGGCCGTAGACACCCGTGGCGCGCACCGCGACCTGGTCCTCGGCTGACCCGCCGAGGACGTCGGTCAGGCGCCGACCGGCGCGCTCGTCGAGCAGTTCGGGCAGGTCGATGAGGCCGCCCCAGCGGCGCGGGGCCTCGAGCGCCGCGGTGCGGCCGAGCCCCCAGACGAGCGCCTGCGTGGGGTGGCGCAGCGGGTCGGCCGCGCCGACGGAAACGGCCCCGCGGGTCAGGCACCACAGGGGTGCCTGGGTGTCGAGATCGCCGAGCGCCTGCAGCAGCAGCGCGGTGAGGGCGACGCCCACCGGCACCACCGGGTGCTGCGGGTGTGGCGTGTCGTCCATGCCCGCCAGGGACACGATCCCGGCCAGTTCGGCGTCGCCGGCCACCGCTGCGATCCGGCGGGCGAGGCCGGCGCGGTCGGTGTCGCTCTCGGTGACGTCCAGCTCGATCGCGTCCGCGCCGGCCCGCCGCAGCGCGGCGATGATGTCGCCGCCCTGCTCCCCCGCGGGCACGACCACGAGCCAGGTGCCGGACAGCTCGGCCGGCGCCGACGGCAGCGGCGTCCACGACGTCGTGTAGCGCCACGAGTCCACGGTGCCGCGCTCGCGCCGCTTGCGCCGCCAGCCGGACAGCACGGGCAGCACCGCGCCGAGGGCGTCGATGGCCGAGCCCGCGTCGTCGTGCACCTCGAGGCTGCGGGCCAGCCCTTCGAGGTCCTCGCGCTCGACCGCGTCCCAGAACCGTGTCTCTACGGTGTCGGCGCTCAGTGTGTGGGTCGGCTCCAGCCAGTACCGCTCGTGCTGGAACGCGTAGGTCGGCAGATCAACATGCCCACCAGCGGGCAACGCCGGGGCCCAGTCGATGCCGATCCCGTTGACGTGCAGGGTGGCCAGGGCGTGCAGCAGGCTGGTGGGTTCGTCGCGGTCCTTGCGCAGCGCCGGGGCCAGCACGGTCTCACCGGTGAGGCACTGCTGCGCCATCGCGGTCAGCACCCCGGACGGCCCGACCTCCAAGAACCGGCTCACACCGTTCCCCGAAAGCCACGCGACCCCGTCAGCGAACCGGACCGCCTCCCGCACATGCCGGACCCAGTAGTCGGCGGTGTACTCCTCAACCAGCTGGCCGGTCAGGTTCGACACGATCGGGATCTGCGGCGGCGCAAAAGTCAGGCCGGCAGCGATCGCGCGGAACTCCTCCAGCATCGGCTCCATCAACGGCGAATGGAACGCATGCGAGACCGTCAACCGCGACGTCTTACGATCCTCGAACAGCCCGTCGATCACCGACGCGTCACCGGACACCACGATCGACGTCGGACCGTTGACCGCAGCGACGTCGACCCTGCCGGCGAACGGCTCCAACGCGGAACGGACCTCGGCCTCGGTCGCCTGCACCGCCAGCATCGCCCCACCCGCCGGCAGCGCCTGCATCAACCGACCCCGCGCCGCAACCAGCTGGATCGCGTCGTCCAGCGACAGCACCCCCGCCACGTGCGCGGCGGCGAGCTCACCGATCGAGTGACCCAACAGGAAGTCCGGACGCAAACCGAACGATTCGATGAGGCGGAACAGCGCCACCTCCAGCGCGAACAACGACGCCTGCGTGTAGACGGTCTGATTCACGTCCGCGTCGCGCAGCGGCTGGTCCAGCAGCAGGTCGAACCGAGCGCAGACCGCGTCGTACGCGTCGGCGAAGACCGGGAACCGCTCATACAGACCGCGTCCCATATCGGAACGCTGCGCACCCTGACCGGTGAACAACACCGCCAGACGGCCCTCACCCGCCGAACCCCGCACCACATTGGCGGCGGACGAACCCGCCTCCAGCGCCGCCAATCCGTCGACGAAACCTGCCACCGAATCGGCCAGGACCACGGCACGGTGCGGCAGCGACGCACGGGACACAGCCAGGGCTGCACCCACCACACCCGGAACAAGCGACGGATCCGCCGCAGCGAACTCACGCAGCCGCGCCGCCTGACCACGCAGCGCCTCCGCCGAACGGGCCGACACCACCCATGGCACCGTTCCCGTCCAGTCCGTAGAAGACGAAGGCTCGCTCGCCGGGGCCTGCTCGATGATCGTGTGGACGTTCGTGCCACTGATGCCGAACGACGACACTGCGGCCAGCCGCGGACGCCCGTTCCGCTTCCACGGCCGCGCCTCCGTCAGCAGTTCCACCGCGCCGGCCGACCAGTCCACCTGCGGCGTCGGCTCATCCACGTGCAATGTCCGCGGCAGCAACTCGTGCCGCATCGCCATCACCATCTTGATGATCCCGGCAACACCCGCAGCCGCCTGCGTGTGACCGATGTTCGACTTCACCGAACCCAACCACAGTGGACGATCCGCGGGCCGGTCCTGCCCGTACGTCGCCAGCAGCGCCTGTGCCTCGATCGGATCCCCCAACCGGGTCCCGGTCCCGTGCGCCTCGACCACATCCACGTCAGCGGCGGTCAACCCAGCACCAGCGAGGGCCTGGCGGATCACCCGCTGCTGCGACGGACCGTTCGGCGCCGTCAAACCATTCGACGCACCGTCCTGGTTGACCGCGCTGCCCCGCACCACCGCCAGGATCTGATGACCGTTGCGCTCGGCGTCGGAGAGTCGCTCCACCAGCAGCAGACCCACGCCCTCGGCCCAACCGGTACCGTCCGCCGCGCCGGCGAACGCCTTGCACCGACCGTCAGCCGCCAGCCCGTCCTGCCGCGAGAACTCCTCGAACACGGCCGGCGTCGGCAGCACCGTCACGCCACCGACGAGGGCCATGCCGCATTCGCCGGCCCGCAGTGCCTGGGTCGCCCAGTGCAGCGCGACCAGCGACGACGAACACGCCGTGTCGACCGTGACGGCCGGTCCTTCCAGACCGAACGTGTACGCGACCCGGCCCGAGATCACGCTGTTCGCGACACCGGTCAGCAGGTGCCCTTCAGTGCCCTCGGGGAGGCGACCGCCAACGCCGTAGCCGGAGTTCGACGCGCCGACGAACACACCGACCGAACTGCCGCGCAACGACCGCGGGTCGACCCCGGCCCGCTCGAACGTCTCCCACGACACCTCCAGCAGCAGCCGCTGCTGCGGGTCCATGGCGAGGGCCTCCCGGGGGGAGATGCCGAACAACGCCGCGTCGAACCCGGACACGTCGGTGACGAACCCGCCGAGCCTGGCGTAGTCCGCGTCGGCGGCGAGGTCCCAGCCCCGGTCGTCCGGGAACGCCGAAACGCCGTCGCCGCCGGACGCGACCAGCGCCCAGAGGTCGTCCGGGGAGGCGACGCCGCCCGGGTACCGGCAGCCCATGCCGACGATGACGATCGGGTCGTCGTCCACATCGGATGGTGTGATGCCGGCAACGACGGGTGCGGCGTCGCCGACCAGTGCTCCGCGGAGGTGCTCGGCGAGCGCGTGCGCGTTCGGGTAGTCGAAGACCAGGGAGGCCGGCAGCCGCAGCCCGGTGACGCCTTCCAGGACGTTGCGCAGTTCGACCGCGGTCAGCGAGTCGAAGCCGAGCTCGCGGAACGCCCGGTCCGGATCGATGGCCGACGCCGAGCTGTGGCGCAGGACGAGGGCGGCGCGGGCGCGGACGAGGTCGAGCATCGTGGCGGACTGTTCGGCCGGGGGCAGGGCGGCGAGGCGGTCGCGCAGGGCGGTCCCGCCGGGCTCGTGCAGCTGGACGGCGGCCAGGGACTGCTGCACCTCGATGAGTTCGGCGACGAGCCGGCTGGGGCGGGCGGCGAGCAGCGCCGGCGCGAACGCGGCCCAGTCGATGTCGGCGACGGTGACGTCGGCGTCCTGGTGCGCCACGGCCGCGGCGAGCGCGGTAAGCGCAAGGTCGGACGGCAGCGGGATGAGCCCGCCGCGCCGCAGCCGTTGAGCCGCGGCGGTCCCGGCGGCCATGCCGGTGCCGGACCAGGGGCCCCAGGCGATCGAGGTGGCGGCGAGTCCGCGCTGCCGGCGGTGCTGGGCGAGCGCGTCGAGATAGGCATTCGCGGCTGCGTAGTTGGCCTGGCCGGCGCCGCCGACGGTGCCGGTGAGCGAGGAGAACAGCACGAACATCGAGAGGTCCAGGCCGGCGGTCAGCTCATCCAGGTGCGCCGCGGCGAGGGCCTTGCCGCGCAGCACCGTCTCGAACCGTTCCGGTGTCAACGACTCCAGCACGCCGTCGTCGAGCACGCCGGCCGTGTGCACGACACCGGCCAGGTCCGGGACACCGGCCAGCAGCCCGGCCAGCGCGTCATAGTCCGCGACATCACACGCCGCGACCGTGACCCGGGCACCGAGCTCGGTCAACTCCTCCACCAGACCCGCAGCACCGGGGCTGTCCAGACCACGACGGCTGGTGAGCAGCAGGTGCGGCACACCACTGCCGGCCAGATGCCGGGCGACCTCGGCACCGAGCGCACCGGTGCCACCGGTCACCAGGACCGTCCCACCAGGGAGCACCGGCAAACCGGCCGCCGAAGCCGGAGCCGCACGATGCAACCGCCGCCCGTAAACACCCGTGGCGCGCACCGCGACCTGGTCCTCGGCGCGCTGCGCGAGCACCGACGCGAGGCGGGCGACCACCCGGCCGTCGAGCGTCTCGGGCAGGTCGATGAGGCCGCCCCACCGCTGGGGGTCTTCGAAGGCGGCGACCCGGCCCAGGCCCCAGGTCTGGGCCTGGATCGGGCTGCGCAGCCGGTCGGTGCGCCCGACGCTGACCGCGCCGCTGGTCAGGCACCACAGTGGGGCGACGAGGCCGGCGAGGTCGAGCGCCTGGACGAGCGCTGCCGTGGCGGCCAGTCCGGCCGGCAGGGCGGCGAGCCCCGGGACGGGGGTTTCGTCGAGCGCGGCGAGCGACAGGATCCCGTCCGGTTCGGTGCCGTCCCCGAGCGCGGCGCGCAGCCCGGCGGCGAGGCTCTGCGCGCTGAGGTCGGCGGTGAGCCGGAATTCGATGGTCTCGGCACCGGCGGCGCGCAGCCCGGCGATAAGCTCGGTGGGAGCTGCGTCGGCTGGGGTGACGACGAGCCAGGTGCCGCGCAGGGCGGGTCGCGGAAGGTCGGCGACCGGTTTCCAGCTGATCCGGTAGCGCCACGAGTCCACGGTGGACTGTTCGCGCCGGCTGCGCCGCCAGGAGGACAGGGCCGGCAGGACGGCGTCGAGGGCGTCGAGCGACGCGACGTGGCCGCCGCCCGTGGTGAGGCTGTCGGCGACGGCGGCGGCGTCCTGCCGTTCGACCGCCGCCCAGAAGCGGGCCTCGGCCGGTTCGGCGGTGTCGTGCTGGCCGATGGTCGTGTGCAGCGGCTCGGGCCAGAACCGCTGCCGCTGGAACGGGTAGCCGGGCAGCGCGATCCGGCGGCCGTGCCAGCCGGCGTACAGGGACCGCAAGTCGACGTCGACGCCGGCGACGTGCAGTTCCGCGACGGCCCGCAGCAGTGTCTCGGTCTCGTCGTGGTCGGCGCGCATGGCGGCGGCGACGAGCGCCGGGCCGGACACCGCCTGCGCCACGAGGCCGGCGAGCACGGCGGAGGGGCCGACCTCCAGGTAGCGGGTGACGCCGTTGGCCTGGAGGCAGGCGACGCCGTCGGCGAACCGGACGGCCTCGCGGACGTGCCGGACCCAGTAGTCGGCGGTGTACTCCTCGACCGGCTGCCCGGTCAGGTTCGACACGATCGGGATCCGCGGCGGTGCGTACGACAGACCGGCGGCGACCGTGCGGAACTCCTCCAGCATCGGCTCCATCAGCGGCGAGTGGAACGCGTGGGAGACCTTCAGCCGCGACGTCTTGCGGTCCGTGAAGAGTTCGTCGATGACCGCGGCCTCGCCGGAGACCACGACCGAGTCGGGCCCGTTGACCGCGGCGATGTCGACCCGGCCGTGGAACGGTTCGAGCGCGGCCCGCACCTCGGCCTCGGTCGCCCGGACCGCCAGCATCGCCCCGCCGGCCGGCAGCGCCTGCATGAGCCGTCCCCGCGCGGCCACCAGGGTCACCGCGTCGTCCAGCGAGAGCACACCCGCGACGTGCGCGGCGGCGAGCTCGCCGATCGAGTGGCCCAGCAGGAGGTCGGGGCGGATCCCGAACGACTCCAGCAGCCGGAACAGCGCGACCTCGACCGCGAAGAGCGAGGCCTGGGTGTAGACGGTCTGGTTGAGGTCGGCGTCGCGGAGCGGCCGGTCGAGGTGCGCCTCGAAGCGGGCACAGATGGCGTCGTAGGCGTCGGCGAAGACCGGGAACCGTTCGTGCACACCGGCGCCCATGCCGGCGCGTTGGGCGCCCTGGCCGGTGAAGAGGAACGCCAGCCGGCCGCCGGTGTCGGTGCCGCGCACGGCCGCCGGTGAGGGCCGGCCCGCGGCGAGGTCGTCGAGCCCGCCCAGGAGGCCGTCGCGGTCGCCGGCGAGGACGACCGCGCGGTGGTCGAGGGTGGTCCGGGTGGTGACCAGCGAGTGCCCGACGTCGAGGAGGTCCAGGGCCGGGTCGGCGTCGACGAAGGCGCGCAGCTGGTCGGCCTGGACGGCCAGGGCGTCGGCGGTGTGGGCCGACACCGGCCACAGCACGACCGGCGGGGCGGTCCGCGGAGCCGGGGCGGTCGTGGGCGTGGGCTCGGCGGCCTGTTCGATGATCGCGTGGGCGTTGGTGCCGCTGATGCCGAACGAGGAGACGGCGGCCCGCCGCGGACGTCCGGTGCCGGGCCATTCGACGGTGTCGGTGAGCAGTGCGAGGGCACCGCTGGTCCAGTCCACGTACGGCGACGGCGCGTCGACGTGCAGCGTCTTCGGCAGGACGCCGTGCTGCATCGCGAGCACCATCTTGATGACCCCGGCGACGCCGGCCGCCGACTGGCTGTGGCCGATGTTCGATTTGATCGAGCCGAGCCACAGTGGATGCTCGTCGGCGCGGTCCTGCCCGTACGTGGCCAGCAGCGCCTGCGCCTCGATCGGGTCGCCGAGCCTGGTGCCGGTGCCGTGCGCCTCGACCGCGTCCACGTCGGACGGTTCGAGGCCGGCGTTGGCGAGGGCCTGGCCGATGACCCGCTGCTGGGCGGGGCCGTTGGGGGCGGTGAGGCCGTTGGAGGCGCCGTCCTGGTTGATGGCGGTGCCCCGGACGAGGGCGAGGACCTGGTGGCCGTTGCGGCGGGCGTCGCTCAGCCGCTCCAGCAGCAGCACGCCGACGCCTTCGGACCAGCCGGTGCCGTCGGCGGCGGCGCTGAACGCCTTGCAGCGGGCGTCGCCGGCGAGGCCCTGCTGGCGCTCGAACTCGGTGAAGATGTCCGGGCCGGCCATGACGGTGACGCCGGCGGCGAGCGCCATGCCGCAGTCGTCGTGGCGCAGCGCCTGGGCCGCGAGGTGCAGCGCGACGAGTGAGGAGGAGCAGGCGGTGTCGACGGTGACGGCGGGTCCTTCGAGGCCGAACGTGTAGGCGACCCGGCCGGAGATGACGCTGGTGGCGCTGCCGGTGAGGATGTGCCCTTCGACGCTGGACGGCAGGTGCATGCCCTGGCCGTAGCTGGAGGCGGCGGCGCCGACGAAGGTGCCGGTCCGCGTGCCGCGCACCTCGGCGGGGTCGATGCCGGCCTGTTCGAACGCCTCCCAGGATGCTTCGAGGAGGAGGCGTTGTTGGGGGTCCATGGCGAGGGCTTCGCGTGGG
>NZ_JBHSIU010000042.1:0-79239 GCF_042653625.1 Dactylosporangium cerinum | reverse complement strand
GCCGCCGGCACCAACATCATCCGACTCGCCCAACACCGGCCCGACCCACGTCGACGGCCACGAAGCCGTCTTCAACAGATCTTCCGCATGAACGACTGACCCCAAGATCACCAACAGCATCCGGAGATTGCGCCAGAGCCCGGAACTCGCGAACAAAACCAGCCAACTCATTCTGAACTGAGAGCTCTAAGCGCGAGCGGTCGGAAGCCTCTGAGCAACGACTGCCTCGCCCCCGGCGGGCTGAGGTCGCGGTGCGGTGCCCGCCGAGCGGTTGCCGGCGCCGTGTGGCCTGCCGCCGGGGGCCGGGACGGGTGCCGGCGATCGGCAAGAAGACGCAGGCCACGGCGTTGTGCGCCACCCGGAGACCACCTTGATGTTCCTGTACTGTTCCCCGCAGTTCACCCGCCGCACCTACGGTTCCGGCGCACACCGCGAAACACCGAAGGAGCGCCGCCATGTCCGAGTTGCTTGCCGCGATCGCGGTCGAGGTGGTCAGCGCCCTGCTGATCTCGCTGATCGTCGCCGCGTTCCGCCGCCTCGTGAGCCGTCCCGCCTGAACGAGCCGTGATCCCGGGTCTGTTGGTTGATTCCGGGCCGTCCGGGTAGGGCCGCCTGTCTGGACGAATCCGGCGGAGGTGCTCACCCATGACAACCACAGCAACGAGCTCACCGACCCGCCCGCGGAAGCGGGCCACCGGTTCACGCGCTGCCGGGACGTCGACCACGCAGCCCCGGCGCCGCAGCCCCGCGAAGGAGACCGGTCCCACGACGAAGGCCTCACGCCCGACCCGGGCGAGGAAACGCCCGGCCGCCGGTGAGACCGCCCCGCCCAGGAGCGAGTCCGATCTGGTGACCTGGGCGGAAGTCCCGATGCCGCACGTCAAGGTGCCGGTGGTCCACGTGGCCGGGCCGAGGGCACGGTCGGTCGTCACGAATGTGGGGTGGACAGCGCGAACCGTCGCGAATGCCGTCCCGGCGCCGAAACAACTGCTGTACTACGGCGGTGTCGGCGTGCTGACTGCGGTCGGCATGCTGGAGTGGCCCGTTGCCCTCGCGGCCGCCGCGGGTGTCTGGGTGGCGACCCACAGCCGTGAGCGTGCCGAGCCGCAAGGCCCGGCGGAGGTGCCGCAAGGTAAGACACGGGCCGGCGCCCGTCTCGCCGCTGCCACAGCACGGTGACAGCGACGCCGACCAGCCGGCCGTTCGGCGGCCGGCGGACGGCGTGGGCCCGGGACGGCCTCGCCCACATCGAGGTGCGGCACCCCCGGGACCTGATCGGCGCCGAGACCGGCGAGCTGCTGGAGAAGGCGCTCGGGACGCTGCGCGGCGTCGACTGGGCGGCGTGGAACGCCGCGCTCGGCCGGCTGCTGATCAGTTACGACGAGGACACGCTCGGCCTGGACGACCTCGTCGAAGCGGTCGCGTCCGCCGAGTCCGACCACATCCCCGTCGCCGCTGACCGGGCGGCCGGGCTGCCGCAGCTCGAAGCGGAGACCCGGCAGCTGGTGACGCTCGTCGCCGACCTGATCGGCGCCGCGGGGGCGACCGTGGCGCAGGGTCTGCGGCTCCCCGCGGTGCCACGTGAGCTGGTCGCCGTCGTCGCGATGGTCGACCACATTCCGGGGCTGCGCGACCGGCTGCGCCGGGCCGTCGGCCGCGACTGGGCAGATCTGGCCGTCTCCGCGGCGAGCGTGGGTATCGACGCCGCGGGCCAGGCGAGGCTATCGGTGCTCGCGGACGCCGCCATGCGGGTCGTCCTGCTGCGGGAGGCGTCCGCGCAGCGGGACACGTGGCAGCGCAGAGCGGCCGAGCTGCCGCGGGAGGCGGGCGCGAGCCGCGCGGACCGCGTCGACGCCACGCGGGCGGCGGCGTTGCCCGACGGCCCGGTCGAGCGCTACGCCCGCCGGATCAGCACGCTGACGCTGCTCGCCTCCGGCGCGGTCGCGCTGCTGCCCGGTGGCGTCCGGCGGGCGGCCCGGGTGCTCGCGGCCGGTTCACCGGTCCCCGCGTATGCCGGTCGGGAAGCGTACGCGGGTGAGCTGGGCCGGCTCCTCGCCCGCCGGGACGTGCTCGTCCGTGACCCGGGCGCGCTGCGGCGCCTCGACCGGGTCGACACGGTGGTCATCGATGCCCGGGCGTTGACCGGGGGCCGGCACGTCATCACGCACGTGGTGCCGATCGACGGCACGGTGGAGGACGCCTGGGAGGCCGCGAGCCGGCTCGTCGACGGGCATCGCGGCGCGTTGCCGACGGACGAGGACACCGGCGGCTGGGCGCTCACCGTCCCGCAGCCCCCCGACACCGTGATCCCGGACGCCGCCCTGGAGGCCGCCCTGAGCGACGCACGCGCCTCGGACGGCAGGAAGGGCAAGGTGTATGCGCTGACCCGCAACCGGCGGCCCGTGGCGGCCGTCCTGGTCGAGTCGGCGCTGGATTCGTTGACCACCGCCGTGATCGCCGCCGGTCGCCAGGTCGGGCAGGTGCTGCTCGCCGGCGCGCCGGCCGAGGTCCGTCGCCGGGTGCCGGCGGACGGCACCGTGCCGGGAGGTTCGCGGCTGGCCGATTCGATCCGCGCGCTGCAGCGGGACGGCCGCGTCGTCGTGCTCATCGGCGAGCGCAACGACACCGCCCTCGCCGCGGCGGACTGCGGCTTCGGCGTGCTGCGGCCGGATCGCCGGCCGCCGTGGGGCGCCCACCTGATGGGTGGCCCTGGGCTGGAGACGGCCTGGCTGCTGCTCGAGGCGGCGACGGTGGCCAAGGCGGTGAGCAGACGCAGCACCCTGGTGGCGGCGCAGGGCACGGCGGCCGGCGCGCTGCTGGGCAATGTCGACGTGGCGCAGCGCTCCGCGCGCCGCGGGACGCTCGCCACCGGTGTCGCACTGACCGCCAACGTGCTCGGTGCGGTCTGGTCGGCGCGGGGCCTGGGCCGCCGTGCCGTGCCGGTGCCCGCCGTCGACGTCGCCTGGCACGCGCTTCCAGTCCCCGAGGTCATGCGGATCCTGGACACGTCGCCGGACGGCCTCAGCGAGGAGGCCGCCGGAGAGCGCCGGCGCGCCGAGGCCCCGGCCGGCGAGGCGTCGCCGGCGGCGCGGGGACTGCTCGGCACCGTCGTAGCCGAGCTGGACACGCCCCTGACCCTGCCGCTCGCCGCCGGTGCGGGTGTCTCCGCGATGATCGGTGCGAAGAGCGACGCGGTGCTGGTCGCCGCCGTCATCCTGGTCAACGCGCTGCTCTCCGGTGTCCAGGACATGGCCGCCCGGCGGGCCCTGAGCCGGCTGGTGAGCGCGGCGACGCCGCGGGTCCGGTTGCGCCGGGCCGGTGCCGACCGTGCCGGCAGCATCGAGGAGCTCGTGCCGGGCGATGTCATCCTGCTGGAGCCCGGGGACGCGGTGCCGGCGGATTGCCGCCTGGTCGACACCTCCGGCCTCGAGATGGACGAGTCGTCGCTGACCGGCGAGTCCATGCCAGTCGTCAAGAGCGTTGCAGGCAACCGCGCCGCCGCCGTCGCCGAGCACACCAGCATGGTGTACGCGGGGACGACGGTCGCCGCCGGGTCGGCCACGTGCATCGTCGTGGCGACCGGTGAGCGGACGGAGGTAGGTCGCAGCGCGCGGGCGGCCCTGCAGGAGCCACCGAAGAGCGGCGTGCAGCAGCGGCTGCGCGAGCTCACCAAGGCGTCGCTGCCGGCGGCGGGTGCCGGTGCGGCGGCGCTGCTCGCCAGCGGCCTGTTCCGTGGCCGGCTGACCGAGTCGATCAACAGCTCGGTCGCGCTCGCGGTCGCGGCGATCCCCGAAGGGCTGCCGTTCATCGCCACCGCCGCCGAGTTGAGCGCCAGCCGCCGGTTGTCCGAACGCAACATCCTCATCCGCGATCCTCGGTCGCTGGAGGCGCTCGGCCGGATCGACGTGATCTGTTTCGACAAGACCGGGACCCTGACCGAGGGTCGCATCGCGTTGCGCACCGTGTCCGACGGCCGTGAGCAAGTGCCGACCGAGGGGCTCACCCCGCGGCACCGGCAGATCCTCGCCGCCGCGCTGCGCGCGACCCCGGCGCCCAACGGACAGGGAACGTTGCCGCACCCCACCGACCAGGCAGTTGTGGCCGGCGCCACGGCCGCGGCCGTGTGCACCGACGAGAAGGCCAAAGGCTGGCAGCCCGTCCGCGAGCTGCCGTTCGAGCCGCTGCGCGGCTTTCACGCCGTCCTCGGCACG
Organism: Dactylosporangium cerinum; assembly: GCF_042653625.1. Classification (NCBI taxonomy): domain Bacteria; kingdom Bacillati; phylum Actinomycetota; class Actinomycetes; order Micromonosporales; family Micromonosporaceae; genus Dactylosporangium; species Dactylosporangium cerinum. The sequence goes on along the minus strand of NZ_JBHSIU010000042.1, from coordinate 75,028 downwards.
GCACCCACCGGGCAGGTGATCAGCGTCAAGGGCGCGCCGGAGATCACGCTGCCGCGCTGCGTGACCTGGCGCCTGGACGGGACCGCCCGGCCGATCACGCCGGCCGACCGGCGGGAGATCGAGGCGGAGGTCGACCGGATGGCCCGGCAGGGGCTGCGGGTACTCGCGATCGCGGAGCGGGCGGCGTCCGGGCGTGGCCGCCTCGACGACGAACGCGTCGACAACCTGGAGTTCCTCGGCCTCCTCGGGCTGGCCGACCCAACCCGGGCCACCGCCGCCGAGGCGGTCGACCAGCTGCGCCGCGCCGGCATCAAGGTCCTCATGCTGACCGGCGATCATCCCAGTACGGCGGAGGCGATCGCCGCCAAGCTCGACCTGCTCGGCAGCGGGACGGTGGTGACCGGGCCGGAGCTCGACGACGCCGACGACGCGACCGTCGACGCGCTGGTGGCCAAGGCCTCGGTCTTCGCGCGGGTGAGCCCCGGGCACAAGGTCGCGGTGGTCCGCGCGTTGCAGCGCGCCGGGAACGCCGTCGCGGTGACGGGCGACGGCGCCAACGACGCGCCCGCCATCCGGCTCGCCGACGCCGGCATCGCGCTGGGCGAGCAGGCCACGGACGCCGCCCGCCAGGCGGCCGACATGATCGTCATGGACGGCCGCATCGAGACGATCGCCGACGGGGTGGTCGAGGGCCGCGCCATGTGGGCGTCGGTGCGTGACTCGCTCGCCCTGCTCCTCGGCGGGAACCTGGGCGAGATCCTGTTCACCGTCGGCAGTTCCCTGATCTCCGCGACACCGCCGCTGAACGCGCGGCAGATCCTCTTCGTCAACCTCATGACCGACCTGCTGCCCGCGATCACGGTCGCCGCGCGGCCGCCGAAGCGCATCACCGCGGACCACCTCATCCGCGAAGGGCCGGAAGCGTCGCTCGGCGCGGCACTGACCGCCGACATCGTCCGCCGCGCCGTCGCGACCTCGACGGGCACCGCAGTGGCGTGGTTGGCGGCCAAAGCCACCGGGACGGCCACGCGCGCCAGCACCGTGGCGCTCGCCTCCCTCGTCGGTGCGCAGCTGGGCCAGACCGCGCTGGCCTCCGGCGGTGACCCGGCCGTCCTCGGCGCGGCCGGCGCCTCCGCCGCGGCGCTCGTCGGCGTGGTGCAGACCCCCGGCCTGAGCCAGTTCTTCGGCTGCCGGCCGCTGGGACCCGTCGCCTGGGGCATCGTCTTGGCGGCGACAGCCGCCAGCACGGCGATGGGGGCGCTGCGACTGCCACGCCTGCCGGAGCCCACCGGGTCCTGAACGCGGCTGTCCGTCAGGACAGGGACGCCCGGCGACATGCCCCGCGGGACGAGCGCCGCACGGCTATCCGGTAGGTGACACCCGCTGTGGGTATCAGGCGGTGCCGGGGCCCTGTACCGTGCCAATACTCATCGCACGTGGTGTGAGCTGCTGTTTCGTGGCCAGGGCGCCAGGATGGCGTGTGTATACGCGCTCAGGCATCCGGGCTGCTGACGACCGACTTCTTCCACATCGACACCATCGCGCTGCGGCGGTTGTATGTCTTGTTCGTCATGGAGAGAGCGCGCATGACGAGCTACGGAGAGCCGTATTCGCGACCTGCGTCGTCACGCACCGACACGCTGTCCGGCGTTGTCAGAGCTCTTATTCGACTGCAGCCTTCAAGACCCAGGAGGTGCGTCGAGGATGGCCGGGAAGGTCGGCACGCCCGGTAGACCACAGCAGCACCTGGACCGGATCCCCGGCCGGAGCGTCCGGAAAGAGCCGGCCGAGCACAGCGCTGCACAGCGATCCAGGCGGACGCCAGCGTTCCCAGCAGCTCCAGGCAAGCGTGCCGGCCGGGCGTCGCCAGTCCGCGGACCCGTGCGGGGTGAGTACCCGGACCATCTCGGCCACGGCGTGGTCGACATCGCGGTGGTCCATCACGGGCATGGGACGAGCCTTCCAGATCTTGCGCCACGAACGTGCCAGGCCCGGGACCGGCACACCGGCCCCGGGCGATGTGGGCGTTGCCGCGCTCAGTCTCCGGGCGACGTGGTCGGCACCGTGACCGCGAGCCGCTGGCTGAACGCCGTGACCGGCCGTTGCAGCTGGATCCCGTCCACTGTCAGGTCGACGGCCTCGTTGTAGAACGCGACGTACCCGCGGATCGCGCCGACCGCAGGCAGCGGGTCCGGGTACGACCAGGCCACGTTCGCCGGCGCCGAACCCGGTCCACGCACCGACCAGTACTCCGCCGTGCCCTTGTACGGGCAGCCGGTGTGCAGGTCCGTCTGTTCGAACAGATCCAGCCGGACGTCGGCACGCGGCAGGTAGTACCGGGTCGGCAGGCCGGTTTCGAACACCAGCACCGGCGCCCGGGTGTCCGCGACCGTCGTGCCGTCGATCCTGACGACGACGTGACGGCTGCTGGCAATGGCGTCGACCCGTTTGTGCGGGTCGCGCGGGTGCACGAAGATCTCCTCGTCCTCCTCGAACCATCGCTGCACGCCGGGTGCCCCGGCCGAGGACCACCGGAACCACTCGAAGGCGATGTGCCCCGCGAGGTCGGGCGCAGAGAAACGCCAGGCGGCGTTGCCGGCCGTCGCGCCGTCCACGGTGAGGTCGTAGAAGGTCGCACCGGCACCGTGCGCGGCCGCGGGTGGATCGGCGGACGGCCGGAGCAGGTCGGTGCGCACATCCTCCTCCGGAAACGCGTACAGCGGCACGACGCTGCCCGGTTCCCAGACCAGGACCGGCCTGCGGCTGTCGACGATGGTGAGGTCGCCGCGGCGGCCACGGACCCAGCGTTCGCTCGGCTCCCAGACGATGCCGCCGGCTGTCGTGCTCACGCGGGTTCCTCGACCGCCGCGACGTACGGCCGGCCCGCCTGCCAGGCCGCGACCTGCTCCGGACGGCCGAACACCTGAAGGTAGTCCTCGACCGAGCCCAGCGCCTCGCGGCCGACGTGGTAGGCGCCGAATTCCGCCTCACCGTCGCCGACAAAGCGTTCCAGCGGCTCCACGACGGTGTCGAAGCCGCCGTAGACGAAGAGGGCCGTGGAGCGGCGGGTGACCGTGCCGCCGGCGACGACCCGGTGCCGGCCCGCGGTGAGCAGGCCGTTGGTCCAGCGGGTCAGCAGCGAACCGGTGAAGACCTGCAGGGCGCCGGGCACGATCGGCACCGGAACCCAGGAGCCGTCCGGGCGCTGCCCCTGCAGGCCCGCGTAGTCGCCCTCCTGGTGCAGGACGGTCAGCACGGAGTTGTCGGCGTGCTCCAGCAGCAGCAGCTTCTCCTCGTCGGTGCCGCTGTCCGGGTGCGTCCACGTCGGATAGTCGTTGACGACGAACGTGGTGTACTCCGGCGTCTGCCACGGGAACGTCTCGACCGGCACGCCGAGCGCTCTCGCGTACAGCGACAGCACGCGGCGGGCCACGTCGAGGCTGGCGGCACGGTAGGCGTCGGCGAGCTCGCGCAGCTGCGGCTCCTGCGGCGGCCAGACGTTGGCGTGGGCGAACAGCTCCAGGTACTGCGCCGGCACCCCGGCGGCGGCCGCGGCCGCGGGGTCGTCGAACTGCCCGATGCTGAAGCGTTCCAGCTCCAGCCGGCCGAAGTCGTCGGGCCACTGCCGCCAGCCCCGGAACGGGTGGGCGGTCGGGCTGGCCAGGTGCTCCTTCTCCTCGCGGGGCAGGGCGAGGATCCGGCCGATGCTGCGGTGGAAGGCCTCGATGAGCTCGAGCGGGACGCCGTGGTTGACGACCTGGATGATGCCCAGCTGCGCACCGGCGGCGCGCAGCCGCGCCAGCTCGGCACTGTCCGGGTCCGCCGCGAGGGCCAGTTCCAGGTCGATGACGGGGACGGCGGCCGCCTCGGTGGGCGCGCTCGTGTCGGTGGTCATGGCGGGCTCCTCTCAGTGCAGGGCGATGTCGATGATGTCGGCGAGGGCGGCCGGGCCGGTGTCGGCGGTCACGGTGACCGAGCCGTGTGCGACGGCCTGGGTGAAGCGCTGGACCTCGGCGTCGGTGAGCTTGCCGGTCAGGCTGCGCACGAGCAACGGCGGGTGGCGCAGCGCCGGGAGGCGTTCCCACAACGGCTCGTCCTCCGGCAACGGGCCCGGCAGCGAGTCGATCAGCAACAGCCGGCCGACGACGGCCGGGTCCCGGTGCGCGGCGTGCAGCGCGACGCGGGCGCCGAGCCCCTGCGCGACGAGCAGCCGGTGCCGGGGCGCGAAGGAGCGGATGGCCTCGATGACGGGCCGGGCCAGCCGGGCCGCGGGCGGCGCCGGCGTCTCACCGTTGGAGCGGCCGTGGCCGGGAAGGTCCAGCGCGGCCACTGGTCTGTCCACTCTGGACAGCAGGGCGTCGAAGGTGCGGGCGTCGGCACCCTCGTCGTGCAGCAGCACGACCTCGGGGCTGCCGTGGCCCCAGACGACGGCGCTGACGTGGCCTCCGGTGGTGACGTTCACCCATCGACGGGCCACGGCCGGTGGATGCTCCGACGGATGTTCGGATGGGGCGAGCAGGTCGGCGAACTCGTTCTCGACCGCTCTGGTGGGCAGGGTCATCGGTGGGCTCCTCTGGCCGGGGTCAAGGGCTGGGTGCGGGGCAGAGCCTCGGATTCGAGGTGGCAGAGCACGACGTGGCCGGGTGTCCTCTCGGCGGCGGGCGGCCTGGTGGTGTCGCAGAGGCCGGTGATGCGCCGCCCGCAGGCGTCGAAGAACCGGCAGGCGGCCCCGGTGGTCGGCGTCGACGGGCCCGGACCGGCCGGGTCCGCGCCGACGAGGGTCGCCGTGTAGGGGTGGTGGGGGCCGGCGAGCACGGTCGCGGCCGGGCCGTGTTCGACGAGGACGCCGCGGTACAGCACCGCGACGCGGTCGGCCAGGTAGCCCACGACGGCGAGGTCGTGCGAGATGAACAGGTACGAGGTGCCGGTGCGCCCACGTTGCTCGGCGAGCAGCTCGAGCACGGCGGCCTGGACGCTGACGTCGAGAGCGGAGACCGGCTCGTCGCAGATGACCAGGGCAGGCTCGCCGGCGAAGCTGCGGGCGATCGCGACCCGCTGCTGCTGTCCGCCGGAGAGCCGTCCGGGGCGGCGGCGCAGCACGTCGTCGTCGAGGTGGGTGCGGGCGGCGAGCGTGGCGACGTCCTGCCGGCCGCGCAGCGTCCGCACCGCGCGCTCGAGGATGCGCCGCACCGGATGGCTCGGGTTCAGGGTGGTGTCAGGGTTCTGGAAGACCATCTGGATCCGCCGTCGCACGGCCGGGTCGCGGCGGCGGAGCCTGGCGGGCAGGGCGTCGCCGGCGAACCGCAGCGCTCCGGCGCCGCCGGGGTGCAGGCCGGCGATGGCGCGGGCGAGGGTGGTCTTGCCGCTGCCGGACTCCCCGACCAGCCCGACGACCTCGCCGGCGCCGATGCTCAGGTCGACGTGGTCCAGCACGACGGTCCGGCCGTAGCCACGGACCAGGCCACGCACCTCCAGCAAGGGCGCTGCCGGCGCCCTCGCCGGCTCGGGGCTCGCGACGGCGGGGCTGCCGGTTGCCGTCCCGGGGTGCAGGCAGCGCACGGCCCGGCCCTGGACGGCCTGCTCGTCGAGGGCGGGTTCGGCCGCCGTGCAGGCCGCGTCGGCGACCGGGCAGCGCGCGGCGAAGGCGCATCCGTGGCTCGTCTCGCCGAGCCGGGGCGGCTGCCCGGCGATCGGCAGGAGCCGGCGGACGTGCCGCGGAGCGCCGAGGCGCGGGACGCTGTCCAGCAGGCCGGTGGTGTACGGATGTGCCGGGCCGGCCAGGATCTCCGCGACCGGACCGACCTCGACCAGCCGCCCGGCGTAGAGGACCCCGACGCGGTCGCAGTGCCGGCCGACGAGGCCGAGGTCGTGGCTGATCAGCACGACGGCGGCGGACAGTTCCTCGCGCAGCTGGGCGAGGAGGTCCAGCACGCCGACCTGCACGGCGGCGTCGAGGCCGGTGGTGGGTTCGTCGAGGACCAGCAGTCTCGGGCGGGCCGCCAGCACCCCGGCGATCATGACCCGCTGCTGCTGGCCGCCGGACAGCTGGTGCGGGTAGCGACGGCCGGCGTCGGCGGGCAGTTGGACGCGGCGCAGCAGCTCGGCGGCTTCCGCCGTGGCCGCTCGGCGGCCGAGCCCGCGCAGTCGCAGCACCTCGGCGACCTGGGCACCGATCCGCATGGTCGGGTCGAGTGCGCCGGCCGCGTCCTGGTGGACGAACGCGACGCCGTCGCGACGCCAGCGCCGCAACTGGGCGGCGTTGAGCGCGAGGACATCGGTGCCGTCGACGTCGACCCGCCCGCCGGTGTGCCGCCCGCCGGGCTGGAGGTGCCCGCCGAGCAGATAGCCGAGCGTCGTCTTGCCGCAGCCGGATTCGCCGACGATGCCGAACGTCTCGCCCGGGCGGACGGTGAAGGACACCTCGTGCAGGACCGTGGCCGGGCCGTAGGCGGCGGACAGCGCTTCGACGCTCAGCCCGGTGCTCACGGCGCCTCCAGCCGGTGCCGCAGGGCGTCGCTGAGCAGCGCGACCGCCACCACGAGCGAGCCGATGGCCAGTGCCGGCGCCAGGACGGTCCACGGGGCCACCTGCAACCAGAGCCGGTTGTCGGAGACCGCGGCGCCCCACTCGGGCGAGCCGGGTGGCTGGCCGAGACCGAGGAAGGACAGGGTGGCGGCGGCGAAGACCGCGTCGCCGAGCCGCGTGGTCGCCTCGACCAGCACCGTGGCCCGGATGTTCGGCAGGATTTCGCGGAGCATCAGCGACGGCAGCGGCTCTCCACGCAGGCGGGCGGCGTCGATGTACGGCTTCTCCCGCTCGACGAGGGTGGCGGCGCGCACCGACCGGGCGACGATCGGCACGAACGCGGCCCCGACGACGACCACGACCACCGTGGGTGAGCGGCCGAGCAGCGCGATGAACAGCACCGCGGCGATCACGGTCGGGAACACCATGACCGCGTCGGCGACGCGCATGACGACGTCGTCGAGCCAGCCCCGGACGGTGCCGGTGACGAGACCGACCGCGGCGCCGACCAGGACGCCGAGCGCGGTCGCCAGCGGGGCGACGACGAGGACCGGGCGGGCGCCGGCGAGGACCCGGGAGAGCACGTCCCGGCCGAACTGGTCGGTGCCCAGCCAGTGGCCGGGACCGGGCGGGCGGAAGCGCAGCGCCGGGTCCTGCAGGGCGGGGTCGTGCGGTGCGAGCCAGGGCCACAGCACGGCGACGGCCGTCCAGAGCAGGACCACCGCGACCGGCACCAGCAGCCCCCGGCCGGCCCGCCGGGTGACGGCGGGCGCGCTCATGCCGGCACCCATGATGAGCGGCCCGAGTCGCTCATGCCGGCACCGCCAGGCGCACCCTGGGGTCGAGGAGCCGGTAGACGATGTCGGCGAGCAGCGTCACCGTCAGGTAGGCCACGCCGAGGACCATCGCGGTGGCCTGCAGTGTGGGCACATCCTTGTCGACCGCGGACTGCAGCAGCAGCGCGCCGAGGCCGGGGTAGTTGAACAGCAGCTCGACCACGACGAGCCCGCCGAGCAGGTACTGCAGCTGGACGCCGAGGGCGCTGGTCGCCGGCACGGTGGCGTTGCGCAGCACGTGCCGGACGAGGATGCGGCCCGGCGGCGTGCCGCGCAGCCGGGCCGCCCTGACGTAGCCGCCGTCGACGACCGCGATGGCGCTCGCCCGCACGTGCCGGGCCACGTATCCGGTGCACAGCAGCACCAGCGACAGCGCGGGCAGCACGAGCCGGCCGAGCACGGTCAGCGGGCCGTCGCCGGGTGCGGCCTGGGCCGAGACGGGGAACCAGTGCAGCTGCACGGAGAACACGACCAGCAGCACGACCCCGGTGACGAACTCGGGGGTGGCGCCCAGCGCCAGCCCGGCGCCGCTGATGGCGCGGTCGATCCAGGTGTCGTGGCGTGCCCCGGCCACGAGGCCGGCGGTCAGCGCGACCGGCACCAGCAGCACGAACGCGAACAGGGCCAGCAGGAGCGAGGCCGCGAGCCGGTCGCGGACCAGCGCGGCGACGGGCTCCTGCAGCGTGTAGGAGGCGCCCCAGTCGCCGGTGAGGAAGTGCGCGAGCCACCGTCCGTACCGCACCCACACCGGGTCGTCGAGGCCGAGCCCGTGGTTGTACCGCGCGACCGCCTCAGCGGTCGCCTCCCGGCCGAGCACGGTGCGGCCCACGTCGCCGGGCAGCACATCGGTGGCGAGAAACACCAGGATCGAGACCCCGGCCAGGGTCACCGGCACGGCGCCGAGGCGGCGGAGCAGGAAGGTCCGCACCCCTCACACCTTCGACACCGAGCCGAAGTCGACGTACTGGGCGGGATGCGCCTGCACGCCACGGAACTTGCGGTTCTGGTACGCCCGGACCGCCCCGGACCAGAAGGCGATGACCACCGGCACGTCCTCGTGCAGGATCTTCGCCACCGTCGCGGCTGCGGTCTTGCGGTCCGCGTCGGTGGTCGCGGTGTCGTAGGCGTCGGCGGCGGCGTCCAGCGCCGGGTTGGCGTACTTGGAGCCGTTCCACGTCCCGCCGGACTTCACCATCGGGATGATGAGCTGGCTCGGGACCGGCCGGCCGGCCCAGCCGACGAGGTTGGCCTGGGTGAACAGCCAGGGCGTGTCCTTGGCCTGGTCGCCGCCGTAGAAGTCCTTCGAGGAGCGCTGGTCGAGCTCGACGGCGATGCCGACCTGCTTGAGCTGGTTCTGGATGGTGACCGCGTAGTCCTTCGCCGGCGGCTCGAACGTGAGCTTGAACGTGAGCTCGGTGACGCCTGCCGCCTTGAGCAGCTCGGCGACCTTCGCCTTGTCCAGCGCGCGCTGGGGCAGGTCGGTGGGGGCGGCTGCGAACAGCGGGGCGAGGAGGTGGTCGTTGCCGAGGTCGCCGACGTTGCTGCCGATCGACTGCAGGATCGCGGGGCGGGCCAGCCCGTACGCGACCGCCTGGCGGACCTCCTTGCGGTCGAAGGGTGCCTGGTCGGTGCGCAGCGTCAGCACGGTGACGCCGGTGCCCTTGACCGTGTCGACGGTGATCGCGCCGGTGCCGGCGAGCGGGGTGGCGAGGTGGGCCCGGCTGAGGATCTGCGTGTCGATGTCGCCGCCCTGCAACGCCAGCAGGTCCGCCTGGTCGTCGGCGTAGAACTTGATCTCGACGCCGTCGAGGTACGGCCGTCCGGGGTCCCAGTAGCGTTCGTTGCGCACGAACGTCGCGCCGGTGGAGGCGTTGTAGGTCTTCAGCACGAACGGTCCGGTGCCGATCCCGCCCTTGGTGAAGTCGCCCGCGTAGTCGCGCTTGAGGATGACGGTGTTGTAGTTGCCGGCCGAGACCAGGTAGGGGAAGTCGGAGAAGGGCCGGTCGAGCTTGAACTCGACGGTCCCGGGCGCCGGGACGCTGACGCCGCCCGCCGACAGGACGGTCTCGAACGCGGACAGCGCCGCGGACTTGCCCGCCGGGTCGAGGAGCCGGTCGAAGGAGGCCTTGACCGTCTCGCCGTCGACCGGGGTGCCGTCGGAGAACGTCACGCCGGGACGGAGCTTGAAGGTCCAGCGCCGGCCGCCGTCGGCGGACTGCCACGACTCGGCCAGCCGTGGGACGAGCTTGAAGTCCTTGTCGAGCCAGATGAGGTACTCGGCGACCAGCTGCACGATGCCGATCGCGGTGCCGTCGTACATCGACACCGGGTCGACCGCGGTCGGCGGTGGCGGGGACCCGGCCCGCAGCGTGCCGCCCCGTTGCACCGGCCCGCCGGATCCCGTGGCGCCCGGGTCGGCGGCGGGGCCGTCATCGACGCCGCAGGCACTCAGCAGCGCGGCGAGACCAGCGGCACCCGCACCGGACAGCAGCATACGACGATCCATGACCACTCCCTAAAGGATGTAATCCAGATCTGAATAGTATGAAAATAACCGTCGATGCCGCTGCCCATTCCCAGAGTTTGGAACCTCGTTTCGGTGTCCTGACGCTCACACCGGCCCCGGACAGGCGGACGGACGGGCGGCCAGGCACCCCGGCCGCCCCCGTGCGCGTCGACCCGCCGACCGGCGCTCAGCCGGGCAGGTCGGGAAGGTCTGCGATCGTGCGGGCCCATTCGCGCATCGGCGAGTCCGGTGCGGTCGCGGTGTACCGCCGGAACTGCTCGCGACTCTCGGTGCGACGGATGCCGCCGTACACCGCGGGCGCCTGATGACCCCGCCTGCCCAGCCCACGCTGCCAGGTCGCAGCGACCCCGGCGGCACCGTCAGCGGGTGACTCCACCGCGAAACACACCTCACGCACGCCGAGCGCCATCGCCGCGCCGAGACACATGACGCACGGCTCAAGGCTGACCGCCAGCCGCAGCGGCTCGCTGTGATCCGCCCAGCCGAGCCGCTCGTCACTTTCCATCATGGCAAGCAGGCCGGCGTGCACCAGCCGGCGCCCGCGGCCACGGCCGGGCGTCAGGCACGCAAACTCCCACTTCACCGATATGATAGATAGCGTGTACCACCTTCCGGTGACCGCCAGTGGGGCTAGCCTGGCGTACCTCGATCTGGGTGACCGCACGGGACCGGCCACGCTCCATCTCGGTGGTCTGGGCTCCGCGGGCACCGTGGGCTTCGCCCCCGTGATCGCAGCGCCTGCGTTGCACGGCACGGGACGGCACCTGCTCGTCGACCTGATCGGCAGCGGGTGGAGCGACCATGACGACCGGTTCGCCCATTCCATCGACGAGCACGCCGGCACGGTCGCGACGATGCTGGACGCGCTGCGGCTGCGCGAGGTGGCGGTCGTCGGACACTCGCTCGGCGGGTCGGTGGCGATCAGCCTCGCCGCGCAGCGGCCCGACCTCGTCGGCCGGCTCGTCGTGGCCGAGCCGAACCTCGATCCCGGCGTGGGCACGTTCTCAGCCACGATCGCGGCGCAGGACGAGGACGAATTCGCCGAGCGCGGTCATGCCGGCATCGTGGCCGAGCTGCTCCGCCACGGCGAACGCGGGGACGTCGTCGCCGCGCAGTTCGCCCGGACCTTGCGGAGATGGTCGTCGCGGGGTCTGCACCGCACGGCGGTCTCGCTGCTGGCTGACCGGCCGGCAACCTTCCGAGCTCAGCTGTCCAGCTTCGCCGGTCCGCGCGAATACATCAGCGGCGCACTGTCACGCGAGGACCTCGGGCCGCTGCGCGCGGCCGGCTGCCGGGTCAACGTCGTCCCCGCGGCCGGCCACGTGCTGATGTGGGACAACCTCCCCGGCTTCGCCGCGGCCGTCGCCGCGGCGCTGCGCGCCGAATCCGGTGTCAGGTGACGATCGGGGCAAGCGTCCCCGCGATCGCCTTGCGATCGACCTTGCCGTTCACGTTGAGCGGCAACTCCTGCCGCCACACCAGCCGGCGCGGCACCATGTACGTCGGCAGCGTGGCGCGCAACGCCTCCAGCAGCAGACCTTCGTCTTGTTCCAGGCCCGTGTAGACGGCGCCGAGATCGATCTCGCCGTCCGCCGCGTCGAGCGGGACGACGAAGGCCTCGCGCACGCCGGGCTGCCGGCGCAGCACCGACTCGATCTCGCCGAGCTCGACCCGGTATCCGCGGATCTTCAGCTGATGATCCAGCCGCCCCAGGTGGACCAGTTCCCCGCTCTCGCGGCGCACCCGATCGCCGGTGCGGTACCAGTGCTGCTCGGTCAGCGGTCCGCTGCCGTTGTAGCTGACGAACCCGGCATCGGTCTGCTCGAAGAAGCGGTTGATGTTGTCCGCAGGGTCGACGTACCCGGGGAACCGCTGCGGCCCGCGGATGCACAACTCACCCTGGTGGGCGGGCTGCCCGCGCTCGTCGACGACGGCGTGTTCGAGGCGTGGGTAGACCTGGCCGATGGGCACCGTGCCGTTGCTGGTCGACGGCCAGTCCGCGGGGGCAGCCGGCAGCCGGTACTCGGTGCAGGTGACGGTCAGCTCGGTGGGGCCGTAGATGTTCTCGATGGTGCAGCCGGGTGCCGCGTGCTGCCAGGCCCGCGCCTGCTGCAACGTCAGCGCCTCGCCGGCGAACAGGCCCCAGCGCAGGTCCGGCATGCTGCCCGCGGCGAGACCGTGCAGCCGGTCGGCGAACGAGACGATCGACGGCACCGAGAACCAGTGCGTGATGGCCTTGCGGTTGACGAAGCGCACCGGTGCGAGGAGGTCGCCACGCGACGGCACGACCAGCGTGGCACCCGACGCCCACGCGGCGAACAGGTCGAACACCGACGGGTCGAAGGTCAGGTCGAAGGTCTGCGACAGCCGGCTGCCGGGACCGATCCCGTAGCGTGCCACGACGTGCTCCACGTAGGAGGAGACGTTGCGGTGCCTGACCGGGACCCCCTTGGGCACGCCGGTCGATCCGGACGTGAACAGAATGTAGGCGAGGTCGTCGACCGTGGCGGAGCGCGCCGGCAGCGCCGGTTGCGCCGATGCGCGCAGCTCCGCCAGCAACGTGCCGTCCAGTCGCATGACGGGTGCCGGCAGTTCGTCGCCGCCGTCCTGCTCCACCAGGACCAGCTCCAGCCGCCCGGCCCGGGCGATGGCGGTGTTGCGCTCCGCCGGGAAGATCGGGTTGAGCGGCACGACGGTGCCGGACAGTCGCTGGACCGCCAGGTAGCCCACGTAGGCCAACGGGCTGCGCGCGGCGAGCAGCCCGACCCTGGCCGGCACCTGCCCGTCGCGGGCCTGCAGAATCCGCGCGGCCAGCGCGTCCGCCAGGCGGCTCAGCTCGGCATAGCTGAACCGCTCCTCGCCGACTTCGAGTGCGATGTCGTGCGGGTGCGCGGCGACGGTGTCGTCGAACAGGGCGTAGAGGGTGCGGTCAGACATGGTTCCTCCGAAGAGCGCTCGAATCGAGTGTGTCGACGGCGTCCGCGAGCCGGTCGAGGCTGGTGCGCACCATGCCGGGACGGGGACGCCCACGGCCGGCCGAGTCGGCGGCGAACCGCAGGGCGCGCGGCAGGTCCGCCCACATCGCGGCGACCGTCTCGGCCTGCCCGGCGGGCACCAGCGCACGACGGCGCAGCCAGTCGGCCCGCAGGACGTGGTGCCGGGCGGCGGCCCACAGGTCCTCGACGCAGTCGTCGAGCGCGGCACCGCCCGCGAACCCGCCCGTGTCTGACGCCGCGTCGGCGGCGAGCCACCGCAGGGCCGATGCCGTGTCCAGGCACCACTCCCCCGCGTCAGGACTCCCGTCGAGGGGCTGCGGCGAGTCGGCCGCCTCGCGCCGCAACCACCGCCACGGGCCGGCCGGAACCTCCACGGCGGTGCCCAGTGCCAAGCGGTCCCGCCGGGCCAGGTGCGCGGCGAGGGTGGTCGGCAGCCGCATCAGGTCGACCAGGTCCGCCTCGTCCACCCAGCCCGAGTACGGCACCTGGGTGCCGTGCGGCAGCAACGCGTCGAACGGGTCCTCGACGCGGTACCTGGCACCGCTCGCCTCGGTGACCAGCAGCCAGTGTGGCGTGGCCGAGCGCTGGTAGGACGGCGACCACGGCAGCCGGTGGGTGTTGGCCACCACGATGACGGCACCGGAGGCGGCGAGTTCGGCGCGTACCCCGTCGGCCGCGTCGCCCGGCCGGGCAGCGGCGAGGTAGCCGAGCTGCCAATCGTCGTGCCGGTCGATGCGGGGGTGGTGGCTGAAGGACCGCGCGCCACCCGGCAGGTCGGTGCGCACCCCGAGCCGGACTGCGGCGGCCAGCCGGTCGGCGGCCGCCGGCTGGTGCCGCTGCAGGTAGCCCACGAGGCTCGCGGTGTAGCAACTGAGGTGCTGCCCGGTGGTCGTCATCCGCCCGCCTCGGTGTCGTGGTACGCGCAACTCAACGGGGTGCGCGACTGCTCGCGCAGGCTCATCCAGCGGTACTCGCCCCAGCGCCCATCCCGCTGGCCGGGCAGCACGTCGATGCTCCAGGGACGGCCGGCCAGCCCGGTGCCCTGCGCCTTCACGCACGCCTCCTGGACCGTCCACACCCAGGCGAACTCCAGCCGGCGTTCGGTGTCGTCGAGTCCGTCCAGGGCGGTGGCGTGCTCTCGCAGGCAGCGCCGGACCATCGCCTCGTCGAGGGTGTCCGGCGGCACCTGCACGTCGATGCCGACGCCGGCGCGACGGGCCACCGCCGCGGCCACGTGGCCGCGGTCGTGTGACAGGCTGACGCTCAGCTCGGGCCAGTCGGGCAGCACCGGGCATCCGGCCGGGTCGCTGGCCAGCGTCGCGCCCCGGGCCGCCGGTTCGACCTGCGCGAGCAGCAGCCGCAGCAGCGCTCGCGCGCCGAGGAACTCGGCCGCCCGCCACGCCGGTAGCTGCTCGGCGCGGGCGGCGTCGGCCTGGTGCACCGGCCCGGCTGCCAGCGCGTCGGACGTGCTGTCCACAGCGACACAGACGTCGGGTGCGCCGCCGAGGTGGACGACCTTCACCGCTGCACCTGCGCGAGGAGTGCTTCGGCGTGCTCGGCGATGTCGGAGAGCATGAGATCCACCGTGCCGCCGCCGATCCCGAACACCGCGGCCTCCGCGCGGAGCTGCTGTGCGGCCCCGGGCAGGTAGCCGTCCGCCCCCTGCAGGCTCGCGCAGGCGGTGAGGACCGACTCGGCGGTCCGGGCGGCCGCCGTCTTCACCAGCGCCGCCGCTGCGGCGTCGTAGCCGTTCAGGATCTGCTGCTCTACCTCGTAGGTCAGCGCGTTGAGGAGCCGGATCTCGACCACCGCCGAGGCGCACCGGTGCCGCAGCAGGTCCATTGACCACAGCGGCGCCCCGTCGCTGTTCCGGCCGGTCAGCGACGCCCGGGTGTCGGTGAGCGCCCGGCGCAGCAGGGCCACCGTCCACACGGCGCCGGCGAACCGTTCCCGGGTGATGTGGCGGGCGAACGAGGCGAGTGCCCGGCCGGGCCGGCCGACCAGGTGCGCTGTGGAGAGCCGCACCCGGTCGAACCGGACCTCACCGGTCCCGGAGCCGGCGAACAACGGGGTCGGCGCCGCCGCCACCTCGACCCCGGCCGCCCGGGCCGGCACGAGGATCCAGGCGAAGCTGGTGAAGTGCCGGCCCGGCCGGTGCCGGGCGAGGGTCAGGAAGTAGTCGCAACCGGTCGCGTTGGTGATCCATCGCTTGGCGCCGGTGACGGTGACCATGTCGCCGTCGGTCTCCAGTGTGGTGTCCAGCGCGGCGAGGTCCGAACCGGGCGCCCCGGCGTCGGTGACCGCCAGCGCCACCAGCTGCTCGCCGGCCAGCGCCCGATCCAGCAGCGACGCGACGACCGGTGAACCGGCAGCGCCGGCGTCCAGCAACGGCAGGACGCTGGCGACCTGGACGCAGACGGCGAGCGTGACCCCGGTGCGGCCGCGGCTGTCCAGTGCGGCCAGCAACGCACGCAGCGGCTCGGCCCGCAGCCGCCGTTCGCCGTCGACGTGGTGGTACAGCTCCGTGAGCACACCGCACTTGCCGAGCCTGGCCCACACCTCCCGGAGGCCGGCCTCGGTCGTGAGCCCGTCGAGTGGCGCCCCGGCCCGGTCAGACAAGGCGCACCTCGGGATCGAGCAGGGCGAGCTTGCCGTCGGCGAGGTGCAGCCGGTCGTTGCTGTAGTTCAAGGGCGCGCTGCGCAGGTCCCGCAGCGCCCGCTCCAGCCAGGTCGGGGAGCCCTTGAGGTAGCCGTGCCGCATCCCGACCAGGTCGACCAGCTGGTCGACCGCGGCATAACTCTGCTCCGACGCCGTGATCTTGAGCGAGTTGAGCAGGAGCTGGACGCGCGGGGTGCTCAGGTCGTCGGCGGCTCGCACCACCGCGGTGGTGTGGCGCACCAGCGCGTGCACCGCGTCCAGCCGGCACCGCACCTGGGAAAGCCCGGTCAGCAGCAGTTCCGATGACAGGTCGTAGCTGGCCCGGCCCGGCTTGCTGCGCAGGACGCCCAGCACCCGGGACAGGGCGCCGGCCGCCGTTCCCAACCAGCAGGCCGACCAGCCCAGATGCGCCATCGGCGCGAACACCTGGGTGACCACCTCACGGAACGCGCCGTGCCGGCCGACCACCTGGTCGCCCGGCACCACACCGCGCAGCTTCAGCGGAACGCTGTGGCTGGCGCGCATGCCCAGCGGGTCCCAGCCGCCGGCCACGCTGACCTCCACCTGGTCCCGGTCGGCGTACACCAGGGACACCTCGTGCGCGCCGGACGCTTCCGGTTTGCGCATGGTGACCAGGAAGCCGTCGGCGTACGCGCCGCCGGTGACCACGGGAGCGAAGCGGTCCAGTTCCAGCGCGTCGTCCCGGCCACGCAGCGGCGACTCGGAGCTCAGCAGGTGACCACCCGTGCCGCTCTCGGTGGTGACCGAGCCGAGGTACAGCTCGCCGCGGGCGACCCGGGGCAGTAACCGGGCCCGCAGCCCGGCGGAGCCGAACCGGTCGATCGCCGCCACCTGCTGGCAGTGCATCGCGAAGACCATCGCGACCGACAGGTCGACCCGGCCGAGTTCGATGCTCGCGTCGACCATGTCGCTCACGTCCCCACCGAGGCCGCCGTGGTCCACCGGGACCAGCAGTCCCAGCAGGCCGGTGCTGCGCATCGCCGCGAGTGCCGGCTGCGGGAACGTCGCGCTCTGGTCGGTGTGTTCGGCGTGCTCCCCGGCGACCGCGGCCACGGCGGCGGTCCGGCTGCGGACGGTGGCCTCACCCGGCAGCACGCGGGTGTGCACCGCGGCCCGGGGCACCGCCTCGCGGGTCGAGACCGGGGCGGGGGTGGTCATCGCGGATCCGCGGTGGCGTTGACCGGCTCGCCCTGCGACGTGCGCAGGGCCGCCCAGAGGCTGCCGGCGGTCTGAAACGTCGCGTCGGTCATCAGGTCGTCGGCCAGCGTGGTCCCGAACTCGTCCTCGATCGCGAACAGCAACTCGATGGCCTGCATCGAGTCCAGTCCGAGCTGGCGCAGGTCGGAGTCCTCCTCGATCGGCCGGTCGCCGGCGAAACGCAGGAACGGGCGGAGGGTCTCGGCGAAGGTCGTGTCCATGTCTCAGTGGTTCCTTCCGCTAGGGGTCTGCTGGAGGTTCGCGGCCACCCGGACCAGACGCAGCTCAGACACGTCGAGGACGGCGTCCGCACGGTCGGTGTCGACGACGACCTCGACCGGCAGCGGGTGGCCGAGGAAGGCGACCAGGCTGGCGGACAAGCCGTACGCGCCGACGTTCGGCACCGCCAGCAGTTGACCGGGGACCAGCGGCGGCAGGTCGGCGGCCCGGTTCCAGACGTCCAGTGGCGTGCACAGCGGGCCGGCCACGACCGTCTTGGTCACGGGTGTCCCGACCTGGACGTCGGCCGGACCCACGGTCACCAACTGGGGCGCGAGCGGCGGTAGCCGGCGCAGCCCGGACATGCCGCCGAGATGGTTGATGCCCGACTCGAGGACGACCACCTCCTGACCGTGCGAACGCTTGACGTCGAGCACCCGGGCAAGCAGGGCGCCGGCGGTGCCGGTCAGGTACCGGCCGCTCTCGAAGGCGACCCGGACAGCGCCGGTACGCCACCCCGGCACCCACTCGCCGAGCAGGACCTCGAGCCCCGGACGGAGCCCGTCGAGGTCGTACCGGGAGCCGGCGCGGGCGAACGGCGCGCCGAACCCGCCGCCCAGATCGAAGGTGTCCAGCCGCACGCCGTGACCGGCCAGCGCCTCGCGCAGCCCGGCGGCGGTGCGCAGCGCCTGCTCGAACTGGGCCAGCAGGTCGCCGACGGCGGACAGGTTCGTCCCCATGTAGAGGTGCAGCCCGATCACCCGGGCGTCGGGGGTGCCGGCGAACCGGTGCGGCTCGGCGAGCACCCACCGGGTATCGGCCCCGAACTGGGACGGCACGCCGGTCATGGCCAGCCCCTGGCCGCGCGCCGGCTGGTCGTCGTTGACCCGCAGCAGCAACCGGACCGGCGCACCGGCCGCCGCGGCCAGCCTCGACACCTGATCGATGCCAACCGGCGAGTCGACGGAGAACTCGCGCACGCCGCGGCGCAGTGCGTGATCGACGTCCACGTCGCGCTTGCCGGGACCGGTGTAGAGCACCTGCCCGGGATCGAAACCGGCGGCCAGCGCGACGTCCAGCTCACCGGGTGAGCAGACCTCCGCCCTCGCCCCTTCCCGGCGTAGGCAGTCCTGGAGCACGGGGTGCGGGTTGGCCTTGAGCGAGTAGTACGTGAGGGATCCGGCCGGCAGCGCGGACCGCAGCGCGGCGGCGTTGCGTCGCACCTCGGCGAGGTCGTAGACGTACGCCGGGGTCACACCGGCCAGCACGGCTTCGGGCAACCGGGCCAGCCACTGCCCGTCCGGACCGGCCGGGCGGGTGGTTGAGCCCGTGCCGATGGTGGCGCTAGACATCGGCCCGCTCCGCGAGCGACGACGCCAGGGCCTTCTTGTCCACCTTGCCGTTGCCCGACAGCGGCAGGGCGGCCAGCACCTCGTACCGCGGCGGGATCTTGAACTCCTCCAGCTCCTCGCGCAGCCGGGCCAGCACCTCCGCCTCCGGCAGGCGCGTCACCACCAGCAACGTGGCCGGACGGTCGTCGGAGGGTGGCAGCACGGCGGCGGCGTCGACGCCCGGCACCCGCATCGCCGCCGCCTCGACCTCCGTCGCGCTGACCCGGAACCCGCTCTGTTTGTAGATGTCGTCACGGCGACCGACGAAGTACAGGTAGCCCTCGGCGTCCACCCAGCCGTAGTCGCCGGTCCGCAGCTCCGGGAAGAGTCCCTGGGCCCGGTGGAACCGTTGCGCGGTCAGCTCGGGCCGGCGCCAGTATCCGGCCATCACGTGCGGCCCGCGGACGACGATCTGGCCGATCATGCCGGCCGGCAGGGCCTTGCCGTCGTCGTCCACGATGAGAATTTCGGTACCGGGCAGCGCCCGGCCCGACGCGCCGGGACGCACCAGGTCGCCGTCCGGTGGCATGATGGTCGCCCGTTTGCACTCGGTCAGCCCGAACATCAGCTGCACCTTGATCCGCGGCAGTTGGGCACGCAGCTCGTCCAGGGTCGCCTGCGACATCGCGGCGCCGGTGTTGGTCAGCAGCCGCAGCGGCAGGTCCGGCGCCGGTGCCCGGCGCAGCAGCCGGGCCAGCGCCCCGGTCACGGCCGGCACGCCGGCCAGCACGGTGGCGCCGGCCGCACGCAGGTTCTTCACCAGCGTCGGTCCGACCTCGGCCGGCTGCCCGACCCGGACGTGCGCACCGCTGTCAGCGCCCAGGAACAGTTGGTACATCCCGTAGTCGAAGGACAGCGGGAGCGGGCAGTACACCACGTCGTCGGGCCGGTATCGCAGCACCGAGTCGATGGCCTCGACCGCGAACACCATCTGGGCGTGGGTGCTGACCACGGCCTTGGGGGCGGCGGTGCTGCCCGAGGTGTAGATCATGCAGGCCGGGTCGACCGCGAGCGGCGCCTGGTGCACCGGTCGTGCCGGGTCCGGGCCGCGCAGGATCCTGTCGGCCACCTCGGCGGCGGCGACCGCGCGGATGCCCAGGGCGGTGGCCGTCGTGGTCGCCTCAGCGGTGTCGGCGATCAGCAGACCGGCTTCGCTGTCGGCCAGGATGTGCGTCAGCGGCGTGCCGCGAACCCGTTCGTGCACGACGATGAAGACGACACCGGCGCGGGACGCGCCCCAGATCGTGGCCGCGGTCAGCACCGCCGATCCGGAGGCGAGCACGACCCGGTCCCCGCGGGACAGGCCGGTCTCCAGCAGCCAGTCGGCGGCCCGGCGGCTGGCCGCGGACAGTTCGGCGAAGGTGAGGGAGGCGCCCGCGCCGCTGACCGCGGGCTGATCGGGCCACGCGTGCGCGGCGGTGTCGAGCAGGTCGTGCAGCAGCACCCGGCGGCGGGTCATCGGATCAGCTCCTCGGGCTCCAGGACGCTGGCGCCGGCCGGGCCGAGCAGCGCCAGTAGGTGATCGACGTCGCGTACGTGCTCGGGCAGCAGGTCGTCGCCGGAGAACCGGACACCGAACCGGCGCTCCAGGCCCTCGACGATCTCGACCAGGCGCAGCGACGACCAGGTCGGAACGGTTTCCAGGGACGTGATGTGCTCCAGGTGGTCCGGGGACACGCCGAGCACGCCGCCGACCAGCGCCGCGAAGGCCGGCCAGTTGGGGTCGGCGACCCGCGACCCGGCCGGCTGCCGGCCGACCGGACTCTGCTGCGGTGCCGGCACCGGCACCGGCACCGGCTGCTGCGTGAAGACGTCGAGGTCGGCGTGCAGCTGCCGGGCCAGCCGCTCGACCAGGTCCGCCGGGGCCGGCTGCCCCCGCTGCACCCGCCGCAGCGCCAGATAGGTCTGCTCGACGATCGCGGACCAGCCGTCGAGATGCCCCGCCACCGCTTCGGTGCCGGTCGCCCCGGCCGCCGCCAGGTAGGCGCTGTGCAGCCGCCGCGACCGGGCCAACAGCCACGTCTGCAGGGTCAGCTCGTCGACCGCTTCGAGCTCGCCGGCCGCCGCCCGGTACGGCCGCAGATACTCCTCGACGGCGGCACCGTCGACGGAGCCGCCCGGCGGGACCGCCGCCGGCAGCGGCCCGGCGTCGATCCACAGCACCTGCTGCGCACCGGATGCCAGCGCGGCGACCAGGTCGGCCGCGCTGATGCGGTGACTGCCCGGCCGGGCCCGCCCCCACTGCGTGTCGTTGTGATATGCGTCGATGACTTCGTATCCGTCGTGGCCGCCCCCGGTCGGCGCGACCAGGAAACTGTGCGACATGTGCCGCCGGCCGCGGTAGGGCGTCCAGGGCAGGGCGAAGGCGTCGGCGACGAGATAGGTGTGCCCGTCCGGCCGCAGCACGTCCGGCACGTCGGACCCGGGGACCCCGGTGAACCGGCGGCTGGGACGCAACCCGAGCAGCAGGCGGGCGTCCTCGAGGTGCTCGTCCAGGCTCGGCTCCACCGAGGGCAGGCCGGACGACCCGGTCCGCCAGCGCAGCCGCAGCGGCGCGCCGAGCCGCAGGTGTGCACCGCGGCCGTGGGTCAGATCGGCGAGCACGGCCAGGTTCACCTGGATGCAGTCCATCGCCTCGGCGTGCACGCCGCCCACCACTGGGTCCACTGCCGCGCTCATCGGGGCTGCCCCACGGCTGCGCGGGAGTCCTGCTCGACCGTGGCCAGGCCGGCCATCGCCAGGTCCAGCGCCTGCTCCACCGGTGCCTGATCGGTCAGCACACCGTCGAGGTACTGCTCGTAGGCGCCGAGGTCGAGGTACCCGTGGCCGCTGACACAGACCAGCACCCCCTGCCGGGCGACGTTGTCCGCGTCCGCGCCGGCCGCGATCCGCGCCGCCGCCGCGAGGGCGTGCCCGGACTCCGGCGCGGCCAGCGTCGACTCGTGCACCGCGAACAGCCGACCGGCCTCCAGTGCCTCGGTCTGCGTCACCGCGGTCGCGGTGATCTGCCCGTGGTGGCGCATCGCCGAGATGAGCTTGGCCGCGCCGTGATACCGCAGCCCCGCCGAGTGCGAGTCAGGGATCGGATACGAGCTGCCGATGGTGTACATGGGTTCCAGCGGGCCGCTGCCGGTCGCGTCGGTGCGGTCGTAGGCGTACACCCCGCGGGTGAGCTTCGGCGTCGTCGTCGACTCGGCAGCGACCAGCAACGGCGGCGGCGTCCCGTCGGCGCGGGCCTCGGCGAAGAACGGCAACGCGATCCCGCCGAAGTTCGATCCGGCGCCCACCGAGCCGACCACCGCGTCGATACCGATGCCCTCGGCGCGCAGCCACGCGATCGACTCGGTGCCGATCACCGACTGGTGCAGGATGCTGTAGGTCTCCCCGCTGCCGGTGCTGAACGCCACGCCCGGGTGGGTGGCGGCGTACTCGACCGCCTCACCCAGGGCCAGGCTCAGGCTGTTGTACCCGCCCTCGAAGCGCGCCCGCGACACCTCGGTCAGGCCGCTCGGGCTGGCGTGCACCTCGGCACCGAGCAGCCGCATCAGCACACCCCGGTACGGCTTGCGGCGCAGACTCGAACCCACCATGAACACCCGGCAGCGCAACCCGAACTGGGCGCACGCCGCCGCGAGGGCGGTGCCCCACTGGCCCGCGCCGGTGCCGGTGACCAGCTCCTCGACGCCGGCCCGCTGGTAGTAGTACGCCTGCGCCAGCGCGGTGTTCAGCTTGTGGCTGCCGGAGATGTTGGTGCCCTCGTACTTGACGTAGATGGGCACCCGGGCACCGACAGCCTGCTCGAAGCCGGTTGCCCGCCACAGCGGCGTGGGGCGGTACCGGCGGTATCCGGCGAGCACCGGCTCGGGAATGCTCCAGTACTCCCGCGCCGTCAGCGTCTGCCGGGCCAGCTCCAGCGGCAGGTTCACCTGCACCGCGCCGCCGGTGCGATCCTCGGGGGTGCGGTCGGCCGGCAGCACGTGCCCCAGCCAGGGCACCACGCTGCGCCAATGGTCGGGCACCTGCACCTGCCCGGTCACGGGGCCACCGCGGTCCCGGCCGCCTGCGCGACCACGTCGACCAGGTCGGCGATGGTGGTGAAGCTGCGCCCGACGAACAGGTCGTCCGGCAGCGTCACCCCGGTCTCGTCCTCCAGCCGCATCAGCATGCCAAGGAACCCGAACGAGTTCACGCTCAGCAGTGGACCGTTGAGCAGCTCGTCGTCGGCGACGTCGGCGGGCTGCACGGACAGGCGGGACTCGGCGATGGCGACCCGCTTGACCGCGTCGATCAGCGCCGCATGGGTCGGTTCAGTAGGCATGGGTCGGCTCCAGGTCGGGGGTGACGATGCGAGCGGGGTCGCCGTCCAGTTGCGAGCGCAACGCGCCGTTGGCGTCCACCCGCCAGCTGTAGGTGACCAGATCGGCCAGGGTCACCGGGCCGCGGACGTGCAGCCGGCCGGTGCTGATCGACAGTTCGGGTCCCAGGCCCAGGGTGGGGCCGTCGTGCAGGCGCAGGGATCCGTTGACGACGACGGCCGCCGCGTCGACCCGGCCGGTGAACCGGTCGATGACACCGGCGTCGGTGGCGATGACCCCCTCGGTGTGCCCGGAGCCGTACCGGGCGATGTGTGCGAGGGCCTCGTCCACCCCGTCGACGGCGTGGACGCCGATCGTGACATCGAGGTATTCGCGGCCGAAGTCGTGCGGTCCCAACCGATCGATCTCGACGATCCCGGCATCGGGTTCCTGCGCGGTCACGTCGCTGCGAAGCCGCACCGCGACGGCCGCGCGGTTCGCCTCCGCGATCAGCGCCCGCTGGAAGTCCCCGGCCACCTGGCGGTCGACGAGCACCAGTTCGAGGGTGTTGCACGCGGTCGGCTCGTCCACCTTGCTGTCCAGTGCCACCCTGGCGGCCAGTTCCAGATCGGCGCCGGCGTGGACGTAGAGGTGGTTGACGCCGCCGCCGCTGGCGATGACCGGGATCGCGCTGTTGCGCTGGCAGTATTCGATCAGGCTCGGGCTGCCGCGTGGGATCAGCACGTCCACCGCGTCGGCGCGGGTCAGCAGCGCCCGGAACACCGACCGGTCCGGGTCGGCGAGCACCGTGACGAGGTCACCGGGGAGCCCGGCCAGCTCCAGCGCCTGCCGGATGACCTGGCCCGCCGCGGCGTCGGTGGCCGCCATCTCGCGGCCGCCGCGCAGCAGCACCGCGTTGCCCGTCACGGCGCCGAGCAGCGCACTCTCGACGGTGACCGTCGGTCGTGCCTCGTAGACCATGAGGATCACGCCGAGCGGCCGGGCCACCGGCCGCAGGGTTCCCCATCCACCGGCCGGGCGGCCGGGTCGCGGCTCGACCACGTCGGGCACCGCGGCGTGCACCGCCTGCGCGAGCGCGGTCAGGTGCCGGCGCTGCGGTGCGTCCAGGCGCAGCCGGTCGATGATGGCGCCGGGAAGGCCACGTTCCCGGGCCGCTTCCAGGTCGTGCTCGTTGGCCTCACGCAGTGCCGGCCAGGCATCCACAATGGACTCGCCGAGTACTGCTGCGAAGCGTTGGTAGCTGGGGTGACCCAGCGGCGGCGCGTCAGCCAGCGCCCGCCGGGCCGCTGCGAGGATCTGATCCACGACTGTCTCCTCACCACATGAACTGTCCACCGTCGACGATCAGCTTCTGGCCCGTCATGTAGACGCTGCCCTGACCGACGAGGAATTCGAATGCGTCGGCGATGTCCTCCACCGACGCGAGTCGCTGCTGCGGTATCTCGGCCAGGACCGCTGCCCGGTGCTGGGGATCGTCGAGCCGGAACCGCGTCACCAGTTCGTCGGTCTCGGTCATCCCGGGGATCAGGCAGTTGACCCGGATCAGTGGTGCCAGCTCCAGCGCCAGACACTTGGTCAGGTGCAGCAGGCCGGCCTTGCTGGCGCAGTAGTTGACGCCGTTGCGGCGTGGCCGGATGCCGGTGGTGGCCCCGACGTTGACGATGACGCCGCCGCCGGCCGCGAGCATCGCCGCAGCGAAGCCACGGATCAGGTAGAAGGCCCCGGACAGGTTGGTGTTCAGGACCGTCTGCCAGTCGTCGTCCGTCAGGTCGAGCAACGGCCGGTCGATGTTGAGTCCGGCGTTGTTCACCAGGACCGCCGGCGTGCCGCGCTCACGCAGGATCGTCTCGGTGGCCGCGCGCACCTCGTCCGGACGCGACACGTCCACCTGCACCGCCTGCAGCCGCCCGGAGTACTCCTTCTCGGCGGTGCGGGCGGCGGTCTCATCGCTGCGGTACAGGGCGATCACGTCGTACCCGAGTGCGGTCAACCGGCCGGACAGTGCCAGCCCGAGGCCCCGGGTGCCGCCGCTGACCACCGCGATGCGCTCGCTCATCGCCGGCCTCCAGGCTCGAAGGTGTCATCGAGGAACCGGTCGAGGTGGCGCAGCAGCACCGGCAACGTCTGGGCGGAGAAGACGTCGAAGTGCCCGCCGGGCAGCCGCTCGACGCGCAGCTGCGCGCCGAGTCCGGTCCAGTCGCCGAGCCGCTCGGTCACCTCCTCCTCGCCGCAGGCCAGCAGCAGCGCCGGACCGTCGTGCCGGACGGTCACCCGGTGCCGGGCGACGGCCTCTACATGCGCGTCGACGGTCGCCACCACCTCGTCGGCGGCGACCGTGCCGAGCGCGCTCGTCGCGCTGAGCAGCACCTGCTGCTTCAGCTCCGACAGGCGCCCGCCGGGGGCCGGGTCGGCGCGGGTCGCGCTGTCGATGAGGACGACCGCGGGAGCCGGCCCGTCCGCCGCGAGCCGGGCGGCCAGCTCCCAGGCCAGCACTCCCCCGAGCGACCAGCCGATCAGCAGGTCGGGACGGCCCGGCGCGGCGAGCAGCGGCGCGTACGCCTCGACCATCGCCTTGACGTCGTGCTGCGGCAGCTCTCCGGGCATCAGACCGTCCGCCCGGATCGCCGCCACCGGTCCACGCCGGGACAGGTGCAGGCCGAGCTGGAGGTACGGGGTGATGCCGCCGCCGGCCGGATGCAGCAGCACCGAGCGCACCGGACCGGCGTCGCCGCCGAGCGTCACGTGCAGCCGGGCACTGACCGGCGCGGCGGCGTTCATTGCGCGCCCCCGATCGCGCCGGCCAGGAACCGCAGCGTCGGGGAACGGAAGAAGTCCAGCAGCGGCACCCGCACCCCGCGCTCCAGCTCGATGGTGGCGACCACGGCCAGAGCCATCAGCGAGTGCGCGCCCAGGTCGAGCAACGACGCATCGGGATCGATCTGCTCCCGCCCGAGGTGCTGCCCCCACAGCTGCTCGAGCCAGCGCAGCGTAGGGTCGCTGACCGGCTCCGCACCGGACGCGGCCACGCCGTGCTGGGCGCCGATCAGCCGGTCGGCGTCGGTGAGCAGCTGCGCCCGGTCCACCTTGCCGTTGACGGTTTTCGGGATGCCCGCCACGGTCAGTACCGCGCCGGGCACCATGTACGACGGCAGCGCGGCCGACAGCGCCCGGCGGGCGGCGTCGGACTCCACCGGTTCGGCGCCGTTGCCCGGCACCACGAACAGCAGGATGTGCCGGCCGGCGGCGTCGCCGCGCACGGCCGCCACCGCGTGCCGCACGGGCAGCAACTCCAGCGCCGAGGACTCGATCTCACCCAGCTCCACCCGATAGCCGCGAATCTTGATCTGGTCGTCGTTGCGCCCGAGGAAGACCAGCGTGCCGGTCTCGTCCCAGAGCACCTGGTCACCGGTGCGGTACCGGACCGGCCGGGGACCGTCGCCGTAGGGATCGGGGACGAACCTGGTGGCGGTCTGCTCCGGGTCGTTCACGTAGCCCTCGGCCGGGCAGCGCCCACCGAGCAGGAGCTCACCGACCACACCGGGCGGCGCGAGGTGCCCGGTGCGGTCGACGACCTGCGCGCTCGTCCCGGTGATCGGATGCCCGATCGGCACGTGCGTGGGCCAGTCCCCGGTGCCGGACAGGACGTGGGTGGTCACCGCGTGCGTCTCGGTCGGGCCGTACAGGTTGACCAGCCGCAGGTGCGGCCGCGCGGCGAAGAACGCCCTGGTCTGCGAGTCGAGGATCAGCTGCTCACCGGAGACGCAGACCACCCGCACGCGGTCGAAGCCGACGCCGGCCTCGGCGGCACTGCCCGCGAAGGCCCGCAGCGCGGCCACCGGCAGGTACAGGTGCGTGACCGCGGCATCCTCGACCCGCCGGACCACGGATGCCAGGTCGCGCCGGTCGGCGAGGCCGCGCGACACCACGGTGCCGCCGGCGACCAGGGTTGGGATGATCTCCTGGAACGACACGTCGAAACCCAGCGGGGCGTACTGCAGGAACCGGGTGTCCGGTCCCAGCCCGAGCGCGGCCACCTGCCAGGCGGTCAGGTTCAGCAGCGGCCCGTCACCCATCAGCACGCCCTTGGGCGCCCCGGTGGAGCCCGACGTGAACATGACGTAGATGGGTTGCTCCGCCGTGCCGGCACCCGGCCCCGGTGGGTCCGGGTCGATCGCGGACAGCTCGGCCAGCTCAGCCAGCTCGGCCAGCGGGACGACCCGGGCACCGGTCACGGCGCCGCCGCCGATCACCAGCCGGCAGTCCGCCTTCGTGGCCATGTACGCCAGCCGGTCGGCGGGCAGGCTCAGGTCCAGCGGCAGGTAGGCTGCACCGACCCGCACCACCGCGAGCATCGCCACGATGGTCTCCACGAGCTGGTCGGTGGTCAGTCCGACCACGTCGCCCGCGGACACGTCCAAGGCCCGCAGGCCGGATGCCGCCTGCCCGACCTGGGCCTCCAGGGCCGCGTAGTCCAGCCGGGTGTCGCCGTCGTCCACCGCGGTCGCCGAACCGTACGACCGCACGGCCTGCTCCAGCCAGCCGGACAGGGTGTCGGTGGGCGGCTGGCGCCAGTACCCGTCGGTCTGCACCGACTGGGCGGCGCTGGCGTCGTGGAAGAGCTCGCGCAGGACCGTCCGCGGTTCACGGGCGGCCTGTGCGACGGCCCCGAGGAGCGAGTCCTGGATACCGTCGACGATCGGCGCGGGCAGCAGGCGCTGGTCGTGCTCCAGCTCCAGCAGCCAGCCGTGCGGTGTCGGGGTGACCCCGAGCCACAGGTCCACCTTGGCGGTGCCGTTGCCGTGCTCGCGCACCGACCGCACCGGCGCGCCGGCGTCGACCGCGGTGGTGTCCTGCATCGCGATCATGCAGGAGAAGATGGCGTTGCGGGAGCTCGACCGGTCCGGCCGCAGCTCGCGCACGATCTTCAGCCACGGCACGTGTGCGTCGCGCTTGACCTCGGCGGTCTCCCGGGCCACCGCCTGTGTCGCGTAGACGTCGAACGGCAGTTCCCAGTCGACGTCGACGATGAGCGGCAGCGTGTTGAGGAACAGGCCGCACAGCTCGTAGCTGCCGAGCGTGCGGCGGGACAGCACCGGCGTGCCCAGCAGCGCACGGGACGAACCGGTGTGCCGGGCCACCACGGCGGCGAACACCGCGCTGAAGAAGGTGAAGGAGTTCACCCCCAGGCTCCGGCACGCCTCGTCGATCGCCGCCGACTGCTGTGGGCCCAACGGCAGCGCCCGCCGCAGGCCCGCGAACCTCGTATCGGCGGGCCGGCCCGGACGCGGGTACAGCACCCCGTCGGGTGTCCCGCGAAGCCGCTCCGCCCAGCTCGCCACGCGGGCTTCGGTGGCGGCACCGCCGGCCGCGTTCACCTGGGCCTGGAGCTCCTTGCGCAGCAGCTGCTCACGCCGGACGCGCAGCGCCTCGACCTCCAGCCGGCCGGTCAGTCCCGCGTTCAGG
Organism: Dactylosporangium cerinum; assembly: GCF_042653625.1. Taxonomy (NCBI): domain Bacteria; kingdom Bacillati; phylum Actinomycetota; class Actinomycetes; order Micromonosporales; family Micromonosporaceae; genus Dactylosporangium; species Dactylosporangium cerinum. Next base: position 46,878 of record NZ_JBHSIU010000042.1, on the reverse strand, counting down.
TCCCGGACGAACGACTCGAGGGAGAACCCGTCGAAGACCGTGTGGTGCACGCACATCAGCAGGACCGCCGATCGGTCCGGGTCGTCGTCCGCCGGGCCGACGATGTGCGCGAACCGCACCAGCGGAGCCACGGCGAGGTCGAACTCATAGGCGCCGATGTCCTCGGCCGTCGTTCGCCGCAGTGCCTCGAACTCGTCGGCGGACCGGGCCACGACCGACGACAACTGCACCTCGGCAGGCCGCGGTGGCCGTGCCAGCCGACCGTACGGGGCGGGCAGTTCGGAAAGGCCGACCCGCAGCGCCGGCTGGACGGCCAGGACGCCGGCCAGTGCCACCCGCAGGTCCTCGGCGCGGTATGCCGGGTCCAACTCGTACTCGGCCACCACGTTGTACTGCCGGGCGCTGCCGGTCACCTGCGCCGTGATGAGCAGCCCCAGCTGCGCTTCGGTCAACGGGAGGACGTCGACACCGTCGACGGCGTCCACCGGCTGGTACGCGACCGTACTCACGACACCACCAGCCCATCGTCGACCACGCCGGTGCTGCCGCGCAGCCAGGCGCGCAGGTCGCCGATCGTACGAAGATCGCCGATCTCGCCGGGATCGATCTCGCGGTCGGTGTCGTCACCGACGACGGTGACGATGATGCGCACCAGCGTCAGCGAGTCGAGCCCGAGCCGGACCAACTCGGCGTTGTCGCTGACCGTGCCGGGCACAAACCGCGACAGTGCCGAGGCGAACCTGGATTCAAACGTCTCGGCGCGTGATACAGCCACGGCGGACTCCTCCCATGGACCGGGTCGAAAGCAGGGACGTACTACGTGGGCGTCGGGCTGTCGTCAGTCGACGCCGGACTGGGCGGCGGACTGGGCGGCGGCGGTCTGCGGTGGCGTGAGGGTCGCTTCCGCCCCGGCGACCGCCTCGGCGGTGATGACCCGGAAGAACGGCACGACGAGCAGGGCGGTGGCGATCGCGAAGGGCAGGAACGCGGTCCGCAACCCGACCACCTCGGCCAGGCCGCCCACGATCGCGGACCCGATCGGCAGCGCACCCCAGCTCAGCAGCCGCCAGGCCGCGTGGAAGCGGCCCATCAGCTCCGGGGGCACCAGCTGCTGGCTCAGCGTCCGGGCGTTGACCGCCCACAGCGTCCCGCCCAGGCCACCGAGGAAGGCCGAGACACCGAGGGCGACCGGGTTCGCCGTGACGACCGGCACGCCGACCATGGCGAAGGTGCCCATCAGGTCGGCGAACATCACCCAGCGCCGGCCGAACAGACGGTTCAACGGCACCGTGCTCACCGCGCCGGCCAGACCGCCGATGCCAAGGCCACTGAGCACGAGCCCGTACGCCACCGCGCCGACCTTCGACTCCTGCGTGACGAACAGCGGGATGAGCCCGAGCCAGGCGCCCCAGCACAGGCAGAGCACCGTCAGCGTCAGGGCCATGGTGCGCAGCAGCGGCGACCGCCAGAGGAAGCGCATGCCCGCGGCGATCTCGGCGCGTCCCGGCAGGGCGGTGGCACCGGCGCTCCGGGTGGGGCGGAACCGGCCGAGCAGGAGCAGCGGAAGCAGGAGCGTGGCCAGGTAGGCGAAGGAGGACGAGGTCAGGGCGAAGACGTAGCCGGCCGCCACCAGCGCGCCCCCGACGAACGGGCCGCAGAACTCATTGCAGGCGGTCTCGGCGGCGGTCATCCAGGAGTTCACGCGGTCCCGACCGGCGGAGGTGACGGCCGCGGGCACGAGCGCCGCGGCGGCGGTCAGCGCGACCACTTCCGCGATGCCGAGCGCGAGTCCGGCGCCGTACAGCAGCGGTATCGACTCCTTGCCGGCCGCCACCGCGATCAGCAGGCCGGTCACCGCGACGACCCGCATCGCGTTGGCCGCGATGACAAGCCTGCGCCGGTCGAGCCGGTCCACAACGGCACCGATGTGCAGCGCGGTGAGCAGCCACGGCAGCGTGAGGGTGAGCGCGACCCCGGTGACCTGCATGGGCGAATGGGTGAGCCGGACCGCGAGCAACGGCAGGACCACTTTGGTGACGCCGTCGGCGAGGTTCGTCACCGCGGTGAACACCACGAGCACCAGGGTGTTGCGCAGGTCGGCGTTCGCCGGTGCGCCGATCTCAGATACTGATCCGGTCTTGGCGGTGGCCTCGACCGTGGTGGTGGCCTCGACGCCGGCCTCGACCGGCCGCGACTCCGAGACCCCCGTCACCGCCCGCGTCCGTTCGCCGGTCGATCGGCACGCGTTCCGCGGCCGGCACATCGTGCGGATCTTCCTCGGTGCCACCCACCACCACGGCCGCGCGGCGTGCGGTCACCACGTCCTTGCCATCGCCGTCCCGACAACACGCCGCCACCCCCAACGATGTCCTACTCAACCCATCTGGTATTGACCTCAGACTATTTCCCGTCTATTTCGGCTTGGCGTCCGCTCCGTAAACGTGCCTCGGCAATTGAGACACGTCACTGGAACCCGGCGTGAAGGTCGTGGCGCCGGCGTTGACGGCACTTGCCCCCGTCCGCCGCTCGGGATCGGGCCATGGCGTCGCGGCGATCAGCTGCCGCGTGTAGTGATGTGCGGGCCGGGTGAACAGATCCTCCGCCGGCGCGAGTTCGACGATGCGGCCGCGGTACATGACGGCGACACGGTCGGAGATGTGCCGCACGGTGTGCAGGCCGTGGGCGATGAACAGGAAGGTGAGCCCGAGCCGCCGCTGCAGGTCCTGCATGAGGTTCACGATCTGCGCCTGCACGGAGACGTCGAGGGCCGAGACAGCCTCGTCGGCGACGACGACCGCCGGGTCGAGCGCGATCGCCCTGGCGAGGCCGACCCGCTGGCGTTGCCCGCCGGACAGCTGATGCGGGTACCGGTCGATCCACGCCGCCGGCAGACCCACCGTCTCCAGGAGCTCACCGGCTCGCACCCGGCGCTGCCTGCGACCCGCCGAGGTGTGGATCGCCAGCGACTCGCTCACGATGTCCCCGATCCGCCAGCGCGGATTCATCGCCCCGTACGAGTCCTGGAAGACGATCTGCAGGTGCTTGCGGACCTCCTTCAGCGCCCGGCCACGCATGGCGGTCAGGTCCTGACCGGCGTACCAGATCTGGCCGGCGTCCGGATCTTCCAGCCGGGTGATCAGCCGCCCCAGCGTGGACTTGCCGCTGCCGGACTCGCCTACCAGGCCGAGCGTCTCCCCGCGGCGGAGCTGGAGGCTGACACCGTCGACGGCGTGCACGGGCTTCCCGGCCCGGGTGTAGGTCCTCGTGAGCGCCCGCACCTCGACGAGCGTCTCCGACGGCCGCGCCGCCCGGCTCGTGGCGACCGCCCGGACCGGCGGCAGGGTGACGAGCGGCTGGGGGTGCCAGCAGGCAACGGATCGGCCGTCGAGGTCGCGCAGCGGGGGAACCGCCGTCCGGCACCGGTCCGTCGCCAGCGGGCAGCGTGGGTGGAAACGGCACCCGGAGGGCGGCGCGAACGGGCTCGGCGGGGCGCCGTCGATGACGGGCAGCGGCGTTCCGCGGTCGCTGTCCAGGCTGGTGACGGACCGCAGCAGGGCCGCGGTGTACGGGTGCTGCGGGGCGCGGAACAGCCGGCCGGTGTCGGACTGCTCGACGACGCGGCCCGCGTACATCACCGCGACGCGATCGGCGAACTGTGCCGCGATGCCCATGTCGTGGGTGATGAGCAGGATCGCCATGCCGAGTTCGGTCTGGAGGCTGTGCAGCAGCTGCAGCACCTGGGCCTGGATGGTGGTGTCGAGCGCCGTGGTCGGCTCGTCCGCGATCAGCAGGCTCGGGCCGCCGGCCAGCGCCATCGCGATCATCACCCGCTGCAGCATCCCGCCGGAGAGCTCACCCGGCAGTTGCCGCATGCACAGCTGCGGGTCCGGGATGCCGACGCGGTCGAGCAGGCGGACCGCGTGTTGCCAGCGCTGCCGGTGGTCCCCGTCGCCCGCGGCCTCGGTGAGCTGGGAGCCGACGGTGAACAGCGGATCGAAGGCGGCGAGGGGCTCCTGGAACACCATCGCCACCTTCCGCCCGCGGATCTGCCGCAGGTCCCGCTGGGCCAGGCGGGTGACGTCGTGTCCGTCGATGACGACCTTCCCGGCGGTGATCTGCAGGCCGTCGAAGTCCGTCAGCCGCATGATCGCCTTGGCGGTGACCGTCTTACCACTGCCGGACTCGCCGATCAGGCACACCGTCTCGCCCGGCCGGACCTGCAGGCTGACCTCCTCGACGAGGCTGACGGGCCCGTGTCGCGTCGGGGCGTGGATCGTCAGGCCGTCGATCGACAGCAGCGGCGGCGTCACGCCAGGCCTCCCACACTGTCCGTCCGGCGGTCGAGCACGTCCCGGAGGCGGTCGCCGAGCACGTTGACGCTCAGGATGAACAGCGTGATCGCCAGTCCGGGGAACGTCGACATCCACCAGCACACCGTGATGTAGCTGCGGCCGGCCGCGAGCAGGGCGCCCCAGTCCGGGATCTCCTTCGCGGCGCTGAGCCCGAGGTAGCTCAGGCCCGATCCGGCGAGGATCGACGTGCCGAGCCCGAGCGCGGCCATGACCAGCAGCGGCGACCAGGAGTTGGGCAGGATGTGCAGCAGCAGCATCCGGGCCCGGCCGGCGCCGAGGGCCCGGGCCGCGAGCAGGAACGGCCGGACCTTGACACCGGCGATCTGTCCGCGGGACACCCGGGCGTAGCCGGGAATCGATGCGAGCGAGATCGCCAGGACGATGTTGGCGAACCCGGGACCCAGCGCGGCCGCGATCGCGAGCGCCAGCAGGACACCGGGCACGGTCAGGATGATGTCGACGATGCGCATCAGGACCAGGTCGAGGACCCCGCCGAGATAGCCCGCGACCGCGCCGAGCAGGGCACCGGCGCTGCCGCCGGCCAGCACGGCGGCGACACCGACGAGCAGGGAGTCGCGGCTGCCGTACACGACCAGGCTGAACACGTCGCGCCCGAAGTAGTCGGTGCCGAACAGATGGTGCCATCCGGGCGGTGCCATGATCTCAGCCGGGTTCGCCTCGCTCGGTGCATGCGTGGCGATCAGCTGCGGCGCGGCCGCACAGAGCACGAAGAACACGATCACGCCCGCCGCCACCACGACGGCGGCATTGGCTCCCGACAGGCGGCGGCGCAGCGTCGCCGTCATCCGGGCCGCCCGGCGGCGCGCGGCAGCGACCGCCGCAGCCGCGGGTCGATGGCGGAGTACGACAGATCGACAATCATGTTGATTCCCGTGTAGACGACAGCGGAACAGAACACGACACCCTGGACGACCGGGATGTCCCGCGTCGTGAGGGCGTCCGCGACCAGACGGCCGATCCCCGGCCGGGCGAACACCGTCTCGATGACGACGGAACCACCCAGCAGCTCAGCACTCATCAGGCCGATGACCGTGACCGCCGGCAGCAACGCGTTCCGCAGCGCGTGGCGGTACATGACCAGCCGCTCCGGCAGGCCCTTGGCCCGCAGCGTCACGACGAACGGCTCGCCGAGCACGTCCAGCATGCTGTTGCGCACGAGCCGGGCGATGACGCCCACACTGCCGAACCCGAGGGCCAGCGAGGGCAGCACGAGGGTCTGCCAACCGTCGGCACCCATCGACGGCAACCAGCCCAGGATGTTGGCGAACACGATGATGAGGAGGATGCCGATCCAGAAGGACGGCATCGAGACACCGAACAACGCCACGATCCGGACGACGAGGTCGAGGCTCCGGTTGCGGTGGGTGGCCGACGCGACGCCGAGCACCACGCCGAAGGTCACGGCGACGAGCGAACCGGTCAGCGTCAGGGCGAGCGTGGCCGGGAAGCTGTGGAGGATCAGCGGCAGGACCGGCTGGCCGGTGGCCAGCGAGGTCCCGAAGTCGCCGCGCAGCACGCCGCCGACATACCCGGCGAGCTGCACGAGGAAGGGCCGGTCGAGGCCGAGCTGGTGCCGCAACTGGGCGACCTCGGCCGGCGGCATGCGCGTCACGTCGATCAGCGAGTCGACGAGGTCGCCCGGCAGCAGATGCATGATGGTGAACACGAGCACCAGGGACCCCAGCACGACGGCGAACGCCGCCAGCACCCGGCCGGCGACGAACCTCACCATCGCCGGCCCGTGCTCGCCGCATCCGTTGGCGGCGCCCCCTCCCACAGCCCGGTCGGAGCGGCCTTCTTGACGACCGGCATGACCTCGGTGGCGAACCGCTCGAGCTGTTCGCTCTGCTCTGCCAGGGCGAGCCCGTCGACGAGCAGGTTGATGACGTCGTTGCCGTAGTCGGCGTGATAGCCCAGAATCCGGTCGATGACGTCCTGCGGGCTGCCGATCAGGCTCGGGGTGCTGGCGATGTACTCGCGAAGGCCATCGTAGGGCGAACCGTTCTTACGGCCGACCGAGGTGTTCAGGTAGTTCGCGTAGTGCGGCTCGAACTGCTTGATGGCCCGCTCGGTGGTGTCCGCCAGGTACAGGAAACCGCCGCTGATCCCGGTGGACGCGCCGCGCGGGTCGTGTCCGTAGAACTGCCACCGCTCCCGGTAGTGCTCGAAGTACGCGCGGTACTGCTGCCGGTTCGGCCCGCCCGCCGTGGAGAAGAGCGCATCGCCGTACCGAGCGGCGGTCTCCGCGGTCGACAGGCGGCTGGATCCGGCGTGCCACACCCGGATCGGTTGTTGATAGGGGCGCGGCTGGACGGTGACCCGGTCCAGCGGCGTCCGGAACCGCCCGCGCCAGGTGACCTGCTCCTCCGTCCACAGCCGGCGCAGCAGGTCGTAGCGCTCGGCCAGGCTGTCGCGGACCTGATCCACGGTCAGGTCGAAGATCGGCAGCTGTTCGACGTCGCCGCCCTTGCCGATCATCAGATCGAGCCGTCCCCCGGACAGATGGTCCAGGGTCGCGTAGTCCTCGGCGACGCGGACCGGGTCGAGCACGCTGAGCACCGTGACGGTCGTGATCAGCCGGATGCGCGTCGTCAGGGCGGCAATGTGGCTGAGCAGGACAGGTGGCGACGAATTGATCACCGAGCCGGTGTGCCGCTCACCGGCGCCGTAGGCGTCGATGCCGAGCTTGTCGGCCAGGACGGCCTCGTCGACGATCCGGCGGAACCGCTGCTGCTGAGTCAACCGCTCGCCGGTGCCTCGATTGGGCTCGTCAATGCCGTTGATGGCCGAGAAGAGCAGGAACTTCATTGCTCAGCCCGCCAGGTAGGCGTCGTTGATGATCGGCGAGTTGAGCGGGTCGAACGCCAGGCCCTGGACCTTCCTCGACGCGGCCACCGTGTACGTGGGCGCGTAGATCGGGATCAGCGCCACCTGGTCGATCAGCTTGCGTTGCACCTGCTTGTACAGCTCGGCCCGGCGCTGGGAATCGAGGCTCGCGGCGCCCTCGTCGAGCCACGCGTCGATGTCGGGGTCGGCGATGCCGGCCAGGTCCTGCGTGCCGTTGACCAGCGCGAGGATCCTGGACGAGTAGAAGCCGCTCAGCGCGTCGGGGTCGACGGCCGCGGTGCCGGTCGGGTACACGTCGAACTCGCCCGTCTTGGTCAGCAGTTCGGCGACGTTGGACGAGACGTCGACGTCGACCTTGATGCCGACCGCCTTCAACTGCTGCTGCACGAGCTGGGCGATGTCGTGGCTCTTCTCGTTGTTGGGGTAGCTGCCGACATAGCGCAGGACCAGTTGCGTGCCGCCCTTGACCCGCACCCCGTCCGGCCCCGCCGTCCAGCCGGCCTCGTCGAGCAGGTGTTTCGCCTCCGCCACGTCGGGTTGGTAGCTGCGCTCCAGCGAGGCGTCGTATCCGAGGACGCCCGGGGTGACGGCGGACCATGCGCGCTCGTAGGTGCCGAGGTACAGGGTCTTGACGATGGACTCGACGTCGAGTCCGGCCCGCACCGCCTTCCGCAGCCGTACGTCGTCCCAGGGCTGCTGCTTCTGGTTGAAGATGAGCGAGTACGGCAGCCCGGTCACCCGCTCCTTGACCAGCCGCAGGCGCTTGTCGCGCTCGACGCCTGCGGCGAGCTGCGCGGGCACCTTCTCCGCGGCGAGCAGCTCCCCGCCCTGCGCGCCCCCGATCCGGGTCGCGTCCTCGGGGACGATGCGGAAGACGACCTCGTCGAGATGGCCCGCCCCACGGTTCTTGACGGCCGGTTGGGCCCAGGCGTAGCCGGGGTTGCGCTTGAGCACGATCTGCGAGTTCGTGTCCCAGCGGACGAACTCGTAGGGGCCTGAGCCGACCGGATGGCGGGTGAACTGGTCTCCCTGCTTGGCCGCGGCGGTGGGCGACACGATGCCCAGGAAGGGTGAGGCGAGATTGGTCAGAAGCGCGCTCGACGGCTTGTTCAGCGTCAGCCGGACCGTGCGCGCGTCGAGGACCTCGGTGCTCTTGAGTGCGTTGAGCTGGAACTTGGCCGTGAGCGACTTGGTCTGCGGCGCCAGGATCCGGTCGAACGTGAACTTCACCGCGTCGGCGTTCAGCGGTGTCGCGTCCTGGAAGCGCACGTCGTCGCGGAGCGTGAACGTGTACGCCGTACCGTCGGCGGAAATGTCCCACTTCGTAGCGAGCCACGGCTGGACGGACCCGTCCGGCTGCAACGAGACGAGACTGTCGAAGATGGAGCGCAGGACGCGCCCGGCGACGTTGAGGCCACTGCGGGCCGGATCGAGCTGGTCCGGCGACGTGGCCAGCGCATAGGTGAGTGTTCCGCCGGGGCGCGGCGCGCCGCCGGACTGGCCGGCGGCGGTATCGGTCGACGAGCACGCGCTGAGCACGGCGGCCAGGCCGAGCCCGGCGGCCAGGGCCCGCACCTTAACAGCTTTCATTGGTGGAGTACTCCGATGTTCGCGGCGCTAGGGTTTACATGGAAACTCATGTCCTAGTGTCACGGTAGGGAAGATAGGGTTTACATGTCAAATGGTCTTGGGTTCGACGACCCCGCGCACGCCGACCTCGCCGCCGAATTCAGCAAGGAGGAGTTCCGGCTGTGGTTCGCCTACTTCGACATGGAGGCCGCCCTGTGGCAACGCCTGACCAAGCAACTGCGGCGCGACACCGGCCTGTCGGAGGCCGACTTCCGGGTGCTCGTGTCGCTCCTGAACGCCGAGCCGGAACAGCTACGGTCCTATGAGCTGGCGGCCCGCATCGACTTCGACCGGGCCCGGCTCCACCGGCACCTGGACCGCATGGAGACGCGCGGCATGATCCGGCGGCGCCAGGCCGACGACAACCCGCGAGGCGTCGTCGTGGAACTGGCGCCCGACGGCCGAGCCGCCATCGTCGCCGCCCGACCGGTGCGCAGCCGCCACATCCGCGAGGCCATCGTGCAGGCGCTGACCCCGGAGGAACTCGCGGCGTTCACGCACGCCAGCGAGAAGATCCTGGCCAACCTGCGCTCACTCGAGCGGTGAGCCGACCCCGACGGACGCTTCACAGCCAACGCCACCGAGAGCCTCCTGCGATAGCACCAACGCGCTCGACGATGCGTCCGAGTGCGTCGACGGTCGACGCCGCGACCTGTCGGTCGAGGTAGCGGTCGGGCAGTTGGGCGTGCGGTTCGAGCCGATGGGGAGCTGCGGTCACGGGCGGGTCTCCTGGGGATTGGCCGGCGGGGATGTCCGGGCGGTGCGCAGATGGTCAGCGGCCTCCTGCGTGAGGGTGTCGGCAGGCCATCCGGCAAGGGTGGTCAACGCGATACGCCGCGCTTCGGGCGTGCTGCTGGTGAGTGCGGAGCGCAGCAAGGGCCAGCCGTGTTCAGGATGGCGTCGGAGGAAGTGCGCGAACAGCAGGAGAGCATGGTCGCGTTCGGGTCGGGGGGTCGTGGTGAGGCGCCGCTCGGCCAGGTCGAGGATGTGTGCGACGTGCCGGAGGTCGCTGTTGCACAGCGCATGTGCCCAGGTCGGGTCGAGCAGGGACGGTCCGGTTTCCAGACGTGCCAAGCATTGGGCCGTCGGGCTCAGGCCCAGGACTTCGGCAGGTCGCAGAGCGAGGTGGAAGTGGGGGCGCTGGGGGTCGGCGAGGTGGTCCAGGACAAGCGCACGCCACCGGGGTTCGTGGAGCAGGCCCTCGTAGCGTGCTGTCAGGCAGGCGATGTCGGCGGGCCGCCAGGGCAGTTCCTGGGGCGGGTGGCGGAAGAACATGGTGATGCTGATCAGGTCGCGAAGCATGGCGATGGTGGGCGTTCGGGCGTGGACCAGGTCGGCATAGCGGTGCAGCACGGGTACGGCGTGCGAGTATTCGGCCAGCCCGGGTGCGGGACCTCCCTGGCCGTCGGCCATTGCGGCAAGGATGCCCCCGCCGCCGTTCAGGAGCGGAGTGTCGACGTAGAGGTGGTTCAGGGCGCCGTGCAGGTCGCCGGTGGTCGCGGCGAGGTGGGCGAGGTACTCGTCCATGATGGCGTTGCGGAAGCCCTCGCGCAGCAGCCACGCCCTGATGGAGGGTTCTTTGGTATCGCGCAGCGTTCGGGCCGCGTGGATGCGTCCCCAGCCCGCGACTTGTTGGGCGAGGGCATGAACGGCCAGGTCTCCGTCGGGCTGGGAGCGGTGGAGTGCGATGGCTGCATAGAGGGTGAGCTCATCCAGGGTGCCGAGCAGGAGCAGCAGTTCCCGGTCGCGAATGTCCCCGCCCAGGCCTAGGAGCACCAGGCCGATCTTGACCGGGGCTCGGTGGGTGCCGTGCTCTGCCAACTGCCGGCCGACTCGGCGCAGGCCGTCGGGCGGCAGACCTCGGCGGCGGACCTCGGTGCTGAGGTCGTCGGCGACGTCGATCGGCGAGCAAGCAGTGAGGAGGTCGTGGAGACCCTTGAGCTTGTCGCCGCTGAGGCCGGGCACCGGTGCCGACAGCAGATGTTCGAGGTGGCTGGCGAGTTCGGCACCGGCGGGAGGAACCACGCCGTCGCCGTCCGGAGTACGGCGTACCAGAGCGTCTTCACCGCCGCCGACGAAGGCGAGGCGAGTGCTGTCCGGGCGTGCATCGGGAAGCGGATCGCCAAACCCGGGCCACGGGCCGGGACCGTAGCGAGCACGAAGGGTTCGTGCATGGTCGAGAAAGGTGGGACTCGTGCTGGCGACGCCGCCGTTGCGCACCCACCGCGAGCCGGTCAACGACCGGAGGGCTGGCTGCCCTTTCGTGTAGTCATGACGTGGATAGTGCCCAATACGGCTCGTCTTGGCAACCGAGCCCCTCGTCGGCAGACCTTCACACGATCAGCTGACAGTTCTTCGGCCGACCGCCGACCTGCCGGACTAGGTGACCATGTTACGAGCGCCGGGCGCGCTCGGTGCGCATCTCACTGGCCGACCCGTTCGTTGATCTGGACGCGCAACTCGGCAACGGCGTCGTCCAGCAGGTCGAGGAAAGCGACGACAGCGGGTGGTTTAGCGAGCCCGCGCGGGGTGGCGGCGTAAACAGCGCGGACCGGCGCGTCGTCGGGATGCAGCGCGGCGAGCGCGACGTCGGGACGGGTGGCGGCGACGGCGAGCGACGGGATGAGGGTGATGCCCAGGCCCGCCGCGACCAATCCCGCAGCCGCGTGGAGACGACCGACCTGCGATCGACCGTGTCAGGCCGCTCGGGCAGTCGGCGAGGAGTCCCTCACCGCCGCGATGTACCGGCGCGCAAGGCGCGCACCGCGGTTTTCGGCGTATTCAACGGAGCAAACTGAGCCCCACACGTCGTCGAGGTGGCGTGATGCCGGGTTGCCGTCCCGTTCGCCGCGGGGCCATGTCCCGGGTCGACCGGTTTCGGGATGCGGGACGACCCGGTGCGTGTCACCGCTCTGCTCCTCGCAGCCCGACACGAGGACGCGGGGTACGGCAGGGATACCTGCCAGCAGGTATCGGCGGGTGCGGAGACCCGCAGTCGGAGAGTCCCGCTGGCGCCGAGGCCGTCCCCCAACCGTACGAGAGAACGTGGATGGAGAAACATTCCACACCCCGTTGAACACGCCCCCTCAGAACAGGTGATTCCCATGACGATCTGCCCGGTTGAGCCGATGCTGAGCATGGCGCTGTTCATCTCCGACACGTCCGCATCCTGCGACCTGGACGACGCCACCATCCGCGAGACTGTTCACCGCACGCTCGAACAGCTCGGCCCCGACGAGTGCTACGCCCGGGCCGCGGAAGTGTTCGGCAACCGCCCCGAGGTTGCGCAGCGCAGGATCCAGTGGGCGCGCGAGCGGTGCGCCCGCGCGATGGCGCCCGCCCTCGCCGGCGCCGCCGCCTGACATCCGGCCCAGCACCCCGCCCGACGGCAGTCCGGTTTGGGGGTCTGGCCGACGGGTAGGCCGCGCGTACCGCCGGACCCCGATCGGAGGCTCATCGATGACTGCTCCCACGCTGCCGGACCTCTACGAGTGGCTGGAACGCTCACGCCGCGACGGTCAGGTGCACTATGACGAGAGGCAGCAGTCCTGGGCCGTGCTCGGACATCCCGAAGCCGCGGCGGTCCTCACGGATCCGGCCACCTTCTCCTCCGATCTCGGCGATCTGCTGCCCAGGCAGGAGGACATGGAACTGTTCCAGCGCGGCAACTTCGTCCGGATGGATCCGCCCCAGCACGACAGGCTGCGGAGGTTGGTGAGCCAGGCGTTCACCCCGAAGGTGGTGGCAGGTCTGGCTCCCCGCATCGAAGAGGTCACCTCCGAACTGCTCGACGCTCAGGCCGGTGAGCGCCGGTTCGATCTGATCGACGACCTTGCGTACCCGCTACCGGTGATCGTGATCGCCGAGCTGCTCGGCATCCCGGCGTCCGATCGCCCGGTGTTCCGGCGGTGGGCCGACGGCCTGTTCGAACGCTCGAACGCCGGCCCCGACGAGTCGCTGATCCGGATGATGGACGATGACGCGTTGGCCGCTGTGGCGCCGGTGATGCACGAGATGAACGCCTACCTGCTGGCGCACATCCGTGCCCGCCGGGCGTCGCCCGCCGACGACCTGACCAGCAGGCTCGTGATGGCCGACGGCGACGGCGAACGCCTGACCGACGAGGAGATCGTCGGGTTCGTCGGCTTGCTGTTGCTCGCCGGACACATCACGACGACGGCGACGCTGGGCAACACGGTGCTCTGCTTCGAGGCTCATCCGGACGCCGCAGCCGAGGTGCGGGCCGACCCGGCGCTGCTGCCCGCCGCGATCGAAGAGGTGCTGCGCCTGCGCACGCCCTTCCCGCGGCTGGCCCGGCGGGCGACCACCGCCGCCACGATCGGCGAGGCCGCCATCCCGGCCGGCGCGGTCGTCGTGGCCTGGCTCGCGGCCGCCAACCGCGACGAGCGGATCTTCGCCGAGCCCGATCGGTTCGACGTCCACCGGTCCCCCAACCCTCACCTCACCTTCGGACACGGGATCCATTTCTGTGTCGGCGCGCCCCTGGCCCGCCTGGAGGCGAAGATTGCGATGGGCATGCTGCTCGATCGGTACCGCGATGTCACGGTCGATGCCGACGCGCCGATCGCGTTCCGCAACCCGTGGGTGATGATCAGCCCCACCAGGCTGCCGCTGGCGGTCAACGCGGCCTGAGGCCGAGGGTCCCATGGTCCTCACGGGGTGAGCAGCAACGCCCGGCGATGGCTCGGCGGCATGGGCGGCGTCCATTCGAGCGACTCGCGCGGCCAGTCCTGCAGCTGCGCCCCAGCCTCGTACGTGCTCTGCGCGAAGTCCAGGATCGCCTGGCGCGGATCGGCCGAGTTCCGGACGTCGTCGTAGCTGAGGATGAACTCGCCGAGACCGGCGTCGAAACGCGCCGTCGCCGGCGCGATCGGCTGGTCCTGGATCCCCGGCGGCCCCGGATAGTTGTAGGCGAAGAAGACCGGCTGCTCGACGCGTTCGCCGTTGAGCCAGGTCCCGCCGGGCCAGAAGCCCACCGTGCTCTGTTCGGCGGTGTAGCTGAACCGGGTGATCGTGTCGGCGCCCGGCGGCGGTTCGGCCGACCGGCCCGAGTACCGCGTGGTGGCCAGATCGAAGGAGCCCCAGTAGAACTGGACCGGGCTGGCCTTGCCGGTGAAGCGGGCCCGGAACTCGGCGAGGATCGCGCCGACCTGACACAGCACGTGCCAGTACCGCTCGGCCTGGGCGCCGTCGTACGTGGCGTGCCGGTCGTCCCGGTCGAACGGGATCGGGTCCGGCACCTCCACCGGCTGTGGCCAGATCGGGACGTGCAACCCGAGGTCGTCCAGCGCCGCCATGGTGTCGGCGTAGAAGTCGCGGACCGGCCGACCGAGCGGAACGGCGCGCCGCTCCCCGACGCTGGTCTCGATGCGAACCTGGTGTTCGAGCAGGTCGAGTTCCATCTGGAAGGTGCGGTCACCGTACGGGATCGCCGCCGTCCGCAGACCCCGGGCGGACAGCTCCAGAGCGACCTGCCACCAGTGGTTCGTCATCGGTCGCAACGCCAGCGAGAGCTTCCCGGCGATCTGGGCATACATGTGCAGCGTGTCGTAGGTGGGTTCCCATTCGTCGACTGGCAGAGCCGGCCAGCGCTGTTCCTGGTTGGTCATCTTCCGCCCCCAAGGTCACCGCCCCGAGCCGGGACGGTGTGCTCAGCACGAGTCATGTCGGGGGTTGTGCTGCCCGACTCGAATCCGATCATGCAGGTCCGGTACTGCCCGCCGACACTGCAGCGCACGACGGCGCCCGCGGGGTGGGTGGCGCTGGAGTTCCCGTGGCGCTCCGATCCCCGCATGGTGCGTGGTGGAGCGTGGCATATTCGCAGACCGACGGCCGTCACGCAGGTGGCCTCGTCGACCGGATACCGCGGCATCGCCGAACGAGACACCGCCTGGGCAGGAAACCTCAGCTGCCGATGGCCTCGCGCAGGCGGGCGGCGGCCAGGTAGGCGCGGACACGGTGGAAGTCGAACAGCGCGACGCTCTCCTCGTGGTCGACGTCGGTGGCGAACCTGCCGCCGAGTCGGCGGGGAATCGCCACCAGGTCGCCGACATCGGCGATGTTGACCCACCGACGCACGCCGGCGGGCCGGGTGCCGGTCAGTGCCGCAGGGCGCAGCCTGGGGTAGACGACGTCGGGCATCGCCAGGGGCGAGCCAACGGTGACCAGCAGGTCGACCGCGAGGGACGGATTCGCGTGCAGCGCCTCGTAGGCGACGATGCTGCCGAGGGAGTGGGCGATGACCACCTGTGGCTCGTGTTCGAGGATCGTCCGGGCAACCTCGTCACGGGCGGCCGCGCGGACAGTCCCGTCAGTGTCGCCGGCTTCTGCGAGGTACGTCGCGACCTCGGCGAAGAACACCGCGACGAACCAGCGCACCGCGGCGCTGTCGAGCCCGAACCGCCGCGCGACCCAGTCGGCGAGGTGGCGCAGCGGCGCCGTGGCCCGTCCCTGGGCCAGCTCGGCGGGTGCGCCGAGCGCGGCGCCCCAGGCGAGCACGAACTGCTCGGCGCCGGGGTCGAGGTGGTCGATGTCGGCGCCGCTCTGCCCCGTCCGCGTCTTCAGGTGGTGGGCGTAGTACGCCACGCGCAGATCGTGCGGACCGCCGAGGGCGTCGGCCCAGATCCGGCTGAGCCGCGCGGCCGCCTCAGCCGGCTCACGTGCGGCGTCGTGGTTGCCCACCCCGTGGACGCCGACGATCCGCATCATGCCCTCCCTGGCAGGTTGATCTCGACGACACCGACGTGCCGGTCGAATCCGGCGAGCACGGTGAGCGTATCGCCGGCGAGCGCGGTAGCGGCGTAGACCGCGCCCGGCAGGGTCACGACGTCGAGCAGGGCACGCGTGGTGATGTCCCATACATGCAGCTGCCCGTCGTTGCCTGCGGTGAGCACGACCGGTCGCCCGGCGATCTCGCGCGCGACCAGGGCGTGGACCCAGGTGTCGCGGTGCTCCACGGTGTCCACCAGTCGCCCGTCCGTCAGACTCCAGACCTCGACCACAGCCATGTCGCCTACGGTCACCACCACCGGGATTCCGGCCAGCACGGCTGTTGCGATCACAAGGGTGCCGGCATGGCTGCCGAACGTGCGCAGTTGCCGCCCGTCGGCGAGATCCAGCACCCGCAGCGGCCCGTCCCGGTGGCCCGTCACGAGCATGGGCCGGCCGTCGATGGTGACGGCGGCCATCGCGGTCACCGCGGAGTCGGTGGCAATGCTGCGCAGCGGCCGCTCATCGGCCCGGCGCCAAATGCTGATCTCCCCGTTCTCCCGGCCGGAAATCACCACCGGCTCGCCGCCCACCTGGGCTATCGCTGTTGCCGTGATCCGTTCACGGTTCGCGGCGAACGCATGGATCAGGTCGCCGGTGCCGAGGTCCCACAGCCGCAGCGTCCCGTCATCGCCGCCCGACGCGAGGACCGGGCGGTTGTGCAGCGTTCCAGTCGCCAGGGACCACACCGCGCGGTCGTGGCCGCCCAGGGTGAATATCAGCTGGCCGTTGCCGAGGTCCCAGACCCGGATCTGGGCGTCGCTGCCGGCTGAGACTGCGACCGGCCGGCCGATCGGCCCGCCGGTCGCCACAGCGTAGACCCATCCGACATGGCCGTCCGGCGTCGCGCCGTCGCCGGCGACGTTCCAAACCCGGGTGGTGCTGTCCAGCCCGCCGCTGACCACCACCGGTTCGCCGCCGATCTCGCCCGTCGCCACCGCGTTGACCCGGTTGTCGTGACCGATCAGGACGCCCATCGGTGTGCCGGCGTCGAGGTCCCAGAGCCGAACCGTGGCGTCGCTGCCGGCGCTGACCGCGACCGCGTGCCCGGCCACGGTGCCCGTGGCCACGCCGGCGACGTCTCCGGCGTGGTCGGTGAACGAGTACACCTGGCGGCCGTCGACAAGGTCCCAGACGGTCACCGGGCCGGCACTGCTGCCGGAGACGGCCACCGGCCGCCCCCGCAGATCGCCTGTGGCGAGAGCGCCGATCCAGCCGTTGCCATCGGTCATGGCGTGGACCCGCGAGCCGTCGGCGAGGTCCCATACGCTCACCCAGCCGTCGTAGCTGCCGCCGATCACCACGGTACGTCCGTCGACCGCACCGACTGCCAGCGCCTGTATCTGGCCCCGGCCGCCCTCCAGCGTGCGCAGGAGCTCGCCGTTGCCGAGGTCCCAGATGTAGACGAACCCCTCGTCGCCGCCGCCCAGTGCGATCAGGCGATCCGCGTGGCTGGTCACCGCGACGGACGACACCGTGCCGCCGCCGGTCAGCGTCCGGATGAGTCGACCGTTGAGCAGGTCCCACACGTGTACGCCGCCGGTGTCGAGGCCGATGAGCGCCATCAGTGTCCCGTCCGCGCCCGCCGTGGCCATGGCGTATCCGGAACCGTCAGGATCCGTCACGACCGAAAGCTCGCGGCCGTTCCTCAGGTCCCATACGCGGACAGTCCGGTCGCTGGCGCTGGTGACCGCCAGTGGGGTGCCGTCGAGTTCCACGACGAAGGCGTTGTAGATCGCGCCGGTGTGGCCGGTCATCAGGTGGCGCAGCGCGGCGCTGTCGTCGGCTGTGACCCAGCGCGGCCGCCATTGCATCGGCGGGAGGTCGGACACGGCGGCCAGCGCCGCGAGGACGTGCGGTGCTCCGACGCGGCACGCGTCGACGGCGAGCATGTCCCGACGGCCGGCGGCATCGAGCGGGGCGTGCCGGTCGACGGACGCCCGGTACACGGTGGCGGTGGAGCGGGCTCGAGCACTGTCTGCCGCGTACAGACACGCCGCGACGGCGTCGGGCTCGGCGTGGACCAGGAAACCCCCGTCGGCCAGCAGCTCGTCGACGTAGTCAGCCTGAATCGCGTGTTCCGCGGCGTGGCGCAACAGGTACGGTTCCGCGTCGGCCCACCGTCCCGGTTCCCCGTTGCGGTGCCCGATACCGGCGAGCAGCCTGGTCAGCAGAGCCCGTTCCGTCTGCTGCGGGTCGTCGCCCGCGTGGCGGGTCCACAGGTAGTCGGCCAGGCCTTGGTGGAACAGGCGATACAGGACGGTGCCGTCCACGTCGACGTCCTGGCGCAGGTAGAACCGGGCGTCGTCGAGGGCGACGGGTGACGGCTCAATCGCTGCGGCGATGAGGGTGAGGGGCATGCCGGCACCGAAACTGTAGGCGAGGGTGGACAGCAACGGCCGCAGCTGCGGCCGGGTGCCGTCGCCGAGGTCGAGCTCCATCACCTCCGGCAGGGTGCGCGGAACAGCCGCGGCGGCGTCACGTGCCGTGGCCGTGTCGGGCAGTGGGTCCCCGCGGCGAAGGTGCCGGGCGAAGAGCTGCGCGACCAGGAACTGTCCCCAACGCGGCTCGCGCGCCTCTTCGGACCACGGCCGGGTGAGCATCTCGGCGACGGTCCCGGCGAGCGTGCGCAGTATCGGCCGCTGCGCGGCGGTGCGGTACTGAGGCCGTAGCAGATCGGTGACGTAGCCGGCCAGATCGTCGCGTAGCTCCTCGGAGGGCACCTCGTCAAGATCCAGCACGCCGCCGGTCGCCTCGGCGTCCTCGCGCAGCGCCTGGAACTCCGGCCACGATCGGGCACCGACGACCAGCCGGCACGTGGTGGCCAGCGGCAGCAGCACCTCGTCGAGCACCGCGACCGGATCGCTCGCCTCGTCCAGCGCGTCCAGCACGATCACCGCCGGCGCTGCACGCTGCGCGACCGCAGCGACGAGCGCGTCGGTGGTGGCAAGCGGCTCGTTGCATCCGAGCTGCCGCCCGACGGACGCCACGACGTCCTCCAGGCGCAGCCGCCGGGCATGCACGACGACCAGACCTGCGTTGACGGCCGGCAGGTCGTCGCGGCGGTCACGCCACAGGGGCTCGCACAGCGACGACAGGACCGGATGGGCGGCGCACACGGTGATGCCCAGCAGCGCCGACTTGCCGGCCCCGGGACTCCCGGTCACCAGCAGCAGTCCCGGCGCCGCGGGCACGGCGTCCAGCCAGTCCGCAAGCCGCCGCAGCTGTGGGCTCCGGCCACGGAAGGCGCCGGGGCGGCCCGGATCCGCCTCGCTGCCGGTGCCGGCGGCACGGGCCGCGAAGTGCCGCCAGTCCAAGGCCTCATCCAGCTCGTCGAGGAACGGACGGGCGGAACTGTCCACCGCCGAGCGCTGCTGCAGGGCCGCCGCGGCGCCGGCCTGGTAGCGCGGGTTGGGCACGAACGGGAAATACTCTTCGGACGCGAGGTCCACGCGCGTGCCGACGACCCGCTGCGGGTAGCCGCCCTCGCCCAGCCGGTCGACCTCCCGCCGGATCTGCTGGGCCAGGGTGCGGGCCGGCACAAACTGCCACCCGGCGGCCAGGTCCAGCCCACCGGTGGCGATCCGCGCCAGCACGGTGGCGGTTGCCTCGCTGAACCGCCCGTTGAAGGCGAGCTCCCGCTGGTCCGTCGCGGCGATCACCCAGGCGCGGCGTTCGCCGTCGGCGACGTTGCCCTGCCAGTCGATGCGGGCCGCGGTCCCGCCGTAGCACACGTCGAGCAGGAACAGCACATGCGGATCGCGCCCCTCCGCCGTGGCCAGCCACTGCTCGACGTCGGTATCCGGGTCCACGACACCGTCGGCGCCGACAACGTGCAGCTTCGCCGTCCTCGGGTGGACCGCACCGTGGCTGAGCACGTGCACGATCACGATGTCTCCAGCATCGCAGAAGCGCAGGAACGCGCGCACCGCCGTGCCGAGGTCGGCCGCCGACACGTCCACGACCGTCTGCTGGTCCACATAGGAGAGCCGGCGCAGCTGCGCCGCGACGCCGGTGCCCAGGGCCGCGGCGAACGGCAGTGCGTCGAGCCCGCCGACGGGCGCCTCGTCGTCAGTGTCCGGCTGGAACCGCGAGATCGTGACGCTCAGCAGTCGATACACGCCAGACCCCCTTGTCCGCTCACCGCATCGTAGCCGTCCGGGGCGTGACGACATGGCGTCCGCGGCCTCGCCGGGGCGGGTCGGCGGCCGGCGTGTTCATCGTCCCGGCCGCGCTCAGGCCACCTCGGCCGGGATCGGGTCGAACGACGTCCCGTCCGCCGGGCCCACCTCCTGCAACTGCCCGTCCCGCACCAGGTACACAAAATTGTGCCGGGTCCGCGCGGCGAAGTCGGCCCGCTGCTCGTCGGTCCAGTCGTCGCGGTGGGTGCGGGGGTACTCGGCGTAGTCCGGTTCGGTGAGCAGCCGGATCACGTAGACAGCGTTGGCGCGCACCTCGATGCGCCACCGATCGTCGGGCCACTCGCCCTTGGCCTCGATGACGCCGTCGACGACGTGGTCGAAGGTGAACCCGTCCAGCGCGGATGGATACACCCGGCCCGCCACCGGGTCGACCCGCTCCCGCGCGACGGTGGCGTCCGGCTGCAGGAACGTGTGCACCAGGTACCCCATCCAGAGATCGGCCTCATAGAACTTCTCGTGCTCGTTCCAGGCGATCGCGGTGCCGTCGGCGGTCGGCGCCCACTTGCACCAGTACCCGGGCTTGCCCGGGTCCGGATCCCCGGTGCCCTCGAGCTCGTCGCCGTAGCCGAGCGCGTAGGGGCCGGTGGTCCGGGGCTCGTGCCTGGTCTCGGCGAACGCCAGCAGGTAATCGATCTCGTGCTGGTTCAGCGGAGGAGTGATCGTCACCTGGCCGGTGAACTTGGTCTCGTAACCCACGGCGGTCCCCGTCCTTCCACAAAGTGTCGTACGTGTATATCAAGGCGCAAGTCGGACTGGTTGAACCCACGCGGTTTCATACCCCGGCAGAGAGCGCTCCCAGCGGGTCGGTAATCGGCGGGTGTCACTGCGCAGCGGTCCATCACGCCGCTCCGGCCTCCCCGTAGGCCAGATTTGGTAAGCGCTCTCCCAATTCATGCGAAGCATTGACACCTCTCCAAGGAGCGGCCAAAGTGACCCGTGTGAGAGCGCTCTCTCACACCCTCGTCACACCGCCGACATCCCAGCTTCACGAAGGAGTCCCTATGGAATGGTCGGAACCCCGCCCCGGCCATCGACGTTCATCCGGATCATTGACGAGCCGGCGCACGCTGCGCGTGGTCACCCTCGTGACCGCGTTGGCGGCCCTGCTGGTTGCGTACATCGTCGTGGTCACGACCCGCGCCAACGCGGCTGAGACCCTGCTGTCGCAGGGCCGGCCGACGACCGCCTCGTCAACGGAGAACGCCGGTACCCCCGCCAGCAGCGCGACCGATGGCAACACAGGCACCCGCTGGTCGAGCGCCTTCAGCGTGCCGCAATGGATCCAGGTCGACCTCGGTTCCTCCCAGTCGATCACCCGGGTCGCATTGAACTGGGAGGGGGCCTACGCCACCGCCTTCCAGATCCAGACCTCCGCCGACGGCACCACCTGGACGAACGTCTACTCCACCACGACCGGCACCGGCGGCCAGCAGAGCCTGCCGGTCACCGGCACCGGTCGCTACGTGCGCGTCAACGCGACCGCGAAGGCCACCCAGTGGGGTGTGTCGCTGTGGGAGTTCCAGGTCTTCGGTGGCACGCCCGACACGCCGGGTGGCTGTGGCACCACCAACGCGGCGCAGGGCAAGCCGGCAACCGCTTCGTCGATCGAGAACGCCGGCACCCCGGCTTCAGCCGCATTTGACGGCAACACCGGCACCCGCTGGTCCAGCGCGGCCGCCGACCCGCAGTGGCTCCAGGTCGACCTGGGCGCGGCCGTGTCCGTCTGCGGCGTCTCGCTGAACTGGGAGGCCGCCTACGCGACCGCCTACCAGATCCAGGTGTCCACCAACGGCACGACCTGGACGAACATCTACAGCACGACCGCCGGCACCGGCGGTGTCCAGACCCCGGCCGTCACCACGACGACCGGTCGCTACGTGCGCGTGAACGGCACCGCCCGAGCCACCCAGTGGGGCTACTCGCTCTGGGAGTTCCAGGTCTTCACCGGCTCCGGCCCGTCGGGCTCGACCTCGGCGTCGCCCAGCACGTCCCCCAGCACCCCGACCCTCCCGACCTCCGACACCCCTGACCTGGGCGCGAACGTGCGGATCTTTGATCCGTCCACGTCGGCGGCGACCATCCAGGCGGCGGTGGACCAGGCGTTCAACGCGCAGCTGCGCAGCCCGACCGCGCAGTTCGGCACCCAGCGCTACGTGTTCCTCTTCAAGCCCGGCACGTACGGGCGGGTGTGGGCCAACGTCGGTTTCTACACCACGGTCGCCGGTCTCGGCCTGAACCCCGACGACGTGACGATCAACGGCGCGGTCAACGTCGACTCCGGGTGGAACTTCGGCGACGAGCTCAACGCGACCCAGAACTTCTGGCGCAGCGTGGAGAACCTGTCGATCGTGCCCGAGGGCGGCACCAACCGGTGGGCCGTCTCCCAGGCCGCCCCGATGCGCCGGGTACACATCCGCGGCAACCTGACCCTGGCACCGTCGAACCAGGACAACGGTCAGGGCTACTCCAGCGGCGGCTACCTGGCCGACTCCGTGGTCGACGGCGTCGTGTCCTCCGGCTCCCAGCAGCAGTGGTACAGCCGCGACAGCCGGATCCAGCGCTGGGATGGCGGCGTCTGGAACATGGTCTACTCCGGCGTGCAGGGCGCCCCGCCCAACGCGTTCCCGAACCCGCCGCACACCACCCTGGCGACCACCCCCGTCACCCGCGAGAAGCCCTACCTGTACGTCGACAGTGCCGGCCTGTACCGCGTCTTCGTACCTGCAATTCGGCGCAACTCCGCAGGCGCCACCTGGCCCAACACCGCCGGCACCTCGATCCCGATGCGGGAGTTCTACGTCGCCAAGCCCGGTGACAGCGCCGCCCGGATCAACTCCGCCCTCGCCCAGGGCCTGAACCTGTTCTTCACCCCCGGCACCTACGCCCTCGACCAGACCATCAGAGTCACCCGCCCCAACACCGTGGTCACCGGCATCGGCTTCCCGACCCTGATCCCGAACAACGGCGTCGAGGCCCTGAACGTCGCCGACGTCGACGGCGTCAAGATCAGCGGCTTGACCTTCGACGCCGGGACGACGAACAGCCCGACGTTGATGAGCATCGGGCAGGCCGGCGTCCACACCGACCACGCCGCGAACCCGATCAGCCTGCAGGACGTCTTCTTCCGCATCGGCAGCAGCGTCCAGGGCAAGGCCACCACCACCCTCGCCGTGCACAGCGACGACACGATCATCGACCACATCTGGGCCTGGCGGGCCGACCACGGCGGCGCACCCACCGGCTGGACGGTGAACACCGGCGACACCGGCCTCATCGTCAACGGCGACGACGTCCTCGCCACCGGCCTGTTCGTCGAGCACTACCAGAAGTACGAGGTGATCTGGAACGGCAACCGCGGACGGACGATCTTCTTCCAGAACGAGAAGCCGTACGACGTGCCCAACCAGGCAGCCTGGATCGGCCCCCGGGGCAACGGCTACGCCGCCTACAAGGTCGCCGACACCGTCACCGACCACGAACTGTGGGGCGGCGGCTCGTACTGCTACTTCAGCGCCAACCCCGCCGTGCGGCTGGACCGGTCCTTCGAGGTGCCCAACCGGGCCGGCGTCCGGCTCCACAGCGTCATCACCGTCTCCCTCGGCGACGTAGGCACCATCGCCAACGTCGTCAACGACACCGGCGGCGCCGTCCCCAACCCCGCCGGCAACACCACGCCACGCCAGGTGGTGAACTACCCCTAACCCGTACCCCGTCAATCCCAGCGCAGTACCGACGTGAACCCGGCGGCCACCGGTGCAACCCGCACCGGTGGCCGCCGCCGTCACGGCCTGGACGTGGGACGCCGGGTCAGTAGTCCGGCGGGCGGATCAGCTGGGCGTTGACCACCACTGAGGGTTCGCCGCCGAGGTTGGCCTGGGGTTGGGTGTCCTCCTGGTGGCGGCGGGCCAGGATGGCGGCGCCTGGGCCGTCGCCCTGTTCGATGGCCTGGATCAGCTCGGCGTGGCTGTTGAGACTGCGGCGGGTGGCGTCGTCGCCGGGGATGCCGCCCTCGATCAATGTGCGGGCGGCCCATTCCTCCTCGTGGGCGTACCAGAGTCCTTCCAGCATGCCGGCCAGCAGCTCGAAGGTCTGGTTGCCGCAGTTGCGCACCAGGGCCTCGTGGAACTCCTTCATGCAGGCCACGAACTTGGCGAAGTCGCCGATGCTCTCCTCGGTGCGCTGCTGGATCTCGCGCAGGGCGGGCACGACCGTCTCCATGCGGTCCGGTCTGGTCGCGCACATCTCGGCGCAGACCGGGTCGAGGCGGCGCACGGCCAGGCCGAGGTCCTGCACGCTGACGTCGCGGGACTGCAGGACCAGGCCGAAGATGTAGCCGGCGCGTTCGAGCTGGGGCGGGTGCACCTCGGCGCCGCCGCGGTTGCCGCGGCGGATGGTGATGAGGCCCTCGGTCTCCAGGGTGCGCATGGCCTCACGGACCGACGGCATGCTGACCCGGAACTCCTCGAACAGCTCGTCCTGCTTCAGCAGCCCGTTGTCGGTGGTGAGCTCGCCACGCAGGATCCGGTCGCGCAGCTCGTCGGCGAGGCGCTCACCGACCCGGCGCCGCGCGAGCAGCGGGCCTTTCGTGCCGCCTTCGCGCTGCGGAACGGCCCGGCCTGGGGCGGGGTCCGACATGATCTTCGCCTCTTTCATCCGTCCACCTGGGAGGGTCGCGCCAGGACCGCCCGGAACCGGGTCACATTGGCGAGCTTGATGGTCTCATATCCGCGGACCAGATCCGGTGCCCGCGCCACCGTCAGGCAGCGGTCGAGGTCGTCGGCGTCGAGCGCGGCGAGCACCGCGGTGGTGTACTCGTCCGGCAGGGCGCGCTCCACCCGGCGGACCTCGGCCAGGCCGAACGGGTCGAACGCGGTGCCGCGCACCGACCGCATCGCCCGCAGCACCGCGAACGCCGGCCGGATCCAGCCACCCAGCGCGAGCTTGTGCCGCAGGCCGAGCGCCCGCAGGAACGGCGGGTGGATGTGGTAGCGCACCTGTGCCCGGGTGCCGTCGGGTGCGGCCTGCGCGCCGATGTCGACCTTCAGGTGCAGCCGGGCGACCTCGTACTCGTCCTTGTAGGCAAGCAGTTTGTACAGGTACCGGGCGAACTCCACGGACACCGTGTCCGTGCCGGACCGGCCGGCCTCGACGGCCACGACCTGCCGGACCGCGTCGACGTAGCGGCCGGCCAGCCGGGCGTGCTGGTAGTCGACCAGTTCGGCGGCCCGCGGTTCGGCGACCTCGCGCACCGCGGCCGGGAGCGCGGCCGCGTCGAGCAGCCGCCGGGCCACCGACAGCGCGCCGGGGGTCGGGTCGAGACCGGCCGCGCCCAGCCGGGCGGCCGCGGCGGGTTCGTCGAGCGTGACCGGGGCGATGACGTGCCGGCGGCCGGCCCGGAACGCCTCGATGTTCTGCTCGACGGCGACGCCGTTGAGCCGGATCGCCTCCTCGATCGACGCGGCCGCGAGGGGCACCGCGCCGGTCTGGTACGCCACGCCGAGCAGCACGATGTTGGCCGTGGTCTCGTCGCCGAACAGGGTGCGGCTGAGCCGGGCCGCGTCGACGGCGGTGGTGCGGCCGGCCGCGTCCCGGATGCGGTCCAGCAGTTCGCCGGCCGGCGGCAGGGTGGTCGCGATGTTGGTGACCACAGCCGCGGTCGGGGTGACCGAGGACGCGACGACCGACACCGTGCGCTGCGGGTCGGTGCGCGCCAGGTGCTGCGGCGCCGCCCCGCTGAGCAGGTCGAACACCAGGTAGAGGTCGGCCTGGCCGGCGCTGACCGCAGCGGTGCGGTCGTCCACCGGGGTGGCGCTGATCTGCAGGTGGGACACCACCGCTCCGGCCTTCTGGCTCATGCCGGTCTGGTCGAGGCCGGCGGTGTACCGCCCGTCGAGCAGCGCCGCGGTGGCCAGGATCTGGTTCACCGTGACCACGCCGGTGCCGCCGATGCCGACCAGGTAGACGCCGTAGGCGCGGTCGCCGAGCGCCGCTTTCGCCGCTGGTTCGGCCGGTACCTCTCCCTCAATGCGGCGACGCGGCCGTGGGCGGGCGGCCGGGACGGTGCGGACCGTGACGAACGACGGGCAGTCGCCGTCCAGGCAGCTGAAGTCGGAGTTGCACGAGGTCTGATGGATCTGTGTCTTGCGGCCGAGTTCGGTGTCGACCGGCTGGACCGACAGGCAGTTGCTCTTCACCCCGCAGTCGCCGCAGCCTTCGCAGACCAGCTCGTTGATGACCACCCGGCGGTCGGGGGTGGGCAGCTTGCCGGAGCGGCGCAGCCGCCGGGCCTCGGCCGCGCAGACCTGGTCGTAGATGAGCACGGTGACGCCCTCGACCGTGCTGAGGCGTTCCTGCGCGGCGAGGATCTCCTCGCGTGGCAGCACGGTGACGCCGTCGGCGAGGTCGCGCACGCCGCGGTACCGGCCGGTGTCCTCGGCGCACACGATGATCCGGCTGACCCCCTCGGCGGCGAGTTCGCGGGTCAGCGCGGGCACCGACATGCCGCCGGCGATCTGCTGGCCGCCGGTCATCGCGACGTACCCGTTGAACAGGATCTTGAAGGTGATGTTGACGCCGGCGGCGACGCAGGCGCGGACCGCGAGCAGGCCGGAGTGCGAGTAGGTGCCGTCGCCGAGGTTCTGGAAGATGTGCCCGGTCTGCGAGAACGGGGCCATGCCGATCCACGGCACCCCCTCGGAGCCCATCGGGACCACCGGCAGCTTCTCGTTGCCGGCGATGCGGGGGTCGAAGTAGGACATGCCGTGGCAGCCGACGCCGCCGCCGACGACCGCGCCGTCGGGCAGGACGGTGGACCGGTTGTGCGGGCAGCCGCTGCAGTAGGCCGGTGCCCGGCCCAGCAGCGGCAGCAGGACCGGGCCCTTCGCCGCGGGGCGGGCCGGGGCGGGCTCGGGCAGGCCGAGCTCGCGCCGCAGGATCGGCTTGAGCTGGTCGGGGCCGAGCTCGCCGTGGGCCGGCACGAGCAGCCGGCCGGCACGGTCGCGCTTACCCACCACGGTCGGCCGGTGCGGGGTGGGATACAGCGCGTTGCGCACGGCGGACTCGATGAAGTCGCGTTTCTCCTCCACCACCACGATGTGCTGCAGGCCGTCGGCGAACCGCTCCACCACGGCGCGGTCCAGCGGGTAGATCATGCCGAGCTTCAACAGCCGCACACCCTGCTCGCGCAGGCCGTCGTCGTCCAGGCCGAGGTCGGTGAGGGCCTGCCGGACGTCGTAGTAGGTCTTGCCGGCCGCGACGATGCCGATCCGGGCGCCGTCCTGCGCGCCGTCGATGACGTTGAGGTTGTTGGCGGCGGCGAACGCGACGGCCGCGACGTGCCGGCGTTCGAGCAGGTCCCGCTCCCGGTCGACGAGGATGGTGGGGACCAGCTGGATCCGTTGCCGGTGCTGCCAGGGCTCGCCGTCGATGTCCAGTGCCGGGTGCCGCAGCGACAGCCTGCCGGGGTCCAGGCGCACCGAGCCGACCGAGTCGGCGACGCTGGTGACCACCTTCAGCCCGACCCAGCAGCCGCAGTACCGCGACAGCTCCAGGCCGGTCACGCCGAAGTCGAGCAGTTCCTGGACGGAGCCGGGCACCAGTACCGGCATCAGGGCGTCGTAGAAGGCGGTCTCGCTCTGGTTGGGCAGCGACGAGGACTTGGCCGCCGGGTCGTCGCCGGCCACTGCGAGGACCCCGCCGAGCGGGCTCACGCCGAACTGGTTGGCGTGCTTGAAGGCGTCGCCGCACCGGTCCACGCCCGGGGCCTTGCCGTACCAGAGGCCGAACACGCCCTGCAGCCCGTCGCGGAACCCACCGGGGGACGGCTGCTGGGTGCCGAACACGACGGCCGCGGCGAGCTCCTCGTTGACGCCGGGCACGTGCCGCACGTCCTCGGCGGCCAGGGTCGCGGCGGCCCGGTGCAGGGTGAGATCCAGCCCGCCGAGGGGCGATCCGGGGTACCCGGACGCGAGCCCGCCGGTGCGCAGCCCGGCGGCCCGGTCGAGCCGGTGCCGGTCCAGCAGGATCCGGGTGATCGCCTGGGTGCCGGTGAGCACGACGGTGCCGTCGTCGGCGTCGTAGCGGTCCGTCAGCTGGTACCCGGTCGGCGCCGTTGTCACCACGTCGGTCATGGGGTTCCTGAGCCCTTCGTTGCGGGGATGGCGGACGCGTCGGCGGCCGTGGGTAGCCGGGTCACGGCGGACGGGTCGCGCGGATCCTTGTAGAGCAGGATCGTGCAGGTGCCGGGGTCGAGCCCGGCCGGGCAGAGGTTCACCGGCCACGGCGCGCCGAGGCGCTCGCGGGCCATCTCGACGTGCCAGATCGGCACGTGGGTGCGGTAGACGGTGGTCGGCCGGCCGCCCCAGGTGACCGGGTGCGGGTCGGTGACGACGGCGAGCCCGAGCCCGGCGGTGAACCGGCCGTCGGTGACCTGGCGTGCGCAGGTGCCGCAGGGGTCCTGCACGATCGTGAACTTCTCGTCGTCCTCGCTGACCGCAAGGTCCGTGAAGTGTCCCTGCAGCAGGTGCACGAGGTTCGCCAGGCGCTCGGCCACGGGCCGGTCGATGTCGCGCATGAGGCCACGCAGGGCGTCCTCGCCGCGGCGGCGGTGGAACACCTCCAGCTCGTCCGGGCCGTAACTGGCGTGCACCTGCGACAGCAGCGCGGACAGCCAGTCGCGCAGCACGTCGATGACCGAGCGCCAGGCGGCCTCCCGGTCGTCGAAGAGCGCGAGCGCGCCGCTCGTGTCGCCGCGGGCGACGGCCGCCGCGACGTCGTCGGCCATCGGCGCCGGCACCTCGTCGCGGACCGGGCCCACGCCCGCGTAGGCGGCGAAGAAGGCCACGGTGCGGGTGGTCAGCAGGCGAAGGCCGTCGCGGCCGTGCCGTTCGGCGGCGGTGTCGAGGATGGTGGCGACCCAGTCGAGGTAGCGCTCGCGCTGGCCCCGGTGCTCCCGTTCGAGGATCGCGAGGCGCCCCCGGAGGTCGTCCACAGTGGACCTCGAGGCGGCGCGCACGCGGTCCCGGGGCGACGTGGACAGCTCCCGGAGCTCCTCGTCGGTGCACACCCGACCCTGCCGACCTGCGGTCACGTCGCCCTCCCCGGCCACCCTTGACGCTAAGGATATAACCTTATAACCTTCGGGCTGTGATGCACAACACACACTTGATGACCAGCGAAGATGCGGAACCCACGACAGTGCGGGTCGCCATCGACGCCGGCGTCGCGTGGGTCGAGCTCAACCGCCCCGAGGTGTTGAACTCGTTCGACGAGACGATGCTGCGCGAGCTGGCCGCCCTGTGGGCACGGCTGCGCCTCGACGACGAGGTGCGGGCCGTGGTCGTCACCGGAGCCGGCGAGAAGGCGTTCTGCACCGGCTACGACCGCTCCGGCCTCGACCCCACCGATGACCCGGCCGCCGACGTCGACGGGTCCGCCCAGTTGTTGAAAGCGAGCAGCCCGTTCCTGCGCGCCGACGTCGGCGACTTCCTCGGCCCCAAGTCCTGCGGCCTGTGGAAGCCGGTCATCGCCGCGGTCAACGGCATCGCCTGCGGCGGCGCGTTCTACCTGCTCGGCGAGGCCGACATCATCATCGCCGCGGACACCGCCACGTTCTTCGACCCGCACACCACGTTCGGCATGCCCGCCGTGTTCGAGCCGCTGCACCTGCTGCGCCGCATGCCGCTGGGCGAGGTGCTGCGGCTGACCCTGCTCGGCTCTGCCGAGCGGATGTCCGCCCGGCGCGCGCTGGAGATCGGCCTGGTGTCCGAGGTGGTGCCCGGCGACCAGCTGCGCGCGGCGGCGGCAGCGGTCGCCGGCACCATCGCCGCCCTGCCGCCGCTCGCGGTCCAGGCCACCCTGCGGGCCATCTGGATCGGCTCGGAGATGGCGCCCGGCCAGGCGCTCGGCGTCGCGCACGCGCTCGTCGCCGCCGGCACCGACCCGGCCGCCCTCGCCGCCGGCCAGGACGCGTTCCGCGCCGGCGGCCGGCCGAAGTGGCGGCTGCGATGATGGACTTCGCCCTCTCCAGCGAGCAGCTCGACCTCCGCGCGGGCCTGACCGCCGTGTTCGCCGACCACTCGACGCCGGCCCGGGTCCGGGCGGCCGAGCCGCTGGGCTTCGACCCGGCGCTGTGGGCGGTGCTCGGCGGGTTCGGCTTCCCGCACCTGGCCGGCTCCCGCGACGGCACCCCGGCCCGGCTGGCCGACCTCGCCGTCGCCGCCCAGGACGCCGGCGCCTGCCTCGCCTCGGCGCCGCTGGTGGAGACCCTGGTCGCGACCCGGCTGCTGGACCGCCTCGGCCTCGCCGCCGGCGACGACCTGGTCACCTTCTCCCCCCGCCCGGCCATGGCCGGCGTCGCCCGGACCGTCCCGTGGGCCGCCGTCGCCGACCGCGTGATCGCCTGGGACGGCCACTCCGGCGGAAGGGACGGCGACCCGGACAGCAGCCGGAGCGGGGCGCAGGACGGGCGCTGGCACGACGGCGTCGGGGGCCGGATCGTCATCGCCGGGCCCGGCCACGACGTCGAACGGCCGAAGCAGACCCTCGCCGCGCTGGCGATCGGTCACGCCGACCTCACCGGCGCGACCGTCCTCGCCGAGGGACCGTCGGCGGCGACAGCCTTCGCCGAGGCCCGCGCCGACTGGCAGATCCTCACCGCGGCCACCCTCGCCGGCATCGCCGCGGCCGGGCTGGACCTCGGCGTGCAGTACGCGAAGACCCGCCACCAGTTCGGCCAGCCGATCGGCGCCTTCCAGGCCCTCGCCCACCAGCTGGCCGACGCCGCCGCCCTCGTCGACGGCGCGCAGCTGCTGGTCCAGGAGGCGGCCTGGGCCGCCGACACCGGCAACCCCCGCCGGCACGGCCTGGCCGCGATGGCCGCCGCGTTCGCCGGCCGGGCCGCCCGCCAGGCCACCGACCGCAGCCTGCACGCGCACGGCGGCTACGGCTACACCCTCGAATACGACATCCAGCTGTACTTCCGCCGGGCCAAGGCACTGAGCCTGCTCAGCGGCGGCGAGTCCGCAGCCGTCGACGCCGTCGTCGCGCTCGCGCTGGCCGACACCGACTCCGACACAGGGCGGCGGTAGATGGACTTCGAACTCTCCGCGGCGCAGCTGCGCTTCCGCGACGAGGTCCGGCAGTTCCTGGCCGGGCTGCCACCGCAGACGTCGGCGGCCGTGCACGACACCGGCACGCTGCACAGCTGGGACGTGCACCGGGCGATGGCCGGACGCGGCTGGCTGAAGGCGGCCTGGCCGGTCGAGCAGGGCGGGCAGGGCCGGGACCCGTTCGAGATGGCCACCCTCAACGAGGAGTTCGCCCGGGCCGGCATCCCGATCGAAGGCTGGCTCATCGCCGAGCTGGTGGCCAAGACGCTGCAGATCGTCGGCACGCCGCAGCAGCGGCACGAGGTCATCCCGGCCATCCTCGGCGGCGAGATCCTGCTGTGCCTGGGCTACTCGGAGCCGGACTCGGGCTCCGACGTGGCCGCGGCCCGCACCCGGGCCACCCGCGACGGCGACGACTGGGTCATCGACGGCCAGAAGATGTTCACCACGATGGCGCACGAGGCGAGCTACGTCTTCCTGCTCGCCCGCACCAACCCTGACGTGCCCAAGCACCGCGGCCTGACCATGTTCCTGGTGCCGCTGGACGCCGACGGGGTCCAGGTCCGCCCGGTGCACACCCTCGGCGGGGAACGCACCAACGCCACGTTCTACGACCGGGTCCGGGTCCCGGACAGCGCACGGGTCGGCGAGGTCGACGGCGGCTGGGACGTCATGATGGTGGCGCTCGCCTTCGAGCGGCAGCCGGCCGCGGCCGGGCACCTGCTGCACCTGCTGGGCCGCGCAGTGCACTGGGCCCGCACGGCCGGCCCGGACGGGCCGGCGCCGATCGAGCGGCCCGAGGTGCGCGCCTGCCTGGCCCGGGCGTACACCGACCTCGAGGTGAGCCGCCTCATGGGGTACCGGATGACCTGGCTGACCTCACGCGACGTCCTGCCGCACACCGAGGGGTCCCTGGCGAAGCTGTTCAGCTCCGAGGCGCTGATGCGGGCCGCGGCGTCCCTGATGGATGTCGTCGGCGCCGACGGGCTGCTCGCCGGGCACGGCACCGGCGCCCCCGCCGACGGCTGGATCGAGCACGAGTTCCGGCACTCGGTCGTGACCACCATCTACGCCGGCACCAGCGAGATCCAGCGCGGCATCATCGCCGAACGGCACCTGGGCCTGCCCCGCGCCACAGCCCGGCGGGCCGGGTCATGACCGCCGAGCAGGACGTGACGCAGCAGGTGCGCTGCACCGTCGAGGGCGGCGTGGCCCGGATCGTGTTCGACCGCCCCGAGCGGCGCAACGCGCTCGGCCCGCCGCAGCGCGAACGGCTGATCTCGCTGCTGGCCGAGGCCGGCGCGGCGGTCGAGGTGCGGG
The DNA here is from genome assembly GCF_042653625.1 of Dactylosporangium cerinum. NCBI lineage: Bacteria > Bacillati > Actinomycetota > Actinomycetes > Micromonosporales > Micromonosporaceae > Dactylosporangium > Dactylosporangium cerinum. The sequence continues at coordinate 14,610 of NZ_JBHSIU010000042.1, read as the reverse complement.
CGGTCGTGCTCTCCGCGGTCGGCCGGGCCTTCTGCGCCGGCGGCGACCTCGGCCTGCCGAAGCCCGCTCCGCCCGCCGACGGCCGGCCGGACCGGGTGGTCGGCGCCACCGGGCCCGCGGTCCGCAGCGCGCAGGCCCTCATCGCCGCGGTCCTCGACTGCCCCAAGCCGGTCATCGCCGCGGTCAACGGGGTGGCCGCCGGCATGGGCGCCCAGCTCGCCCTCGCCGCCGACGTCGTCGTCGCCTCGACCAGCGCCCGGTTCGCTGAGCTGTTCATCACCCGCGGGATCGTGCCGGACGCCGCGGCGGCGTACCTGCTGCCCCGCATCCTCGGGCTACACCTGGCGAAGCGGCTGCTGCTGCTCGGCGGCGACCTGAGCGTCACCGACGCCGAACGTCTCGGCATCGTGCACCAGGTGGTCGAGCCCGACGACCTGCCGGCCGCCGCCGACGCGCTCGCGGCCCGGTTCGCGGCCGGGCCGACCGTCGCGATCGGCCTGGCGAAGCGCCTGCTGAACCAGTCGCTGGACTCGGACCGGGTCTCGGCGTTCCACCAGGAGGAGATGGCGGTGGCGATGAACGTGTGGACCGAGGACAGCGCCGAAGGGCTGCGCAGCTTCGCGGAGAAGCGCGACCCGGTCTTCCGGGGGTGGTGACGCAATGCCCAGGCCCACCGACATCGGCGTGATCGACCTGATGATGGGGATCCCGAAAGGACCCGGCGACGACAGCTGGCGCCGGTTCCTCGGCGCCCAGCTGCGCGACCAGGAGAGCCGCGAGACCTACCGGTTCCCCGCCGAGTACATGTACAAGAGCCTGCCGGACCAGCGGTTCAGCGCCGACGGCGCGGCGGCCGTGCTGGGCGAGATGGACCGCTTCGGCGTCGAACGCGGCATGATCACCGTCAGCTTCGACGACGAGCTCGCCGTCGCCGCGCTCAAGGACCACCCGCAGCGGTTCCTCGGGGCGTTCCCCGTCGATCCCAACGCCGGGATGGAGGGTGTACGGGCGCTGCGACGGGCCGTCGAGGAGCTCGGCGTGGTCGCGGCGAGCGCGATGCCCAGCGGTCTCAACCCGCCGGTGCCGATCAACGACAAGCGGTTCTACCCGCTGTACGCCGCCTGCGTCGACCTGGACATCCCGATCTTCGTCTGCGCCGGCGTGCCCGGGCCCCGGATCCCGTTCGCGGCCCAGGAGGTCGCCCTCATCGACGAGGTCTGCTGGTACTTCCCCGAGCTGCGTTTCGTCACCCGGCACGGCTGCGAACCGTGGGTCGACCTGGCCGTGAAGCTGCTGCTGAAGTGGCCCAACCTGTACTACTCGACCAGCGCGTTCGCGCCGAAGTACTACCCGCGGCAGATCCTGGACTTCGCCAACACCCGCGGCGCGGACAAGGTGCTCTACGCCGGCTACTTCCCGATGGGCCTGTCCCTGGAGCGTATCTTCACCGAGCTGGACGACCTGCCCCTGCACGACGACGTGTGGGAGAAGTTCCTGCGCACCAACGCACTGCGGGTGCTGGGCCTGGACCGCGGGGGCATGGCATGACCCGGCTTGCGATCGTCGTGGGCACAGGCTTCGGGCTGCGGGTGCATGTGCCGGCGCTGCGGGCGGCCGGGTTCGAGGTGGCCGCGCTGGTCGGCCAGGACGCCGAGCGGACCACCCGGCGGGCCGCGCGGGTCGGCGTGCCGGCCGGGTTCGACTCCCTCCAGGCCGCGCTGCGGGCCACCGACGCCGAGATCGTCACCATCGCCACACCCCCGGACACGCACGCCGAGCTCGCCGGGCTGGCCGTCGCGGCCGGGCGGCACGTCATCTGCGAGAAGCCCCTCGCGCTGTCGGTCGAGCAGGCCGAGGCGATGACGAAGGCGGCCGACGCGGCCGGTGTCGTCGCGCTGGTCGGCACCGAGTTCCGGTGGGACCCCGCGGTCGAGGCGGTCCGCGCCGCGATCGCCGGCGGCCGCATCGGCCGGCCGCACACGGTCACGGTCGTGCGATCCTACCCGATCCTCGCCGACGCCGAAGCGGGCGCGCCCGGCTGGTGGTTCGACCCGGCCCGCGGCGGCGGGTGGCTCCGCGCGAACGGCACCCACCTGCTGGACCAGCTGCACCTGTGGCTCGGCCCGATCGCCGAGGTGTCGGCCACGCTGGGCCAGGCGGTGCCCCGCCCCGGCGGCGGCGCCGACGACGGCTACGGCGTGCTGCTGCGCACCGCGTCCGGCGCGGTCGGGATCATCCAGGAGTGCGCGGCGGTCTGGGGCGCGCCGGTCGAGGTGACCCGGGTGGCCGGCACCGCCGGCACCGTGTCCATCGTGGACGGCCGGGCCCACCTCGAGACCGCCGACGGGACCCACGACCTGAGCGCCGCACCGTCGCATCCAGACGCAGCTGACAGCAGCCGCCCGTGGACCGCGGCCGAGATCGCCGCCTACACCGGTCTGGCGGGCTGGCTGTACCGCCACCTCGATGACGGCAGCACCGGCGAGCAACGTCCGGCCACCTTCGCCGACGGCCTGGCCGTGCTGCGGGTCGTCGAGGCGATCCAGGCGTCGGCCGAGCAGGGCCACGCCGTCACCATCACGCCCGGAGGTGGCCCATGAGCCGTCCACTCGACCCCGCGGTGGTCCGCCCCGACGGCACCGCGGTCGTGACGATGGAACTGCAGCGCGGCATCGTCGGCCCCGAGAGCCTGGTGCCGGAGCTGGGCGAGCAGCTGCGGGCCGCCGGTGGCGTCGGCAACGTGCGCCGCCTGCTGACTGCGGCACGCCCCGCCGGGGTCGCGGTCGTGCACGCCACCGTCGCCCGCCGGGCCGGTGGGCGGCCGGGCCTGACGAACGCGCCGATCCTGGAGCGCGCCGCGGCCATGCCCGAGCACCTGCGCACCGGCTCGGTGTCCGCACAGGTGCTGGCGGAGATCGGGCCGGAGGACGGCGACGTCACCGTCGAGCGGCTGCACGGCGTGACCCCGTTCACCGGCACCGACCTCGACGCGACCCTGCGCGGCCTCGGCGTGCGCACGATCGTCCTGGTCGGCGTGTCGGTGAACATGGGCATCCTCGGCGCCTCGATGGAGGCGGTGGGGCTCGGGTACCGCGTGGTGGTGCCGGTCGACGCGGTGGCCGGCGTCCCGGCCGACTACGCCGCCGAGGTGATCCGTTACAGCCTGCGCCATCTCGCCACGCTGTCCACAGTGGACGAGGTGGTGGCGGCATGGACCTGACCGGACGTACAGTCGCCGTCGCGGGCGTGGGCCCGGGGCTGGGCCGCGAGCTCGCTCTGACCTTCGCCGGGGCCGGCGCGAACCTTGCCCTGCTGGCCCGCAGCGCCGGCTACCTGAACGAGGTCGCCGGCGAGGTCGAGGCGGCCGGCCGGGCCGCGCTGCGCCTCCCGACCGACCTCACGGACCGGGCCCGCTGCGCCGAGGCCGCCGAACGCATCGGCGAGCGGTACGGCGCCGTCGACGTCCTCGTGCACAACGCGTTCTCCCGGCCGCCGCTCGGCTCGCTCGGCGACCGTACCGCCGCCGACTGGCACGCGGCGGTCGACGGCAACATCCTGTCGGCCACCAACCTGCTGTACGAGCTGCTGCCGCTGATGCGGGGGCGCCCGGCGGCGGTCGTGCTGGTCAGCTCCATCTCGGCGCGCCGGCCGCACCCCGGCTCCGGCATCTACGCCGTGGTGAAGTCGGCGATGCTCACCCTGGTCCAGGTCCTGGCCCGCGAGCTGGGCCCGCACTCGGTCCGGGTCAACGCCGTCGTGCCCGGATACATCGAGTCGGACAACCTGGAGGCGTTCCTCGCCGACGCCGACGCCCGGCGGGCCGCGCTGGAGGGGACCTGTCTGGGCCGGTTCGTGACGGCCCGGGAGGTGGCTGACGTGGCCGCCTTCCTCGGCTCGCCCGCCGCCGCGGGCGTGACCGGGCAGACGCTCGACGTCAACGCAGGCCAATGGTTCGGCTGACCCGTCAGACACCCCGGCACCTGAGGACACCCGCCACCTGAGGACACCCCGCCCCTGAGGACACCTGGAGCACAGTGGACACACAGACACGGCAAGCGACCGCGGCCCCGCCGACGGCACCCGCGGGCGCCAAGCTGCTCGCGTCCGGCGTGGAGCGGCAGTTCATCTCCGGCAAGAGCCGCGTGCACGCCCTGGGCCCGTTCGACCTGCGGGTCGCCGACGGCGAGTTCGTCTGCCTGGTCGGCCCGTCCGGCTGCGGCAAGTCGACGTTTCTGCGCATCGTCAACGGCCTGCTGCCACCGACCGCGGGCACCCTGGACCTGTGGCTGGACGAGGGCCGGGCAGACACGTCCATGGTCTTCCAGGACTACGGGGTGCTGCCGTGGAAGACCGTGCTGGCCAACGTGCGGTTCGGCCTGGAGATGGCGAAGGTCCCCCGGCGGGAGGCCAACGAGCGGGCGATGGAATGGATCCGCCGGATCGGGCTGAGCGGCTTCGAGAAGGCGTACCCGGCCACGCTGTCCGGCGGCATGCGGCAGCGGGTCTCGATCGCCCGCGCATTGGCCGTGCAGCCGCAGATCCTGCTCATGGACGAGCCGTTCGCGGCCGTGGACGCGCAGATGCGAGTGGTGCTGCAGGAGGTGCTCCTCAAGGTCTGGGAGGAGGACCGGCGCACCGTCATCTTCGTCACCCACAGCCTCGAGGAGGCGCTCGTCCTCGGCGACCGCGTGGTCGTCGTGTCGGCCCGGCCCGGCCGGGTCGTCAGTGACATCACCGTGCCGTTCGGCCGGCCCCGCGCCAGCGACGTGCGCCGCACGCCCGAGTTCGCGGAGCTGCACCAGAACGTGTGGGACGTGCTGCGCGACGAGGTCCAGGCCTCGCTCGCGGCGGGAGAGGAGTAGCTGTGGCCCAGACCATGCAGAAGCCGGCGTCGGCACCGGGGAACGTCCGGCTGGTGCGCCGCGAGGCCTCCGCCACCCCGGAGCGGGCCGCGGTCCGCCGGCGCCGTCGCCGGCTGGCCGAGATCGTGCTGGGCTTCGGCGCGCCGGTGGTGCTGTTCGTGGTGTGGCAGGTGGCCGCGACCAGCGGCGCGGTCAACCCGCTGTTCTTCCCGCCGCCCACCGAGGTCTGGAAGGCGGCCCTGCAGCTCGTCGAGAGCGGCGAGCTGTTCGACCACCTCTGGGCCAGCCTGACCCGGGTGCTCATCGGCTGCGCCATGGGCGTGGTGACCGGCGTGGCCGCCGGCATCGCCCTCGGCGCCTCCCGCTGGGTCCGGGCCACCCTCGAACCGTTGCTGTCGGCGCTGTACACGGTGCCGAAGCTGGCCATCTTCCCGTTGCTGCTGCTCATCTTCGGGCTCACCGACACGGCCCTGAACGTGGCCATCGGGATGACCGTCTTCTTCTTCATGTGGGTCAGCACCATGGCCGCATTCCTGGCGGTGAGTCCGGGTCACCGCGAGGTGGCGCAGAGCTTCCAGGCCGGCCCGTGGCTGACCTTCCGTCATGTGCTGTTCCCGGCCGCGCTGCCGCAGATGTTCATCGGTCTGCGGATGTCGGTCAGCGTCGCCGTGCTGATGATGGTCGGCGTCGAGTTCACCCAGGCGAACAAGGGCATCGGCTATCTCATCTGGTACTCCTGGACGCTCTTTCAGGCGCCCCGGATGTACGTCGGCATCGTGGCGGTCGCCCTCATGGGTCTGCTGCTGAGCAATGTCGTCAAGTGGGTGTCGCTGCTCGTGCTGCCGTGGGCTCGCGTCGAGATCGAAGGCGGCGACCGGAACCTCCTGTAAATCGGTTTCCCCTCCCCCAGTAAGGAAGACGCAAAGATGCGCCGATCAGCCGCCCTGTTCGTCGTCGCCGTGCTCGCCGTCCCGCTGTTGTCCGCCTGCGGCGACGACGGCTCGACCCCGTCCTCCACTCCCACCGGAACCCAGGCCACCAGCGCCCCGGCCCCCGGCCCGACCGGGCCGAACACCCCCGCGCCGAAGCCGTTGCCGAGCGAGGTCACCGTCAACGCCTCGCTGCCCTTCCGCAACATCGAGGCGTATGCACCATTACTGCTCGCCGAATATTTCGGGGAGTTCAAGAAGGAAAACATCAAGATCAACATCCAGCTGGTACAGACGAACAACCTCGTCGTGGTGATGCAGAAGGGCGACATCGACGTGGCGCCCGCCGCGCCGTCGGCCGGGCTGTTCAACGCGATCGCCGGTGGCGCCGACATCAAGGGCATCGGCGGCGGCGTCGGCTGGAGCCCCGCCAACCACCAGGGCTACTACGTGCGCAAGAGCCTGCTCAAGCCCGACGGCTCGTTCAGCTGCGCCGACCTGAAGGGCAAGAAGGTCTCCACCGGCTCCGCCACCGGCCTCGGCTCCCCCGCCGTGGTCGAGCTGGCCGCCTACCTGAAGACCTGCAACCTCACCGTCAAGGACGTCACGATCGTGCCGCTCGGCGGCGCCGACCTGCTGGCCGGGCTCGACTCGGGCTCGGTGGACGCCGGCAACCTCAGCGACCCGGTCTGGACCACCGCCGAGAAGACCGGGCACAAGCTCATCATCCCGTTCACCGCGTCCATCACCAGCTACTGGATGGGCAAGATCCGCACCGAGAAGCCGGACGTGGCCGCGGCCATCGTGCGCGCGCTGGTCCGCACCAGCCGCACCTATCTGCAGGGCGACTACCGCAGCAACCCGCAGGTGAAGGAGGGGCTGATCAAGGCCCTGGGCGCCACCGAGGCCCAGGTGACCGGGCCGTCCAGCCTGGTGTTCGACCCCGACTTCAAGTTCCCCATCGGCAACATCGCACCGATCGAGTCCGCCTGGGCCGAGATCGGTGGCATCGTCAACTTCACCAAACCCCTGGCCGACGACAAGCTGTTCGACGACACGCCGCGCCAGACGGCGCTGGCCGCGTAGCCGATGCGGAAGTTCCTCGCCGTCGGCCACCACGGCCCGGTCGATCCTGAGCTGGGACTGAGGATCGCCGACGTGGCCGTGGACTGGATCTCGGCCAAGCTGGCCGACGGCACCTTCGACTGCCTGTACTCGATGGCCGGCGGGGGCCGGCTGATCGTCGCCAACGTCGACGACGAGGAGACCCTGCTGGCGATGCTGCGCGCGGCACCGGACGCACCACGCGAGTGGACGTTCACCGAGCTGTTCGACGGCATCGAGGTCATCCGCAACTACGTCGCGTCCATGCGGCCGTAATGCACGTTGCCGGGCGGTCCTGTGGGGCCGCCCGGCCTCTTTCTTGAGGGAGCCAGCATTGAGTGACATGTGGGCGGCCCAGCTCGTTGCCCCGTCGACGTTCGCCGACGTCCGCGTCCCGGCACCATCCCCGGCGGCGCTCGCCCCCGGCGAGGTGCTGCTGCGGGTCCGGGCCGGCGCGATCTGCGGCAGCGACATGCCCCTGTTCAAGGGCGCCGTCCAGCTACAGGGCGGGCTGGGCAATCACCCGGACGGCGCGCCACCCGGGCCGGGCTGCCCGATGCACGAGGTAGTGGGCGACGTGGTCGCCTCCCGCCACCCAGGCTTCACGCCCGGCACCACCGCGGTCGGCTGGGCCCTGGGCCAGGACGCGCTCGCCGACCTCGTCGTCACCGAAGGGGACTCCCTCGCACCCGACGACGGCACGCTCCCGCCGGCGCACGCCGTGGTCGCGCAGCCCCTCGCCTGCGTCATCTACGCGGTCGAACGGATGGGGGACGTCACCGGGCAGCGGGTCGCCGTCCTCGGCCAGGGACCGATCGGCATGCTGTTCAGCCACGTACTGAAGACCGCGGGCGCGGCCCACGTGGTCGGCGTCGACCGGATCGACCGGTCGGCACAGGCACGGACCTTCGGGGTGGACGAGCCGGTGCGGGCCTCGTGCGACCGCTGGGTCGCCTCGCTCGCCCCGGCCGACCGGCCGCGGGTGGTGGTCGAGTCCATCGGGCACCAGGTCGGCACCCTCGGCTGCGCCGTCGACGCGGCCGCGGACGGCGGCCTGGTCTACTACTTCGGGGTGCCCGACGACCTGGTCTACCCGGTGCCGATGCACACGTTCTTCCGCAAGGACCTGACCCTGCGGGCCGGCACCACCAAGGACCGCGGACGGGTGCTGCGGCTGGCCCAGCAGTACCTGCGGGAGCACCCGTCGATCCTGGACGCCTACGTCACCGACCGGCTGCCGATGACGCGCGTCCAGGAGGCCTACGACCGGGCCGCCGCGCCCCGGGCCGGTCAGCTCAAGGTGGTCGTCGAGGCGTGAACCGCGTCCCGGGCGTCGAGCAGGGGCTGCAGGAACTCCGGCAGCTCCTGCGGTGTCCGCACGAACGCCAGGGGGTGCACGATGACACAGTCGGCACCGGCCTCCCACAGCGCCCGCGCCTCCTGCAGCACCGGCGCGGCGCCGGCCTCCTCGGCGGTCCTGCCGTGCGTGACCAGCGTGGTGGCCGCGGTGACCGGGATCGCGGCCGGGTCCCGGCCGACCCGCACGCACTCGGCGCGGATGGCGGCGACCGCGGCCCGCACCTCCTCGACCGGCATCGGCGCCGCCCACCACCCCACGCCGTGGCGCACCACCCGCTCGATCGCCCGCGGGGTGGGGTGGAAGCCGAACGACAGCCGCAGGTCCGCGCCCTGCACCGGCACCGGCATGCTGTACAGGTCGGTGAAGTCCACCCGCTGCCCCGCGTGGGCCGCCGGTCCCCCGGCCCACAGTGCCCGGCAGACGGCGACCTGCTCCTCCAGGTAGCCGAAGCGGCGCTCGAACGGCCGCTCGGTGACCCGGTACTCCTCCTCCTGCCAGCCCGCCCCGAGGCCCACATCCAGCCGTCCGCCGCAGATGACGTCGAGCGTGGCGAGCTGCTTGGCCAGCAGCACGGCCGGGCGGATCGGCGCGATGAGGACGTTGGTGCCGAGCCGGGCCCGGGCGGTGACCCCGGCGACCGCGGCGAGGGCGGTCAGCGGCTCGAACCAGTTGGTGTCGATGGGATACGGGAAGCCGACGGCCACCCGGTCGCGGTGGGCCTGTTCGCTGATCGTCACATGGTCGGGCAGCACCAGCAGGTCCACGCCCATCCGGTCGGCCAGTCCGGCCGCCTCCAGGATGCCGGTGAAACGGCCGCCGTACAGCTCGTCCACGCTCATCAGGTTGAAGCCCAGCCGAGCCATCGCATCCCCACTTCCACCCACGAAAACCGTTGGCAGCCAACGGGTTCCCGAACCAAGCAAGTGCTTGGTAGCTTACCTGTGCGGCCCGGCAAAACACCAGGCCACGCGGGTCCACAACAGACAGTTGCGGGAGGTTCTGATGACGAACGAGGACATCGACCGGGCCGCCATCCGGGAGCTGGTGTGCCGGTACTGCCGGGGCGTCGACCGCCTCGACATGGAGCTGGTCCGCTCCTGCTACCACCCCGGCGCGATCGACCACCACACCGGCTTCGACGGACCCGTCGAGGAGTACGTCGCCTGGGTCGAGCCGAAGCTGCGCGGCTTCGACGGCACGATGCACCTGGTCGCCAACCACCTGGTCGAGTTCGCTGGAACCCGGGCACTGTCGGAGACCTACGGCACCGCCGTGCACTGGGGCTCCCCATCGGACTCCCCGCAGCTGAACTTCACCAGCGGCTTCCGCTACATCGACCTGCTCGAGCAGCGCGACGGCGAATGGCGCATCCTGGAACGCTACGCATCGCGGGAATGGACCCGCTCGGAGGCCAACCTGTTCGTCCCGCGCGAAGGCCCCGGCCCGGCCGGCCGCCGCGACCGGGACGACTACGTGTACCGGCTCCGCACCGACCTGCTCGCCCCGTGAGCACGACGGCGGCACGCTGCTCACCGGGGTAGGCGTGCCGGTGGTCCTCGGCGTAGACCAACGTCGCGGACCCAGTGGCTCTTGCTCTCGATCGACCAGTGGTTGCGCGCATGAGCGTTGATCTGCTCGGCGGTGGTGACCGGCTGCAAGCTGGTCACCCCATGCACGATTTCCCTGCCGACCCGCTGCTGGGTGGCGTCGAACACGTCGCGGCGCACCCGGAACACCTGCTGCACGTGCGGAAAGTCAACGCTGCGCTGATATGCCGATCGCGCGGTGGCCGTGGCGAGTGCTGCAAGCCGCGCTCGACGGTGTGCGGGTCGCTCGGCGCTAACGGCAGGGTGACGGGCCGGCGGGCGTTATGCCTGCAACGGAAGCTTGGATGCCACGATGTCGGTGTGGGTGAACGACGGCGGCTCGGCGAGCATCTCCATGTACGCGTCGTTGGTAATCCGGATCTTGCCGGCGTCGAGATGGAATTGCCGGCCAGCCGCATTCGGAAACGCGTCAACAACGGCGAAGCTGGTCGGCCCGAGGCGGATCGCCAGCCAGGCCGTGGTGTCAGGCTCGTCAAGGACCGCAGCGAGACCAGACTTGAGGGACGCCTCGAGGTCCGCCTCCCGGCCGGGTTTGGCCTCCAGCCGGACAAAGAGTCCCTTTGTCACTTTTGGTCCGACGTTCGCGGCGTGCTGGACCATCTCCGGTGCTCCTTCTGTCGTTTCCATTCTTCGACTCCCTTTTTGTAACTTCAGGTCAAAAATGTGGGCATGATGAGCCATCTGATCGGAGGATCAGGTCAGAGTGCTGCCATCACCGCATCAATGGTTCGCCGCAACCGTTGCGCATCCGTGGTTTTCGCCAGGACGGACATGCCGATGAACGAGGCGAGGATCAGGCTTGCCAGCTGCCGGGAATCACGGCCGGCCGTGATTTCTCCACTGCGTTGCCCCTCCTCGATCACGGCCTGGAACGCAGCCTCGATGCGATCGAACAATCGCCCGACCACCTCGGCCGCGACCTCGTCACATCCGGCCAACTCCACGGCCGTGTTGACCGCAAGACAACCACGGGGGGTCGGCGTGACATCCGTGTCGGCGAGCCGCAGCAGCGCCACCCGCAGGCGTTCGGTGACCGGGCCTGGCCGTTCCAGCGTCTCGACCACACCGGCCACCCGCATCTCGACGTAGCGCTGCAGCGCAAGGTCGAACAGCGCCCTCTTGCTGAAAAAGGTGCTGTAGAGACTGCCCTTGCCGATACCCAGCTCCGCAACGAGATCCTGAGGTGTGGTCTCGGCGAATCCTTTGCGCCAGAAGAGTTCCATCGCCTTGTTGACGGCTACGTCGGGATCGAACTGCTTGGGCCTCCCCATGTCAGCGACGCTACGTCATTCTGTACCTCCAAGTCAAGAACTTGGAGGAACGTCGCGGCTCCGGCCTCTCGTCGCTGGAAGGATCGCCAGGAATAGTCCAGGCAGCCAATGAAGCCGACCGGGTCGCGGCCCGCAACCCGCCACTCGGCAAATGATCGATGTCCTGGAGATCGAAAAGCTGCGATACTGCCCGGGCCATGATGGTGTGAAACCCGACGGGGAGCTGACGGACGTATGACCGAGCCACCGAATTTCCAGTACACCCCGCTTCCGCCCGTGAACACGTATGCCATCCTCGCCGCCGTCTTCGCCTTCGTCGTCTTCCCGCCGCTGGGGATCTACTTCGGAGGCAAGGCCAAGGAGCAGATCGCGCAGAGCGGAGAACGCGGGATCGAACTGGCCAACGTCGGTGTCATCGCCGGCTGGATCCTCAGCGTGCTCTTCGGGCTGTTCATCATCGTGTGGTGCGGCCTGGTCGGCACCGCGGTTTTCGGCGTATTCAACGGAGCAAACTGAGTCCCGGCCGGAGGAACGTGCGCAGGACCTCCGCTCCTGCCAGGCTCATTCCTCGAGCAGTACTTCGCGCAGACTCTTGACCGGCGGCGTCGCGCGTCTGCGCCGCTGCCGGACGTCCAGACGCCTCGCCAGCTCGGGGTGCGTGCGGGTGATCGCGTCGACGCCGTCCAGGGCGACGACGAGACCCGCACTCGCCGGATAGTCGTAGCCGACGCCCCGGCGCGCGAGCTTGAGCAGCCGGACGTTGGCCCGGCGCTCCAGTGCGGCGAACACGGCGTCGGTCGCCAGCGCCCCGCCCAGGCACAGCGGCGGCGCGAAGATCCCCACCAGCCACCGCAGCCAGCCGGGTTCGTCGGCGCCGGTGCCGGCGAAGATCTGCCAGTAGACGGCCACCATCGCGATGAGGACCAGCGCCGCGCCGATCAGCAGGCGGCGGCCCGGCTGCTTGAGCGGGTGGTGGAGCCCGGCCGTCACCAGCTCGCCGACGACCTCGTTCCACAACCTGTCATCGGTACTGACGCCTTCCACGATGCGGACGACGTTGACGGTGCCGTCGTGTTCGCCCATCAGCCCCGCCGATGCGATGCGCTCGTCCCGGTCGTCCAGGCCCGGCTTCAGCACGACCAGGTCCACCGCGTCGCCCCCGCACGATCGTGAACATCGACGTCCACCGGTACGGTACCGAGTCTCGCACGCGATCACTTCGCGGCGCCGCACCGGTTACAGGTGGGAACAGAGCGGCCCGGACCGGTGCCGCCGAAACTGTTGACAAACCTAACAGTATTGACGTTCCCTGATGGAAGGTCGACGTCGGTGGGCGGACCGGTCGTCAACGAAGGATGACCCACGCCTGCCGAAGGAGCGACATGACCCTCCGAAGAAGACTGGCAGTCCTCGCTGCCGCCCTCCTCACCGTCCCCCTGCTCGCCGTGATCTTCTCGGCCTCTCCGGCCAGCGCGCACGGCTGGATCACGAGCCCGCCGAGCCGCCAGGACCAGTGCGCCACCGGTGCCGTCGCCAACTGCGGCTCCATCCAGTACGAACCGCAGAGCGTCGAGGCTCCCAAGGGCTCCCGCAACTGCAGCGGCGGCAACAGCAACTTCACGGTGCTCGACCAGGAGAACAAGGGCTGGATCGTCACGAACATCAGCAGCTCGACCACGTTCTCGTGGCGCAACACCGCGATGCACCGCACGCTCAACTGGCAGTACTACGTGGACGGCAACCTGCACCAGACGTTCACCAACGGCAACGCGCAACCGCCGCAGGTCGTCAACCACAACGTCACCGGACTGCCCAGCGGGCGGCACAAGGTCCTCGCCGTCTGGAACATCTACGACACCGCGATGGCGTTCTACGCGTGCGTCGACGTCAACGTGGGTGGCGGCGGCGGTGGCCCCACCACCCCACCGCCGACCGGCGGTTGCGGCGCGGCGTGGAGCGCGTCGGCCGTCTACACCGGGGGCATGACCGTCTCGCACAAGAGCCGCAAGTACACCGCACGGTGGTGGACCCAGGGCGAGGAGCCTGGCACCACCGGGGAGTGGGGCGTCTGGCAGGACAACGGCGCCTGCTGATCCGGCAACCCCACTGATCACCAACAGGACCCGTCCGGCTCGGGCATCCCGGGCCGGACGGCTCCGAGCATTCGAGCGAGCGGAGCCGCCCCGATGAACCTGCGGAGCCTGAGCGGCGTGGCCGTTGTCGCAATGAGTCTCGCCCTGGCGGCGTGCACCAACACGTCGTCCGACTCCGGGCGCGCACCCGTCGCGGCGCCGGCCTCCGCCGGCCACGACCATCAGCACGCCGCCGGTGGACCGGTGGGGTCCGGCGCGCCGGGCGGGACGCTCGTCGTGCACGCCGCCGACGAGTTACGCGCCACGCTGACCCAGCTCGTGCCGAAGTTCGAGGAGGCGTTCCCGGGTGTCCGGGTCGCGGTGGAGTACGGCCGCGGCGCCGAGCACGCCGGGCACATCCTCGCCGGTGCACCGGTCGACGTGTTCGTGTCCGCGGACACCGTCGCCACCGCCCAGGTCACCGCCGGACACGTCCGCGGCGCGCCCGCCGTCGTGGCCCGCAACCCGATCGTCATCGCCGTCCCGCCGGGCACCGGGATCGCCGGCGTCACCGACCTTCCCGGCTCGCGGGTGGCGTTGTGCGCCGAGACCATCCCGTGCGGCCGGATGAGCCGTGCCGCGCTCGCCGCCGCATCGATCGACGTGCGTCCCGCTGCTGTCGACCCGGACCCGGCCACCGCCCTGAACCGGGTCCGCACAGGCACCGCCGATGCCGCGCTCGTCTACCGCACCGACGTCGTCGCTTCCGGCAACGACCTGCGCGCCCTCGACTTCGCCCAGGCGCTGCGCATCGCCGACGAGTACACCGCGATCAAGGTCTCGACCGGTTCCAACACCGTCGGCGCGGACGCGTTCGTGGGATTCCTCGGCTCCGCCCTGGCCCGGCATGTCTTCGCCGACGCCGGCCTGTCCCCCACCTGACTCTTACATTTAACAGTGTTAACTGCTAACTTCCTCTCCATCCATCGATGACGAGGAGTCCAATGAGATCTCAACGTCGTAAATTCGCACTGGCAGCGGGCGTGGCCCTGGCCATCGCAACAACCCTGGCCCTCGCGCCCACGCTCCAGGCACAGGCCGGCAGCGCCGCCGTCCAGGCCGCCTGCACCGCCCCGGTCTGGGCGGAAGGCAACACCTACACGGCGGGCACCCAGGTCACGTACCAGGGCCACACGTACCGGGCCCTGCAGACGCACACCGCCTATCCGGGCGCCGGCTGGACCCCGTCCACCACGCCGGCGCTGTGGACCGATCTCGGCACCTGCACCGGAGGCGGCGGCCCGACCACGCCCCCGCCGACCACGCCCGCGGGCACGCCGGGTGTGCCGGGCAACCTCCAGGTCACCGCGACCACCAACACCAGCTTCTCCCTCGCGTGGAACGC